>JANQWS010000082.1:11040-13266 GCA_030729785.1 Algoriphagus sp. | reverse complement strand
GTAGCGAATAGCCGCCTATTTAACAGTAAGCAACGGAAATCCTGGCTAAAGTTCGATTAAATGGGCTGTCAACTGTGGACAGTCGTCAGTGGACGATTTTTTTTAATTCTGATCTGCTTTAAACTTATCAACTATGTATAAAAAAATATTGAAAGATAAGGTGGAAGGTGTTTCGTTCTTTTTAAGTTCTTTCTCTTGGATAGTTGCGGTGGTGTGTGTTTCCTTCCGAGGTGTTGGCAAAGGAAAAGTTTGTTTAGCAGGAGCCGGTTTTTGAACAGGCAGTGGGGCAGCAGCTCCAGCTTCAACTAGTGGACTAGGCTCTTCGGAAACAGGTTTTTCAAAGGATTTTTTAGTATTTTCCTCCTGTGCTACTGATTCTGTTGGCAGAAGCAAGAAGCCAATAGCAACCAGGCTCAGCAAGGCAACTTTGTTAGCAAAAATTCTTGAACAGTTCCACATAATTTATTGAAATACGAGTTAGCTTTCGAAAAACGTCCCTAAAAATATAAAAAATATCGGCAATGCAAACGATTGACCTAGAAGATTTCCAAAAAATTGACTTTCGGGTAGGAACTATTCTGCGTGTTGTGCCATTTGAAAAAGCACGGAAACCAGCGTATCAGATATGGGTGGATTTGGGTCCTAATTTGGGGGTCAAGAAATCTTCTGCCCAGCTTACTACCCATTACCAGCCAAAAGATTTGCTCGGGAAGCAGGTTTTGTGTATTTGTAATCTTGCTCCTCGTCAGGTGGCTGATTTTATGTCCGAGGTGCTCATTACCGGGTTTTCAAGTGAGGAGGGTGGAATTTGGGTTGCCACTTCGGACCAGGCAGTTCCCAATGGAGCTTGCTTGCATTAAGGAAGGTAAATACAGAGACCTGATTCGGTCAATTCGTTTCGAAACACGGGTAATGAAGTACAATAGCCTGCCCTAACATCCCCTGTTTTCAGGTCAAAACGGTACTGGTGCAAAGGACAGATGATCTCCCCGGCTCCATTGATATTGGCCTGGCTCAGGTCTGCCCCCCGATGCGGGCAATGTGCATCAAACACATGGAGCTGCTCCCCTATTCGAAGGATAGCTAGACGCCTCTCCCCAGCAGCAAGTTTTTTGATTTTGCGTTCGGGTATGGCCTGTAAGACCTCATCTTTGCTCGTACCAAATCGGAAGGTATTCATGGGATACGGTATTTTTGTCAAAAAACAGGGCTTGGTTTTTCGTGGAATCTTTTTCAATTTCCACCTTCTATTGCCAATTCCCTAAACTTCTATGAAAAAATTCCTTTTGCTCCCCCTTTTGTTAGTTGCCTGCACCCTTGCTGCCCAACAGGTAGAAGGTGCCTGGAAATTAGTAAGTCAAAATCAAGTTCCAATCACAGAACAGGAGTTTATCAAAATCTACCAAGACAATTACTTTGCTTTTGGGATCAAGAATCTAGCGGATAACTCTTTTGTTGGCGCGGGTGGAGGGCCTTTTTCAATGGCTTCAGGGAAACTACAGGAAACCTTGGATTTTTTTACGCTCAATCCAGAGCATGTTGGGATGGTGACTAGCTTTGATGTGAATCTGATTGGAACCCAGTTGACGGTATCTGCTGCTACCCCCAAAGGGCCACTTGTAGAGGTCTGGGAAAAGTTGTCGGATGCCAAGGATGATCTAACGGGCAACTGGGTGATTACGGGAAGAAAACGAGAAGATCAGCTCCAGCGCTCCACTCCAGGGGCAAGACGGACCATCAAAATTCTGGGTGGAGGAAGATTTCAGTGGGTTGCCTTCAATTCTGAAACTCGAGAATTTTCGGGCACAGGCGGTGGAATTTACCGTGCACAGGAAGGAAAATATATAGAAACCATCACCTTTTTTTCTAGAGATAATTCTCGCGTTGGCGCAAGTCTAGGCTTTGACTACCAGGTGATTGATGGAGAATGGCATCACAGTGGTTTGAGTTCCCAAGGTCAGCCGATTTACGAGATTTGGACGCCTTATGCGCGGGGGTATACATCTGCCAAATAAAATAACCGTGAATATGTACCTCTAATTTTCATTAGGAAGATTATATCCTTTTACCCCAGAGGCGTAATATGTTAATAGAAAAACCCTACCGACCAGTTTCCCAGAGCTCCAGAGGAGCGAAATGTGAATAGAAATGCGTCCGCCGCGGTGGATATTATTTTTTTCTTCTCGCAAAGACGCAGAGGCGCAAAGAAATTCTTTTTCTCACGCA
>JANQWS010000082.1:7091-10940 GCA_030729785.1 Algoriphagus sp. | reverse complement strand
TCACGCAGATTAAGCAGATCTAATTGAAGGTAGCCTCTAGATCCGCTCCGGATGACGGGTAGATGCGGCTTTTTTCTTAGATCAGGCTTCATTGAGCAAAAAATTCAACAATAAAAAAAGGTAGTAGATTATCGACTATTAGATATAAAGCGCTTTCAATTTCTCCAGGGTATAATCTACCTCCTCTATTGTTGTAAATCGACTAAAGGAAAAGCGCACTGCATCACGTTCTGCAGGATGGTGGAGCGCTCTTAGGACGTGCGAGCCCACAGTAGCACCTGAGCTACAGGCCGAGCCTCCTGAAGCGGATATGCCTTCCAAATCTAGGTGAAATAGGAGCATTCCTCGATTGGACTCAGATGGGGGAAGACTCACGTTGAGTACTGTATACAAACTTTTGTTTAGCTCTGCAGAGCAGCCATTGAAGGCTACACCAGGGATGTCCTGTTTCAGTTTTTCAATAAAGTAGCTCTTAACCTTCTCAATATGGCTACGGTGTGCATCAAGGTCTTCGAGAGAAATTTCCAGTGCTTTGGCTAGGCCGATGATGCCAATTACATTTTCTGTTCCACCGCGCATGTTTCGCTCCTGGGCACCACCATGGATGAAGGGGTGAATTTTTTTATCCTTCCGCACATAGAGGAAACCAACTCCTTTGGGTCCGTGAAATTTGTGTGCACCCGCCACCAAGGCATCTACAGGAAGCTGAGACAAGTCGTGTGCATAATGGCCCATGGTTTGTACCGTATCCGAGTGGAAAAAGGCATCGTAGGTACGCGCTAAGGTTCCTATTCGCTCCAGGTCATTTAAGTTGCCAATCTCGTTATTGCCTTGCATGAGCGATACCAAACTTTTAGGGTTGGCTTGAAGGAGGGATTCCAATTGCTGCATATTGATCTCCCCTTTATCATTGACATCCAAAATACTGAGCTGGATTTTACCTTTTTTAGCGAGCATCTCCAGGGTATGAAGGACTGCATGGTGTTCTAAAGGGGAAGTGATGGCATGGCTGATGTGATGCGACTCCACTCCACATACCAGCGCAGTATTGTCCGCTTCGGTACCTCCGGAGGTAAAAAAAATCTCTGAGGAACTGGTGTGGAGTAGTTCGGCAACTTTTTTTCGGGCCTTTTCAATGGCTGAGCGAACCTCTCTGCCGTGGCTGTGTACGGAGGAGGGATTGCCATAATGTCCTCGCATAAAAGGAAGCATTGCCTCGATCACGCGATCGTCCATGGGAGTGGTGGCGGCATTATCGAGGTATACGTGCTTCATAGACTGCTTTTTGGCAAGGCGATAATTTTTTTAATCTAAGGTTGCATTTACCACCTCTTTGATGTCTTGCATTATTTTTTTGGCAAGATGCTCTGCTTTGGCTTCCGAGTCCGATTCCGAATAGATACGGATAATCGGTTCGGTATTGGACTTTCGAAGATGCACCCATTCTTTTTCAAATTCAATTTTGACCCCATCAGAATCGTTGATGGGATGGTTTTTGTATTGATCCTTGATTTTAAGTAGGATATCGTCTACATCCAAGTTTGGAGTAAGTTCTATTTTATTTTTTGAAATATAATAGTTCGGGTAGGTTGCACGAAGCATGGAGATGGACTTGCCATACTTTGCTAGGTGGGTTAAAAATAGCCCAATTCCCACCAATGCATCTCGTCCATAATGAGAAGTTGGGTAGATAATGCCTCCATTGCCTTCCCCACCGATAACTGCTTGGACCGCTTTCATTTGGTTGACGACATTGACTTCACCGACTGCTGATGCGGTGTAGGTTCCGCCTCGTTTTTCGGTGACATCACGTAGTGCTCGTGTTGAAGAAAGGTTGGACACTGTATTGCCAGGAGTCTGAGAAAGTACGTAGTCAGCTACCGCTACTAGGGTGTATTCCTCACCAAACATGGATCCATCCTCATTGACTAGAGCCAGACGATCTACATCTGGGTCTACGACGATCCCTAGATCGAAACTTCCTTTTTCTAATTTTTTGGAAATATCACGGAGGTTTTCTGGAAGCGGTTCTGGGTTATGTGCAAAATTGCCATCCGGCTCGCAATAAAGTTCCTCGATTTCAGTTACGCCCAGTGCACGAAGGAGTTTGGGAATCACGATGCCTCCAGTAGAATTGACAGCATCCACGACTATCTTGAAGTTGCGGGCCTTTATGGCTGCTGCATCCACAAGCTCCAAATCAAGGACATGCTGAATGTGTCGATCCATGTAGTCGGAGATTTCGGTGTATTTTCCTAGTTTCCGTACCTCTGCAAAGGTAAAGTCCTCTGTTTCGGCTTTTGCCAAAATGGCTTTGCCTTCTTCATCGGATATAAATTCACCGACAGCATTGAGAAGTTTGAGGGCATTCCATTGGGTAGGGTTATGGCTTGCAGTGAGGATGATACCTCCACCTGCATTTTCTCGGGGTACTGCAAACTCTACTGTGGGGGTAGTGCTTAGGCCTAGGTCAATGACTGATATTCCTAAACCCTGGAGTGTTGCGGCTACCAATCGGGAGACCATATCCCCAGACAGTCGCGCATCCCTACCGATGACTACCGTGGGGTTTCCTGTTTGCTCGAGCACCCAGGTGCCATATGCAGCGGTAAATTTGACTACATCAATGGGGGTTAGGCCTTCGCCTGGCCTGCCGCCGATGGTACCTCGAATTCCAGAGATCGATTTAATTAGTGACACGAATAGGATGTTTGTATGTTAAAAATAGTTGGCTACGCTTGAAAAGATTACTTGAATTTGGCCATCACCTTGTCCACCTCATTGTCCGGATTGGCACAGTTGCTGGTAGCATCCACCGTCTTTCCACAGAGGCCACAAGTCACTCCTTCCTTGTTTAGGAAAGGACTTTGTGAAGCACAGGTTCCTTTGAATTCCCCATTTTTTAGAAAAATCAGCCTTACAGACATTAAAACGAAGAAAAGGGCGATGAAACCTAGTGTGATCAAGAAAGTTGCCATACCGGATAATTTTGCGCAAATTTAATGTTTTACTTTGAAAACGTTTACACGTCTAGCATAGTTTCCTACAACATGTCCAACTTGAGTTCTCGAGCCGAGCAATTGGCTGCCTTTGATCGCTTATTGACCATTATGGATGAGTTGCGTGCGCAATGCCCTTGGGACAAGAAGCAGACTACCGAAAGTTTGCGTCACTTGACCATTGAGGAGACCTTTGAGCTTTCGGATGCCATCTTGCAAGGTGATGCTGAAGAAATAAAAAAAGAAGTGGGGGATCTGCTCTTGCACCTGGTCTTTTATGCCAAAATTGGCTCGGAGCAGGGTAGCTACGACATCCGTACGGTGATTGATTCACTTTGTGAAAAGCTCATCCGTCGGCACCCACACATCTATGGAGATACGGTGGCGCAGGATGAGGAGGCGGTCAAGCAAAATTGGGAGAAAATCAAGCTCACCGAGAAGGGAAATGTTTCTGTGCTTGGTGGAGTGCCCAAAAGTTTGCCGGCCCTTATCAAGGCCATGCGAATCCAGGAAAAGGCACGAGGTGTGGGCTTTGACTGGGAGGAGCCTGAGCAGGTATGGGACAAGGTGAAGGAGGAAATGGGCGAGTTTGAGGCGGAGTTTCAGGTAGGAGCTGGATCCAAAATCGACCAAGAAAAAGCAGCGGCAGAGTTTGGAGACCTTCTTTTTTCATTGATTAACTATGCGCGATTTATCGACATCAACCCAGAGGAGGCCTTGGAGCGGACCAACATCAAATTTATCTCCCGATTTCAGTACTTGGAGCAAGCTGCCAAAGCGGCAGGCAAAAATCTAAGTGAGATGAGTTTGGCTGAAATGGATGTGTACTGGGAGGAAGCGAAGAAAGTAG
>JANQWS010000082.1:0-6991 GCA_030729785.1 Algoriphagus sp. | reverse complement strand
AGTGAGATGAGTTTGGCTGAAATGGATGTGTACTGGGAGGAAGCGAAGAAAGTAGCAAGTACGAAGTACTAAGTACCAAGTACCCGCCGCGGCGGGCAGGCCTGCCTGCTGTAGGCAGGCGAAATACGGACTAAAAACTAATGTCGAACGCCGATTGAAAAATGAAGAATGCCGAAGTAGGGATTCGAGTTGTACAAAGTACTAGGAACCAAGTACAAAGTAGGGATTTCAATATATACCAGAATTCTGCTTCGCAAGGATCTTTGTACATTGCCTGCCTGCGGTAGGCAGGTACTTGGTACTTCGTACAGTTTTCAGCGTCTTGATACTTGATACTAGCTACTTGATACTAAAAATAAAATACTATGACCAAACACGTAATCCTTACCCATGAAGCACCGGCACCAATCGGGCCCTATTCTCAGGCGGTCCAAGTTGGAGATACACTGTATGTATCGGGCCAAATCGCCCTAGACCCAGAGACGGGCGAGCTGATCAATGAAAACATCACGGAAGAAACGCATGCGGTCATGAAAAACATGGAAGCCATCCTGAGGGCTGCTGGTTTTGGGTTTGCAAATGTGGCCAAATGCACGATTTTTATCCGAGATATGGGCCAGTTTGGCACCATCAACGAGGCTTATGGGCAGTACTTCAAAGTAGATCCCCCTGCTCGGGAGACGGTGGAGGTAAGCAAACTCCCCAAAAATGTGCAGGTGGAAATTTCGTGTATTGCTGTAAGGTAAAGGCATGAACTTGCTGCCTTTTGGTCGGGAAACTCTGGTAAGCTCTTTATCGAAGGAGCAGCTCCTGGATCGCTTGTCGGCAGTTACTCGAGGGGCTCATTCCGAAGGGTCCCCAGAATTACCTCCGCTATTTAACGGTCGCGTCGAAGCAAATGGATTTCGAATTTCTCGAGTGATTGAAAAAGGAGACAACTTTCTCCCATTACTTTTGGGTAAGGTGGAGCATACCCCTCGAGGCAGCATCCTTTTTCTCCGTTACCAGCTTTTTTCAACTACTCGATTTTTTCTTTGGTTTTGGACAGGGATACTATTGGCTTTTGCTCTTTATTTCTTTATAGAGACTCAGCAATTTTTTCAAGGAGGGATTTGTCTTTTTCTACTGGGCTTCAATTACATCTTGGCGGTAGTTTTGTTTCACCGTCAGCTGGGGTATTGTAAAAAACTTTTCAAAGAAGTAATCAATTTTCCAGCGAGTAACGTGGAATCTGCTAGCAAGTTTTAGGCAAAAAGGGACTTTGGGTGTACCTTTGTGCCCTAATCTTCACCTTTTTAATTCGACTACCATGTCCATCCGTATAGAAAAAGACACCATGGGGCCTGTGGAGGTTCCAGCATCCGCCTACTGGGGCGCACAGACACAGCGTTCGATCAATAACTTTAAGATTGGCGGGGAAAAAAACCGCATGCCCATCGAGATCATTCATGCCTTTGCCGTATTGAAGAAAGCAGCGGCGTTGACCAATGCGGAGTTAGGGGTTTTGGAACCAGAAAAGGCAGAAATCATCGCTCAGGTTTGTGACGAAGTGCTAACTGGACAGCACGACAGCCAGTTTCCATTGGTGGTCTGGCAGACGGGATCGGGTACCCAATCCAACATGAATGCGAACGAGGTGATAGCCTACCGAGCGCATGTACTTTTGGGAGGATCTTTGGAAGATGCCAAGAAAAAAATCCACCCCAACGACGACGTCAACAAGTCTCAGTCCTCCAACGACACCTACCCCACGGCCATGCACATTGCTGCCTACAAGATGGTTGCCCAAACGACTATCCCCGGGGTGAAGCAGCTTCGCGATACGCTAGCAGCCAAGGCAGAGGCTTTCAAGCAGGTAGTCAAAATCGGGCGAACCCACTTTATGGACGCCACTCCGCTTACCTTGGGTCAGGAGTTTAGTGGCTACGTGGCGCAGCTTGATCACGGTTTGCGTGCGCTCAACAACACCCTTTCGCATTTGTCTGAGTTGGCTTTGGGAGGTACGGCAGTGGGCACGGGTTTGAATACTCCGCAGGGCTATTCTGAATTGGTGGCCAAAAAAATCGCAGAGTTGACCGGTCTTCCCTTTGTGACGGCGCCCAACAAGTTTGAGGCACTTGCTGCGCACGACGGCATGGTCGAAACCCATGGGGCATTGAAGCAATTGGCTGTTTCCTTGATGAAAATCGCCAATGACATTCGCATGCTTTCCTCAGGTCCTCGCTCGGGCATCGGGGAGATTTTGATTCCAGAAAATGAGCCAGGTTCTTCCATTATGCCGGGCAAGGTCAATCCGACTCAAGTGGAGGCGATGACCATGGTAGCGGCGCAGGTGATGGGCAACGATGTGGCAATTACTATAGGTGGTTCCAACGGACATTTTGAACTGAATGTATTCAAGCCTTTGATAGCCACCAATTTCCTACAGTCAGCCCGTTTGCTAGGAGATGCTTGCGTTTCCTTTGATCTAAACTGTGCGGTGGGGATTGAACCGAATACCCCGATGATTCAGCAGCATTTGGAAAACTCCCTCATGCTGGTGACGGCCCTGAATCCGTATATTGGCTACGAAAATGCCGCAGCCATCGCCAAGAAGGCGCACAAGGAAGGGACGAGCTTACGAGCTGCAGCCTTAAGTTTGGGCTTGCTTACCTCCGAGCAGTTTGACGAGTGGGTGAAGCCATCCGATATGATTGGAGGATTGAAGTAAGGCGATCCAACCCATATCTAAAAAATGCCGGCTTTGGGTTGGCATTTTTTCGTTTGCAGGAGAGTGATACAGGGCAGGTGTTTTTGAGTTTGGATTGAAATTCAGTAGGTTAGTTCAATTAAATCCAGTATGAAAACAGCATTCTTACTTTTTCTACTCCCCATTTTATTTCTGTCGCAGGAAGGGTTTGGGCAGCGCCTGATGGATGGTAGCCGTCGGACGGTAGGCTATATCGAAGGGGAGCGGGTGACCAATGGCTCTCGATCGACGATTGGCTACCTGGATGGGAGTCGGGTCATGGATGGGTCACGGCGGACCATTGGCTATGTGGAAGATGGACGGGTGATGAATGGATCTAGATCTACTGTAGGCTATATCGAAAATGGGCGCGTGATGGATCAGTCCCGCAGGACGATTGGCTACCTAGAAGATGGGCGGGTGATGGATGGTTCTCGCAGGACTATCGGCTACTACGAGGGCGTGCGGATCACCAACGCAGCATTATTTTTCTTCTTCTTTTTTTATTGAAACTTGTTTAGCCGCCGTAATTCAAACAGATTTTTTGCTACTGGTAAGATTGTAGATAATCAAATTAAAAAATGTAACGCAATGAAATTTATACCCTTCCTTTTTCTTTTTGTAGGAGTTTCTATTGGACTGAAAGCCCAGGACTCGGCCATATTAATTAGTGCTCATCAGCAGAAGCTAACTGAGGCGATGCGGTATACGCTTGAGGTGGCAGAGAAAATGCCGGAGGCGCAGTATGGGTATCGTCCTACTCCCGAGGAGATGTCCTTTGGGGAGCAGCTCCTGCACTTGGGGGATAATTTAGTTTGGCTTTCAAGCAGCTTTTTGGCGGAGAAACCTTTGCCACACCGCTCCAAGGAGGAGGGTCAAGATGTGAGTAAAGTGGAGGTAATGCGCTTACTTACTGAATCCTATGACTTTGCTTTGCGTCAGCTAGAGGAGCTTGATGCGAAGAGCTTGACAAAAGAATTTCCTTGGAGGGGTGGGGTCATGAATAAAATTCAGTTTCTCAACTTGATTCAAGACCACCAAACCCACCACCGTGCGCAGGCGATTGTTTACTTGAGGCTGAACCAGGTGGTGCCACCGGCTTATCGGGGTTGGTAACTGCTTGTTTGTTGCTGGGTTCTAAAAAGGATCGATTATAGAATTTCTTTAGTTTTTTTTGAATTTCTCTCAGAAATATTTTTTTGATTATTCTTGATGTAGCCTTCTCCCTCAATCCATTTTTGCTGCCGGCCGCTTTTCGGTTCCCGGTTGTTTTGTGAGGTCATCTCCGAGTGTCCGTCGGTATTGGTCTGCCAAAGCAGTCATGGAGGCCACCAGTGCGGGATGCAAAGGGGCCAAGTCCACAAGTTCGTCGGGATCTGTAGACAGGTCGTACAGGGCGAGCGGCACCTCTACAGATTTATAGACTCCCGGAAAACCGTCATTTCCACGTGTAGTACCTAGGTAGGTTTGAGAAACATGGGGGAACACCAGCTTCCATTTCCCTTGCCGGATAGCCTTAAGGCTATTTGCATCGTAGTAATAAACAAAATGATCTCGAGGATTCGCATCGGACACTTGCTGAAGTAGGGGTAAGATATTTACCCCATCAATTTTTTGATCCGGTAAAGGGGCGTCTAAGAGAGCGGCTAGCGTAGGTAAGATGTCCATGGTGGAGGCAAGCTGGTTGGTGATTGTTCCTGCAGGGATTACGCCCGGTAAGCTGACGATGCATGGTACGCGGACGCCACCTTCCCAAGCAGAACCCTTGCCTTCTCGAAGGCCGCCACTGCTACCAGCATGGTTGCCAAAGGTTAGCCAGGGGCCATTGTCACTTGTAAAGATGACCAGCGTATTTTGGCTAAGGCCATTTTTGATCAGTGCAGCCATCACTTCCCCAATAGAATCGTCTATTTCGGTCATCAGGTCTGCAAATAGGCCAGCTCCAGTTTTGTTTTTGTAGGGATCAGACACCGCAATGGGTACATGAGGCATGGAATGGGCTAAGTACAAGAAAAAGGGAGTCTCCTTGTGCCGCTCAATAAACTGCACTGCCCGCTGGGTGTACACTTGTGTGAGTTGAGCTTGGTCCTCAAGCGTGCGGATGGGGATCACGGGATCATTCCCTTCAAGTAAAAAGAGGGGAGGGTACTTGTATTTGCGGTCTGCCGTGTCTGTTATCGGCTTTCCATCGTAGCCTACAGGCCACATGTCGTTCGAATAGGGAAGGCCAAAATAAGAGTCAAAGCCGTAGGAAGTGGGTAGGTAAGGGGCTTTTGCACCGAGGTGCCATTTGCCAATCATGCCGGTTTGGTACCCTTTCTTTTTTGCGAGGGTGGCGAGGGTTTCTTCCTCGGGATTCAATGCTGTGGTGGACCAGGGCATAAGTGCTCCAGAGATGCCCAGTCGATTGGGGTAGCAGCCCGTTAGTAGGGCCGCTCTAGAGGCACTACAGACGGCCTGGGCTGCATAGAAATTGGTAAATCGCATCCCAGAAGCAGCAAGCGCATTGAGGTGTGGGGTCCGCTGTGGATAGCCTCCATAGGCCTCTAGGTCCCCATAACCTAGGTCATCCATAAAAATCAGGACGACATTGGGGGGGCTGGTTGGGGATAAATCCTGTGCTTGGGCACCGAAGTACAGGAAGGGAAGGAGGAGGAGAAATAGATTTTTCATGGATTAGGAATCTAAACTATAAGTTAGCAATAAAATAGAGGAGTAAAAAGCTGTTTTTATCAGCCATTGCCAACTAACCGAATATTGAAAGTTTCCATTTCCTTCAAAACCTGTTTTTTATTTCCTTATGATTTATTGAAGAGCAGGCAAGCAGAGGGCATCCTAGGAGCAAGGAAAACCTTTTTCGAATGCGAGATTTTATTTGGGAAAAAGTCCTCCATTTTTTAATTTATGATTCAATAGAGCTCAATTTTTGTAGTCGAGTTAATTGCTTTCCAGTTGCATCAGTGCTCATTCTTTCCAATTTGATGAAAAAGTTAGTTTTATTTTTCTACTTTCATTCGGAGTGTATTGGGCTTCCTTTGGTCAGACCAAAGAATAATCCAATGTGCTCTTGATGCATGTAGATGCTTTGATTTGGGCAGATATTGGGGTTTTTGGAACTGATTTTTAGGAAACGTTTGCTAACATCAATTGGGCAGAATTACGGATAATCAAACATTTTATTTTCAATGAGCAATTCGTTTTTAAAAAAGGTAGTTGGTGAGACCAACGAATTTGAGCGCACACCGATTCCGAGTGGTAGTCTGAAAGGAGCGAAAAGCTTTTTGGGAATGTATGCAGGCGAGCATACGGCTGGAACCGAGTTTGTGATTGGTCCCTTGTTCGTGGCACATGGAGTATCGGCCGGAGACCTCGTTTTTGGATTATTGATTGGCAACCTCCTGGCAGTGCTGAGTTGGGGATTGATTACAGGGCCAATAGCAGCCTCCAAGCGTCTTACATTGTATTATCAATTGGAGCGAATAGCTGGCAAAAACGTGGTACGCTGGTACAATCTGGTCAATTCCTTAATGTTTTGCTTTCTTGCTGGGTCTATGATTGCAGTTTCAGCGACGGCTGTGGGAATTCCTTTTGACCTTGAGATGCCCACCCTATCGGACTGGTTGCCAAGGACGCCAGGCTGGATATTGACTGTATTTTTAATGGGAGGAGTGATTACGCTAGTGGCTATCCAGGGATACTCTCAAGTGTCCAAATTTGCAAATGTGATGTCTCCCTGGATGATCCTGGTCTTCTTTGCTGCTGCTATTGTGGGTTTGGCTCAACTTGGGGTGGGGTCATTTGAAAGTTTGATCAGCATTTCTCAAGAAGTGATTTGGAATGGAGTTCCACTCGCTGGTATGTCCAAATTTACGATTTGGCACACCATTTTTTTTGCCTGGTTTTGCAATATGGCTATGCACATTGGGATGTCTGATTTGACCATTCTTCGTTATGCAAAGTCTTGGACCTACGGATTTTATTCCTTTGGAGGAGTTTTTTTAGGACATTTTGTGGCGTGGATCGCATCTGGGATTCTCTATTCGGTATTTCTTCAGGCCGATTCCGCTTCACAGGAATTTGCTCCAGGGGCCATTGCATACAAGACCCTAGGAATTGCTGGGGCGATTTGTGTGGTGATCGCAGGCTGGACTACTGCCAATCCTACAATTTATAGAGCTGGACTAGCACTACAGGCGATTTTTCCAAAGGTTTCAACTTGGAAAATCACAGCTAGTGTAGGTGTGGTGACTAGTTTGGCTGCTT
>JANQWS010000081.1 GCA_030729785.1 Algoriphagus sp. | reverse complement strand
AAATTAAGTTATTAATTGTACGAAGTACCAAGTACGAAGTACAAAGTAGAGATACTGGATTATACAAAGTACGAAGTACAATGTAGGGATTTGCATTAGGATGAAAATGTTACTTCTAATGCGTCTTCATACTTGGCACTTCGTTCTTAGTACTTGGTACATTGTACTTGGTACTTTGTACAACTCCCTACTTAAAATCCTCTACCCGCATGCCCTTCCGGAAGGTGTCAAATCCAAAAGGAGTAGGCTGATAGGGCCCCACAAAGTCCACATTCAAATCCGTGGTAACCACATCTCCCATACCCAACAGCCAAAACGAAGCATTAATTACTAGTCTTCTCAGGTCAGCACTTTGAAAGTCCAAGGAAGCCCCCATTGTTGAGGCAAAAGCCATCCCTGGCCTTCCACCTTCGAGCTGATACGGCTTGGTCCAGGCAATAGGCATCACCGACTTTTCCCAGATTAATGGGGCTTGGTCATTCATTCCTGCTGTAGACTGCCCATATACCAAAACCTCTGCATCGGCTGGCAAATTTTTGATGCCATACACATCCGAAGGACCCCAGATATCTTTTACACCGCGAAGAACTGGATGATTGGCGTTTTGCTTTACTCCATCGACCAAGCCCCTAGTTCCTTCTTTTCCATGAACACCGTGGTGATTGATCCAAGTTTCCCCAAAGATGCGCTTCCCAAATCCTTGTTCCCATCCCGGCACTTTACTCATCCAATCCCACTTTGCAAATTTGGATTCCTTATTTTTTTGATAGGCAAAGCCATGTGTGGATGTTCGCAAGCCAATAATGGGCTTGCCTCCCAAAAGATAGTCCTCTAAGTACTTTGCCTGGACATCAGGAAGCTCACGAAATCGAATCAATACAATGACTAAATCTGCTGAAGCAAGTTGCTCCAGCCCTGGAATATTAGTTTGGTAATTGGGCACCACGTCTCCGGTACTTGGATCAATGGGGAATAGCACCGTAGTTTTAAACCCATGATGAGAGGATAAAATCTTGGCTAACATGGGCATAGACTCCTCCGATCGGTATTCGTCGTCCCCAGCTACCAAGACAATGTGCTTGCCTTCACCTAGACCTTTTTTCCCTTCATAGCGCAGGTAGGACTCCCCTAACTGTCCAAAACCCCATTGGGGCAGCAGAAAGAGAAACAATAAAAAACTGAAAAACTGTTGGAGCAAAGACTTCATACGAGCAGATTTAGATACTTTGAAAATAGGTATAATCCTCGGCTTTCAAATTAAATCTTACCTTGATTTTTTTCGAACCTTCTGAAAAATCATGATGGGTATTAATACCACAACTCCTACTGCCAATCCAAAAAGAAATTCTTTGAGTATGTCTGGCCAAGTAGGCAATAGGTGGTGAAAAAAAGGAATATTGTGCGAAAAAATACCTCCTGAAACCAATAACAAGGCTAAAGTTCCAATAAAACCAATCCCTCGCACAAAATGAGGCAAGGCATTGACCAACATCCAACCTACCTTGTCAGAGAAGCTATCCTCGCGATCATTGAGGGCGATTAATTTAAATCCAAACTCATCCATTCGAACTACCAAAGCCACTATTCCATAGACTCCTACCGTTGCGATCAAGGCAATTAATGATACCACAGCCACTTGATTGAACAAAGGTTTGCCTACCACTGTGCTCATTGCGATGATGACAATTTCCACAGAAAGGATAAAATCAGTCGTAATGGCAGACTTTATTTTTTTCTTTTCGAGTACTAAAATTTCTTCTTCAGTGATTTCAAAATCCAAATCTTCTTCTTTTTCTGCAGGATGTGGAAAAATATAGGCATGGATTTTCTCCGCCCCTTCATAGGCAAGGTAAAGCCCCCCTAGTACTAGAATCACAGTAATGGCTAGTGGAACAAATGCGCTTAGTAGAAAGGCAACAGGAAGAATGAGCAGCTTATTCAATGCCGAACCTTTGGTAATGGCCCAAAGCACCGGTAATTCTCGATCGGACACAAATCCGGAAGCCTTCTCTGCATTGACTGCAAGATCATCCCCTAAAATCCCCGCAGTTTTCTTTGCTGCTATTTTACTCATTACTGCTACATCATCCATCAGGGTAGCGATATCATCTAATAAAGCAAAGAGTCCAGAAGCCATTGTTTGAAAATTAAAATACGAAGCAGGTGCTCGTCAAGGACGATGCCATTTGCTATCCTCCAGCTAGCTATGCTTGACACGGGATTAGAAAGGCGAATTTACAGGTTTTTAGGATCAATTAGGAGTGGGAAAAATTTACCTCCCATTTTTTCTCCTTTTGGAATCACCGGTACTCCAGCCAGTAGGGGCTCGTCAGAATCAGAAATCGTCCCATCTGCAAACACATTCAACACAAAAGCTTTTCTGGATCGAGGGGAATAGTTGGCATAGCTCCCATGCACTAGCAGTGGATGGTGAAATGCTGCATAGCCTGCTTTCAGTGGAATCGCCACAGGTGTAAATTGGGCTTTCTGCTCTTCAGAAAGCATTGCTACCAGCCCATCCATTTCGCCGGCAAGAGTAGGCTTTTCTAAAAGCCCCCAGCGATGAGACCCCGGTACATACTGCAAGCAGCCATTTTCCTCCGTAGCATCGTCCAGTCCACACCAGCAAGTCAAATGCTGCATATTCACCGTACGGGTCCAGTACGAATAATCCTGATGCCAGGCGACTACTCCGCCGTGGTGCGCAGGCTTGCAAAACAACTGATCGTGCCAAAAGCGAACACCTCGATTCCCGAGCAATTGGCTTGCAACCATCCGAAATGCTGGATTCCAAATCGCGTCGTGAAAAGCTTCCGCTATCCGCCAGTGTCCTAATGAATGAAATAAGACCGTATTGGGATCTGCAGATTCGTTGCTGTGAAACTCATGGAATAAATCATGCAGCGGGTGCTTGGGGTCCATCACCTCATCCAATGCTTGGGATAAGGCAGCAATCTGGGATTCATCAAGGAGTTGAATCCCAGCCAAATACCCCTGTTCATGAAAAAAATCGATTTGCTCTTGGCTTAGTCGGTATCGATCCCAATCATTAGCAGTTAGGGGTTGAGAAAAAAGGTCGCTCAGTGGGTAAGGAAAATCGGCAAGGTCTCTCATGGGTTTCGAGTAAATACTAGAGAAATTTACATTTTTTAGAAGAGAAGTCTAGGTCTAACACAAAAAAATCAAACCACTTCCTATTCCTCTAAGCGCTGCAATCGCTGCAAAAGCGGCGGGTGGGAGTAGTTGACAAACACGTACCAGGGATGTGGATGGATGGTACTGAGGGTTTTTACTGAAAGCGTTTTCAAGGCTTCTGCTAGTGGCTTACCGCCATAAGTTTCTTTGGCGTACTGATCTGCCTCAAATTCATGCTTACGGCTAAGCCAGTTCATTCCAATCCCCAGGATCATGGTTAGCGGTGCAAAGAGCATCGTGAAACCCAAAATATTCAAATGTACTGACCAGCTGCTTCCCCCTAAGGCCAAACTCATTGTTTCTGAAAAAACCACTTGCCCCAACAAAAACAGGAGTACCCCTACTTGGATCAAGGAAATCAATATGCTCCACTTTAGGTGTCTTTTCTTGTAATGCCCAATTTCATGGGCCAATACGGCCACCAACTCCTCTGGGGGATGCTGCTCCAATAGGGTGTCGTAGAGCACCACTTTTTTTTGCTTGCCAAATCCTGAGAAAAATGCATTTGCTTTCGCAGACCGTCGACTGCCATCCATCACAAAAATATGCTGAATGGAGAAATTCACCTTTGCCGCATACTGCAGCAACTTAGATCGTACCTCTCCTTCGGCTAGTGGAGTCAGCGTATTGAATAAGGGAAGGATCCAAGCCGTGTAGCCCACATTCACTAGGATCATAAAAACTCCTGCTAGTAACCAAAACTGCCACCAGAACTGGGGACCCATAGCATGTACCAACCACAGAAAAATCAGCAATAAACCTCCCCCTACCACAAGAGATAACGCATATGCTTTCAATTTATCTAAGAAAAAGGTACGTACAGTGGTTTTATTGAATCCAAACTTTTCCTCAATTACAAAGGTACTGTAGTAATCAAAAGGCAGGCTGAGCACATCTGAAACCACAAAGATTAACCCAAAAAATAGAAGGGAATTAATAAATGGAGAATAACCAAAACCTGCAATCCAGGTATCTATTGCTCCAAACCAGCCTTGGGTCACACAGAGAAGGGTCACTAGAAAAGTAAAACTACTCGTCACCACTTTAAAATAAAAATTCGCCCGCTGATAAGATTTACTCTCGGCCAACTTGTCCACACTTAGGTATTCAGCTAGGGTGTCTGGTATTTTCGAAGTAGCGTGGGACACCTGCAGGAACTCCAAGAGTTGGGGTACAATAAAACCAAAAGCAAGCACCCCCACTAGCAGGTACAACAAACTCTGAGTCTCCATTTATTTTAAAATTTAGGACAAGGTAAAATGGTGTCACGGCCCAAGGGCTTGCCTTGATTTCGACTGGGAATAGTCCAGGAAAGACTCAATTCATGAGCTCCCCCACTTTGTATACCCAGTTGGGACACCGTATAGTCAAAGCTATACCCAATATTTAGCCCTGTGATTAAATTGACGCCTACCATCATTACAATAGCGTCCCGATTACTTTGTCCATCCACTGGCCTAAATGGTAATCCCCGATACCAGGCTCCAAATACAATAGGTTCCACATAAAAATAGGCGCCCACATCCAGCTGCTCAAAAGGCCCTTGCCTTTTGTAATTCAAGGTAGGCGTCAAATAACGCTGCTTTCTCATGTGGGTGAAATCTTGGCGCAGGCCTCCTTGCCCTAAGGAAATTCGGTAACCAGCATGAAAAGAAAGTTTGCTTGGCAATGGGCTCAAGCCATCCACAAAGGATTGGTTAGGCTCGTTTAGGTGATGTGCAGAAAATCCAATCCAGGCATTTTTTGTGAAGAGCAACCCTCCAACTGAAAGCGAAAAGATGCTCACTGGATCACCCAATCCAGGAATATCAGAACCAGGCAGCAAGGGACCAGTAGGATCCACAGGATTGATCTGATTTGCAAAAATCAAATTTTCATAAAACCCAATTTCCCTTCGCAGGTAACTTGCTTGAAACCCAGGTCGGAAGTACAAGTTATCTGCTAGTCGCAATTCGTAGGAATACATTGCCGAAATCGAGGTAGAGCGTAATTTAGATGCTCCTTCCGTATCTTGCATGACATGAACGCCTATCCCAGAATTGTAGTCTGGAAGATAGGTGTCGTAATAGGCAGAAAAAGTGGTGAATTGAGCATCCAATGAAGGCCACTGGTTTCGGTAGTTAAATCCTACCCTTCCCATCAACTCTCCCCCTGCCATGGCAGGATTAAGGTAAAGTGGGGCTGCGTAGTATTGGCTGTACTGTGGATCTTGGGCAAGCGCTTCGGAAATTGAAGCCCAACCAAGCACCATAAAAAAAACCACTGTCAGCAGAGACCTTAACACGAAATTGTTCGTTTATTTGAATATGTACTTCACTTCTAAACGAGGATGCTTAACGGTTGTTTTAGAAGTAGCCTTAAAAATATGAAAAGCAAGTTGAATACCATACGATTCACTAGACTAATTGTCGGCATCCTATGCTACGCTTGGTGGGGAATAGGCACTTCCCTCGCACAAGGCTACAACGAGAACGAATGGATTTTTGGAAATTGCAGTACCGGTGACCATCCCTACCTCTCCTTCGGTAAAGGAGCAGTTGCTTCGGTTCAAACACTTCCCGCTTCCATCCTGAATGGGGCCAACAACAATGCGATTGCCATAGATCCCATCACTGGGCAACCCTTATTATATACCAATGGAGAATTGGTTTACAATTACTCGGGGAGTCCCATTGAAGGTTCTGCGCCCGGATTGAATGGGGATTTTCAAGGTCGGCAAACCGTGGCTACAGGTTTTTTGGAATACAATCCAAATGGCAACAAGCTCTTTTACATTTTTTATCTTTCCCTCACCGGACAACTTCAATATGCCCTCGTAGATATGAATGCCCCAGGCCAGGCAACAGGGAACGAGCCGCCTCTAGGACAAATTACGAGTAAAAATCAAGTCATTGGGTCCGCTCAAGGTGCCGTTTTGGTCGTCAAAACTCAAAGCTCCCCCTCCTACCTAATCAGCTTTTCAGGAGGCAACCTGCAAGCAAGGCGCTTGGAAAACACCGCAGGTTCCTTCACCCTTACAGGCACTCGAGGAATCCCAATCGAACCTTCATCCATGGTCTTTGACGAGGGTTTAGGGCAACTGCTTCTCCTTCCCAAAAATCCAGGAGAGGATATTTTCTTAGCGCCGTTTGACACGGCAACAGGATCCTTCGGAAATCCCCAAGCACTAAGCAACTCCGGCGGAGCGGGACCTATTTCTGGTGCAGATTTTTCGCCCAATGGAGCCTATATCTACTTATCTAGGGGAAATCAACTCCTTCGTATTCCTACCGATTCCCCCGATGCAACTCCGGAAGAAATTCCACTTGAAGCCACTTTGACCCAAGTCTACGACTTAAAAGTAGGACCAGATGGTTCCTTGTATTACTTGTATGAGGAGGTAGTTGGGGGACCTCAAATCGTAGGAAGGATTACCAATCCCAATGAGTCCTCTTTAACTACCTTAGTGGTAGAAGAAGACCCATTTACCGGTACTGATTTTTGTGGACGCGTCTTTCCCATCTTTGCTCCCAACGTAACCATTGACCCTACCATTGACTTTAGCTGGGATCCAGAGGCTCCTTGCGCAAATAATCCTGTTCAGCTAACTAGTGAAATCAGTCCACCCAACTACCAAGCGCTCTCTTTCCTTTGGGAATTTTCTCCACCATTGAGCGATGCGGATGGAAATCCTTTGCCAGCAGACTTCAACCAAGAACATTTTTTGGTACCTGCCGAATCCGCTCAAGGGAGCAGCTTGGAAGTGAGCCTAACGGTAACTTTTCCAGATAGCACCATCAAAAAGGTGAGCAAAAGTATTCCTCTCACCGAAAATGAGCTACAGGCCAACTTTACCCCTTCAGACACGACTCTGTGTGAGTCCTGCATCGACCTAGATCCGCTCTTACAAGCCCAGTCGGGTGATAGTGGAGGCGGTGGTACAGGTGGAGGCGCCGCTAGCGGAACCACCTACGAGTATTTCTGGTCCAATAAACGCGAGGAAGGCTGGATTGGAAAAGGGGCCAATGAGGTATGTACACCTGGATTGTATTGGGTACTTGTACGTGAGCCTGGATCCTCCTGCTATGCTTATGCAGAAATACGAATCAAAATGTGGGATATCCCTGACCAAACCAACAACATCTGGTACTTTGGAAATGGGGCAGGACTGGACTTCAACCCCGACCCAGACGATGATACAGCTCCTGTGCCAAGACCCATCGCCGAAGCCCATCCACAAAACATCCCAGCAGGCACCTCCACGATTTCCGACCAGGCAGGGCAGGTCTTATTTTTCACCGATGGGCAATCGGTCTGGGATCTCAACGGAGACTTGATGGAAAATGGCAGCGACATTGGAGGTAGCAACACAGCAAGTCAAGGCGTTGTGGCTGTCGGCGTGCCTACAGAGCCTACCCTCTTCTACCTATTTACCACCCAAGCCTCGGCAAGTGGTAGCAACGAGGTGCGTTTTTCATTGGTCGATATTAAGGCTGAAAACACGACGGGAGTAGGAAACGTGGTCACCAAAGACAACTTCCTTTTTAGCCCCTCTACGGAGCAAAGTGCTGCCTTAAGTTCAGGCGACACCACCTGGGTAATCTTTCATGAACTAGGCAATACAACCTTTCGCACCTACCCCGTCTCGAGCCAAGGGATCGGTCAAGCCGTCTTTAGCTCAGTAGGTAGCCCTCATGGATATTCATCGGGTGTGGGAACGATGAAATTTAGTCCAGATGGTAGTAAGTTGGCCATCACTATTTCTGAAGGAGGGTGCAACCGAACAGAGATTTTTGAATTTAACCAGCAAACCGGCGCGCTCAGCGAGTATGCACTCCTGGATCTTGGTTGCTCTGGAGAAATTTATGGTCTTGAATTTTCGCAAGATTCCGACCGCATTCTGGTTTCCTACCGAAATGGAGGATCAGGAATCGAGGAGTACCTCATCAAGGAAGTGGCGCCTGACTGCCCTAGCTGCTTCGCTACAGCCAGTACTCCTGAGGAGCGAGCTGCTTGTATTATCTCTACTAAAAAGACTCTTAGTGGCACTGCAGGCCTTAATTTAGGCGCATTACAAATCGCTTCTGATGGTCAAATTTACGTAGCTGTAGTCGGAGATGACCGCATTGGACAAATTCAAGTAGGTACCGGCTGCACCTCCGCAAGTACCTTCAACCAAGACGCAGTGGAAGCCATGCCCGGAACGTCCAATTTAGGTTTGCCTTCGTTTGTCCAAAACTCCGGGAGCTCCATTCCCGAACCTGCTTTGGGAATCCCTCCAACTATTTGCTTAGACCCTATTTCTGGAGCAACAGCCACTTTGGAAGGAGGTGGTGAGCCCGATATTGATTCCTATTTCTGGACCATTACCCACGAGGATGGCACTGTCGTTCGCTCCAATTTTGGAGGACCTGGAGACCAATTTCAAAATTTGGAGCAAATTTTCAATCAAGCCGGCAACTATACCATTGAATTGCGGGTGGACCGCTGCGCGGAAATCGGCTACTTCACTGCTGAAGGAACTCTTGAAATCGTGGCACCACCAGAACTTACCTTAGCGACCGATGCCACACTATGTGAAGGCAATGAAGTAACCTTGACGGCTATCGAAGGCTACGATCCTAGTGCAGGAGAATACGATTTCTTGTGGACCAATGCTGCAGGAGTCGTACTAGGCGATGCCAATTCAAATTCCATCACCGTCACCGAAGAAAGCATTTACACCGTAGTCGTTCAATTTCGGAATGCAACCGATGCGACGGAAGATGAAATCGAATTCACCACTTCCTGCAATAGCACTGCCTCTATATTTGTCGGACCTGCTTTTGAATTTGACCTCACACAAACAGCCGCTGAAGTTTGTTTCGAGGAATCCACAGTCACATTTGCTCCCAACACCCCCGTCACGGGAGAGTGGTTTTACGAACGGAATCAAGAGGGAACCCTAGTTCCTTTGGGCACTTTCTTTGAATTGGACTTAGAGGTGCTCAGCCTGCCCGGTCCTGGTCAATATACCTTCACCTTTGTCGTACAAGACCCTATTTTATCGACCTGTCAAGTCACCAAGGAAGTCGACCTATTGGTCAATGAACTTCCCCTCATTTCGGTAGAAGAAATTAGCCCTTCCACCGACTGCAGCTCCCTAGATGGAGCACTAGAAGTTACCCTTCAAGCAGATGTAAGCTCTATCCAACTCGTGGAGTTAGGGCGTAGCTTTCCTGCTTCCTCTCAGGGTACCGTGATCCCGATTTCAGGTCTTGGACCAGGTGTGTACACCCTACTCGCTGAGAATGCATCCGGCTGCACCTATTCCTCTTCCGTAACGGTGCGAAATACCAATCCTCCTACCGGTTTTGACTTAAATGTCTCGCCCCAAGATGAAATTTGCTCGGCCACGGGCGTGGCCGAAGGGGGGCTTCAACTCACATTTGCTGGAGGCAATCCAGGTGTAGGTACATACAAAATTATTCGACAGGGAGATGGGCTGGAATTTTCTGGCAGCCTACCGAATTCCTCCACTTTTTTCGTTCCCGTTCCGAATGGCGTCTATTTAATTGAATTGGAGGATGGGTCTGGATGTGCAGTTCCAGACCCACAGCTCTATGTAGTCAATCAAAAATTTGAAGTTGAATTTTCTGTTCCTGCTGTGGTGGAAGGCTGTGTTTCATTTACCTTCAGTCCAACTGGACCAAAGCCGCTGAACTACACCCTCACCGCACCTGGAGGCACTACCATTTCACCAGCAACAGATGGATCCTTCCTGCTTACTGAAAGTGGAAATTACGCACTCCTTGGAGAAGACCCTACTGGACAAGACTGTCCCAAGGTTCTTTCTATGGAAGTTAATTTGAGTCCTGCTTTGGACTTTGACGTTTCGGGTCCTCTGGTAGATTGCTTGACAGGAATTCGATATGAAGCCATTCTAAACAATGCAGTCCCCGCTGACGTGATTTTTTTATGGAAAGATGAGTTAGGAATTATCGTCGGAAGAAGGCAAGAATTTGTGCCTAGTAGATCTGGAAACTATACTTTGGAAGTACTTCCTGCTAGTGGAGGAGCTTGTCCAACCAATAAACTTGCCTTTACCGCAGAAATCTTAGAAGACCCACTTGCAGTTCGTTTGGATGCAAGCCCTTTTTGTGTAGACCAAGAGTTCACCACGCTCGAGGTAATTGCAAATCTAAGTACTGTAGCAGAATTTGAATGGTTTTTGGTTACCGGTGGAACCCGTACCAGACTTCCAGCGTTCACCACTAACAGCATTGAAGTAGACAAAGAGGGCACCTACGAGGTACTACTTCGTAGCAGCAATGGTTGTGAGTTAGGTAGAGCCAATACAGTGGTCGTTAAATCCAGATTGACCCCTGCCCTACTTCCCACAGATCCGATCGTCATTTGTGCGGTAGAAGGAAAAACAGTCACACTGGATCCCGGCACTTATGCGAGCTATTCCTGGATTTTGGATGGGGAGGAGATTTCCCAGGATCCTACCTTTAGCCCAGAAAAAGGTGGGACTTATACCCTACGTGTAGGAGATATTCTAGGCTGTTTTTGGGAAGGAACCTTCAGTGTAATTGAAGATTGTCGACTAAAAATTGTCTTCCCAAGTGCACTAGTACTCAATGACCCAAACCGAAACTTTATTTTGTATGCCAATGAATACATTGATGAAGTAGATGTATTTATTTACAATCGCTGGGGAGAGTTAATCTTTTTTTGCGAACATGAAAACTTAGCTCCTTTGCAGCCTTTTTGCCCTTGGGATGGACTAGTCGATGGAAAATTAGTTCCTTCGGGAACATACGCGGTCGTTGTGCGGTTAACATCTAGCGTTCAAAATCTTACCCAAACCGAAACCAAAGCACTTGTCATTATCCAGTAACTTATGTTGATTGTCATTTCTCCAGCCAAAACCCTAGATTACAGCAATCCCGAATACAGCAGCCACACCCAACCCGACTTTCCTACAGAAGTGAAAGATCTAGTGGGCGTTTTGAAGAAAAAATCAGCTTCACAAATTTCCAAATTGATGCACCTGAGCGATTCTCTTGCTGTTTTGAATGAGGAACGCTACAAAACTTTTTCGGAGACTTTTAATCCAGAAAATTCCAAACAAGCAGTCTTGGCCTTCAAGGGAGAAGTTTATGCGAAAATGGAAGCAGACCACTTTAGCCCAGAAGATTTGGATTTTGCACAGCAGCATTTACGAATCTTATCTGGATTGTATGGGTTGTTGAAGCCGTTGGATTTGATTCAGCCTTACCGATTAGAAATGGGCACCCCGCTCCAAACCAAGAAGGGAAATAACCTCTACCAGTACTGGGGAACCAAGATCAGCAAAGCATTGAATGAACTAGGAGAAGAAAGGCCCTTGGTCAACCTTGCCTCCCAAGAGTATTTCAAAGCAGTGGATCAAAAGACCTTGAAAATGCCCGTCATTACCATTCATTTTAAAGAGTACAAAGAAGGAAAATACCAGGTAATCGGGTTCTTTGCCAAACAGGCAAGGGGGATGATGGCGCGATACGCGATCCTGAATCGGATCACTGACCCTGAGCAACTCAAAGTTTTCCGAGAGGAAGGGTACGAGTTTTCAGCTCCTTTGAGCACTGCACAAGATTGGGTTTTTGTACGGTAAAGTACAAGGTGACTTATCCCTTTGGGCAACCCCCTTCCTTAATTTTTTGAGGAAGGGTGGGCAATTTTTTTGATAACAGGAAAATTAATTCCTTTTTTTTTACCTAATTTGACTGTGCTAAAAGTCACACAAAAGCAACCCAATAACCTAAAGCACTACTTTATGACTCAAACTATCAACCGTAGCGCCCTCTTCAACGCAAGTTGTCTGGCGCTAATCACCACTGCATTTTCCTTCTCTATTCGAGCAGGTATTCTTCCTCAATTGGGAGAATCTTTTGGCTTAAATGCTGAGCAACTTGGCTTTATCAACTCCATGTGGTTTTTAGGATTCCCGATTTCCATGATTCTTGGGGGCCTATTCTATCACATTGTGGGACCAGCCAATATCATGCGTGTTGCATTTCTGACCCATACCGTAGGTATTCTCTTGACCATCTTTGCAGATGGATACACTACCTTATTGATTTCAACCCTATTTATTGGCTTTGGCAACGGTTGTACCGAAGCAGCATGTAATCCCATGATTGCAGACATGTATTCGGGAACTACCCTTAACAAAATGCTCAACCGCTTCCATATGTGGTTTCCTGGAGGAATTGTATTAGGAAGTTTGGTTTCCAAATTCATGACCGATGGAGGTTTCGCTTGGCAAACTCAAGTGTGGGTAATGATGGTGCCTACACTGGCGTATGCGATACTCTTCTTTGGAAAAACCTTCCCCAAGCCTTCGGTTGAAGGAGTAACCTCAGTGAGTTCCAACTTGAAAGCCATGTTTAGCCCAGTATTTATCTTTTTATTCATTGCCATGGCATTTACCGCCATCTCTGAATTTGGACCACAACAGTGGGCCAACATTGTCTTGAGTTCAAGCGGAGCATCTGGCATGCTGATTTTAGCCTTAACTACAGGGGTTATGGCTGTAGGAAGATTCTTTGCAGGCCCGGTGGTCAAAGCCTTGGGGCAAACTGGTGTATTGTTAGGAGGGGCTATTTTCACCGCCATAGGAATTTTCTTGTTCAGCACTGTTAGTGGCAATATGTCTTATGTGGCTGCCTTGATTTTTGCCTTGGGCGTATGTTACTTTTGGCCTGTGATGGTAGGCGCTGTAGCACAGCGTGTACCACTTTCCGGTGCCTTGGGCATGTCCATCATTGGAGGCGTTGGTATGTTTTCTACTGCCATTTTCCAACCGATCATTGGTGGATGGATCGATGATTCTAGAGCTACGCAAAGTGTAGCAGGATTAGCAGGTGACGCCCTCGAGCTCGCTGCTGGCCAGGCCACCCTTGAGAAAATGTTGCTCTTTCCAGGCATCTTGATTGTACTCTTTGTCATTTTCTTCTTTTGGCAGCGTGGTGTCAAACCCGCCGCATCAGCAGGACACTAAAAAATAAAAAGCAGCCTTCGGGCTGCTTTTTTTATGCTTCTCACTTCACTGAAAAAACCAAAAAAAAAGCCCTAACTTCTTAAAAGCTAGGGCTAGTGACCTCGTCAAGATTCAAACTTGAAACCTCCTGAGCCGTAATCAGGTGCTCTA
>JANQWS010000080.1 GCA_030729785.1 Algoriphagus sp. | reverse complement strand
TGAATTCCTGAAATCCAACGAGTGACCCCATTGAAAAATTTGGAGGGAATAGTTTTGGACAATGGATCATGACGCTCCTTTTTCCAACCTGAGACCACATCCAAACCTCCTTTAATCATCGCATAGAGACCTGGAATTTCGTCAGGGCTATCTTGTAGATCCGCATCCATGGTAATCACTACTTCCCCAGATGCACGCTTAAAGCCTGCATCTAGGGCGGCAGATTTGCCATAGTTTCGGGTAAAATTGATCCCTTTCACTACTTCATTTGCAGAGGCCAATGATTGGATTACTTCCCAGGAGCGATCGGTGCTTCCGTCGTTGATCAAAAGAATTTCATAGGAGAGACTATGCTCTTTCATGACCCGATAAATCCATTGGGTCAGTTCAGGGAGCGATTCTTCTTCATTGAATACCGGTACAACTACGGAAATTGCAATCATTTTAGTAATCTAAAGACTTATCACGCTTCTTTAGGATGGCTGCCAAAATTAAAGCGATAATCGCATAGACGATTAGTCCAAAGCCAAATCCTTTGAGTTGGCCTCCCAAGGTGAAATTAGATGCTGAACTTTCTCTCATTTGGTCTAGCATTTCAGGAGAGAGGGAATCTGGATTACCTCCAAATTTCTCCATCATTTCGAGAGAAGATTCAAAGGTGATTTGGCTCAACACCTCTGGTAAGGACGGATCAATGAGTTGAAAAAGAAGGATATTGCCAATTAAACCAATTACACCGGAAGTCAAAATAGCAAAGAAGCTAAAATTAAATGCCGCACCAAACGACAAAAATCCTCCTACCTCTTTACGGTAACCCTTACCAAAAAAGATAATTAAAGCAAAGAAGATGACCAAAGCTACTAGTCCAAAATAACCAGATGCCAGCAAGGAACTATCTATAAAGTAGGCTAGGTAGGTAAGAACTAAAGTCACCAGACCGATGATAAGACCTGGTCTTATGGCGGACTGAATTGGGGATTGAGGTTGTTCGTTCATATTAGCTTTTATTTTTCCTCAAAATAACTGAAATAAGGATGCTAAAAAACATTCCAGGAAGGATTTTCCAAATTCCATCATTGAGCGCAATATCCCATGGGCTCATATCTTTCAAATTTAATTTTGTAAGCTCAAAAGATTCCAATCCAACTTGCTCGATAATCACTGCTTTATTTTGCTCCAAAACTTCCCACTTAGCCATTTGTACCCCTTCAAAAAGCGTAGGTGACTGTAATAAAATCCCCCAGATCAGCATGGCTGATAGAAGGGCCACCAAAAGGTAAGTCACCGCTCCAATACTCATTCCTTCTGCAAAAGAAAGGAAGCCTCCATTGGCATAGTCTTTAAAAAAACGAATTGCCAAATACACTGCAAAAGGGGTGATCAAATACCCAAACACCAGATTTAGATTGCTTGGATCTGCATTAAATAGGGAGAGTACATAAAAGGAAATTCCACTCAGAACACCCCCTAAAGCACCAAACTGATAGGCTGTCCTAAAATACTTAGACATTCACTTGAATGAGTTGACCCTTTTGGATACAGAATTTAACTTTCCCGGTTAACTCTTTTCCAAACCAAGGGTGATTTGCTGATAGGGAAGTATTGCTTTGCTCGTTGTAGGTCCAGGTTTCTTTGGGATCAAAAAAGGTCCAGGAATTATTTTCAGTTTGGAGTACTTTTTCGGGACCAGAAGTCACCTTTTCTAAGAGTAGTTCCCATCCCAGTTCCTCTGCAAGGAAACCCATAGCAGGCAAAAAAGCCTGTAGGCCTACCATCCCAAATGTTGCGTGGTCAAACTCGCAGAATTTGGAATCAAAATCTTGAGGCTGATGGTTCGATACCAAGGCATCGATGGTGCCATCCATTAATCCTTCAATAAGAGCTTTCCGGTCAGATGCAGCACGAAAAGGCGGCATAACCTTAAGATGCGTATCGAAGGAGGTTAAATCTTGATCGCTAAATAGGAGTTGGTAAATGGACACATCCGCCGATACATGAAGTCCTTCTTTCTTTGCTTTTCGAATTAGGTCTACCCCTTTTGCAGTGCTCAGGGTTTGGAAATGTACTTTTCCGCCCGAGTAGCGAAGGAGATCTAAATTACGCTGGATGGCTACATCTTCCGCTAGGCTAGGGATCCCTTTCATTCCGAGCTGAGTTGACGTCTCTCCTTCATGCATTTGCCCAAAAATTGCAAGAAGGGGATCATAAGCATGGTCAAAGAGAGTTCCTTCAAACTTTTGTAGGTAGTATAGGATCTTCAAATAGCGGTCTGTATTGGAGAGGGGTTTGGTCCCATCTCCAAATAGGGTGATTCCTGTTTGGTAGTGCATATCCAACATCTCCGTCAGGTCTTCCCCATCTGTATTTTTGGTAACTGCACCAAGGATGGCTAATTCAGGAGTGAAATTCGCTGCCTTATTTTGCAAGAAAGACACTTCAGATTTGGTTTGAATGACCGGATGCGTATTGGGAAGAACCACTGCTTTGGAAAAGCCACTAGCCAGAAGGGTGGTACAGAGGGATTCAACTGTTTCTCGGTATTCATGCCCTGGCTCTCCAATTCCACAGCGTAGGTCAATCCATCCTTTGGAGGCGAGGTAGTTGGAGCAATCTATTACCTGGTCGTAAGAACCCTTCTCATTTTGAGCCACTGGACTTAGTGTGCCATTGGAAAAGGAATAGTCTTTAGGAGGTGAGAACTTACCTTGATTTAAAAGTTTCAGGTGTTGAAGTAATACAGCCATTCCAAGAAGATTTGCTGCAAAAATGCATTTAATTCGGATAAAAGAAAAATGAATGAGGGAAAAGAAGATT
>JANQWS010000079.1 GCA_030729785.1 Algoriphagus sp. | reverse complement strand
AGCTCCTCACCCACCCCTAAAAAACACCTTACCCCCCTTTTGGGAGTGCAAAGATCGCAAAAAGAATCCATTTGACAAGAATAAATCAAGATTCTACACTGGAATTGCACAAGTGCTTGAGCCTGAACAAGAAAAATTTACAGAAAAAATGCCCTGTAAATTGGAATTTACAGGGCATCAACTTATTTAAAATTTGGCAAACTATAATTTTTTCAAAACTATATTTCTCCAGTACACTTTTATCCCTCCTCCATCATGGATTTGAAGCAAAACACCGCCTTTCCCTCCACCAATCTTCTCATCCGCATAATTAACCATTTCCACCCCATTCACATAGGAGGTTACTCGATCCCCCTGAACAATTATCTTCATTTTGTTCCATTCACCAAATTTCAAGGCCTTGTCTTTCTCTGGATCCGGCTTGACCAACCAACCCCGACCATAGGATTCGTAAATCCCTCCAGTATCGTTCCCCGGAGGGGCTACCTCCACCTGCCAACCCGACACCTTGGTACCGTCTACCGTGGAACGAATAAAAACTCCAGAGTTGCCATTTGCCTCTTGCTTAAACTCCAAATCCACCTCAAAGTCATCGTATTGCGCTGTCGTACCCAAATAACCATATCCCTTGTCAGGGCCACTCTCGGATACCAACACCCCCTTCTCTACATACCATTTCTCCGTTCCATATACAACCCATCCCGTCAAATCCTTGCCATTAAACAACTTTTCCTTTTTCTGTGCAAACACCGTTTGCATTCCAATCAGGCACAACACTACTACAATTACTTTTTTCATAAGGGTCGAATCTTTAAGTTTTTAAACCATACAGGATCTCCATGATCCTGCAATGCAATCAGCCCTTTGCGGGCAATTTTGTAATCGGGAAAATCATTCCACTTGCCTGAATTTCGTCGAATTACCCAATCTTCTGAATAGGGCGCAAATTCCACCGTTTGCTTGCCATTGAGCCAATAGCTTGCGCCAGCTTCAGCAAAAACAATCTTGGACTCGTTCCACTCCCCAGCAGGCTTGACCACTTCAGCATAATCCGGCTCATACATGGCATAGTCTCCAGCTAGGGATTGCCACTTTTCAAGCGGTTGTGCAAAGCCCAACTGATCGATTACCTGATATTCCGGTCCTGTATAATAAGGAGCCTTGTAATTAGGCCCCTCTACTACATGGTAAAATACTCCTGAATTACCTCCAGGAGAAATTTTCCAGGAAAATTTCAACTCAAACTCTTCGAATTCTTGTACCCCATACACCACATCTCCACCAAAATCTTCTCCGCCGGTAGCACCCAATCCCTTCATCGCCCCTTCCTCAATCACCCAGTTACTCGGAGTAGTATCCCCATTGAAGGCACGCCAGCCCTGCATACTATTCCCATCAAACAGCAAGATCCAACCCTCGGCCTGCTCTGCTGGAGTCAATGCATTGTCCACCTCCTTCATCGTTTGCACAGAATCAATCCCCGCAAATTCAGATTCCGAAGACTTTGGACTACACCCAAATCCAATACCCAGGGCAAGTCCCAACCAAATCATTGTTTTTCTCATTTTTCAATCAGTTTATTAACCTAATTAGATTCCTCTTGAGGTCTCCCTTTTTTCTACTTTAAATAAAGCAATGATCTGAAATGTAAGAACATTTTTAAAAACACGATGGACTTCAGACCTAAATTATACCAATGGTTCCAAACCCCTTAACGAATGTACCGGAAGTCATAGCTGGGATCAAAGTCCACCAAAAACGCATACATCAATTCGATGACCTGCTCAATATCGCTTTTACTGGCTGTTTCTACCGTGGTATGCATGTACTTCAAAGGAAGGGAGATCAGAGCAGAAGGCACGCCTCCATTGGAATAGGCAAAGGCATCGGTATCTGTGCCGGTCGTCCGTGATGCAGCCGCTCGCTGAAAAGGAATCTCCTGCTTTTGCGCCGTAGCAAGGATAAGATCCAATAATTTTTTGTGCACCGATGCCCCATAAGTAAGTACGGGACCCTTGCCAGCTGCCTGATCTCCACTACTGATTTTGCTGTAAAGTGGCGCTGTAGTATCGTGGCATACGTCGGTGATAATGGCCACATCGGGCTTGATTCGCTGTGCAATCATTTCAGCCCCTCGGAGTCCTATCTCTTCTTGTACCGCATTGACGATGTAAAGTCCGAAAGGAAGTTTCTTTCCAGACTCCTTTATTTTTCGAGCTACCTGTGCAATCATATAGCCCCCAATCCGGTTGTCTAATGCTCGGCCTGACCAATACTTGCCATTCAATTCCGTAAGCTCATCCTGAAAGGTGATGACACAGCCCACGTGGATCCCCAATTCCTCCACCTCAGCTTTGGACTGTGCCCCTACATCAATAAAGATATTGTCTAAGGTAGGCGCATCTTCTTTTCCTTCTTTCCGCACGTGAATGGCTGGCCAACCGAAGACCCCTGGTACAATCCCTTTTTCGGTATGGATATTGACCCGCATGGAAGGAGCAATCATGTGATCAGATCCTCCATTCCGGCGAACATAGATGTATCCATCGTCTTTGATGTAGTTGACAAACCAGCTGATTTCATCTGCATGTGCTTCAATCACCACTCGGAAAGGTGCATCGGGCTCAATCACTGCCACTGCGGTCCCGTAGGAGTCAGTAAAGTAACTGTCCACAAAGGGCTTGATGTAATCCAGCCAAATTTGTTGTCCAGAAGCCTCGTGTCCAGTAGGAGAAGCATTGTTTAAATAAGTTTTCAAAAATTGAATTTCATGCATCGCTTTGTAAATAATACCACATGCTTGAGAAACACAGTGGTTTTGGGTTAATAAAATTTATTCAATAAAGGATTGTCAGCAGTTTCGCACCAACTTAGAGGGGAATGTTCCCATGCTTCTTTCGAGGCAATTGAGCCACCTTATTTTCCAGCATCTTAAACGCTTTGATCAATTTGGTTCGTGTATCGGAGGGAAGAATCACCTCATCAATATAGCCCCGATGCGCAGCACGGTAGGGATTGGCAAACTTGGCCGTGTACTCCTCCACCTTCTCCTGGAGTTTGGCTTCTGAATCTTCCGCTTCGGCAATTTCTTTTTTGAAGATGATTTCTGCCGCTCCCTTTGCCCCCATCACGGCAATTTCAGCCATGGGCCAGGCATAATTCAAATCTGCTCCAATGTGCTTGGAGTTCATTACATCGTAGGCTCCCCCATACGCCTTTCGGGTGATCACCGTAATGCGTGGTACCGTGGCCTCCGAAAAAGCATAGAGCAACTTCGCTCCATTGGTGATGATCCCATTCCATTCCTGATCGGTGCCCGGCAAAAAACCTGGCACATCTACCAATACCAATAGCGGTACATTGAAACTATCGCAAAAGCGAACAAAGCGTGCTGCCTTCATTGAGGCATGATTGTCTAAAACCCCTGCCATGGATTGGGGTTGATTGCCTACGATGCCAATACTTCTTCCAGCAATACGTGCAAAGCCCACTACAATATTATCTGCATAGCTTTCATGTACTTCTAAAAATGACAATTCGTCCACAATCCCCCCGATCACTTCCCGCATGTCGTAGGGATGGTTTGGATTTTCTGGAATCAAGGAATCCAGGACAGGTCTCGACTCGTCTTTCTTGGGTTCGTAGCGATAGCTAGGCGCTCGATCCTCACAATTTTGAGGAAGGTAACTGAGCAACGATTTGATTCGCTTTAGTGCCTCCACCTCATTGGCACAGGCAAAATGCGTCACTCCTGACTTGGTGCTGTGGGTAGACGCTCCACCCAACTCCTCGGCAGTAACTGTCTCCTGGGTGACGGTCTTGACTACATTGGGACCAGTCACAAACATGTAGGAGGTATTTTCTACCATCAAAATAAAGTCCGTAATCGCAGGAGAGTATACAGCTCCACCTGCACAGGGACCCATAATGGCTGAAATTTGAGGTACTACCCCGGATGCAAGGGTATTTCGGTAAAAAATATCCGCATAGCCCCCAAGGGAATTGACTCCTTCCTGAATGCGAGCCCCACCCGAATCATTCATCCCGATAATGGGCGCACCATTCTTGAGCGCCAGGTCCATCACCTTGCAGATCTTTTCTGCATGTGTCTCAGAAAGTGATCCGCCAAAAACCGTGAAATCCTGAGAATACACATAAACCAAGCGTCCATTTACCTCCCCAAATCCCGTTACCACCCCATCGCCAAGGTAATGCTCCTTGTCCAAGCCAAAATCCTTAGCTCGGTGCATCACAAACTTATCTAACTCTTCAAAGGTCCCCTCATCTAAGAGTAAGGCGATCCGCTCTCGAGCGGTAAGTTTTCCTTTTTTGTGCTGCGCATCAATTCGCGCTACCCCACCCCCTTGTTCCGCTTCAGCATTTTTTTTTGCCAAAAGAGCAATTTTCTCTAGGTGGCTGGATGGGCTGTAATTTGGGTTTTTTGGATCTGTCATCAGGGGGAATTATTTCTTCTATCAAATATAAACGCTCCAGCGGATAGAAAAAGCCTTTCCTTTCCAAATCAAATTTCAAGTTGACTTCAACCTGCTACTAATCTGCGTTTTATCTTATGCATAAAAACATAAAATAGAACTTTTAAAAAACTTTCTATATTCGCTCATCCAAAAAAAGGACCATGACGCATCCCAATAAAGCAGCAGTAATCGATATGGGCACCAACACATTTCATCTGTTGTTGGTGGAATTGCATGGAAACGAATTTAAGACCATTTACAAGGAAAAAATTGCTGTAAAATTAGGGCAAGGAGGCATTACACAAAACCTAATCGCCCCCGAAGCGGAAAAAAGAGCACTACATACCCTAGGGCATTTCAAAAATTTAATTGACGGCGAATCCATTAGCCAAGTATTTGCTTTTGCAACTTCCGCAGTTAGAAATGCAACCAATGGGCCTGACTTTGTCAACAGGGTACGAGAACAGCTGGGTATTCAAATCCACGTAATTTCTGGAGATGAGGAAGCGCAGTTGATTTACGAGGGCATCCATTTTTCGGGAGCTTTAGACGAGCGCACCACTTTGATGATGGATATTGGCGGGGGTTCTGTCGAATTTATCATCGGCAATGCCCAGGAGGTATTTTGGAAACAAAGTTTTGAAATCGGAGGGCAACGCCTTTTAGATGCCTTTCACTACCACGACCCCATTTTACCCGAAGAGGTGGAAAAGCTAGAGGAGTACTGTGGAGAAAAACTTCAACCCTTATTAGCAGCCATTGCCATCCATAAACCCAGTGGATTTGTCGGAGCCTCAGGCACCTTTGACACGCTAATCGACATGTATTACGCGACCCTGCTGCAGTGCAAACTCACCGGACAGCATGTCTTCGAATTACCAGTCAGTGAATTTTACCAACTTTTTCAGTTGCTAGTCACCAAAAATAGAGCAGAAAGATTAGGTATACCAGGCATGATTGCCATGCGGGTAGACATGATTGTGGTCGCTAGCTGCCTTATCGACTTTATCTTGCACCATGTCCATGCACAAAGCATCCGCTGCTCTCATTTTTCCCTAAAAGAGGGTGCAGTATCTCGGATGCTGTCGGGAGAAATAAGCCTGTAAACCAAGCTAGCGCTTACTCCGAAAAAACCCAATCCCTTTTTTTTAACTTGTGGGAATGAATGTACGCTACTTCCTGATTTCTATCTTTGCAGCATACTTTACCGTAATTTAGCTCAGCAGCCATGCAACAGTTCTCCTACGACCACTTGTACCGCTTCACCTCAGACATGCTCCTCAAGATTGGCTGTCCCCAAGAAGATGCCCAACTAGCCACTCAGGTCTTGCTTTCGGCAGACCTCCGAGGGGTAGACAGCCATGGAGTAGCCCGACTGAGTGGCTATGTACGGTTATGGGAAAAAGGAAGAATTAATGCCAAACCTAATGTGAAAGTGAGCTACGAAACCCCCTCCACTGCAGTAGTAGATGGCGATGGGGGCTTGGGCTTGGTGGTGGCGCCTTTTGCCATGAAAATAGCCATGGAAAAAGCCAAGCAAGTAGGGACCGGCTGGGTATCCGTCAAAAATTCCAACCACTACGGCATCGCAGGATACCACGCCATGATGGCCTTGGAGGAGGACATGATAGGCATCTCCTTGACCAACGCCAGTCCATTGGTAGCCCCAACCTTTTCCAAAGAACGACTACTCGGCACCAATCCCATTGCAGTGGCTATTCCTGCTCGTGAGGAACCCCCTTTTGTAGCAGATATGGCAACTACCACAGCTGCCAATGGAAAATTAGAAATCCTACAACGAAAAAACTTGGATACCCCCACCGGATGGGTGCAGGACAAGTTTGGAAAACCCACCACTTCTGCCAATGGAGTAAAAGATGGGGGCGCCTTGCTTCCTCTTGGTGGTGACAGGGAGCATGGCTCGCACAAAGGGTATGCCTTGGGCGCGGTGGTAGATATTTTATCAGCGGTACTTTCTGGAGCCAATTACGGCCCTTGGGTCCCTCCATTTGTAGCATTTTTGGACCCCCTTCCCAACTTAGTTGGCGAAGGAATTGGACACTTTTTTGGTGCCATGCGGGTGGATGCCTTCCGGCCTGCTGAAGAATTTAAAGGACATATGGACCAGTGGATCCGTAGATTTCGATCCGCAGAACCTACGCCTGGACATGAGAAAGTATTGATTCCAGGAGACCCCGAACGAGAGCTCGAACTCATTCGAAGAAAAGAAGGCATCCCCTTACTTGATCCTGTAATTCAAGATTTGACCAAGCTGGGAGAAAAATTTGGTGTAAATTTTAACTGAGACCTACTAAGGGCCAAGCCTACTAGTGAAAGGGAATAAAGTTGTAGTTTTTCTGTTTCTAACCTTCCTCAAGTGCATTCCTCCCTTTTTATAGCTATATTAGTAGTTAGGTGTCTTTATAATTTCTCATGAACCGATTGTCGTATCCCCTTGGCTGGTTTTTGTTATGTATTAGCCTCATCGGCTGTAGTCCCAAAGCTACCTTTCGTATTTTGGATAAACCCATCACCTGGAACGCCGAAAGGGAGCAGCTCTCGCTAAACTACCTCAAAGAACGTCACGGACTAACCCAAACAACCGCAACCATCAAGCCCCAAATGGTGGTGGTTCACTGGACAGCCATCTCCAACATCGAAGTGACCTTTGACGTCTTCAATCCCATCACCCTGGGAGGAAGAGCAGACCTCACCGGCGCAAGCAATTTGAATGTTTCCAGTCAGTTTTTGATCGACCGAGACGGCACCATTTTCCGATTACTTCCAGAAACCACCTTTGCGCGACATGTGATCGGCCTCAATTACTTGGCTATAGGCATCGAAAACATCGGCAGCGACGACATGCCCCTCACCAAGGCACAGCTAGAGGCAAACGAAAAACTCATCCGCTACCTCAAACGAAAATATGCCATCGACTACGTCATAGGACATCACGAGTACCAACGCTTCCAAAAAACCGACCTTTGGAAGGAGACGGATCCCAACTACCGCACCGTAAAGTCAGATCCAGGTGACGCTTTTATGAATCGCTTGCGCAAAAATTTGACTGACCTGAACTTAAAACCGCTTCCTCCGCTTTGATTGCCCCATGAATCTGGCCCTCAAGTATTCCTTTCCGTTTCTTCTTTTCTCCTTTTTTTGGATAAACTGTCCTGCCCAACAAACGGCGCCATCAGCAACAAAAACAAGTGCTTCAGAGTCCAAAAACAATGCTTCAGAAAAAAACAAAGCCTCCTTTGTAGTCATTCCCCATTCCCTGCCTGAGATTCCTAGAGAATTCAGAGGCGTTTGGATCGCTACTGTAGCCAATATTGACTGGCCGCTTTCCCCAACAGATCCCTGGGAAAAGCAGAAGAAAGACTACCTCGCGCTTTTAGATTATTACCAAGGATTGCATTTCAATGCAGTAATCGTACAGATTCGTACAGCAGGGGATGCCTTTTATCCTACCAACCTAGCCCCTTGGTCCAAGTACCTCACCGGTACGCAAGGAACTAGTCCTCCAACCCAGGAAGATCCCCTTGAATGGATGATTGATGCAGCGCATAAGCGTGGATTGGAGTTTCACGCATGGCTTAATCCCTACCGGGCCACCATGGACCTCAATACCGCTGCATTAAGTCCACAGCATGACTTTAACACCCATCGAAAGTGGATGCTCAAATACGGTAGCAAGTGGTACTACGATCCAGGTTTACCTGAAGTGAAAGCACATTTGCTCAAAATCATTGATGAAGTAGTCGAGAACTACGAGATCGATGCCATCCATTTCGATGACTACTTTTATCCTTATCGGGAACCCAATTTGGAGTTTCCTGACCAAGCCTCCTACTTGGTATATAAAAAGCCTGGCCAATCCAAAGACGATTGGAGAAGGCAAAACGTAAATGAGCTGATTCTGGCCCTCAGCCAAACCATAAAAAGCAAAAAGCCTTGGGTTCAGTTTGGTATCTCCCCTTTTGGCGTATGGCGAAATAAAAGCAAAGACCCGAAGGGCTCCCCTACCCAAGCTGGGCAAACCAACTACGACGACCTTTTTGCAGATGTGCTTCTCTGGATGAAAAATAGGTGGATTGATTACTTGATCCCACAACTTTATTGGAGCATGGAACACCGCCTTGCCTCGCACCGCATTTTGGCCGACTGGTGGTCCAATACTAGCTACGGAATCCCCATTTACTTAGGGAATGGCCCTTATAAAATTCGGGACGACTCAGATGTGGCTTGGAAGAACCCAGAGGAACTCATCAACCAAGTTCATTATGGCCGAACTTTGCCTCAAGTTCAAGGAAATTCCTTTTTTTCAGCAAAATCCATCTTCCAAAAAAATAAAGATGTTGCCCAACTCCTAAAAAAAGAGGTGTACGATCAACCGGTCTTACCCCCTGGATTTGAACCCGAAAAACCAGTACAGGTAATGCAGCCCTTGATTTTGAATGTACAAAGTTCCTCTTCCAAAATTCAATTTCAATTGGAAAAGCAGTTGGATCCTTCCATTCGGTATGCCCTCGTTCAAGGTGGCAATGATCTAAATAGCATTCATCTGACTCCCCTCCACAAGGTATGGGTAGGAAGCACCCAAAAGTCCAGCCTAGAATTCCCTCAACTGAATAGCAACTACCTGGCCATCCGTTGGGTGGATAGTTTTGGCAGAGTGATCCATAGTCAAGTGCTCCAACTTACCAACCCCTCACGACCATGAAAGATATGCTTGTTCGGCTGCTAGAACTTCCTTCAGGCAACGCACTGGAAAAGCAGCTTTTGGAAAAAGAAAAAATAGTGGTACGCAGAGCAATCCCACCAGAAAAGCACTTGGTGTGTGACTGGGTCATGCAGGCCTTTGGGGCCTATTGGCAGTCCGAGGTGGAGGTGGCGTTTTCTCGTCAACCCGTATCCTGTTGGATTGCGCAGCGGGACAATGCCATTTTAGGTTTTGCCTGCTACGAAAGTACGGCTCGAAATTTTTTTGGCCCCACAGGCACCCTAGAGTCTGAGCGAGGCAAAGGCATCGGCAAACTTCTGCTCCTAAAATCCTTGGAATCCATGCGTGAATTGGGCTATGCTTACGCCATTATTGGTGGTGTAGGACCAGCAGAATTCTATGAAAAGGCGGTTGGTGCTAAACTCATCGAAGGCTCAGAAATCAGCATCTACCAACACTTACTTCGCAAACCATGACCCAAAGCTCCTCCAAAAACCCTTGGCTGTGGGTTCCCACACTCTACCTCACCGAATCAGTCCCCTATGTACTGATCATTACGGTGTCTGTGGTGATGTACAAAAACTTGGGCATCTCCAATGCGGATATAGGATTGTACACATCCTTTCTCTATTTGCCTTGGGTAATCAAGCCTATCTGGAGCCCAATTCTTGAACTCTTTGGCCATAAAAAACAGTGGTTTTTAAGCATGCAGTTGATCCTGTCCCTCGTATTTTTGGGAGTCGGATTGACTACGGGTAGTTCCCATTTTTTCACGCTCACGCTCGCCTTTTTTTGGATGGGAGCCTTTGCCTCAGCTACCAACGATATTGCGTCGGATGGACTGTATTTGATTGCCTTAAAGCCCGAGCAGCAAAGTTTTTTTGTGGGCATGCGCAGCACTTTTTACCGAGTAGGTATGATTACAGGTCAGGGATTAATCGTGATTGTTGCAGGCTATTTAGAAGAGAAGTTTGGGGATCCTGCCAAAGCTTGGTCGTGGACCATGTTGAGCATAGGCGGCTTGATGTTGGTGTTGACAGGAATCAATTACCTGGCTACGCCTAAGGTGCTCGAAGAACGCATCGCCAAGGAAGATCAACCCAGTTTTGCAAAGGTATTTTCCACCTTTTTCACCAAAAAAAATATAGGCCTTTCCCTAGCCTTTGTCCTTCTCTACCGGCTAGGCGAATCACAGCTCGTAAAGATGGCCTCTCCCTTCTTTTTGGATGAGCGTACTGCTGGAGGCTTGGGTTTAAGTACTACCGAAGTGGGATTTATCTACGGCACACTAGGAGTGATTGCCTTATTAATTGGCGGGATCTCTGGCGGTATCCTAATCTCTCGCGATGGATTGGGCAAGTGGATGATGCCCATGGCTATTGCTATCAACGCTCCGAATATCGGCTACGTGTTTTTGGCATGGCTTCAACCGGATAGTATCTACTTTGCGGGATTGGTCGTTCTTATTGAGCAGCTGGGCTATGGTTTTGGCTTTGCTGCCTTCATGGTATTTTTGCTATTCCTTGCAGAAGGAATTTTCAAAACAGCCCATTATGCCCTCGCCACGGGATTTATGGCCATGGGAATGATGCTTCCAGGCATGCTCAGCGGCTACGTGCAGCAGTGGCTTGGCTATCCTGGATTTTTCGTTTGGGTGGTGATCGCTACGATTCCAGGATTTGTGATGGCGTATGTGGTGAGGTTTCCAAAAGAATTTGGGAAGAAGGTTTCTTGAGATACGAAATACGGAATACGAAATACGAGGGGATGAGTAGCGTTGAGATTATCCTACAGCCTCATCACCTTCTTAATTTGACATATTCCAATCCCAATATTCAAATCAATTTGTTTTGCACTAGTACGATCAGCCGATGAATAAAAAACAAAAAATTGCGCAGCTGTTTTCTCCTGCGGCGTTTATTCACGATACGGAAGAGAATTACCAAGCCATCGAAACCCTGATTCGCGAGCAGGAGGTAGGAGGACTGACTTTTTTTCATAGCAGGCATTCTGCTGCGGCCAACTTTGAAAAGCGAGCAGAAGTCTTGGATGTAAGCGGGACTTTTGAAAAATTGATCGGCTTGATCAACCGCTACCAGAGAATCTCCAAAATTCCCTTGCTGATCAGCATTGATGGGGAATATGGATTGGCCATGCGCATCGAAAATACTCCGCAATATCCCTTTGCAATTACCTTAGGAGCCTTGAAAAGCGATGCGGCAACATGGGTGGAGGAAGTGGGCTACCGCATGGGCTTGGATATGAAGCGCTCCGGCATTCACCTCAACCTTGCCCCTTGCGCAGACGTCAATACGAATCCCGACAACCCGGTGATTGGCTACCGCTCTTTTGGAAATCAGGCTAAAAAGGTGTCCCAACTTGCCTTTGCGGCCTATTCGGGAATGAAAAAGGCGGGTATAGGAGCTTGTCTCAAGCATTTCCCAGGACATGGGGATACGGCAACGGATTCGCATCTGGGCTTGCCAATTTTGCATAAAAGCAAAGCGGAACTGGAAGCGGAGGAATTACTTCCCTTTCAAGTGGGCATCAATCAGGGCGTAGAAATGATCATGGTAGGGCACTTGGCGGTACCTGCCCTCACTGGGGGAAAAAACATTCCAGCCAGCATCAGCCGCGAACTAATTACCGACTTGCTCAAGGGAGAAATGGGGTTCAAAGGCCTGGTCATCTCCGATGCACTGAATATGAAGGCCGTGGCCAATCTGTATCCCGAGCCAGGGGAACTCGAATGGCGGGCTTTTGATGCAGGAAATGACATCCTTTGCTTTTCAGACCATGTGAAAGAGGGCATTGAGAAAATTACCCAGAACGCCTCAGAATCAGAAATTGAAGTTGTTTTTGAAAAGGTGATGGAGCTGAAAACCCATTTGGGTGTCCTAGAAACCCAGCCCATTGCTGTCCCTAAGTTTGATTGGGAAAGTCATTCCCAACTGCAAAAGGAATTGGCAGAAAACTACGTTTCAATAACCTCAGGTGAAATTATTCCCGAAGAACTCAACAAGTTGGCCGAAGCAGGAAAACTGGGTTATCGGGAATTTTTTACGGTAAGTCCAAGTCTGTTTTCCCAGCAGTTGGACCTTCCTTTTTCCTCAATCGAAGAGGCAGAGAAAATGATTTTAGCGGTAGTTGTGCCTAGTCACAAGCCCTTGAATCAATTTGGTATGGATCAAAACGTCTTGAATGAAATCCAAACCTTGGCGAGAACCAAGCCCTGCATTCTGGTTCATTTTGGGAATCCTTTGGCACTCAAATACCTGGGCGAGCTGTCCGATTTTGAAGCGATAGTATGTGCCTACCAAGGATTTGTAGAGGTTCATCGAGTAGTTGCAAAACTCATCCGCTCGTAGTACCCCAGCACAAGGATTCTTTATCTACTAGTTGGTTTCAAGATAATTCTCTTGCCAGCTATCTCTATTCTTAGTAAATTAAATAATAGGATTATCCGCGATTATGCCCGTAGTCCCATCGGAGTACTAGAACTTGCGGGTAATCAAATAAAAAAATACTTTTCCTAAAAATCTTTCAATGGAGAAAAACAGAACAAAAAAAATTCTGAATATAAGTTTCATTTTAGCCAGCTTAGGTAGTCTTTGGTTTGTCCCATGGTTATTGGTTTGGGCATGGATAAAGCCACTTCCAGATACCATACAAGAGCAACTTGAAGAAGGGATTTCCTATGGCTTTGATGGAATGATTGTTTATGTAGATCAAGCTGGAAAACCACCCGAAGCTTATGCAGCTGGTTGGCATGATAAAAAAAATGCGATTCCTGCCAAGCCTCAAGCTCTTTTCAAAATAGCAAGCATAACCAAGCTCTATGTTGCCGTAGCCACTGCTAAGCTAGTGAGAGCAGGCCATTTATCTTTGGATAAAAGTTTATCAGCCTATTTCCCAGAACTTGCTAATCGGATTGAAAATTCGGATAAAATAACCTTGAAAATGATGCTTCAACATCGAAGTGGCATCCCAAACTATGTGGACCATCCTAATTATTGGACCAATCCCCCAAAAAATAGAATGGAAACCCTTGCATATGGATTGGACTTGCCAGCTGACTTTCCTCCTGATGAAAGTTATGGCTATTCCAATACAAATTACCTTTTGATATCAGACCTCATTGATAAAATCTTGGGCTATCCGCACCAATTGTTCATCAAACAGGAAATTCTTACCCCTCTCGGATTGAAAAATACATTTGGCGCTCTAAGTGAGGTAAATTTAGATGAAGTGATGAGTGGGTACTATGTGGGTGTAGATACTGACTTTAAAAATGAAGACACCGGGTTAATGCTCGCTACAGCTGCGGACGTAGGTGTTTTTTTAAGGGCATTGAATGACGGTTCGGTTTTTAACTCAGGAGAAAAGGAAATCTATTCATCCATCTACACGTACGAACATACCGGACTGCTTCCAGGCTATCAGAGTATTGCAAAATACCATCCAGAATTGGATTTGGTGGTTATTCAATTCAACAATACAACCAACTTCAATGGATATAATTGGAGTCTAGCTGAAATAATTTACAACAGAATTATTGCCCAAATAGAAAGAGAAAGTAGCTGATTTGGTTTTTATGATTATCCGTTAGGATGACATTCCGCAAACCACGGATTAGCTAAATGAATTTCAAAACTTATTTTTCTTTGGTTACAGATAACAAAGATGATAATCAAATTATTTTTTAATCTGACGAGGAAAACAAAACACTCAATCTTCTACCGAAAAGCGGTAGTCGATGGTATGCGTGTAGGTTTCCCCAGGGCGAAGTACGGGACTCGGAAAATTAGGATGATTAATCGCATCGGGCCAATTTTGGGATTCTAAACAAAAGCCCCAATGGGTATCGTAAGTTTGGCCCCCTGCACCGGGATACTCATTTAGAAAATTGCCTGTGTAGAATTGAACGCCCACATTATCTGAATACATGTCCATCACGCGACCACTTTCCGGATGACGCACACGAGCTACCTGCTTCATTTCGGCTGATTTATCTCGTTTGGTCACGAAATTGTGATCAAAGCCTCCTCCATTGGCTGCGATTTGGTCCCCCAAGATTTTTGGCGATCGAAAATCAAATGGCGTTCCTGCTACATCCTTCACCTCTCCGGTAGGTATTAGCTCCTCGTCGATAGGCGTATAGGCATCAGCCCAAAATTGAATTACGTGATCCAACACATCTCGTCTCATACCTCCCAAATTGAAGTAGGTATGGTTGGTCAAGTTGACCAAGGTGGCTTGATCCGCGGTCGATTCGAATCGAATTCGGAGGGTATTATCGGCATGTAGCTCCATCCAGAGTGTCGTCTGCAGATTGCCAGGATACCCCTCTTCCCCATCTGGACTGAGGTAAGTCATCTTAACCCCTACAGCATCGTCCGTGGAGTAGGTTTCGGGAGTCCATACCTTCTTGTCAAACCCAACCCTTCCTCCATGTAGGTGATTGTCCCCATTAGTTTTAGCCAGCTCATAGGCCTTGCCATCTAAGTTGAATTGGGCCTTCGCGATTCGATTGGCAACTCTACCAGCAGTTGCACCGAAAAAGGGGTTTTCTGTATCCAAAAAATCTTCTACTCGATCCAAAGTCAAGGCCACATTCTCCTTCTTTCCTTCCCGGTCTGGTGCTAGGATTTTGTAGACAATTCCTCCAAAGTTGGAGAGTTCTACTTGAATGGTGCCGTTGTC
>JANQWS010000078.1 GCA_030729785.1 Algoriphagus sp. | reverse complement strand
TTACATTGTAAGCCCGGATATGTCCAGGAGCTGCATCTAGTCCTTCTGACAGACGCATCCCTAGGATCAACTTGTCTTCAAAAACAACTCCTGGAGAATTGGATACGATCAGAAAATCTTCCAAATCGGTATCTAGCTCTTTTCGAAGGTCTACTTTTCCTTGATCCCCGAAAGTCAAGATTGGCTCCCCAGTAACGGCATTTAATGCCATCAACCAGTTGCCTGCCGTAAATAAAATCTGCTTTTCATCTCCCTCACCCCAATAGCTTACCCCACGGTTGGTGCCTGCCCAAGAGTTTTCACCTCCCAACACTGTAAACGGATCAAAACGCCAAATTTCTTCTCCTGTGGCTGCATTAAGTGCAAAAACATGCAGTTTGGGGGTAGTTCCATAAAGCAGGTCGCCCACGAGGATGGGTTGGCATTGAATCTGACTTCGCTCCGTGGCATCACCGGTGTGGTACGTCCAGGCCACCTGGAGTTGGGATACATTTTCTTTGTTGATTTGCGTCAATGCCGAATACCTCGAACCATCTTCAGGCCCACCATAGTGAGACCAATTTGTATAGTCAATTTCCTTGGCCTTATGGCTACAGGATAAGGTGAAAAGGAGCGAGACGACAAAGAGAGATTTTTTGAAAACCATTTGGGTCAATTTGGAGTCTAAAATGGGAGTTTTTGAATTACCACAAATTCGATAGAAAAAAAACAAATCCAATTAGCCAATGTGATTTTCTGAAAATTAACTAGATCTGGCTGATTCGGACTTTCTTGTCTTTCAACTTCTGGTTGTTGACTTTGGAAAGCAGTTGCTCCACAGCAGCAGCTTTCACCCCCACAAAAGCACAATCCGTTTTGAGTTCAATGGTGCCTAGCTCTTCAGGTTGCAATCCTCCCTGTTTAAAAAATAAACCAGCAATATCTCCTTTGGAAATTTTATCCTTTCTACCGCCTGAGATAAAAAGGGTACACCATGCAGATGGTGCTGGAAGGGGTAGAGGCTGTAACTTTTCTGAGTTGGGATTCCCTACAAAATCAGGAAGGGATTCCTTTTCGTACTGCAAAATATAAGCAGTTCCTTGGCTATTCATGCGAGCAGTACGCCCATTGCGGTGGATAAACTCTTCTGCACGGAGGGGAAGATGGTAGTGAATGATAAAATCTAATTCGGGGACATCGATTCCTCGTGCAGCAAGATCGGTAGCTAAGAGCAGGGGATGGGTGCCATTTCGAAATTTAATGAGGGTACGCTCGCGATCCACCTGTTCCATCCCTCCAGAAAACACCCCATGAGAAATACCTTGTTCATTCAGGTAATCCGATACCCGTTCGATGGAGTCCTTAAAATTGCAAAATACAATTCCATTTTTTGAGCCCAAATGCGCAAGAAGTTGTCCCAGAGTTTCCAGTTTATCTTTGGTTGGAGATAGGACCTTTTTTACATCAAGTTGGCTGAGCTTGTCGGCTAGAAAGTCAAGAACTTCTGGAGATTTTAACCCAACAAAATTAGGGATAGAGACCCCTTGGGTAGCAGAGGTTAGGATTTTCCGACGAATTTCCGGCAGCAGCTGAATGATCTCCCTCATTTCTGTTTCAAAACCAATCTCTAGCGATTTGTCGAATTCATCCAAAACCAAAGTTTGAATAAATGCCGTATCAAACGCTGCTCTCCGCAGGTGATCTGCAACCCTTCCTGGAGTGCCGACGAGTACTGCAGGACGGTGTTTGATTTCGAGTCTATCCTTAGAACCTGCACGTCCCCCGTAGACGGCATTTACTTTCAGTCCCGTTCCCATCTGACGTACGACTTGTTCGATTTGTATAGCTAGCTCCCGCGAAGGAACCAATATTAACAATTGAACCTCTTCACACGCGGGGTCAAGTTGCAAAAGTAGTGGCAACAAAAAAGCAAGCGTTTTCCCAGTACCTGTTGGAGACAAAAGCACCACATTATTATGGACTGCCAAGGTATCTTTAGCAGCAAGTTGCATGGGATTTAGCTGTTCGATTCCTAGTTTGGATAGGATTTCAGCTTCGTTTTTGACGCGTAGGAACATACGGCAAAGGTAGTCTTTTTGAGTTGTGCCTCTTTACTTCGAGTGAAGATTACCTAGGGCCGGTTGCCGTTTTGGTAGGGTCCATACCTTACCTTTTCTTTGGAATAGACTTTGGAAATGGGAATTTTCTACCTTTGTAGCATGTGGAAAGAAATTTCGGTCCTAATTCGTAAAGAGATTACCCTGGAGTGGAGGCAAAAATATGCGCTCAACGGCATACTCCTTTACGTAGTATCGGCTGTATTCATCACCTACCTCAGCGTAGGGGCAAAGATGGGAACGCTTTCCATTCCTACCTGGAATGCCCTTTTTTGGATTATTTTATTGTTCTCCGCTGTCAATGCAGTGGCAAAAAGCTTTGTGCAGGAGCAGCAAGGACGGCAGCTGTATTACTACATGATCGCCTCGCCAGAGTCCATTATTCTTTCAAAAATTCTTTACAATACCGGGTTAACCTTGATTTTAGCGCTACTGGGCTACGGGGTGTTTTCGGTTATTTTAGGAAATCCCGTTCAGGACCAGGGATTGTTTTTGCTCAATTTGGTGGTGGGCGCCATGGGTTTTTCCGCAAGCTTGACCATGGTTTCGGGTATTGCATCCAAAGCAGGCAACAATGCGACCTTAATGGCAATTTTGAGTTTCCCCGTGATCATCCCCATTTTATTGATGGCAATACGGATTTCCAAAAATGCACTGGATGGCTTGGATTGGAGTGTTAGCGCGGACAAATTACTCAGTCTTTTGGCGATCAATGCCTTGGTTGCGACTACTTCCTATTTACTTTTTCCCTATTTGTGGAGAAGTTGATTATCCGTTAATTGTACAAAGTACGAAGTACCATGTACCAAGTACTTACATAAGTAACATTTGTGTA
>JANQWS010000077.1 GCA_030729785.1 Algoriphagus sp. | reverse complement strand
CAGGTAAGTAATCAGATCCTCCAGAAGTTTGTCCTTCTCAATGATGGGATGGAGCGAACTTCCAAGAATTATGCCTTAAAAAATGGGGGCATGGTTGAAAGTATTGAATATACCATTGCCCAGCAAGGGAATAATGAAAAAGACCTTCCGAAAGTGGCTGCTTCAAAAAAGATTAGAGCAAATTCAAAAGAGGTTTTTGATTACATTGAGGCACTTAAAATGGAGTTGATTGAAAAATCAAACGCCAAAAATGAAGATGGCAATTTTGTGAACTCGTCCTTGAAGAATACAGAAGTTTCCGGCAATTTATTTGCCAATCAAGGGAAAGGGGGGGAGTTGAAGAAAAAATTGAATGACTTCCCAAAGGCTGTTGAGGCACAACTAAAAACTCTAGGAATTACCAACCTAACTTTTCGTCCAATCGCTCGGGATGCATCTGAGATTGACCTTTTCGCGAATGACATGGAGGCCAGATCGAAGAGTTTTGTCACGCTTAATTTTGTGAAATCTCCTGTAGGTGCAGCAATAGCTATTTTGTCTCAGTTTCAAAATGAAGTATTGAATATTGAAAACGAGGCCCTAACAACGATTGCAAATTCGATTGGTTCCTTTTATTTCAAAGCCGACATTACAGAAGCTAAAATTTCTGCTATTTCCAATGTAGTTGCTGCAGGAACCAAGTTTGAAGGCACCATGTTTATTGCCTCTTCCTCTTCTTCTTCTTCTCCCACCATGACCTTGGACGGACGTACTATTCCAGTGGATGAGAAGGGTTTTGGAAAGATTGAATTTGTAGCTACTCCAGCATCTTCTTACGATGACAAAGGCACAGCGAAAAAGGTGTTGAAAGGACAAATCGTTACCAATGTGGGTGGAGAAGATAAGGTGTTGCCTATCGAATACGAATACTTCGTGGCGCAGCCTGTGATTAAAATTACCTCCGAGGTGGTGCAGCAGCTCTATGCAGGATGTGCCAATGAGTTGAACATTGATGTGCCTGCATTGGGGAATGCCTATGCCCCAGAATTCACAGTTACAAATGGAGATCGAATCAAAGGAGCAAAAGCAGGTCAAGTAACTGTCATCCCGAATGCTAGCGGTAAAGTGACCATCGGTGTGAGCAGTGGTGGAAATAAAATTGGTGACGAAACTTTTGATATCAAGCCAGTCCCTAATCCCACAATAAGCGTTCAAACGTCCAATGGTTCTGAACTGGATATTAGCCAAGCCCAGCCTACGAATGTATTGAGTGGAGTAAAAATTGTTGCAAAGTCTGACCCCAATTTTGCTCGAACCATGGCTAAGGATGCCAATTTTGCAGTAACTGGAGGAGAAATTACCTTGGTTCGAAACGATGTTCCAAGAGGTGCGCCGGTGTCTATTGGAGCAGGGATTCGTGGTTTGCTAGCCAGCGCAGCTACTGGCGATATACTTGTTATTCGTATCAATCAAATCACTAGAACAAATTTTAGAGGGGATAAAATACCAATGGATTTCCGTGGAGTGATCACGGTACGGGTCAAGTAGGATTACTGATTTGCTAAAACTAATTTATTATGAACGTGATTTTTAGATACATTTTACTTGCTTGCCTAGTTGTCTTGTCGTTTGGATATAGTGCCTCTGCGCAAGTGGCTACTTCCATCAATCCTTCTGGAGTGAATGGGAGGCAATACGCCATGGACACCGTCTACTCTGTCAAGCGTATTCGAGAGGATGACAAAATGTATCAAATTTCCGTATGGAGAAGAGTTGACCTTCGTGAGAAATTTAACAACCCTCTCTATGGATCGGGAGACACCAAAGAGAATGGGATCATCAATCATATCTACAAGGGGGTTAAGTCAAATGCTTTGGAGGTATTTGGGGATGAGAGTTTTTCACAGCCTTTATCTATTGCACAATTTGATTCCTCATTTTGGAAAACAGACTTTCAAGACTCCATCTTTGTGAAGCAGCTTTTTTTCTTAGATTTTAAGGAAGATTTTGTTTTTGATCGTCAGCACTCTCAGTTCAAGTTTGACATCAAATACATTCAATTGGTCATGCCAGCTGAAACCAATGCAGATCCAAGTTCAGGGGTTGGTTTTCAAAAGACCATTGGTTTTATCCGATACAAGGACTTTATCAACTACTTTTCCAATCATCCGGATGCGCGCTGGATCAATTTTAAAAATATTTCCAAGAGTTTGACCTATAATGAGGCGTTTGAATCTCGGTTGTTTAGATCTGTAGTCACGAGATACACCAATCAAGATGAAGCCCTTGTGATTGATTTGGTAGATAAGAACACGCCTGCTGACCGGCGAAAAATGCAAGCCTACCTGGATGCACTTGCCTTCGAGTATAACCTTTTAGAATTTGAAAATTCCGTTTGGGAATGGTAAAAATAAAGCCTCGAATTAATTCGAGGCTTTATTTTTTGCTAGTCCTTCTAGGAGAATTTTTGCTTTGGCAGCGCCAATCACTGCTGCTACCTCTTCTTCGGGTACTGCCCGTAATTTTCGGACCGATTTAAATTCCTTCAGTAATTTTATAGCAGTTTGTGCACCGATCCCTTCGATTTCGGTCAGTTGGGACCCCAAGGCTTTTTTACTTCGTACCTGTCGATGGAAGGTAATTGCAAAACGGTGGGCCTCATCCCGGATTCGTTGAAGCAGAAGAAGACTCTCTGATTTTTTATCTAGGTGAATGGGATATTGATCCCCAGGAAAGTAGATCTCTTCCAGTCTCTTTGCGATACCGATGATGGGCATCTTTCCATAAACTCCCAATTCTTGCAAAGCTTCCACTGCAGAGGATAGTTGACCCTTTCCCCCGTCTATAACTACCAATTTTGGCAATGGTAGCCCTTCTTCGATCAATCTCTTGTACCGGCGTCCAACGATTTCTTTCATGCTTGCAAAGTCATTTGGTCCTTCCACAGTTTTGATGTGGTAGTGTCTATATTCTTTCACCGCAGGCTTTCCATGCATAAAGCAGACCATACTGGCCACTGGATTAGTCCCTTGAACGTTGGAGTTATCAAAGCATTCAATGTGATCCGGGATTTCTTGGAGGCTCAAATCTTGTTGTAACTGCCGGATAACCCGATCTTTTTTATCTTGGTTGAGGCCCTGTAACAGGGCTTTTTCTCTTTTGTAGTAGAGCGCATTTTTAAGGGATAGCTCAATCAATTTTTTCTTGTCTCCAATTTTGGGAACACTTACGTTTAATCCTTCGATGGGCTCCAGATCTAAATTGACCACTATCTCTTCAGCATCACTTTGAAATTGGTCTTGCAAACGAATCAATGCAGTGACCAACAGTTCCTGTTCGGATTCGTCCAAACGTTTTTTGAGTTCTACATTTTTTGAGGTGACCATCGCTCCATTCTTCACGCGCATGTAATTCACATAAGCTGTTTTTTCGTCCGATACCAGGGTGCAAACATCCAAATTTGCAATACTTGGGTTGGTGATTAAGGACCTTGCTTGGTATTTTTCAAGGAGCTCTAACTTATTTTTTACTTGCTGTGCTTGTTCAAACGCGAGAGAAGAAGCAAGCATATCCATCCGTTGTTTAAAATAGGTCTTAGCAGGGCTAAGGTTGCCTTTTAAGATGTGTTTGGCTTGCTCAAGATCTGCCAAGTAGTCCGACTCAATTTGCTTGCCTACGCAAGGCCCTTGGCAGTTTCCGATGTGATATTCAAGGCATACCTTGTACTTCTCTTCTTTAATTTTAAGGTACGATAGATCAAGGTTGCAGGTACGAATAGTGAATATCTCTCGAATCAGGTCCAGCACATTATTCATGGCTTTGACGCTGGCAAAGGGACCGAAGTAGGTTCCTCTTTTTGGAATGTATTTGCGGGTGGGGAAAATTCGCGGAAAGCTTTCCTTGGTTAGAAGTAAGTAAGGATAAGTTTTGTCGTCCCGAAGTAGGATATTGTATTTGGGCTGTGATTTTTTGATTAGGTTATTTTCCAACAGTAGGGCATCCAATTCGGAGTTTACCATTGTGATTTCAATTTTGGAGATTTCTTTGACCATCCTTCGCGTTTTGAGATTGATGCCGCTTGCCTTATTGAAATAGCTGCTTACTCTTTTTTTCAAACTTTTGGCCTTTCCTACATAGATCAATTCCTGGGCTTCGTTGTAATACTTGTACACGCCAGGTTGATCGGGAAGTGAAAGGTGGTCTTCGGGGAGAAAGAAAGAGGAATGCATGGAGTGAAATTAAAAAAAACAGCCCAACAAGTAGGCTGTTTTCTTGAAGAATGCATTTTCGTTAGAAGTCATTTTTCTTGGCATCGTAATCAAAATCAGCAAATTGTTGACTTTCTTGTTCGTATTTGTCGCAGTCAATTTCTATGCTTAAGGGTCTTTCTGGCCTAGGGAAAGGACCTTTGGTGTAGCCAAGGCTCGGGTCCGCATATACTTTGGCCATGTAGTTGACCCAGATGGGACGGGCAGTACGTGAGCCTTGGCCTGCAATCCAACTTCTAAAGTGGATAGCACGGTCATCTCCTCCTACCCAGGTTCCAGAAACTAGGTCTTTGCTGATTCCCATGTACCATCCATCAGATGCGTTTTGGGTAGTGCCTGTTTTCCCACCTAATTCATTTCCTTCCCGTAAGGTCCAGGGAACACCTTGACTCGTACCAGACTCTTCTTCAAATCCACCTCTGAGCATGTAGGTCATGAGATAGGCATGCTCCTCGCTCATGGCTGGGCGCTTTTTTGGAGTGAATTGTTGGAGGACATTCCCATTTTTATCTTCAATACGGTCAATGTAATAGGGGGTAGTATGTTCTCCTTTGTTTACAAAAGTCCCAAACGCTCCAACCATCTCGTAAATGGAAACATCATTGACTCCTAAGGCCAATGAGGGAACTTCCTCTAGTTCACTAGTAATTCCTAGCCTTCGTGCGGTCTCAATCACTAGTTTTGGGCTTAGCTTCTTCATCATGTAGGCAGTGACTGAATTTACCGATTGCGCCATGGCTTTACGGATAGTCATTTTTTCGTAGCTAAATTTCCCATCTGCATTGGAGGGGCTCCAAGCAGGTTGATCAGGAATATATACTTCTACAGGCTGATCCACTACTGAATAACAGGGGCTATAGCCATTTTCAATGGCTGCAGCATACACAAAAGGTTTGAATGTAGATCCTGGTTGTCGTTTTCCTTGTTTTACGTGATCAAATTTGAAGTATTTGTGGTCCATGCCACCTACCCAGGCTTTGATATGTCCTGTGTGAGGATCCATGCTTAAGAATCCTGCTTGCAGGAATTTTTTGTAATACGCCAATGAGTCCATCGTACTCATGAGGGTATCTTGTTCCCCTTTCCAGGAGAATACCTTCATTTTTTTCTTTTCATTGAGCTTTAGTTGAATGGAGTCGGGTTGATTTCCATAGCGGTCTTTCAAGATTCGGTACCGCTCGGTTCGTTTGACCGCCGTCTCGATAAAGCCCGGGATTACTTGCCAGTTTTCATCTATCCAAGGATCTCTTTTTCCCATTTCTTTGTAAAAGGCCTGTTGCAAGCTTGCCATATGTTCTTGCATGGCTTCTTCTGCATAACGCTGCATTCGGCTATCGATTGTCACGTAGATTTTGAGCCCATCGCCAAATAAATCGTACGCAGATCCATCTGACTTTAGATTTTCTTTTGTCCATTTGATTAGGTCTGCTTTCACAATCTCTCTGAAATAGGTGGCAAGTCCCTGATTTTGATTTTGGACTCGGTAGTCTAAGACAATTGGAATCTTTGAAATGGAATCGTAGGCAGCTTCTTCTAGCACTTCGTTTTTCACCATTTGATAGAGGACTGTATTTCTTCTTCGAAGTGAATTTTCTGGGTTGAATACGGGACTGTAATAAGTAGGGGCTTTAAATAGCCCTACCAGTACTGCGGACTCCTGGATACTTAATTCGGCGGGAGTTTTGTTAAAGAAAGTTTTCGCAGCTGTTTTTATTCCAAATGCATTAGAGCCAAACTCAGAAGTATTGAGGTAGAGTGTCAGGATTTCATTTTTTGTATAAGCTCTTTCCAGCTGGGTAGCTACTATCCATTCTTTGGTTTTAATAATCAGCATCCGTACTCCAGGGATGGAACTTAGAAAGCCAGCACCAGCATCGGTTCTAGTTTTGAATAGATTTTTTGCAGTTTGTTGGCTGAGTGTTGAGCCCCCACCAGCATCTTGACCCAAAAGAATGGACTTGACAAAAACACGAAGCATGGCCTGGAGGTCGATACCAGAATGGGCTTCAAAGCGTTCGTCTTCGGTTGCTATTAAGGCTTGAACTAAGTTGGGAGAAAGTTCCTCGTAAGTTACTGGACTCCTATTTTCTCTTGCAAAGGTTCCTAAAAGCACTCCATCTGCAGCATACATTTCAGAGGCAAGCTCACTATCTGGATTTTCTAGTGCCTTAAAATCTGGGAGTGCGCCAAAAAAGCCAAGAAAATTGATGCTCACCATCCAAACGAATAGCACAAAAAATACCAGTCCCCCTATAAATGCAATCCAGAGGTAGTGGATTACTTTGGAAGCCCAATTGGTTTGAGTAATAGGATTAGATTTAAACATGTATTAGCGGTAGGTGGTACTAAAGAATTGAAGGTATTCCTCTAAGTCTTTCGTTTTATTTAATACTTGGAAATTTTCTATGGAGATGAAGAATGCTTTTGTTTTTGTTTCTTCGGCCAATCCCAGAGTCGTAAATTTTTCTTGAAAAGAGTTCAAGTAGGTCATTGCTTTTTCCGAATTAGAAAAAGGACTGATAATAAATAGGGATTGTTGGGCACTTATATTCATGTTTCCTGTTCGTAGCCTAGCATTACCAAAGGTTTGGCTATGAAAAGCCTCTAAATCTCCTAGCAAATTCTTGGCCGATTCTACTTCAGCAGGGCTAAGCGCAAGGATTATAATATGAGTTTGGTCATTTGTAGCCTTGTAGGGGCTTTCTTTTGCTGCTGTTTCTTCGATTTTTCTCTCTCCTTCTTCCTCTGAAATTGAAATTTCTTTGGACGTTTGAGTCACTTTTTCTTTGGGCCGAAGTTCCTCTTCGCTCAAAAGGGGGCGTAACATGGCTTCTGCAAGTACAATTAATTCAGAATCTTTTGCCACTTGGATAAATTCTTCCAGTTTGGTCTTGAACTGCTCCCTGGATTCTAGTTTTCCGCTCACCATCGCATTGAGTAGTACTAATTTATCTGTGTTTCGAGTCAGGGGATAGTTCTCTAAAGTAGAAAAAATTAATTCCCTAGCAACTCGATACTTGCCTGAATAGTAGGCTTCATAGGCTTGTTCATACCCTTTGGCAGAAGCTAGTGAGGCCTGATTTCCTACACCGGCTTCAGGATTATTGACAGAGAAAGTATAAGGGGATTCAGGAAATTCTTGATTAAGTAATTGAATGTACTGGTTGAAGTCACCATTTAATTCCTTTTCACCTAAATAGAGCAAATAATAGGTTTCAGGCTTTTTGAGGGTATTGGGGTACTTTTGCACGAGTTGTTCTAGGTAATCCTGACTTCGTTGAGGTTCTTTTAGTTGAATGTAAAGCACCTTACCTAATTCAAAATAAGATTCTTCTAATTCTGAATTTGCTTTTTTGAGTTGTTCGGGGCTTTTGGGAATGGATGCTAGTAGCGACTCTACAGAAGGAAAATAAGTTGAATCTGAGGAAGAATTTGTATCAAGTGGGCCTCCAGGAGTAGTTGGGTTAGCCACTTGATTTGCTGCCTGAGTCAATGCAGCTTTCCTTCGCCAATTGTCTTGTAAGGGTCGATTACCCCAGGTACGAACAAACTCTAGGGCTCCTTGCTGCAAGGCGAGGCTGTTGTCAAAGTAAAAGGTAGAGGTACTGGTCCCCTTTTCTCCAAAGGCGAGTAAATTATCAAAAATAGAAGTTGACTTTGCAGATTCGCTTTGGGATTTTAATTCTGCTGCTCGTTTTTTTTCGGAATCGATGTATTTTTCAGCTTGAAGAACTTGTTCATCTAGGGGTAAGGAGGCAAGCTGAATCAAGCTATCTTGTTTTTGAATGCGCTCAAAATGGAACACATAAGTGTCTAAGCTTGCTTTTTGTTCTTCGAGCTGCTTGGCTACCGGATCCTCTGCCTTGATATAAGTCAAAGCACTATCTAAGTAGTATTTGGTGGCTCGGTAATCTTTAAATTGGTTGAGCTTTAGGTCTGCTAATTTTTGATAAATATATCCCTTAACTCGGGGGATTGAGCCAGTTTCCTTTGCGGCTTGATGCAGGAGATCTAAGGTCAAAGGAATGTCATTTTGTTTTTCTTCAAACAATGCGCGTTCAAAGATCACCACGTCTTTTAGGTCTTTATTTTTTGGGTCCTTGTATAAGTCCTCGTAGTAATTTCTGACTTTTTTTAAGTCTTTGGAAGCATTGAGCTCTGCAACTTGTTGGGCATATAAAGTGGCAAAAAAGGCTTGCTCGTAGGAAGGGTTTCCAACAAGTGATTTTTGGAAATAATCAAATGCCAAAGCACTTAATCCCTCGCGTTGGTAGCGCTGGGCTAGGATAAAAAAGATTCTAGATTCTTCTTTCTTAGTGGTGGTATAGGACAATGCCTTGTCCAATGCACCGATGACGCCGTTTTGGTCCGATTTAGATTCGTAGTAATAAGCAAGCGTCTTGTAAAGTTCAAACCTATTTGCGGGGCTAATATTTCCTTCCTTGGAAAGGTAGTCTATGGTAAAGTTTGCATCCTCCAATGCTCCCAAATCGATGTAAAGGCGAAGTAAGCTAATCAAGGCTTTATGCCTAAGGTCGATGTCCTTACTCTGACTATTGACAAAGCGAAAGGCATTTTTGGCTTCCTCTGTTCGAGCTTGGAGGTAATCAATTTTCCCCAAAAGATAATAGCTATCGTCCACCCACTTGGATATCCGATGCCAGTCGATGGCTTTGGAAGATAGTTCCCGAGCAGAATCAAGAGCAATTTTGTTTTTTTGGATGGTGGCAGAGTCAATTGGAATAAATACGGGAAGTATTTGTGTGTAATCTTCTTTGTAATTTTCTAGGACTTGACGTTCTGCCTCCTTAATTTTTGTGTCTGCTAAAAAATAGGCGTTGTAATGCGAGGTAAGATTGTGGAAAGCACGGTTAGTAAAGGTATTTCTTTGAGAAGAGCAGGCTCCCAAAAAAAGTAAAATCAATCCAAAAGTATACCGGGCTTGTTGGCGCATGTTTAACTGCTAGAAATCAAGAGACCAAATTAGGGCTTTTACTGCACTTACCGAACGAAGGAGGTCAGGTATTATTCTTTTGGACGAATGAATTCTTCGAATAGGAAACTAGTAACTTTGAAAAATGACTAAAAATCTGTCCAAAGGCAATTCACAGGGACCTCAGATTCCCACTTGGTTAAAATACATTGGCCTTTCTTTCCAGTTATTTGCGATTATTGGTGGAGGTACGGCTTTGGGCTGGTGGCTTCAGCAACAATCGAACTTAAAGTTTCCCATTTGGCTACTTCTTTGTTCCTTTGCTGGGGTGGCAATTGCATTTTATTCCTTGTGGAAATCCATGCAGCAGGACAGGTAGCTAAGTCCAATTACAAGTAACTTTGTGTTTTTGATCCCCATATGAAACTCATTTCTTCCATTCATTTCAAGTATTTAGTGATGTCTCTGCTCCTTGTCGGGATAATCCTTCTCCTTCAATTTTTACTGCCTCCATTAGTTCACTCCTCGATTTGGAGTATTTTTGGATTTATGGCTGGGCTATCCTACCTCTTGAGTGTGGTGACCGGATGGCTGTATCGTAAATCTCCAGAAAATTTGCTCTCTTTGAAATTACTCGGAATGATCATCAGAATCTTGAGTTCTTTAGGCTTTATTGGCATCCTTGTAGTGTTTGGTTTGGAGAATATAATTTTGTTTATCGCTAATTTCTTTATCATTTTTTTGTTCTTTATGATTTTTGATATCTACATCTTTATTTCTAACTTGCGCCCGATTTCGAAGTAGACTTCCAAAAAACGAGTTAATGAGGCGCAAATTTCTGGTACTAAGTCTTTTATTTTCAGTGGTTTTACTGAGTTTCTCTGCAGGATCTTTTGCTGCGGGTTCGGAAGCTGAGGAAGGCAAAGAAGACCCTACTGGGTTTATTATGCACCACATCAAGGATTCCCATGAGTGGCATTTTGTTACAATAGGTCATACCCATGTTACTTTAGCGCTACCGGTGATCACCTATTCGGGTGATAGAGGCCTTGAATTCTTCACTTCCAGTGATTTTCAAAACCACGAAACACATAAGTTTGGTAAGGAATATGCTCACAATGGAATCTTCATCGATGACCACGATCACCTGGGAAGAGTTGACGGCGGATCAATCTTAGATTTCTCCATAACCAAGAATGTGGTGATGCTATTATTAGTAGTTGCCTTTGTACTTTACATCACGCTATCAGCAGCGAGTCATTACAAAAAAAATGGCGCTGTGGCTCCTAAAGGGGCAGCATCCTTTGTAGAGCCTATTGTGATCTTTGTACGTGATGAAATCGCGCACAAATCAATTGGTCCAAAGTATAAGAAATTTGTACCCTACCTTTTGACTTTGTTTTTCTTCATTTGGACTGGAAATATATTGGGACTACTCCCTGGTGCTGCTAACCTTACCGGGAACATTGCAGTGACCTTTACCTTGGCGATGATCACTTTTGTGATTGTTAATGTAAATGGAAACAAGGACTATTGGAAGCACGTGTTTGCCACTCCTGGCGTGCCAATAGCCCTTTTACCGATCATGGTTCTAGTTGAATTTATCGGTCTATTTACCAAACCTTTTGCCTTGATGGTCCGATTATTTGTCGCGATCACAGCGGGTCACATTGTAATTCTTTCCTTTATCGCCTTGGTATTCATCTTTGAATCCTACTCTATTGGAGTGCTTTCTACGATCATGGTGACCTTTATCAACGTGATTGAGTTGCTGGTAGCTACCATTCAAGCCTACGTATTTACCCTTTTCTCTGCGATGTATATCGGCAGTGCGGTAGCTGAACACCATCATGACGATCATCATTAAACTGTAATTTCTTTCTTCAATTTATAAAACCAATGTTTATGTTAACTTCTATCTTATTGACTGCTGGATTTGCACTTATGGGTGCTGGTATCGGTGCTGGACTTGTTGCGATTGGCGCAGGTCTTGGTGTTGGTCGTATTGGTGGCCAGGCTATGGAATCTATCGCTCGTCAGCCTGAGGCTGCTGGCAAGATCCAAACTGCCATGCTTATCATTGCAGCTTTGATTGAGGTGGTTGCCCTGTTTGCAGTAGTAATTTGTTTGCTAATTGCATTGAACGCAGGTGGTATCGCCTTCTTCTAAGACAAAATGAATTGGGATTGGCGCTAGGCCAATCCCTTTCTTTTGAACAAAAACGAAATTAATCCTTCCTACTATGGATCTAATCATACCTAGTGCCGGCCTGATTTTCTGGCAACTTATTGGCTTTTTAGCCCTTTTGTTTATTCTAATCAAATTTGCTTGGAAACCTATTTTGGCCTCTTTGGCCGAACGTGAGGCAAGCATTGATGGAGCGTTGAAGTCTGCTGAGCAAGCTAGAAATGAAATGGCCAACTTGAAGGCAGAAAATGAAAAATTGCTTCAGGAAGCTAGACTTGAAAGAGATGTTATTTTGAAAAAAGCACAGGAGGCTTCTGTCAAAATGATTGAAGATGCCAAAGCCGAGTCATCCAAGCAGGGCGCTCAACTGATTGAAGCTGCTAAAGCGGTGATTGAAACAGAGAAGAAAGCGGCATTGACAGAAGTAAAAAATCAGGTTGCATTATTGACCTTGGATGTAACTGAAAAGTTGCTCCGCAAGAAATTAGGGGACGACAAAGCTCAGGTAGAGCTTGTTGACCAGTTTATTAAAGACCTCAAGCTTAACTAATTCGGCATGTCTAACCAGCGAGTTGCCTCCCGGTACGCCAAATCAATATTGGATTTGTCCATTGAAAAAGGACAGCTGGAAGGCGTTTTTGAAGATTTCAAGTCCTTAGCAGCGATGGGCAAAAGCACTCGTGAACTAGGTCTTGCACTTTCAAACCCAGTATTGGGCTCGGATAAAAAATTAAATGTACTAAAAGCACTTTTTGCCACAGGAGCAAACCCCTTGACGCTTTCTTTTTTTCAAATTATTTCTAGAAAAAATAGAGAAAACATTCTCTTAGATGTGTCCAAAGAGTTTGTGGTACAGTATAATTTGTACCGTTCCATCCAGGTGGCTGAAGTGACTACTACGACTGCACTTACAGAAGGGCAGCGCAATCAGTTAGTGGCTTTGGTGAAGCAGATCAGCGGGTTGAAGGAAGTACAACTTGAAGAAAAGATTAACCCTTCACTAATTGGAGGATTTGTGCTTAAGGTCAATGACCGACAGCTCGATGAATCCATTAGCAGCAAACTCAATGCACTCCGTATCCAGTTTGCTCAGAATCATTACGAAAAACAGTTTTAACGAAAATACTCAACCGTATCCAATCATGGCAGAAGTAAGACCTGATGAAGTTTCAGCAATTTTGAGAGAACAACTCTCTGGTGCCAGAACCGAAGCCGAACTCGAAGAAGTGGGAACAGTCCTCCAAGTAGGGGATGGTGTAGCCCGTATCTATGGACTTTCTAAGGCGCAGGCCGGTGAATTGTTGGAGTTTGAAAATGGCCTGAAGGCCATGGTGCTCAACCTCGAAGAGGATAATGTGGGGGCTGTACTTTTTGGAGACTCCAAAGAAGTAAAAGAAGGAGATACCGTCAAGCGAACCAAAAAGATTGCGTCTATTCAAGCAGGTGAGGGCATGTTGGGCCGAGTGGTCAACACGCTAGGTAATCCTATCGATGGCAAGGGGCCAATCACTGGCGACTTGTATGAAATGCCTTTGGAACGTAAAGCTCCAGGTGTAATCTACCGACAGCCAGTAACTGAACCACTTCAAACAGGTATCAAGTCAATTGACGCGATGATTCCAATTGGACGTGGCCAGCGTGAATTGGTGATTGGTGACCGTCAAACAGGTAAAACTGCTGTTGTAATTGACGCCATCCTGAACCAACGTGAGTTCTACGATAAAGGGGAGCCAGTTTTCTGTATCTATGTAGCAATCGGACAAAAAGCATCTACTGTAGCAGGTGTGGTGGCTGCCCTTGAAAAAGGGGGTGCATTGCCTTATACTGTAATTGTCGCAGCTCCTGCTTCTGACCCTGCTCCAATGCAATTCTTTGCTCCATTTACCGGTGCAGCGATTGGTGAATTCTTTAGAGATACCGGTCGTCCAGCTCTTGTGGTTTACGATGACCTTTCTAAGCAAGCAGTAGCTTACCGTGAAGTGTCCTTGCTCCTGAGAAGACCTCCAGGACGTGAAGCATATCCTGGTGACGTATTCTACCTACACTCCAGACTATTGGAGCGTGCTGCAAAAATTAACCAGTCTGATGCCATTGCGCAGCAGATGAACGATCTTCCTGATTCTATCCGTCCTTTGGTAAAAGGTGGAGGATCGCTGACCGCATTGCCGATTATCGAAACGCAGGCAAGTGACGTGTCCGCTTACATCCCGACTAACGTGATTTCGATTACTGATGGTCAGATTTTCTTGGAAACCAACCTGTTCAACTCGGGTATTCGTCCAGCGATCAACGTAGGTATCTCCGTATCTCGCGTAGGTGGTAATGCACAGATCAAATCGATGAAGAAAGTGGCAGGTACCTTGAAGTTAGATCAAGCGCAGTTCCGTGAATTGGAAGCTTTTTCCAAGTTTGGTTCTGATTTGGATGCTTCTACCAAGCGTACAATCGAGCGTGGTCGTCGTAACCAAGAGATTTTGAAGCAAGCACAATATTCGCCTGTTTCCGTAGCAAATCAGGTAGCTATCATCTATGCATCTACCAAAGGTCTAATGGATTCTGTCCCTGTTGAAAAAGCTAGAGCATTTGAAAAGGAGTTTTACCTCTTGTTGGAGGCCTCTTATCCAGAAGCAATTCAGCTTATTCTAAAAGGTGATATCGATGGTGCTGGCAAAATCCTTGCTACTGCAGCTGCCGAACTAGCGCCTAAGTACGCGAAGTAAATTCTATTAATTCCCTGCCAGCTCGCTGGCAGGGCTTGTTATACGCACAAAGCAATCTCTGATGGCTAATTTAAAGGAAGTAAAGCAACGAATAAACTCGGTCATGTCGACGCAGCAGATTACGAAAGCCATGAAAATGGTTTCCGCTGCCAAGTTGCGAAGAGCGCAAGATAAGATCGTTCAAATGCGTCCTTATTCACAAAAGTTGACGGGAATCCTCAACAATGTGTCCTCAGCATCTGAAGGGGATGAAGACATTGTTTTTGCAGTGAAGCGTGAGACAAAGAAGGTACTTTTGGTTCCTGTAACTTCAGACAAAGGACTTTGCGGCGCATTCAACACCAACATCATCAAGGCGACCAACACTGCCATCAGCCAACAATTTTCTGGTGCTGAAATCAGCATCCTACCCATTGGAAAGAAGTCCTACGAATACTATAAAAAATCGGATTACCACTTGGTAGATACCTATTTTGGGATATTCCAGCAGCTAAGTTTTGAGGCTGTTAAAGAAGCAGCTACGTTTGCCATGAATGGGTTTTTGGCAGGTGACTACGATCAAGTATTTCTAGTTTTCAACGAATTCAAAAACGTGGCAACACAGGAGATTAGAGTAGAGCAGTTTTTACCCATGGCCTCTTCAGCGTCAGATCAGGTAAATACTGCTGAAACAGACTATTTACTTGAGCCTTCTCGTGCCTACATCATTGAAGAGTTGGTGCCTATTGCTTTGCGTATCCAGTTTTATAAAGCAGTTTTAGAATCCAATGCCTCTGAGCATGGTGCACGTATGACTGCGATGGATAAGGCAACTGAAAATGCAGGCGAATTGCTTAAAGAGTTGAAGTTGATGTATAACCGTACGCGTCAGGCAGCCATCACTAACGAAATCCTCGAAATTGTGGCAGGTGCAAATGCACTCGCAGGAAAGTAATTTCTATAGCAGATAAAAAAAACCACAGCTTGATCAAGGCTGTGGTTTTTTGTTTTTAAAAGCTTTCAGATTTACATTCGAATCCTTCTACTGATCACTTGGGACATGATTCCAAGTCCCTCGGCATTGGGATGTACGCCATCGGGCAAGAGCTCAGGCCGATCCATCAAGGGGGTGTACAAGTCAATCACTTCAGCCCCTGACTTTTGGATGATTTCAAATAGCATCAATCGTTGCTCGTTGTTCATTATTTCAGGGGTAATCCCAAAATTGACTCGGGTGACAGGCACCGGAAGAATGACGTATACTTTACCGTCTTTGGGCATGTAGTCACGGAACTCAGCAATCATATCTAGGTAATCTGAGATAAAATCATCCTTATGTGCCCAGTTTTGAGGTTTGGAATCATTGGTTCCTAACTTAATTAGGACCACGTCAGGATGAAAATCTTTGACCTGTTGAAACTGAGGTTCGTTCCAGTAGGGGAAATCCCCTTTCTTCAAAAGTGTTCTACCGCTCACTCCAAAATTCTTTACCTCATAGGCACTTCCTAGGATTTGACCTACTTGTAGGGGAAA
>JANQWS010000076.1 GCA_030729785.1 Algoriphagus sp. | reverse complement strand
GAGGAATTTTTACCCCTACCGGGGATGGTTATGACGCCCCCTTTCGGGAATCGTGATGCAAATGTAGACCTAGGAGACATTTTTTCCAAATGCTCCCCCTAAAAAAACTTTGCTTTTCTAATTCTATTTCCGCTTACAATTCGAAATCAAGTACTTAGCCGAAATAACCGCCGTATTCGGGCTACTCGGAATGCCTTGCTCCCTCTAACACCGAAAAGGCATGCAGCAAAGCAGGAAATACCGCATCCATCCCCTCTGCAGCTCCTGCAGGAGATCCTGGTAGCGCAAGTACGAGTGTCTTCCCAATCTGCCCCGCCAATGACCTGGAAAGCATGGCCGTAGCCAAACGCTGCTGCCCATAGGCACGAATCGCCTCCTCCACTCCGGGAATCCGTCGGTCCAATAGGGGTTCCAAGGCCTCCGGGGTCACATCCCGTGGAGATAATCCAGTACCTCCCGTCACAAGCAATAAGTCTACCCCCTGCGCAACAAATTTCCTAGCCGCTGCTTGAATGGCCCCTACCTCATCCGCCACAATTTGCTTATCCGACACGGTGATGCCCAGATGAACTAACTTCTCTCGAATCACTTCCCCAGATCGGTCTTGCCCCTGCCTTGCAGCAAGGGTATCGGAGCAGACGAGAATCGCCGCGCTTCGCGCTTGGCCCAAAGCAGCGTTTCGGTCGGACTTGCCTCCCTTTTTCTCGAGCAACTTGATCTGCTCAATGCTTACCCCCTTGTCGATGGGCTTGAGCATGTCGTACATCGTCAGTGCCACCACCGAAGCCGCATGCATGGCCTCTACCTCTACCCCAGTCTTGTAGATGGTATGGATCTCTACCTGGATCTGTATTTCTAGCTCCCCCAGTTCGTAGCGAACAGCGGTGTACTCAATCGGCAAAGGATGGCAATCCGGAATCATATCTGCCGTACGCTTGGCAGCAAAAAGTCCTGCCACCCGAGCACATTCCAGCACTTCTCCCTTGGGTACGGTTCGGTCTCGGATGGCCTGTATTGTTTCTGGCTTGCTGACGCGCACAATGGCCTGGGCGATGGCTTTGCGTAGCGTTGTTGATTTGTGGGTAATGGGCACCATGGGGATCTGAATTGAAAAAGAAAGTTAGGAATCTTCTTCACTAGTTGCGAAGCAAAAATTCACCTGCCGTAGAAAGAACTAGTCTTTCTTGGACTTTTTTCGCTCTTCCAAGAGTTTCTTCGTTACCTCTACATTGGACCCATAGGCTGCATTTTTTTCCAAGCGATCCAAATAGGTGTCCAAGTAGCCTTGAGAGATCTCTGAATTGTCCCCATACTGCTTGCGCAGGGCCTCCAACTTGCGGTGTAGCTCCGCTACCACAGGAGCATAGGTAGGATCGTCATATACATTGCGCAGCTCTTGGGGATCCTTGATTCGGTCGATCAGTTCCCACTCATCGGTATCGTAGTAGTAATGCACCAGTTTGTACTGCTCGGTCACCACCGCATAGTGACGCTTGACCATGTGTACTGCCGGGTACTCGTAGTAGTGGTAGTAGACCGCATCTCGGGTCCACGCTTCGGGATGGCCAGTGAGTAAAGGAAGTAGTGACTCTCCCTGCATGTCTGCCGGTGCAGGGATGCCTGCTGCCTCTAGGAAGGTTTGCGCATAATCTAGGTTTTGTACCATCGTCGTAGAGGTACTTTTGGGAGCTATTTTCCCTGGCCAAGCCACTAGTAAGGGGGTTTTGAAACTTTCATCATACACAAAACGCTTGTCAAACCAACCATGCTCGCCCAAGTAAAAGCCCTGGTCCGAAGTGTACACAATCAGTGTGTTGTCCATCAAGTTGTTGGCTTCCAAGTAATCCAGCACGCGACCCACATTTTCGTCTACCGCACGGATAGTACCTAGGTAGTCCTGCATGTAGCGTTGGTAGCGCCATTGCATCTTCTCTTTTTCACCCATACTTGGAAAAGATTCTTTTAATGCAGCATTTACCTTATCATAGGACCGAGTCCAGTTGGCAAGCTGCGCAGGAGTTAATCTCCCCACCTCACGGGAAAAAGCCATCGTATCCCAAGCGGAGGTTTGTGGGATTCCCAGTTCGCGCATCACCGAAGGATAGATCTTGGAATCTCCAGACCAGTTCATGTGCTTCAACAGGTTCATCTCTGCCTCCTTGGCAGCACGACCACGGCCTGAGTAGTCGTCAAAAAGGGTGGCTGGCTCGGGGAAGGTGCGCTGGGTAAATTCTTCCAAGTGGCGTTCTGCTGGGAGCCATTCGCGGTGGGGTGCCTTGTGCAGGTAAAAAAGAAGAAACGGCTCTTCGGGATTTCGCTCCTCCTGCAGCCAATCCAAAGTCATATCGGTGATGATGTCGGTGACATAGCCTTCTATGCGGACGGTACCCTCATTTTTGGTGATAAAATCTGGGTTGTAGTAGGACCCCTGCCCAGGCAGAATCTTGAATTGGTCAAATCCTTTGGGGGCATTGCCAAAGTGGAGCTTGCCAAACATCGCCGTCTGATACCCTGCATCCTGAAAGAGCTGGGGAAAGGTGACGTTGGTGGTGTCGAAGGGAAAGTCGTTGTCGATTTTACCGTTGAGGTGGGAATGCTTGCCAGTGAGGATGGTGGCGCGACTTGGCGCGCAAATAGAGTTGGTCACCGTGGCATTCGTAAAGCGCATGCCCATCTTTGCGATGCGGTCAATGTTGGGGGTCTCGATAAGGCGATTGCTATAGGCCGAGATGGCTTGGTAGGCATGGTCATCTGCCATAATAAAAATGATGTTGGGCCTTGCGGAGGTAGGGCTAGGGGTTTGTGCCCATACAGAACTGGCAAACAGTAGAAGGCTGAGGAAGGATACTATTTTCATAGGTAGCTGAAGGATTGAACCGAAGATTCCGAAAGAGTGATGACCTCTTTGGAAGACCTTAACCTACAGAAAAAGATCTAAAATTCCGAAAGCATAAAAGTTTGCGTCCCCCGTAGAGGAAGATTTATTTTTTTGCGCGCAAAGAAGCAAAGCCGCAAAGGAGAATCGAAAGTAGTACTTTGCGCCT
>JANQWS010000075.1:52402-60660 GCA_030729785.1 Algoriphagus sp. | reverse complement strand
CAGTTGTAAACGATGCAGCCGCAACGGCAAAACTACGCCGTCCTTACCGAGGACCATGGAAGCACCCAGAGCCAGATACAGTTTAAACTACAGACCTAGGATTTGGGATTGAATGTGATTCCAGATTTTCTTTTATCGAAGAAAATAATGGGGACAGTAATGATCGGAAAGTAGCGTCTCAGACGTAGCCCAGGATGGGGTTTGCCTTCGAAGTAATCCACTAGCCGATTCATTTGATCTACTGAATTTGCTTCAATTGTAACTTGCACCAATCCTTCTCGGATCATATTTACTTCCTTGGCAGCAGCATAAGAAAGGTCAATTTGCCGTTTGGAATAGTTGGGCAATCGGTCGTTGACACGCACCACAACTGTGTTTCCATTTTTTTGGTTGGTCACCCGAAGGACAGTTCCAAAAGGCAAAAGTTTGTGGGCGGCAGTAAGGCTATCCAAATGAAATACCTCCCCACTAGCAGTTCTTCTCCCATGAAATTTGGAGGCATAGTAACTTGCCGTACCTTCTTGTATAAAAAGCGACTCTCCTTGTGCTAGGAGTAGCAGCGGCGAAAACAGGAGTACAAAAAGGGCGATTAACTTAAATTTCACGACCGAATCTACAATTTCCCTCCAACTAACCAATAAAGGTGCCAATTTCTGTCAAAGTCAGTCCACCTGCTTGTTGGGCATCCCCCCTTCTTCTATCTTAGGGAGTAAATAACTGTTTTGACTTTAGAAAAGTGGCTTTCCTCACCGACATCACTCTTAAATTTTAGATTATACCAAGCACCATTCGAATGCTAAAAATTCTACATACTGCGGACTGGCATCTAGGCAAACGACTCCAAGAGTACCCCCGCATTGCCGAACAGAAATTGGTTTTGGAGGAAATCTGCCAAATTGCAGATCAGGAGGAGGTAGACCTAGTGCTTTTGGCTGGAGATATTTTTGACACCTTCAATCCAAGCCATGAGGCAGTAGAACTCTTATACAAAACGCTTCGCAGGCTTTCCAAAAATGGAACGCGGCCAGTAGTGGCCATTTCAGGCAACCACGATAGCAGCCAGTTTGTAGAAGCACCAGATCCATTGGCAAGAGAATTAGGCATTCTTTTTTACAGCCGATACGACAGCATCATCCCCTGTGGCACCTTGGATGGTGGAATGGAAATCAGCCAATCGGATTCAGGATTCGTGGAACTCCGGCTCCCCAAATTTGATTTTCCAATTCGCCTTCTCCTCGCCCCTTATGCCAACGAGGTAAGCCTACGCACCTACCTCGGTGAAGAGAATCGAGAAGAGGCTTTTCGGGAATTACTTGCTCTGAATTGGCATACCCTTGCAAACCGGTATTGCGATGACAAAGGAGTGAATCTGTTTATGGGCCATTTTTTCTTTATGAAAGAAGGGGAAAGGCCCGAAAGTGAACCCGAGTCTGAGCGTCCGATTCTTCATGTCGGAGGGACGCAGGCACTTTTCACAAATCACCTTCCCGCCCAGATCCAATACGCCGCTTTGGGCCACTTGCATCGCTACCATGCAGTCTCCCATCCCAGCATTCCGGTAGTTTATGCAAGCTCACCGCTTGCCTACTCTTTTAGCGAAGCGGATCAGGAGAAAAAAGTAGTGATTATTGAAGCTAAACCTTCAAAGCCCGTCAGCTATCGACCAATTGCCCTGTCTCAAGGAAGACCTTTGTATCGGGTAAGTTTTGACAACCTCCCAGACACGTTGACCTGGCTTGAAAATCACCCCTACTGCTTCGTGGAAGTGACTTACCTGACCGATGAGTCCATCGATGCAGCCACCCGAAAAGCAATTTTAAAAGCACATGACGGGATAGTGAACCTGATCCCTCAACTTAGGCATGCCGCCAGCCAAACCCAAGATGAACTGCAGGCAGAAGACCTGAGTAGGGATATGGAAAGCTTATTTCGCCTTTTTTATACCAGCGAAAAAGGGCAAGAACCCAATGAGCAACTGATGGATATATTTAAAGAAGTATTGAGCAAAACCAACGCCTCATGATTCCTATTCGACTTGAAATAGAAGGGTTGTATTCCTACCGGGAAAAACAAGTCATTGAATTTGAAACCTTGACTGCTGCTGGCCTCTTTGGGATTTTTGGAGCAGTAGGGAGTGGAAAGTCTGCCATTTTGGAAGGCATCCTGATTGCACTATATGGCAATCCCGAGCGGGTATCCAACTCGGGGGAACGAGGGAGTATGATCAATTTACAGCATTCTCAGGTCTTACTCAATTTCATATTTAAGTCAGGGCCAAGTAACCGCAGCACTTACCGAGCGCACTACAGCGTCAAGCGCAACAAGAAAGATCCCGAAAAAATGGATCCTACCACCCACAGTTTTTATGAGCTGATCGACAACGAGTGGGTCGCAGTAGAAAAAAATGCAGCGGACCTGATCGGCATGAGCCGCGAAAATTTCAAACAAACCATCATCATTCCTCAAGGAAAATTTAGAGAATTTATCGATCAGAAGCCTACCGAGCGGGCTCAGATGATGCAAGACCTATTTGGATTGGATCGATTTGACCTTTCGGCACAAACAGGAAGCTTGGTAAAGCAAGCACGTGAGGAGAAGATCCGATTTGAAACGCAACTCAATGGGTTAATCGATATTTCGACTGAGGGCTTGCAGGCTAAGCAGGATGAATTTGTTAGACTTAGCGAAGCGCACCTACAAGCAGGGCAAATTCTAGCCAAACAACTTGGGGAATTAACTAAAATGGAGGGAGTTCGTAAATCCTATCTTGAACTGCAAACTTTAAAACAAGTCCAGATTAGCCTCAGTTCGATGCTTCCAGAAATGGAAGAAAAAAAGAAACTTTACCGAAATTTTCTAAGCGCCAAAACCTACCTCAGACCCATCTGGAATCGCATCCTTGACTTGGAGAAAGATTTGGAAAAATACCAAGTTAGCCTTTCCGAATGCAATCGACTCAAGCAGTCTTTTGAAGAGGAAATGGAAACCCTGGTTGCTGATGAAAAGAAACTTCAAGAACGCAATGAGCTACGCCCACAGCGAGAAGGTAAAATTCGGGACCTTCACAAAGTCTTGGAAATTCAAAACTTAAAGAGCAAACAACTCCTTGTCCAACAAGAGTTAGACACCTTACTTCCTGCTTTAGAAACAAAGACAAAAAAAATACAATCTCTAGAAAAAGAGATTGAAAGTTTGGAAACCAAACGAGCCGAACTCCCCACTTCTGACCCTAAGGTACTGATAGATCTGAAAACTAGCCTGCACCAGCTCCTTGAACTCCAAAGAAGAAAAAAAGAGTTGGATCTCTCCCTACAAGAAATAGGCGACCTGATTTCGAATAGTACAAAAACATTGGCTTCATTCACCAAGCAGCTACCCAAAGAAATCACAAGTCTAACGGACTGGTTGGAGCGACAAAGGACACGCGTAAAAAAACTAGAAGACCTTCGGGAAACCCTGATCCGAACCCAAGGATTGGGCATGCATGTACACCTTTTGGAAAATGGGAAGCCTTGTCCCTTATGTGGAGCGAGTGAACATCCAAATCCTCTGCAATTGGGAGAAACGGCAAATGCAATGCTTCAGGCAGAACAAGACTTGAAACAAGCAAACCTACTCCTAGAAGAAATTCGAGACCTCCTCCAGAAAAATAGTCTGGAAGAGGCTCAGCATATTCACCTTCAAAAAAATCTAGCTCAAAAAGAATTAGATAAAGTATCCCTTCAAAACCAAGAGCAAGAGATTGAGGTTCGTCTAAAACTTATTGGAATAGCGAATAATGAGCAGCTACAGAAGCAAATTACCCAGCTTGAACAGGCGTTTCAAGACTCGGAAAGCATCCAACAACAGCTCAACACACTGCGAAAAAGAAGTAGTGAACTGCGTTTTGGCTTAGAAGAGGCTACGCAAAAGTCCCAGGAAGCTAAAATCGACAACCAGGATTTACTTTCGCAGATAAAAAGTAAAAAGCAGGAAATAAAGGATCTGGATTTTTGTGCTCCGTATTTCGAAAAGAGCAGGACTGTCATTCTTGGGGAAATTGCGAAAGTAGAAGAGAACATTGAAACTGCTGCTACTTCTCTAGTGGGGATACAAAAGCGCCTGAAAGACCGACAAATGGACCAAACCAAAAATTTGGCGGACCTCAAAAACTTTCAGTCCTTGGTCCAAACCACTCAAGACCGGCTTTCAAGTAGCAGAGAAGAGTTTATCCACATGATGGCCGCCCAAGGATTTCAGGATAGCGAAGACCTAATTCACTTGTTCGGACTAGACTTGGATGCTGAAAAAATAGATGCTGAGCTACGTGCCTATGAGCAGGAGGTGGCCACTACAAAAGCTCGACTTGAAGTACTCCAAAAAGAGGAAGGATTAGAAGATTTTTCTGAAGAAAAATTCAAAGCCCTCCAGGAAGAGGTGGAGTTGTCTAAAAAACAAGAAAAGGGATTGCAAACACAGGTTACCTTATTGAACCAAGAACTCCAAGATATTGCTCGAAAACTCCAAGAAAAACAGGCGCTCACCGTAGCCTTTGAGAAGCTTGAACTTCGAGAAGCAAATCTGAAAGAGCTGGAACGGCTTTTCTCTGGTAAGGGGTTTGTTCGCTATGTGAGTTCCATTTACCTACGGGAACTTTGCAATACGGCCAACAAGCGATTTAGGACATTGACCAAAAATAGCCTGAGTTTGGAAATTGACGATAGCAATACCTTTTGGGTGGTGGACTACCTCAATGGAGGGAAAAAGAGATTGCTGAAAACCCTTTCCGGAGGACAAACCTTCCAGGCATCCTTATGCCTGGCACTAGCCTTGGCAGAAAAAGTGAAAGCGCTCAACCAAGCAGATCAAAGCTTTTTCTTCCTGGACGAAGGCTTTGGTGCGCTGGACAAAAACTCCCTTCGCGTGGTATTTGAGACCCTCAAGGCACTGCGGCATGAAAATCGGGTGGTGGGCATCATCAGCCACGTAGAAGAGCTACAGCAGGAAGTCGGCGTGTATGCACAAATCGAACTTGATCCTGAGCTGGGATCCCTGATTAATTATTCCTATTAAAAAAATGATTATCCGCAATCATGCCAGTAGCTCAGCTTACCTAATTGAATCTCAAACCTTTTTTTCTCTAGTTAGTGGTGAAAACGCGGATGATCAGATAAAAAAAGTGGGGTGATTCTTTCGCCAAAAAACTTTTCTAGTTCCTAAATTGGCGAAGAAGGGCTTGCTCTATTGAATTGGGGTTGAACAAAAAAACCCCGGCTAGTGCCAGGGATTTTTGAACCAAGAAACCTTACAAAAATAGCTGTTGATTGACCCAAGTCAATTCTTCAGGTCGGATGGTATGGAGCTCGTCTTCAAAAAGAGAAAGGCTAACTTCCGCACCCATTTTCTGAAGAAGCTGGGCAGAATCATGAATTCGTTGGGCAGGCACATGCATGTCATGTGCGCTACCGCTAAGGAGAATAGGCGTCCCTTGAAAATCTCCTTTGTACTTTTCTTCTTCTAAATTTTCTCCAATCAAGCCTCCAGTAAAGGCGATAACGCCTCCAAATTTCTGAGCATTCCGTGCTGTGAATTCCAAAGAAAGGCAAGCTCCCTGGGAAAAACCCATCACATAAATTTGTTCTGGAGCTTTTCCATTTTCAATCAAAAATTGAACTAGAAGGGAAACTTGTCGTAAAGACGAATTCAAAGCGGAAAGGTTGCCTTCATCGCTTGCCATAAATCCATAAGGATACCAAGTTCGCTGTGCCGCCTGCGGAGCAAAAACAGAAAAGTCAGCCAAGTCCAGGTAAGAAGTGAGGGATAGAATGCTTTCAGCGGAAGCTCCTCTCCCATGCAGAAGAATAATTGCCTTCTTTGATTCTGCGAGAGAAAGGCCTGTTTGTATCCAATTAGACATAGTTTTCTGGTTGAAAGGTAACTGGCTTTAAGGAAGATTCGATCTGCGCACGGCTCTTCTCTGCCCAGTCGGGCAACTTAAGTGCCTCTCCCAAATGTGCTTCATCCTCGTCAATTGCGAATCCAGGCACATCTGTCGCGATCTCAAACAAGACTCCCCCTGGCTCCCTAAAATAAATGGAAAGGAAGTAATTGCGGTCTCGTACTTCAGTAACGCCAAAACCCTGTTGAACTAGGCGCTGCTGCAATATCAACTGGGTAGCGGTAGTGGCAGTACGAAATGCCAAGTGGTGCACGGTACCTGCGCTTTGAACGCCTCGCTGCCCATTAGGGTCTACTAAAATATCCACCCACTCCCCGGGCTTCCCATCTAGACCGTAGCGGTAGCGATTCCCCTCTTGCCCATGAAAGTGGTAATTCATGCTTTCCAGTAACAAGCGCTCCGTCAATTCTTTGCTTCTTAGGGCCAAAGTTGCCCCGTAAAATCCCTTGATGGAATGCTCAATCGGAATCGCTCCATAGGTCCATCCTTCTCGATCATCTTCTCCATTGGCAATGAGCTCAATCCCCATGCCATCCTGATCTTCAAAACGGAGAAGGGAATATCCAAATCGGGTGAGTCGATCAGAAACAGTGATTCCAAATCTTTTGAGTCGGCTTTCCCAATAATCCAAACTATCGATACCCACCGAAAATGCCGTATAGGTCAATTCCCCAACGCCTTTTCGACCACGCATCGCGCCCACAAATGGGAAGGTGGTGAAGACTGTTCCTGGTCGCCCAAGTGCGTCACCAAAGTAAAAATGATAGACATCAGGAGCATCAAAATTGATGGTTTTCTTCACCAATCGAAGCCCCAAAATACCTGCGTAAAAATTTAGGTTTTGCTGTGGCTCCCCAGAGATGGCGGTGATATGGTGAATTCCTAAGATTAAGGGTTGCATGGAGATAGCGATAAAGAAAGGAGCCTCAAGAAGAGGCTCCCTTTGGAGTTGATTTAAGTACTGACTTGACTTATTGCTTTACCAATTGAACGCTTAGCTGCAGGCGAACTTGGTCACTGACTACCACAGAACCAGCTTCAGTAATGGCAGACCAAGTCAATCCGTAGTCTTTGCGGTTCAGCTTGCCTTCAATCTCAAAACCGGCTTTGGTTTGTCCGTAAGGATCAGCCACAGTTCCTCCGTAAGTCACGTCCAAAGTCACCTGTTGGGTAATTCCCTTTAGCGTGAGATCACCTTGGAGCTGGTATTCTCCACCATGATTGACGATTTTCCCCGCAAAAGCGATCGATGGGAAACTTGCAGTATCAAAAAAGTCTGCTGATTTGAGGTGCTGATCTCGATCGGATTGGTTCGTGTCGATGCTATTTACATCTAGGCTAAAGGCAACTGCCGCTCCTGAAAAATCATCAGAAGTAGCTTCTGCATGTCCTTCAAAGGCACGGAAGTAGCCAGTTACCGTAGAAATTACCAGGTGTTTTACTTTAAATGCTACCTCAGAGTGGGTAGGGTCGATGATCCATTTTGTGGTACTCATAATTGTTTTGGTTTAAGTTTAGATATTAGATTAGGTAAATTTCAGTAGAAAATTTAAGGGGATTAACCACGGAGTTTATCTAGTAAATTATTAAGGTGCGCAACTTCGTTTTCCTCAAGTTGTACTGCTTTTTTATTTGCAGTAGCAATTTGGGGCTCTAATGATTCGAGTAGTTGCAGTCCTTTATCAGTAATTAGCACATCTACTTTTCGGCGATTTTCAGGACATTCCTCACGCTTTACTAAGCCCTTGATTTTAAGTTTGTCCACGAGCCTAGAGGCATTGGACATCGTATTTAGCATCCGCTCTTGGATGGCTGCGATGGTGGCAGGCTTCCCCTGGTGACCCCTAAGTATTCGTAAGACGTTGTATTGCTCAGGAGAGAGATCCATGGGTTTTAATACAGCAGTTTGGAAATTCACCAAGTAACTATGGGTGTACAATAAGTTGACCACCACCTTGTTGTAGCTGTCCTTAAATTCCGACTGTTTGATTGCCTCTTCAATCTTTCCCATGGGCTCACCTTTCAATTGATGTATATACATTTATTGTAGGTAAAAGGTTTAGGTTTTGTTGGAAAAAATTAACAAGGGACTCCTAAACAATTGATAAATAGCTTTTTAAAAAATGGTCAACAGTTGACGGTCGACGGACCACAGTCAATTGTTCAGCTTTTGAAAAACGTATCTAATTTTAGATTTTTTATTTGTTACCAAACGAATCAGCTGTCGTCAGTGAACTGTTGTCAAATGGTCAACCGTTTACAGTTGACGGACCACAGTCAATTGTAGTCTGTTACTAAAAAACGTAAAAAATTTAGCTTC
>JANQWS010000075.1:0-52302 GCA_030729785.1 Algoriphagus sp. | reverse complement strand
GACGGACCACAGTCAATTGTAGTCTGTTACTAAAAAACGTAAAAAATTTAGCTTCTAAACTCGATCACACTACGAATCGACTGTCGACAGTGGACTGTTAGCTGTTGACAGACTTTCCAGCCATTCCTTCAGCAAGCGATTGACCTCTTCCGGTTTTTCTATACAGCTGCTGTGCCCAGCACCTGAGATGAATTCCAATTTGGAACCCCTGATTCCTTTCTGGATAAATGCTGCTTTTTCTGGGGTAGTGGCCACGTCTTCATCCCCTACGATCACCAGCGTGGGGCAGGTGATCTTTACCAATTCCTCCTCTACCCCTTTTCGGTAGATTACCCCTTCCACTGGACCTGTGATGCTTTTTTTATTGGAAGACATTTCCTTTTTCCAACGATTAATGGAAGCTGCATTCGCAGAATTTTTAAGCCAGCTATGGGCAAACATGATTTTCATGACCTTCTTGGCGATGGGAGGAATAATTCCCACCCAGCGTACAATTCCATTGAGCAATTTGTATTGAGGCAGGTTCTCTAGGGGTTCTGCATTCGCAGAAGTTTCCAAGAGCACCAAACTCTTGATCAGCTCCGGATGACGGGCAGCCAGTCGCATGCCTACAAATCCCCCCATGGAAAGCCCAATAAAGTGAACAGGTCCTCCTACCAAATCCCGAATCAATGCAGCCGCATCTTCTGCTACGGTATCCATATCAAAAGGCCCCATGACTTCACTTTTTCCTTGACCTCGATGGTCGTAGGCAATCACTCGGTAGGTTTTTGAAAGTTCAGCCACCTGAGCTTCAAACATGCGATGGCTCCAGAGCAGTCCATGAGAAAAAACCAAGGTTTCTGGACCAGAGCCAATTTCCTCGTAATACAGATTTAGGGAGGGAAGGGAAAGGTAGGGCATGTTGGAATAAAAGTAGGAGTGTAAGTGTACCTATCAAAAAAAGGAGGAGAGTGCCTAAATGCTACTCTCCTCCAGCTTTAAATCACTAAAGATTACCAATCCAATCCAGGCTGAGTAATGCGCGCATTTTCACGAGCCTTGTGCTGATCCACGATGGTGCGTACATCTTTAAGAAGTTGCTTCGCATCGTATACAATACCATCCTTCACGGTGTACTTGACACCACCTACCCGAATCGGTTCGTTTGCCTCACTCGTGCGAATCGCACCTGTACCATACAATACCTTTAGATTTTGAAGTGGGTTTTCTTCCAAGATGACGAAATCCGCTAGCTTGCCTACTTCCACGGTCCCTAAGTCCTTATCCAAGCCCAAGGCTTCCGCACCATGCATGGTTGCCGCACGAATAACTTCCAAAGGATGGAATCCCGCCTCACGCAACATTTCCAGTTCACGGATATATGCAAATCCATACAGCTGGTAAATAAATCCAGAGTCAGATCCAGCAGTGACTCTACCTCCACGGTTTTTGTATTCGTTAACGAAAGTCATCCAAAGACGGTAATTGTCTTTCCAAAGCACTTCTTCTTCGGTAGTCCAATCAAACCAGTAGGAACCGTGAGACTGACGGTTGGGAGCGTAAAAACGCCAAAGTGAAGGCAGCGTATACACGCCGTGCCACTCCTGCGTACGCGCACGCATCAAGTCTCTGTTGGCCTCGTAGATATTAAGTGTAGGATCCAAGGTAAAATCCAGCTCCAGCAACTCGTTCATCACCTTATTCCAATGGTCGGAGAAAGGTGGAGCTGCCTGCTGCCATAGCTTTCCTGCTTCTGCAAATCGATGCTGCTCGTTTTGGTAATTGTAATCCAATCGGAAATTTTGAATGGTTCGATCGGTAAACAGCGCTTCTGGAAGCCCATACCAATGCTCCATGGAAGTTAGACCAGCACGGGCAGAATGCAAGACATTCCAACGGGCTACATCCAATTGCTGGTGGTGCATGGCCGATCGTAAACCGATACGCTTATTCTCCGAAATAGCTGCTTCCATTACTTCCGGCTTAGCGCCAAAAAACTTAATTCCGTCTGCACCCTTCGCCTTGTTTTCATTGACCCAAGCTTTGGCTTGCTCAGCAGTGGTAATTGGGCCTTTTGCTCCCTGACCAAAGGAAGTATACGCCAATAATCTTGGAGCAGTAATTTCATTGGCAGCAGATTTCTTCTTGTGGTCCAAGACCCAAGTAAGGCCATTTCCAGCCGAAGGATCACGCACAGTGGTAATTCCATGCGCCATCCAAAGTTTGAAGACGTATTCTGCTGGGGTACCCTGTCCTGAACCTCCGATATGCCCATGCATGTCAATCAAGCCTGGCATAAGGTAGTGTCCAGTCAAGTCCATGACCTTCGTTTTATCATCTGCCTTTGGCCGACGGTTTTCGTTAATCGGCACACCAGGATAGCCTACGGCTTGTATTTGAGTGATGCGGTTTTTTTCTACCACGATATCCACAGGACCTAGGGGCGGTGCACCCGTACCGTCGATAAGCGTCACGCCACGAATGATCAATTTCTCATAAGGGCCTTCTCCCTCTGCTCTTGCAGGGGAAGGCATGATCTGTGCACTGGCCCAGCTGACGCTAGCAACCAATGCGAGACCGAAGAAAAGTATTTTTTTCAACATAGCTAGTTGGGTTCTTAAGGTGCTTAAGTTAGGGGAAATACAGAAATGAAAAAATATTTTTGTGATTAACTCAAATCGTCGATAGACGACAGTCCACAGTCGACTGCCCACCTTCTTGAACCTCAACCTTTATTTTCTTCGGTTAGTGGTGAAGAAGTGAAGATTCATGAATCCTATTATATAAGTAGGGACAACAAAAAGCCCCACGCACGGGGCTTTTAATTTGTTAAACGGATTGAATCCCTTGACTTAGGAAAAACTTATCCAATCGATTAGCAGTACGATTTATTAATGCCTCCCCTGCTGTCGACAGTGGACTGTCAACTGTTGACTATCGGCATTTAAAGATCCTTGAATTTATCCATGATTTCCTCGGAAATCCCTGTAAAAGAATACCCTCCATCGTGGAAAAGATTTTGCATGGTCACCATGCGAGTCAAGTCGGAAAACAAACTTACAATATAGTCTGCACAAGAATCCGCGGAAGCATTCCCCAGTGGAGAAAGTGCCTCTGCAAAATTATAGAACGAATCAAAGCCTCCAATACCCGTTCCAGCGGTGGTTTTGGTTGGAGATTGGGAAATTGTATTTACACGAACTTTCTTCAATTTACCAAATCGATACCCATATCCTCTAGCGATACTTTCCAGCAAAGCCTTCGCATCTGCCATATCTGTGTAGAAAGGAAATATCCGTTGTGCAGCGATGTAAGAAAGCCCTACTATGGAACCCCACTCCTTCATAACGTCCATTTTCTCGGCTACTTGCATCATCTTATGAAATGAAATGGCTGATACATCGTAGGATTTCATCGCCCAATCGTAATTCAGATCACCATAGGCCTTCCCTTTCCGAATGTTAGGCGACATCCCTATCGAATGAAGCAAAAAGTCAAAATCTGCTCCTAAAAATTCCTTTGCTTCAGCATACAACTTTTCAATATCCTCCACTACAGTAGCATCTGCCCCGATTACAATGGTATTGCATTCCTCAGCAAGTTCCTTGATAGCTCCCATGCGCATGGCAATAGGGGCATTTGTGAGTACAAATCTCCCACCTTGTTCTTTGACTTTTAACGCTGTTTTCCAAGCAATAGAGTTTTCATCCAGTGCTCCGGTAATGATTCCTACTTTTCCTTTTAGCAAATTTTCTGACATATAGCGATTGGGTTGAATTCAAAAACTGGGGTAAAACTACATAAAATTTAGGAGTTAGCTCTTCAATTCATCAAGAGCTCTTTGGCACTGGCCTGAGCAGCAGCGGAAGGATTGGCTCCAGCCATCATTTTGGCCAACTCTTGAACACGTTCCTCAACGGTCAACTGCTTCACCTTTGACATGGTCTTTTCAGCGCTGTGATCTTTGTACACAAAAAAGTGGACTTCTCCTTTGGCCGCCACCTGAGGAAGGTGGGTAATGCAAATTACTTGGTGATTTTTTGCTATTTCCTGCATCATACGCACCATCTGCAGAGCTACCTCACCTGAAATCCCTGAGTCAATTTCATCAAAAATAAGGGTAGGCAAGGACATCTTATCAGCCATCAGGTATTTAATCGCAAAGAGCAAACGGGAAAATTCCCCTCCTGAAGCCACTTTTTTGAGTGGATGCAAGGGCATTCCCTTATTGGCAGAAAAAAGTAGCTCCATCCGATCTAGTCCGTTGGCATGAGGCTCAATGTCTTGCCCTTCGAATTGGACGCGCGCATTCTCCATTCCCAAATCCTGCAATAAAGCTTCTAAGGCCTTTTCAAAATCAGGAAAACAAGCCTTCCGCTTGTAACTGAGAACCTCACCTGCAGCAAGCATGGCATTTTCATGTTGAAGGTATCGTTGATGGGTCTCCGCCAACTCCTCCTCTACCCGCTGTACTTGAAAAACTTTATCCGCCAACTGGCTTTCTAGTTCCATTAACTCTTCCACGGTCTGTAACCCATGTTTTTTCTGCAATTGGTAGATTTTGCTCAAGCGCTCACGCGTTCGTTCCAACTTCTCTGCATCCACTTCAACCCGACTGTCTTCATCTGCCAAAGTTTCAACTAAATCCTTTAATTCAATCCATACTTCTTGAAATCGAGCGCGATAGGTCCCGAATGCTTGCGCCAATCGCTCAAGCCCATGCAAACTAGATTGAATCTGTCCCATTCCCTGCAAAATCCCGTACTGTTCTTCATGAAAAAGCGAAAGCGCCTCGTTGATCTTTAGCTTTATTTCCTCCGCATTTTCAAGGATTTCCTGGCTAGATTCCAACTGCTCTTGTTCTCCAGCAACTAAGGCCATACTCCCCAGTTCTTCCAATTGAAACTGGTTGAAGTCGTATTCTTTTTTAAGTGCTTCAGCTTTTTGTGTAAGTTCCGCCAAGGCTTTTTTTGTTTTCTTAAATTCCTCGTAAGCTTGTTGGAAAGTAGTCCGCTCAGTACTTGTACGAGCATAGGCATCTACCAATTTCAATTGAAAATCTCCTTCCCCCAAAAGCAAGGTATCGTGTTGGGAATGTACATCCATCAATTTCTCGCCTAAGGTTTTTAAAGGTTCGAGCAGAATAGGTGTATCGTTGACAAAAGATCTAGACTTCCCATTTGGACTGATTTCCCGTCGGATAATGCAGGTGTCCTCGTAATCCAATTCTAACGCTTCAAAATAATCCTGAAGCCCATAGGAACGGATATCAAATACCCCTTCAACGATGCATTTCTTGTCTTCATGATAAAGTATCTTGGTGTCTGCACGATTGCCCAACAAAAGCCCAACAGCTCCAAGCATAATCGACTTTCCTGCACCTGTCTCTCCAGTAATCGTACTCAAACCGCTGCTAGGCTGCATGGCTAGCTGATCGATTAATGCATAATTGGAAATTTTAAGTGAGGTAAGCATGGAGGTTAGGGGAAATCCAACAAAATTAAAAAAAATACGCGTCAGCCTTTAAGCAACTCGTTGTACTTTCTCGCATTATTTGGGTCAATTTCAAGCAGTAAGACCACTGCTTTTTGTCTAAGTTCAAGAGGAGCATTTTTAAGAATTTGAGCTAATTCTTCGCTTTTCGCATCCATAAAACTAATTGTTACTATGCCATTTGGTTGCGATTTATTTGCCTCAGCAATGCGGCCAATCGCCTCCAAGATAGACGCAAAGGCATCATCAGGGCTACTAATTAGCTGATCCATCCCTTTCCTATGATAGATATACACTGCCTCACGAATAGGGGCGTAGACGGAGGAAACATAGAGATCATTGATCAGCCAATACCGACTTCTTCGGTCATTTGGATTTTGAACCCAACCAGCACGACCCGATTGCTGGGCATTGTTTACAATATCATTGGCAACTTCGAAATAAGGATTTCCACCTTGTAAGGAAAAGGTATCGTAGTCTAGTCCCAACGCTACATGAGCATAAAATGCAAGCAAGGAACTTATATTGTTTAAAAAAGTAAATCTATTGAATTCCAAGGGCTGGGATTCTTGGTAATCAAATGACCAATTTCTATCAATAAAATTGAGTACCACCGATTCATAGTTTGTCCCAAATACTGGCCTAACCACCTGAATTTGAACAGTGGCATTGTATACGCCAATTTGAGGCACATCGTTGATGGTAATTAATAGGTTTCCTTTGATTCGTTCTTCAGATCTAAATTCATTGGAAGTCCAACTTCGGCCATTGAGAAACTGTTCAAAGCTAGTTTTCATCTGATTAAATACCTCAGTATTTTGAAATCTAGACCGGTCACTATTGATAATGACTCTGAAATCTAGCTCTTGGGTGTAGCCTTCCAAAAAAAATCCAAGGAACCCCACTAAGAAAACAAGCCCTTTCTTCATGGAATAAACTTACAAAAATTCTTTGTCTCTAGCTTAAACCCAATGAGATTTTGACCTCCTCAAGAATCAGTTGAGCGATCTGAGACTTTGGTAAAAGAGCTGATTCCACAACCCTCCCTTCTTTGTGAAATAAGTGAACCTTGTTGGTATCGTATTTAAATCCTTCACCTACTTCCTTCGCAGAATTTAAGACGACCACATCAAAATTCTTTCGAATAAGTTTGGCTTTGGCATTGGCCGCTCCGTCCTCAGTTTCTAATGCAAATCCAATATGGAATTGTCTTCCCTTTTTCTCTTTACCTAACTCATAGGCCAAATCTATATTAGGAATTAAGCGAAGGGCTAGTTCTTCTCCCTGTTTTTTGATTTTGTGAGGCGCTGCAGTTTCGGGTCTGAAATCTGCCACAGCAGCAGCAAAGATCACAATATCCATTTGCGGATGCACCGCTTTTGCCGCGGAAAACATTTCTGCAGCGGTAGTGACCCGGTCAACCTGAAAACCTTGGTTTTCCAAGGTGAGTGCTACAGGACCAGCAACCACATGCACTTCCGCACCTGCAGCCTTAAATGCTTGTGCCAAAGCAAAACCCATTTTGCCACTGGAATGGTTGCTCAAAAACCGCACAGGATCCAACGCTTCTTGAGTAGGACCCAAAGTGATTAAAATCTTCTTTCCAGAAAAAGCTTGCTGAGGAGTAAAAAAATGAACTACTTCTTCCAAAATCCGATCTGGCTCCATCATTCGCCCCTGACCAGAGAGGCCACTGGCCAATTCCCCTGTTTCGGCATCCAAGACCCTATTTCCATAAGAGGCTACTTTCTCCAAGTTGGTACGAACCGAAGGATGCTGATACATATCCAAATCCATTGCTGGAGCAAGTAGCACAGGACATCTACAAGAAAGGTAAGTTGCAGTAAGCAGGTTGTCACAGGCTCCTTGAGCAAACTTCGCCAAGGTATTGGCACTCAATGGAGCAATTATAAAAAGGTCAGCCCATAAACCAAGCTCTACGTGGTTGTGCCATTGGCCTGTACTTTTTTCAAAAAATGCCGATAAAACCGGTCGCTTGGAAAGTGTCGCCAACGTGAGGGGAGTAATAAAATCAAGAGCAGAGGTTGTCGCTATAAGCTGCACCTCTGCTCCAGATTTAATCAATAAGCGAACCAAAGTTGCCGTCTTGTAAGCTGCTATACTGCCTGTGACACCAACTAAAATACGCTTCCCTTGCAGGCTCATAAGAGATTATTCCGCTCCTTCTTGAGAAGGGAATCGATGGTGAATTTTTCCTTCGACAAACTCTTCCATAGCCAAAGAAGTTGGCTTAGGCATTCTTTCGTAAAACTTAGAGATTTCAATTTGCTCTTTATTTTCAAACACCTCTTCCAAATTATCTACCGTGGAGGCAAACTCAGAAAGTTTGTTATTTAACTCTTCTTTAAGCGTAGAAGAAATTTGCTTGGCACGTTGGCCAACGATGTGAATGGACTCGTAAATATTGCCTGTTTGATCAGCAATTTTTTCTAGGTCTCGGGTGATAATTGATGGGTTAACAGCCATATAAGTTGTATTTAAATGCTTCTAATTAGATTAATTTGAACTTGAATCACTTCCAGTTACTACAGCCGCTTTGCGGTCAGCAATCTCTTGTTTCATTTTAGAATGGGCAGCGAACTCCTGCTTTGTTTGCTCTTCGAATTTTTTTACGTCTCCCAAATACCCACTTGTAGGATATTTTCGGTAGAAAGTGGTCGCAAACTTTAAGGCATCTGTCAATCGCTCTTCCTTTTTATCAAAAGCACTGTTTTTCGCATAGGCATACCCTACCTCTACCAAACGGTAAGCCAACTCCTCATTGCGCTTGCTTTCAGGATAATCTTTAGCAAAATTTTGAAAATTGATGATACAGGCTCTGAAAAAGTCTCCAGGAAAAAGGCCCTCTTTCAATCGGTAGTACATCTCCGCTTCACTGTAGGCCTTTTCTTCAAATCGAGACTCCAAATCCTTCAACATCTCCATGGCACGCTCATAACTCGCTGAAGCGGGGAATCTGCTCACAAACTGTTGAATAGCATTGACAGCTTCCTTACTGCTTTGCTGATCCAAGTTGTAGTCAGGCGCGTCCAGATAGAGCGAATAGGCGTTCATAAACAAAGCCTCTTCTGCCATAGCACTTCTATTGTAGGTTTTGTAAAACGTATTGAAATACCCTGCAGACTCAATAAAACGCTTGGTCTTGAAATGACAGTTGGCATAATTGTACTCTGCCATTTCCGCCTTTTCAGATCCTTTAATTACTGGAAGCACCTTCTCATACAGAATAATGGCTTTGTTGTACTCCCCTTCTTGGTAGTATTTATTAGCCCCATTGTATAATTCCTCCCAGTTGGTACTTTTCTCCAACTTGGCAAAAGGCCCACAAGAAATAAGTAGGACCAAAGCAAGAATAAATAAAGTGGAATAGTTCCGCATAATTAGTTAAAGGACCGCAAATATAAGGGATAATTGTAAGATTTCAAATGAAATAGGCTGAGCAAAAAAGCATCATTTCTTCACCTGTAATTTCTTGGTGACCACATTCTTATTGTCTACAAAAAGGGTGTAAAAATAAATCCCTGGCTGAAAATCTGCCACGGGAATCACTAGGCTATTACGAGTAGGGTCTAACTCGAATTCGGCAACGGGATTCCCGATAAAGCTGGTGACCGTAATTCTTGCCTTAGCCTTGGGATTCACTAGTGTATAATCTAGCTGCGCTATCCGATTACTAGGATTGGGATATACTTCTCCTAGTTTGATGTCTTGATGGGCAGCATCGTTCACAGGATCACTGGTCACGGTGTACTTGGCTTCCACAACAAAAGAATCGCGTAGTGATTCATTGCTTACAAACACCAACTCAAAGCTTCCGATAGTTTCCGCTATCCCCAAATCAAATTCAAGGTAAAAATCAGTATAAATTTCACCAGGGGCTAATTTTAAAACCACCTTTGCCAAGTCTTTTTTAGGGTCAAAACAAGAGTCCCCTAAACAAATTCTCATTTTTTGGGAAGAACCCACGCTTCCTTTAATGTTTCGCAGAAGGTAAGTTTTTGGCTGAGACGACTCGTTGTGGAGAAGAACTGTCTTTCTCTGAGAGCTGCCAATTTTTCCTGAAAATTCAATCCATTCACTCAATACCTGCACCTGCTGCGCAACCACTATGGCCGGCAGACCTAAAAAAAGGCACAAAGTCAATTTGAGTAAAAATTTATTCATGTAATTGTCTCTTCAATAGGCGTATTAAAAAGAATTTTATTAACCCGAATGTATACGCTAAAGGTATTTAAAAAGATACAAAAATTCCGCGATCAGCCGGTTAATAGATGTTAAGTTTTTAAAAAAATAGAAACCCTATTTCACCCCTGAATTCTGGAACACCCACTCCCTTTCCAAGCCTTCCTCAGGAGGCATTCTGTTCTTTATCCTGGGAGACCCCTCGAAAAGATTTTTCAACTCCTTGTCGATTTCAATCACCTTACGCCAAGAATCCATATCCTTACGAATAGGCTTCTCCTCTCCCCGCCAACGAAAACCTTCCAGCCTACTCCCTTTTTCATCTAGATCTTGGACCGGTATGAATTTGCCGTCGGGGCGAACTCCAAAATTTGATTTTTTGACTACCCCTTCATCAAAACTCAACGTGATTGTCGCACTCAAAATTCGGTTGATCCCCTGAGTTAACGTATCTCCTTCAAGTGCGTAATATAAGGACTCCCCATTTCCTGTAATTTCCAATTTACTCAGTTGACCGGAATTGAAATACCCCGTCATCCTTCTTCCCTTCATTTGATTGAAATTCATCAAAGTATCTGTCAATACAGCAAAGGCCTTATTCTTCATGAGCACACGATCTAAATTTTCATTCACTAGAAAAAAAGACATGCTATCCGCAGAAATTTGACTTGCGCGATTCCACAACACTGGATCGTTATACAGGTGGATGGTAGAGTCTGAAAATTGATAGACGAGTGAATCTGCACGCCCCGAGAGATCTGATTTTACGAGCTTCACCTGATGGAAAGCCAATAAATACCTAGCCGTGTCGGATTCACTGTCACGCGAGATCAACGTGTCCGCTGCCAAGAATAGGGTGTCGGTTTCAAAATATTTCCGAACTAGTGCATTCCCATTGACCTGACTGTATTTCTCTAATTCCCAATAAGTGCCTAAATCGCCAAAGACCTCCAATTTGCGTTCTTTATTCAATACGCGAACATCCTTTTTCCCCTCATAATACCCCTTCACTTCATCATAGAATAACTCGTCCGCCTTTACTCTACTTTTTTCTGTTTCTACCAGCCCTTCAAAAAATTTAAATTGTTTGGCTTGGGTATCGTAAAAACTTCCTTTTTGCGCATCTAATCGGTTGCCATCTTTGGAGATTAAATTAGTCAATCCAGGGGTTTGTGCTGTTTTTGGAATGGTCAAATAGATTAATTCTTCTGTTTTCAGAGTGTAGTCTGGATTGACAAGCACGACATTCTGTTGGAAATTAATACGCTCAAAATTGATTTCATAAGTCCCAATTTCACTAGTTAAAACATTGACCGAATCGACGACCTTTCCCCCTTCAAAATAGGTGGCTACATTTATTTCTCTATTGTAGTCCAAGTATTCGGTGTAGAGTTTTGTTTCTTGATTGGTGAAAACTACATTTTTTCTAAGTTTGGCTATTTTGGTTGCTCCGTCGTATTCTGCATACCCGCTCGTGGTCGTCACGGGATCAATCTCATCAGTGATTTGTACCCTGCCGTACAGTTGCGCTCGATTTTCTTCCCTAAAAAAATGGGCGGAATCACAGCTGATGAGTGAATTTTGATGTTTCATTTTTACATTACCCATCAAGCGCTCAAATCCTTTTGCCCCTTGTAATAAATCTGCACTACGAATCTCCAATAAAGAAGAGGATTGCGCCCACCCAAGAAAAGGCAGGCTCACCAGAATAAAAATGGACAGAAAGAAAAAAGGAGCTTTCATAGGGGATCGGGTGGAGGCAAATTTAGCAGAAAAAGCTATTTTTGATCAATGTACGACGCCTTTATCTCGCATATACAACAACGTAAACTTTTTGAGCCTAACAAATGCTATCTTTTAGCGTGTAGTGGAGGCCTAGATAGCATGGCTTTGGCACACTTACTCCATGCCGCTGGAATCCAATTAGAATTGGCCCATGTTAACTTTGGTTTGCGTGATTCTGAAAGTGACCGAGACGAAGAACTCGTAAAAAGATGGGGCAGAAATCGCCATATACCCGTGCATGTCCACCGTGCAGAAACTATAGAATGGGCGAACACAAAAGGAATTTCGGTCCAAATGGCAGCTCGAGAAATTCGCTATCAGTTTTTTGAAGAGGTTCGAAAGACACATAATTTGGCCGGAATTGTAGTCGCACATCATGAAGACGATCAATTAGAAACTATTTTTTTAAACTTGATGCGTGGCACCGGAATAGAAGGGCTCTATGGAATGAGCGAGCGCCGGGGAGAGTTGATTCGCCCATTGCTTCCATTTTCAAGAGCACAGCTAGCAGCTTATGCTGAAGAGGTCTTATTGGCATGGCGTGAAGACCGATCCAATGCTTCCCTAGATTACAAAAGAAATAAACTTCGACTCCAAGGATTGCCTGCTTTGTACCAAGTCGACCCAGATGCCAAAAAAAATCTTCTCCAAAGTTTTGGGAAATTAAAAGATACTGGGAAAGCTTTTTTGAGCCTTGTTGAATTATGGAAATCCCAACACCTTCAAGAACAGGAGGGGTTGATTTTATTGCCCTATACGGCATTTTCAGCGGTACAAGGAGTCGCAACCCTTTTGTTTTTTTGGTTGCGCCCCTACGGTTTTAATTCCTCCCAAGCACAGGAACTAGCAGACCATTTGAAGGCAATCAAGATAGGGGCCTACTTTAGAAGTTCCCAATACCAGGTCAGTTTGGACCGTGAAGCCCTGGTCCTTCATTCGATTCCTTCCCCATTTCCACCACTTCAAATTCCCTTTGGAGCCCAGTTCTTGGCACTTCCTGAAGGTAGTTACAGGCTCGATTGGCTTTCCAAACTAGACCACTTGGACCGAAATCCAGCACATGCATTGTTGGATGCAGCTCGTTTGGAATACCCACTTCAGGTCCGTGTCTGGGAGGAAGGGGACCGATTTAATCCACTAGGCATGTCATCTGAAAAGAAAATTTCTGATTTTCTTATCGATAATAAGGTGCCACTTGCATTAAAATCAAGTGTAAAAGTTCTAGTTTCAGGAAATAAAATTGCCTGGGTAATCGGTATGAGGATAGCAGAATGGGCTAAAGTTGGTCCTTCCACTCAAAAATACTTGTACATTAAAAAAAATCAGTCATGAGGAATCCATTTTCCAAAACTTACGAACCCCAGGAATTGCGGATGTTTGACTTCTTGCAGGGTATTAAATTTTTTGAACTCCTCAAGCAGCAGGAGCTGGCCCGCTTGCTCCCCACCATGCATGAGCGAAAATATGTTCGCGATGAAGTTATTTTTTTTAGCAAAGACCCAAGTCAAGCTCTCTACCTCATTCGGAAGGGACAAGTAGACCTTACTATTGATTTAAAGGAAAATTTTGAGACGATTATGCAATTAACGCGGGGGGATGCATTTGGAGAAAATTCACTTTTAGAAAATACAAAACGCACCTACACCGCTTTAGTGAGTTCGGAGGAAGCAGAACTTCTTGTGATTCCCCAATTCGCCCTTCTTGAGCTTTTTGACAGTAGCCCCAGAATTAAGGCGAAAATGATGACCTCTTTGGCGGAATTTTACAATGCAAATAACCAACGATTATTTCGGTCTTACCGAGAATCCTTTGGGTTTTTTAGCCTACGGCAAATGTTTGAATAATATTTGGGGTTACTCAAAAAAATCTAGTTCAAAAAAAATCAATTGTCAACAAACTTATCCAGCAGCGGTTTCTATTCCTAAGTATCCCTTAGTAACTTAGAGCCGAATTAAAAGGCATTCAAACCAAAAACCATAAAAATATGAGCAAAGTAACCGTTGTGGGTGCAGGAAATGTAGGAGCAACCTGTGCCGATGTATTGGCGTATCGTGAAGTAGCTGAAGAAATCGTTTTAATTGACATTAAAGAAGGGGTTGCCGAAGGCAAAGCACTTGATATTTGGCAAAAAGCACCGATCAATCAATACGATAGCCGTACTGTAGGAAGCACCAACGACTACAGCAAAACTGCAAATTCTGATGTGGTGGTAATTACTTCTGGATTACCTAGAAAACCTGGGATGACTCGGGATGATTTGATTGAAACCAATGCTGGAATCGTCAAGTCTGTCACAGAGAACGTGGTGAAATATTCTCCAAACGCCATCATCATTGTGGTGTCAAATCCATTGGATGTGATGACCTACCAAGCGCATTTAACTTCAGGATTGCCCCGCACAAAAGTTATTGGAATGGCTGGAATTTTGGATACTGCCCGCTACAGAGCTTTTCTTGCCGAAGAATTGAATGTATCAGGCAAAGAAATACAAGCTATTTTGATGGGAGGACATGGTGACACCATGGTGCCACTACCACGCTACACCACAGTAGCTGGTATCCCTGTTACCGAACTTGTAGCCAAAGATAAACTTGACGCCATTATCGAACGAACTAAGTTTGGTGGAGGGGAACTCGTAAAACTCATGGGTACATCTGCTTGGTATGCGCCAGGGGCTGCTGCTGCGCAAATGGTAGAAGCGATTTTAAAAAATCAACGCAGAGTCTTCCCCGTATGCATTAAACTTGATGGAGAATACGGAATTGACGATTGCTACTTAGGTGTACCGGTAATTCTAGGTAAAAACGGGATTGAAAAGGTAATTGAACTGGCACTAAATCCCGAGGAACAACAACTTTTAGAAACCTCAAGAGGACACGTAAAGGAAGTAATGCAAGTGTTGGACCGCTTGAGCAATTAATCTGAAATCAATCTTATTTCAGGGCCTAAGACACTTTTCTTCCTGATTAGTTTCTTAGGCCTCTTTTATTCGCTACCCTACTTTTGCTTACATGAAGATTTGGAAAAGCTTGCTGGTTATTTTATTGCTGTCCCTAGGAAGCTGGGGCAGTTATGAATTGTACCACCGGTTTATTTTATCCAGACCTATCAATAGCTTGGATTTAATCTCGAACGATGTGATTTTCCTTTTCGAAACCCATCAAGCAGATTTCACTTGGCAAACCTTGCAGCAACAAGCCTTATGGGAGGAATTAGCAAAAATTCCAGTATTTGAAACCCTAAACAAACAATTAGTTTCTATAGACAGCCTAGTCGGGGAAAAGGGGTTTGTAAGCAAAACCCTTAGAAACAAGCAAGTCACTCTCAGTTATCATGCTGTCGGGTCTGATAAATTCAGTTTACTGTATACCGTAAACTTTGGAGTCACTTCCGGTAATGAATTTTTGAAAGAACTGCAACAACTAGAAATTCCTACCACCCGCTTTCAAACAAGAAAATACAGCAATCAAGAAATTATTGACATTTTCAATACCAGTAACAGTGTCCAATGGAGCATCACCTTGCTCAATAACGTCCTACTGATCTCCTCGTCTTCGTTTGTAATTGAGGAGGCTATTCGATTATTCTTGAGTGAAGATGCCGATCCCATTTCTCACAAATTAAGCGGACAGTCCACCAATTCATCCGGATTCGGAAGGCTATTGCTTTCTTCTAAAGGATTTGCCAAACTACTCAATGGAGTAAGTACAAAAAAATCCTCCCAGTTGCTCCAGGAACTTAAAGTATCCGATCATTTGATGGCCTTGAACTTGGAATTTGAAAAGGAGCAATTGATTTTTAAAGGCCCAGTTTTTGGCCTTCCGGAAGTAGATTTTTTACCTGCTATTCAAGCCCAATTCCACGAATTTGAAACTGTAATTCCCTTACGAACACACACCGTCACCCAATTCAACTTAAAGGATTTCTACGAAACTCAAAAAATTCAACATCGCTCTTTTGAGGCTAAATCTACCGTAAGCGGGGAAGTTCAAACACGACTTATTGATAGAGGATTTTACGATTACCTAAGCGGTGAACAGTATTTTTTAGAGCTTGAATCGGTGACACCCTCTCAAAAGAATTTAGCACTGTTGTTAAAAAGCGAACACCCCGAACAAGCCTGGCAACTTCTAAAGGAATACCGAGATACGACTGATTTCTACCCAGTTGACCAGTATCTAGAACAGCAGATAGTACTATTTCCAGAGGAAAATTTTCCTGCCCACCTCTTCAATGGACGATTTGCAGGATTTAGTCAAACTTACATTACCCAACTCGGCTCAATCCTAATTATGAGTAATTCAGCAAAGGGAATGAAATGGCTGATAGACGATTATAGTCAAGGCAACACTTGGGCAAAAAATCCGGAAAAAGTTAAAAACCTCCTGTCTCCAACAACAGGGTACAGCAAAACCTTTTTACTTTCAAAAATTTGGCCACAGTGGATCCAAACTACAAACCCAAGTTGGAGCACGTTCATTCAAAAATTTAGGGCAGAACTTCAGCCCTTTACCACCTTGGGCCTTCGTGTCCAACAAACTTCATCAGGCCCAGAAGCTACCCTCTTCATAAATTATTCCAAGGAGATGCCTACCAACACTCAAGAGATAAAATCCTTTGAATTAGCCAATGAAAAAGAGTTGACCTTTTCCGAAAATTTGACCTATGGGCCAAAAGCAATCAAAAACTTTAATGACGGTACAGAGGACTTAATCGTTCAAGATCAAAATCAGGTCCTCTACCTAATTAATTCTACTGGAGAACAGGTTTATACGCAACAATTAGATGGGCCACTGATTGCTGACCCCATCCAAATTGATTACTACACTAATGGAAAACTACAGGTTTTACTGGCTACAGCCGAAAAACTATATGCCATTGACAGACTTGGTGACCCCTTACCTGGATTTCCAATAGCCTTGGTAGGTGAGAAAATCACACACTTCAGCCTAGTAGATTATGACAATAATAAATCCTATCGCTTTTTCATAGCTACAGAGGCTGGCAACTTATGGCTCTTGGATAAATCGGGCCAAGCCTTGGAAGGCTGGAATCCTATGCGGCTAGGGGAACCCACATTAGGGGCTCCTTTTCATGCACGAGTACCTGGAAAAGGAGATTTTATGGTTGCACTAGGCATTTCTAGTAAACTGTACTTGTTTAATCGAAGAGGAGAATTCCAAGCAGGATCACCACTTCAACTACCCACTGAGATTAGTGGCCCTCTCGTACTAATCAAAGGTGCAAATCCACTCCTACAGGGAATAACGACTCGTGGAGAAATCGTTGAATTGTCTTTTGATGGAGAAATTCTGAAAAAAACCCAACTACAAAAAGCCAATCGAGATGATCGATTTCGTAGCACACAAGATCAAAAAAGGGGAGCAAGCTTATTTCTCCTTGAACAATTCAATAAGGTACAACTATTCGATAATCAACTGAGCGAAATAATGACAGTACCCAAGGAAGGAAACCAAGTATGGGTAGGTTATTTTGATTTTGGCCCCTCACGAAAAATTATTGCCATTACTGATTTGGAAACCAAACTAGGGTACATTTACGATAGTAGAGGCACCTTACTAATTAATTCCCCATTGCCTAGTAATGGAGAGATCCAAGTCAGTCATCACCCTAAACTAGGCCAATACCACCTAAGGACTCGAGAGGGAAAAAGGCTAATGGAATTTTTGATTCCAGATTAAGGGGAAAGTAGCCCTTCGTTTTAGTAAAAATGAGGCTATTTCACTTCAAAGTAGGTGCGAACTAGCACCAATTCTCCATTTAATTTTTGCTGCTCCCAAAACACAAAGTGTCCTTTCAGATCAGGAAGCTGAGTGCTTACTTTCTCTACATTGGCTCCCCAAAAAAGAATCGTTCGCCAATCAGGAATACGCAAACTGCTAGATGGTTTTTCAAATTGACGAACATCCAAACGAACGGCAGGCTGTAAGCCTAAGTAGTCAAAAAAACGTGCCGCTGGCGCCAAAGGAAATAATCCAAAATTATTGGAATAGCTGGAGAAACTAAGGACGCCAGGATAAATTCGGTCATTCAGGTAAAACTCACGGTTCAACACTTCCAAGGATTGGAGAAATTTGGGATTAAATGAAGCCAATAAGTCTGAATCGAAAACCGGCATCGCATCGACTAAGATGAGGGGATTTTCATCAAACACATTTTTATCGGCCTCATTCAATAGCCGAAATGTTTTTTTCTTATCCTTCATCCGAACGGATACACTTGGAACATATTCTTTCAAGATGGTTTCAACGGATTCAAATCGTGTATAATCATCTAGGTTAAACGTGTAGTCCGCGACAAAACCAGTAACCACTTCAAATGGATCCTGACTTGCATCTTCTAAGTAATTTGCTTGGACCACTGCTGCCTTGAGCAAAGGCTGAAGCATCGGAAGGTCCTCTTCTGCTAAATACAGTTCGGGAAAGATAAATCCAGCACGAAACTGCGTAGTGATCAAGGGAGAAACCAATTCCAATCCTGGAATTTCATCCCCATTCTCCAGCTGTACAATCAAACGCTCCCAATCCCGAAGTCCTCCTGCGTCAAAAATAAGGGTTCCCGATTCATCCACATGATCTGTAAACAACGCACTTTTACCTCCATGAAGCGAAAGAAAATAGGTGAGCGTCGTGTCCAAATTTGAAACTTTCGCTTGAACTAGGTGGCCAAAAAGCTCGGGAAAAATCCCTTTTGATGGCAGTGGCTCATACACTTCTTCTGCTAACCATTGCCGGTGTTCCTCTTCCAAAAATGGATTTGCGATAGCAATACCCGAAGCAACCACGGAGGAAGGAGTCCTGGATGAAGTGAAGTCCACCCTTTCTCCCTTGGAATAACTCTTGGATACAAATTTTAAGTTTCGTTTCGATGTCTCTGTCTCCTGGGGAGGAATTTTTGGATTGATAATCGTAACAAACTGTTGTGCGATTCCTTGCTTAAAATTCAAATAAGGGCTAATCCTGGTATATACGCGAACCAAATACTGATCTGAAGGTATCTGGTCGGATAAGGGAATAAAATTCAATGCCTTCCCTTCTTGCAAAGGAACCTTCACATGGGCAATGGAATTGGAATTTCGATCCACCAATTCTGCATACAATACCTGTGAAGGGCTGGGTATTTCCCCAAGATTCACCTGGGCTTGAAACCAAATTTTTTCGCTTGAAAAATAAAGGGTTTTTGGGGTATGGAAAGATACCTTTTCCTCACCTGGAGCCTCTTGGGCATAGGTGATGGCTCCCCAATTGAAAAAGAGGAGGAGTATACTTAAAAACTGGAAGGGAATAGTGGGATTTCTTACTTCCAAATCGTTTATAGTTTTCTGCATAGCATTAGTCTACCCAAAAAGAGGGTTTAAGTTTGGAAGCATAAAGCGTGCAATCGGTGCACCTTTTGGAGGAGGGGTAATACCCAACAATAGTGGTTCCTACCATAAATGCTCTGGCCGGTACCACTGCTCCATTGCCAAAAGTGGCATCGTAGTCTTTTTTTAACACAACCTCCTCTGCAATGACACAATCATTGAAAGTGGGATCTAAGTAATTCCAAGGACTGACCTCTTGTAAGTTGATAAAAATTCTTTTTTGTCGAATTACTCCTAAGCTTACTTGGCCAAGAACTGGATTCCTAGCAGGATCCAGACTTATAATATTTCCTCCAATTAACGAAGGGAGTGGGCTAAAAATAGAACCAATATCTTCGGTGTTTTTCTTTAAAATTTCCCAGAATGGAACATCTTTGGAGGCCAATCCTTTTTGCGAGACCAGAATACTATAGCGCTCCATAATCCGCTCATCGCCTTGTGGGATCTCGGTGATGGTTTTTTGGAAAACTACTTGATCTCGAAACCTAGAGCTTGTTTCTAGAAGTATTCCTGGGCTAACTTCAGATTTGAAGCAAAGTGAGTTTTGCTCCTCCTTTGTCCGTGTCCTTACCTCTTTTTCTGCTGCCACATATACGTACGGGCTACGAATCCTAGGTCTGTAAATCCAGGACTCTTCAAAAGTCCACAAAAAGTCATCCGCATCTGCTGTTCCTTGGGTGGAAACAAAAACCTCAACGCCTTCTTCATCCCGCTTAAAACCTGCATCCAAAATAGCTGGAGTAACAATAGGCTGGAGGGATTCCGAAACATAGCGCTCTCCAGAATTTAAGGTGATTTCTACTACATAGGTTTGTTGCTCGTCAATGTCTTTTTCGAACAGATAAATTCCTGGGGTAGATTCAGTAAGTGGAAAGGACTGCCCACTGGAATTCTTGAGCATCACGATTGCCCCTTGTTCTGGCGCAAATGCATCCTCTGCTGCTAAGGGGACAGTTCGGCTTAGCTTTAATTCACTTTTTAATCCCTGGGTATCTAGATATCCTTCAACCACTAAGATACTCAATTCAGTCGCAGGAACCTCCGGTTCGTAGGGAGTCCTGCAACCAAAAAAAAGGGGTAAAAGAACCAAAAAAAGGCTTCCCAAGTTTCGCATTAAAATCTAAAGTTATAGGTGATAAATGGGATAGGCTCAGCAAAAATGGCAAGCTGGTATCCTTTCAATTTCCCCCCTTCTGGTACAAAATAAATGGAATAAGCATTGTCTCTTCCTAGGACATTGTATACTCCGAAAGACCAGGAGGCATGTGCCAATTTAGATACTTTGTGATTGCCTTCAAGATTAACCGAAAAGTCCATTCGAAAATAATCTGGCACCCTGAAAGAGTTTCTATCAGAAAAATAAACCCGTTCTGAACCACCATAATTAAACTTTGCAATGGGTAAGGTGACTGGCCTACCCGTGCTGTACTTCCCTGTAAGAGTCACATTAATCCGCTTACTTAACTCGTAATTTCCTACAAAATTTGCATTGTGTGGCTGGTCAAAATTACTCGGATACCATTCTGAGCGGTTGATCTGCTCCTTTTGCTCACTAGGATCTGTCCGCATCAAGGATCTACTGTAGGTATAGGCTAGGGAACCATTCAATTTTCCTTGGGACTTCTTCACGTACAGCTCCATCCCATAGGCCTTTCCTTGAGTAACCAGGACTTCTTGCTCTATCCGATCATTTAACACAATGCTAGCGCCGGAACGATAATCCAGTAATTGCTGCATGGATCGGAAATAAAGCTCAGCCGAAAATTCAAGTGCTCCTTGCTGCATATTTTTAAAGTAACCCAAAGCATATTGAATACCCCGTTGAGGCTTTAAAAAAGAGTCACTCAATTTCCAAGTGTCTGTCGGAGTGATAACCGATGAATTGCTTAATAAATGAATATTTTGTCTCATGGAATTGATCCCTGCTTTCAAGGAACTACTATTAGAAATGGCATAGCGCCCCGAAAACCGAAACTCAGGACCATGATACGATTGAACAGATTTTCCAGCTTGGAACTGGGTTTCGCCTGTAATGTTCTCTTTGAAATACGGTTCACCCGCAGCATAGACTGGAAGTGTGTGGGGGCCCAAATAGGAATAAAAATTGTAACGCAAACCTCCACTTAAAGCCCATTGCTCATTGATCTCTACCTCATCTCCAATGTATACAGTCCAATCCATTGCAGTTTCAGAAGCTACTTGATCTTGGATTACCCCGCTTTCAGATCCAAAAGGGATTATTTCTCCTGGATTTAGTTGGTAATGAATACCATGTACGCCATAAGTCAAAAGGTGACGCCCCCCTTTTTCCTGACGAAAGTGTGCTTTAATAAATTGCTGACGGATATCAAATCGGTATTGGTAGGCATTAAGTGGGTTGTCTTCCCCTTCTACCTCAAAATCATACCCATCCTGACCCACTGAAAAATTCGCTTCTAAGGCATCGCTAAAATAATGTGTCCAGGTAAGTGCTACATTTTGATTGGAATAGCTATAGACCGTATCTGGATCAAATTGAAAAGAGTCCTTGCTGAAATACCCTGAGAGTCGAAGGTTATCCTTTGGGCTCAATTCGTGCGTTACTGTTCCATTAAAATCAGAAAATGCTGCTCTGCTCGCCCCCAAATCTATTTTATCGGAAAGGAAATCAAGCAACCAATCTGAATAGGTAAGCCGTGAACCCAAAATGAAGGTGGTCTTTTCACCCAATGGTCCCTCCAAGCTAAATCGACTAGTCATCGGACCAATTCCTCCAGAACCTCCGATTTTATCAGAGCGCCCTTTCTTAGGGTTCACCTGCAATACAGAGGAAAGCCTTCCTCCGAGGCTTGCAGGAATTCCAGACTTATACAATTCAACCCCTCCTACCATATCCGAATTGATCGCTGAGAAAAATCCAAATAAATGCGAAGGATTGAAAAGTGTATTTTGATCCATCAGAATTAAGTTTTGATCCGCAGCACCTCCACGAACATTAAAACCGACACTAGCTTCTCCTGCTGTATTTACCCCAGGCATGGTCAACAATCCTTTTATGATGTCTACCTCTCCCATCACAGCAGGAAGTCGTCTCACTTCTTGGACAGAAAGGGACTGTACTCCCATTTCAGGACGAGCCACTTGCGACATTGCCCCTGAACGGACCACTACTTCATTTAATGAAAATATTCCTTCCCCAATACTCAATTCTAGCGTGGCATCTCCTTGTATCGTTAACAGTCGCTGTTCGGTATAGCCTCCAATATTTTGAATAAATAAGGTTTTATTTCCTTTGGGTACTAGCAATTCAAATTTTCCTTCCTTATTGGTAACCGCTTGCCGCATGGCCTCTTTTTCATAGACAATAGCACCTTCGATAGGAAGATTATTTTCCAAACTGATCACCGTTCCTTCGAGTTTTGCTTCAGTCCCTGGCCCAGGTACCCCGATCGTGTATCGACGATTTCGAACAAACTCATCTTGAATCGTCGAACTTAAAGAAGTGGCTTTAGAAGGTGCCTGAAAATAATTAGGAAGAAAATCAACTGCTTTCTTTTCTCCCTTAAAAACAAACACTTCCAATTCTTTAGAAACCGTATAAGTGAATTCCGATTTCAAAAAAATGACTCCCAATACATCTTCTAACTTATCTCCATTTGCCTGTAAATTAACAGTAACTTCAGCCAACTCCTCCTTCTTGAAAATAAATCGGTAGGGGCTATCTTTTTCTACCAATTCGACGAATCTTTCAAAGGAAATTCCCGTAAAAAGTCCTGAAATACGAGACTCTTGCTGCTGTGCAGAAGCGGAAATGGCTAAACCACAAAAAAATAGGGCTAGAAAACTAGTAACATAAAGAGTTGTACGCGTCATTTTAGTTGGGGATAAGTCACCAAAAATTGTAATAAGGCCTCCGGTGATTTTTTGAATTGAAGCCCCTTATCCTTTACCTCTTTTTTAAGTTGTTTGGGAGAAAGTCCCAAAGCAACCACGGCTTGAGATAAATTTTTGATCGACAAAAACTGTCCATCCCTCCAAATATAGTATGCTTCTTTTTCAACATACTCTCCATCAAATCGTGAGAGCTCACGGAGGGATTTAGTGGTTTTATATCGCTTCGCTAATGCGAGTGCTGTCCCCCCCTGACCCACTACTTCATAAATTCCATTTCCATGATGGATAAACGATTCATTCCCAGAGAAATAGCGGAATAGTTGCCCTTTGCTTAACGTAAACCCATCAATTTTCTCCGGTTTAATCAATATTTTTTGATTAAAAATGGGGTGAAATGTTACGAGCTGATCACGATAAATATCATAAATCAAAGGGACCTCTGGATAGGTAATTCCATTTATTCGTAAGCTACCAACTTCAAATTGCCTTGTCAGAAAATAAGGGTCCCCTTTAATTAAGGAGGAGGGAGCCACATACTGTCCTCCTGTAATCAATTCTTGAAAAAAAGGAATTTTGTCTTGATAGGTAGCTAAAAAAGGCAAATCAACAGTAGCTACTTGGGTATAGCCCTTCGAAAGAAAAGTCATCATCAAAACCGTTAGAAACACTAGGCTACGCATGGTGAAAAATACGATTGAATATTCGTATAAATTTTATTTATTGAAAATATGTTTAAAAGGCACGCTAAACATTTAAACGGAAAAGAAAGGCAACCCAATGACAACAAGAAGACAAGTAATCAAAACCCTAGCCCTTACCCCAGCGGTAGGAGCACTCAGCTTGGGTACGCAAGCCCAAGCTTCCAAACAGGAAGAAACGAGGTTTATTTTTTCCCTAAATACCAGTACGGTGAGAGGCCAAAAACTAAGCCTCCCCAAATTAATTGAATTAGCTGCCCGAGCAGGATACCAAGGCTTAGAACCTTGGATGATGGAAATTGAAAGCTACCTAAAAGAAGGGAACAGCATTGCCTCCCTAAAAAAATTAGCTAATGATGCAGGAATCACCCTAGTAGATTGTATTGGATTTCCCACATGGATGGCACAGGATGAAGAAAAAAGTAAAGCAGGATTTATTCAAATGGAAAAAGAAATGGGGATCCTTGCTGAACTCGGTTGCACACGTGTTGCTGCTCCAGCAATAGGTGCCGAAGCCCCATTGGACCTCCTAAAAGCGGGTGAGCGCTACAAAAAGCTCTTGGATTTGGGCAGAAAAACAGGAGTAATGCCTCAACTAGAGTTTTGGGGCGCTTATCCAGCCTTCTTTCACTTGTCACAAGCCCTGGCTGTAGCTGCCGCCGCAGATGATTCAGATGCAAAAATATTAGCTGATGTGTACCACTTATTTCGAGGGGGCTCAGGCTTCGAAGGTTTGAAATTAATAGATGGGCAAGCTATTTCTATTTTCCATCTCAATGACTTTCCAAAAGATATTCCTAGAACGAGCCAGCAGGACAAGGACCGGGTATTTCCTGGCGATGGAGCTGCACCATTGCAATCTTTGTCTGATACCTTACGAAAAAAAGGGGGCGAGATCGTTTTATCTTTGGAATTATTTAACCCTGAATATTATGCCATGGATCCAAATTATGTAGCCAAAACAGGGCTAGAGAAAATGAAACAGTTTTTCTAAGGATCGGGGTAACCTAACTCAAATCTTAAAAAACAAATCCTACACGAATCAAATAGGGTTCGCTGTAATAGGAACCAAGATTGCTGTGACGGAGATTGTAAAGAAAAGTAAAATTGGCTCCTCCACGAGCTCCAAATGGGGCAAAATAACCTACTCCAACAAAAAATGCTTCTGTCCAAGTACGCTGAAATTTATCTTGAGCATACTTGTACGCGTTCCAATTGATTGATTCTACTTCGGTGTAGGCAAAAATATTGGGAAGCACGTTGTAACGTCCAAAAACCCTGCCTCCAAAGGAAGAACCTTCGGATCCTTGAAAACGGTTGTCTTGATAGTACTGATAGGTGGCTCCTAAACCGGTAGAAAATTTAGAGCTAAGCATCATCCCCGCTAGTGGAGAAAGGTCAATTAACGTCACGGTCCCTAGTTGCAAGCCAAGGCTTCCACCATAATAAATCCGGTCTTTTAAGTTGAATTCTACCTCCGGATCAATCTCCCGCTGGGCACTAGCGGAAAGAACAATTCCAAAATTAAGCAATAGAAAAAAGACTAGCAGCTTATTCTTCAACCACCACATAAAGGTCTTCAGTAGGTTTCTTCATGAGGTATTTTTCTCGGGCAAATTTTTCTAATAATTCAGGATTTCCAAAAAGAGCATTGCGGTCCTGCTGAATTTGGTTTTTTTTCATCCTATAATATTCTTTCTGATCCTCTAGCTCCCAAAGTTGCTTGGTCAGACGCCATTGGGTAGGCAAGTTGTTGGAGTCAATAAAAATCATCCAAACCAAAAATGCTAAGGTTGCCAAAACGTAAAAATTACTACTGTATTTGAGTACTTTTTTCATAGAATGCGCTTTGGTTGACTAAGTTACAAAAATTAGATAAAAAAAAGACAGCCCCAGAATTCCGGGACTGTCGATTTGAATTTATTTCAGAAGATTTTATTTCAACCTCCCCTTAAATACTGCAGAATCGCCCAACTGTTCTTCGATACGAAGCAGTTGATTGTATTTAGCCATACGATCCGATCTTGAAGCAGAGCCTGTTTTAATCTGACCACAATTTACTGCTACTGCCAAATCGGCGATGGTCGAATCCTCTGTTTCTCCAGATCGATGCGACATTACAGCCGTAAATCCAGCCTTGTGCGCCATGCTAATTGCATTCAACGTTTCAGTCAAAGTACCAATCTGGTTTACCTTAACTAGGATGGAGTTGGCGGATTTTTCTTCAATCCCACGCTTTAGGAAGTTGACATTGGTCACAAACAAATCATCCCCTACCAATTGTATTTTGGATCCAATTTTCGCAGTAAGCATCGCCCATCCAGCCCAATCTTCTTCTGCACAACCATCTTCGATGGAATCAATAGGATATTTTTCGGTTAGTTCGGCCAAATATGCCACCTGCTCTTCTCTGGAACGTACCTTCCCGTTGGGTCCTTCAAACTTAGAGTAATCGTATTTTCCATCCTTATAAAATTCGGAGGAAGCACAATCCAAAGCAATGGTCACATCGTCACCAGGACGGTAGCCTGCCTTGCTGATCGCATCAAGGATACAAGCAAGCGCCTCTTCTGTTCCACCGGAGAAATTAGGCGCAAAACCTCCCTCATCACCTACTGCAGTACTCAAATGTTTGTCGTGAAGGATTTTTTTCAAGTTGTGGAAGATCTCAGCACCCCAACGGATCGCCTCAGAGAAGCTGCTCGCACCAATTGGACGAACCATAAATTCCTGGAAGGCAATCGGAGCATCAGAGTGAGAACCCCCATTGATGATATTCAACATGGGCACCGGAAGCGTATTGGCATTCACGCCACCAATGTAGCGGTACAGTGGCTGTCCAGATTCCATGGCAGCAGCCTTGGCTACTGCAAGGGAAACTCCCAAGATGGCATTGGCCCCCAACTTACTTTTGTTGGCGGTCCCATCCAATTCAATCATGATCTGATCGATCGTATTTTGTTCGAAGACATCCATTCCCACCAATTCTGGCGCAATGATGTCATTTACATTGGAAACGGCTTTCAGTACGCCTTTTCCTAGGTATTTACTTTTATCTCCATCTCGAAGTTCAACGGCCTCATTGATGCCTGTGGAGGCGCCACTAGGTACCGCAGCTCTTCCAAAAGCTCCATTTTCAGTCACTACATCTACCTCTACGGTAGGATTTCCTCGTGAATCAAGAATTTGTCTTGCATGAATAGATTGAATCAACGTCATGTGTTTACAGGTTTGTTAGTAGAATTAGTTTTTTGTAATCAGGGAAACAAAGTCATCAAAAAGGTATCGGGAATCATGTGGCCCAGGAGAGGATTCTGGATGGTATTGAACCGAAAAGGCAGGTTTATTTTTAAGTTTAATCCCTGCTACTGTATTGTCATTTAGGTGAACATGTGTGATTTCAACTTGCTCGTTTTTCTCAGCATCTTCCCGCACAACATTGAATCCATGATTTTGGGAAGTTATTTCACTTTTTCCAGTCATTAAATTTTTGATAGGATGGTTCAATCCGCGATGCCCATGGTGCATTTTATAGGTAGAAATCCCCACTGCTTCTGCAAGGAGTTGGTGTCCCAAACAAATCCCGAAAACAGGTTTACTGGTCCCCAAAATATCTTTCACTGTAGCCACTGCATAGTCCATAACCGCAGGATCTCCTGGCCCATTGGAAAGAAAATAACCCTGTGGATTCCAAGCTTCCATCTCAGCAAGAGAAGTTTTTGCAGGAAATACTTTACAATACACCCCTCTAGAAGCTAGGTTCCTCAGAATATTTTTTTTGATTCCAAAATCCAAACAGGCTACTTTAATGGAAGAAGTGGGTTCCCCGAAAAAGAAAGGCTCCTGTGTACACACTTTGGAAGATAATTCTAGCCCATTCATGTCTGGAATTTGAGCTAGCTCTTGCTTGAGTCCTTCCAAATTACCTTCGTATGTGGAGCTGATAATGGCATTCATAGCACCTGCATCTCGAAGGTGACGCACCAACTTACGGGTGTCGATATCTGCAATTCCTGTAATTCCTGCCGCCACCAAATAGTCTTGTAGGGAACCAGACGCATCTAATCGTGAAAACACCTCTGAAAAACTATTTACTACAATGCCGGCCACACAGGGTGCCGCAGACTCTACTTCTTCAGGATGGACACCATAATTCCCTATATGGGAAGTCGAGGTCACCACAATTTGACCGGTATAGGAAGGATCAGTATAAATTTCCTGATATCCTGTCATTCCTGTGTTGAAGCAGATTTCGCCGCCATTGGTACCTGGAGCACCAATGAGAGTCCCTGAGAAGACCGTGCCATCTGCGAGAAGAAGGGTAGCTTTTTGTTTAGTCATTTCTTAGAAAGTTGCCCAAAGTTAATAAATCTTGGGGAGGGTAAGATGTGGATAGGCAATAAAAAAAGGATTGAACGAAGTCCAATCCTTTTTAAGTCGAAAGTTATTTCCACTTATTTCTCTTCAGTCTCTTCTTCAGAAGTTTCCGCAGTAGGAGTTTCTTCTGTAGCCGCTTCAGCAACAGGGGCAGTTGTCTCTTCCACTACTTCTGCTTCAGCAACTGGAGTCTCTTCGATAATTTCCGCTTCAACAGCTGGAGTTTCCTCTACTACTGCTGCTGCTTTGGGAGCAGCAGAAGCTGGAGTACTTTCAGCTGTACCAGTAGATCTTCTAGATCTTCTAGTGGTCTTTTTAGCAGGCGCTGCATCTTTCAACATCAATTCATTGAAATCTACTAGCTCGATAATGCACATTTCGGCGTTATCACCCAGACGAAACCCAGTTTTAATAATACGGGTATATCCTCCTGGACGTGTTCCTACTTTCTCTATCACTTCACCAAAAAGAGCTTTGATGGCCTCTTTGCTTTTTAAGTAGGAGAAAGCAATTCTTCTATTGTGCGTAGTATCTTCTTTTGCTCTGGTTACCAGAGGCTCTACAAACTTCTTCAATTCTTTCGCTTTGGCAAGCGTAGTGGATATACGCTTGTGAAGAATCAGGGAAGTTCCCATATTGGAAAGCATTGCTTTTCTGTGCGAAGCAGTTCTGCCCAGGTGGTTTATTTTCTTACCGTGTCTCATTGTTAATTATTCTTCATCAAGTTTGTACTTAGAAATGTCCATACCAAAGGTTAGACCTTTCTCCTGGATCAGCTGCTCCAATTCGGCTAATGATTTTTTACCGAAGTTTCTAAATTTCATCATGTCTGAAATTTCAAGTCTAGCAAGATCTCCTAGAGTTCTCACGTCAGCTGCTTTCAAGCAATTAAAGGCACGAACCGAGAGGTCGAGATCCCCTAATGAAGTTTTAAGAAGCTTACGCATGTGAAGGAATTCCTCATCGATTGGCTCAGGCTCAGCAACTCCAGTAGAGTCTAGAACCATGGTTTGATCTGAGAAAAGCATGAAATGCTGAATCAAAATCTTAGCTGACTCTTGCAGTGCTTTTTCAGGGTGAATAGAACCATCCGTGTGCACTTCTAAAATCAATTTTTCAAAATCTGTCTTCTGCTCAACTCGTGTATTTTCAACGCTATACTTTACATTTTTGATAGGTGTAAAGATGGCGTCAATCGAAATCTGTCCAAAAACCTGATCTTTTGGTTTGGATTCTTCTGCAGGTAAATACCCTCTGCCTTTCTCGATTGTCAACTCAATCTCAAAATTCTTGGTTTGGTCAATGTGACAGATAACCAATTCAGGATTGAGCACTTCAAAGGAAGAAGTAAATTTAGCTATATCTCCTGCTGTAAAAACAGACTGATTTTTGATTTCTACTGCAATTTTTCCATCGAAAGCATCGTGTACTTTCTTGAAACGAACCTGCTTTAGATTCAAAATGATGTCTGTCACATCTTCTACTACACCTTCTACGGTGGAAAATTCATGAACCACTCCTGGGATTTTGATAGAAGTGATGGCGTATCCCTCCAAGGAAGAAAGTAGAATTCTTCTTAGGGCGTTACCGATCGTAACTCCATAGCCTTTTTCAAGCGGTTTGAATGTGAATAAGCCATGAAAATCATCGGCTTTTTCCATTACCACTTTTTCGGGCATTTGAAATGCTAGTATGGACATATATTTCGTTCTGTTTTAGCTGGAAATAATGAAATATTACTTAGAGTAAAGTTCGACGATGAGCTGTACTTTGATATTCTCAGGAATATCGTCTCTGCTAGGAATCGTCACAAATTTACCTGACATCGAGGCATTGTCCCACTCTAACCAGGAATACCGAGATGTACCTCTTCCCGCCAAGCTATTAGTGATTGCCTCAAGAGACTTAGAACGCTCTCGAACGGATACCACATCACCTGGCTTCAAGGTGTAGGAAGGAATGTTAACCAGTTCACCGTTTACCAAGATATGCTTGTGCGATACAAGCTGTCTTGCGCCACGACGAGTTGGGGAAATTCCCAAACGGTACACGGTGTTATCCAAACGAGCTTCAAGAAGCTGTAGTAGGTTTTCACCAGTGATACCTGATTTTCTAGAAGCGAGGTCAAACATCTTCGCGAACTGTCTTTCCAAAACGCCATAGATGTATTTTGCTTTTTGCTTCTCTGCAAGCTGAACTGCATATTCAGACTGCTTCTTTCTTCTACCACGACCGTGCATTCCTGGAGGGTAGTTTTTCTTTTGAAGTGCCTTGCTATGCCCTTCAATCGCTTCTCCAAATCTTCTGGAGATTTTTGCTTTAGGACCTGTATATCTTGCCATGCTTTTACTTTTTTAAAGTTAAACTCTTCTACGCTTAGGTGGACGACAACCGTTGTGCGGCATAGGTGTTACGTCAATAATAGTCGTCACATCTAATCCTACATTTTGCAAGGTTCTGATCGCTGATTCACGACCTGCGCCTGGACCTTTTACGAACACTTCAATTTTTCTCAAACCGAGTTCGTAAGCTACTTGACCACAATTTTGTGCGGCCATCTGTGCAGCGTATGGAGTATTCTTCTTGGATCCTCTGAAACCCATTTTACCGGCAGAAGCCCATGAGATCACTTGACCTGAGATGTTGGTAATAGAGATAATGATATTGTTGAAGGAGGCTTTGATGTGCGCCTGACCTACCGCTTCTACCTTTACTACTCTTTTCTTACCCTTTGCTTTATCGTTTCTTTTCTGAGCCATAATCTAAATCAGATTTTATTTAGTTGCTTTCTTTTTGTTAGCAACAGTCTTACGCTTCCCTTTTCTGGTTCTGGCATTATTTTTAGTGCCTTGTCCACGAACAGGAAGCCCTTTTCTGTGTCTCAAACCTCTATAACATCCAATATCCATCAATCGCTTGATGTTCAATTGAATTTCCGACTTCAATGCACCTTCTGTCCTGAATTCTTCAGCGATGATGTTACGAATAGCGGTTGATTCCTCGTCGTTCCATTCACCAGCTTTCTTATCTACAGAAATACCGGCTTTGCTTAGGATCGCTTTGGCTGAACTTCTTCCAATTCCGAAGATGTAAGTAAGTCCAATTTCGCCGCGCTTATTGTCTGGTATGTCTACACCTGCAATTCTAGCCATGATTAACCTTGTCTTTGTTTATACTTAGGATTTTTCTTGTTGATGACGTATAGTTTTCCCTTTCTTCTGATCAACTTACAGTCAGCACTTCTTTTTTTGATAGATGCCCTTACTTTCATATGCTCTTTGTTTTATGTTTCGGCCCGAAGGAATCTTACTAAAAAAGGGCTCTTCCCATCAGGAACCTTTTTTTGTCCGATTTCATGTCAGTCTATTTATATCGATATACAATTCTGCCTTTTGATAAATCGTAGGGAGACAATTCTAACTTAACCTTATCTCCAGGAAGGATTTTGATGTAATTCATTCGCATCTTTCCTGAAATATGAGCAATCAATTGATGTCCATTTTCAAGTTCTACTTTGAACATCGCATTTGACAACGCTTCCACAATGGTGCCGTCTTGCTCGATTGATGTTTGTTTGGCCATATTAGAATTTAAAGTTCTCTTCTATGTATTTATGGGTAGTTAACACTTCTGTTCTATCTTCAAATATTGCAATGGTATGCTCATAATGTGCGGATGGCTTCCGGTCTGCAGTTCGGATCGTCCATCCATCTTTCTCTTGGACGATATTTCGCGTTCCAAGATTAATCATGGGCTCAATTGCAATAACCATTCCTTGCTTCAACAAGGGGCCACTGCCTTTCTTGCCGTAATTGGGAACCTCTGGAGATTCGTGAAGATTTCGGCCTAACCCATGTCCGACTAATTCTCGAACTACGGTATACCCTTTCGCCTCCACAAATTTTTGGACTGCATGGCCGATATCACCGATGCGATTTCCAAATACAGCCTGTTCAATTCCCAAATAGAGCGAATCTTTGGTGGCGTTAAGTAATGCTAAGACAGACGGGGGTACTTCACCTATGGGGTATGTATAAGCGGAATCGCTATGAAAACCTTGGTGAAAGACTCCACAATCTATCGAGATTATATCGCCATCTTTCAATTCGTACGCACTTGGAAAACCATGAACAACAACTTCGTTCACAGAAATACAGAGTGCACTGGGAAACCCGTTATAGCCCTTAAAAGAAGGTACTGCTCCGTGATCCCTAATAAACTCTTCAGCAATTTTATCTAAGAAAGAAGTCTTTACTCCTTCCTTGACTTCCTTAGCGATCGCTCCATGAGCTCTTCCAAGAATGTCGGCACTTTCTTTTATTCGTTCAACTTCTTCCGAAGTTTTGTAATGAATCATTAGGACGCAACCTCGTAATTCGTAGGATTGTTTTTCACATTACCGCTTTTCATCATTCCTTCGTAATGCCTCATTAATAGATAACTCTCAATTTGACGAAGCGTATCCATAATCACTCCTACCATGATTAATAAGGAAGTTCCACCATAGAACTGAGCAAACTCTCCACCAACACCACCAACAATGGCTAGTGCAGGAAGAATAGCAACGGCTGACAATAAAATTGAACCTGGAAGCGTAATCTTTGAAATGATGCTATCAATGAACTCTCCCGTCGGTGCACCAGGCTTTATCCCTGGAACAAACCCACCATTTCGTTTCATGTCTTCCGCTATTTGCTCTGGATTTACCGTAATCGCTGTGTAGAAAAAGGTAAAAACAATAATCAATGTTGCAAAAAGCAGATTGTACTGCCATGAGGTAAAGTCTGAGAAGGTGGTCCCAATGTAATTAGCAATATCACTTTCTCCAGCCCAAATCTGTGCAATTAAAGCAGGAATAAACATCAAGGATTGGGCGAAAATGATTGGCATTACACCAGATGCATTCACTTTAATAGGAATGTATTGACGTTGTCCGCCGTACACCTTACCTCCCACTACTTGCTTCGCATATTGTACAGGAATTCTTCGAGTAGCTTCGGTCAATGCAATTACACCAACAACTACAAAGAACAAAACCAATGCTTCAATAATCAAAAGCAACAAGCCTGAGGATCCTTTTTCAAGCCCTTCAGCAATCAATGCTCCTGGGAATCTGGAAATAATTCCTATCATGATTAGCATTGAAATTCCATTTCCAATTCCTTTCTCCGTAATCTTTTCTCCCAACCACATACAAAACATGGTACCGGCAGACAAAAGAACAAGAGAACTAAACATGAACAAAGAAGTACTAATCATTACAGCCCCAGTAGGAAGAATCGTCGCACTGACGTATCCAATTCCCTGTGCTACCGTAATCGCTATAGTTAAGACACGAGTAATTTGGTTGATTCTTTTTCGACCAGACTCCCCGTCCTTTTGCATTTTTTGAAAATAAGGAACCCCGACAGTAAGCAACTGCAACACAATGGAAGCAGAGATGTAAGGCATAATCCCTAGGCCAAAGATGGAGGCATTGCTAAAAGCTCCTCCAAGAAAAGTGTCAATTAAGCCGAAAATTCCCTCAGGCGCTGCTCCCAATTTGGAAGGGTCTACCCCAGGAAGTACGACAAAAGACCCTAATCTAAAGATGATAAGAAAGCCAATCGTGTTGACAATCCTTACTCTCAAATCTTCGATCGAGAAAATATTTCTAACTGTCGAAATAAACTTTTTCATTTAATTAAAGCTGGGTTACTGTGCCGCCTAATCCTTCTACTGCAGCTATAGCTGATGCAGAAAATTTATGCGCACTCACATCTATTTTGGAAGTCAATTGCCCGCCACCAAGGATCTTGATTTTATCGTTCTTAGAAGCCAAGCCGTGAGACAACAAGGTTTCAAAGTTGATTACAGTCAAATTGTGTTGTTCTGCGAGGGCCTGCAAGGTATCCAAATTAACTGGTTTGAACTCAATCTTATTTAAGGATTTGAATCCAAACTTAGGCACACGTCTTTGAAGAGGCATCTGCCCACCTTCAAAACCGAGCTTTGATTTGTAACCTGATCTAGACTTAGCGCCTTTATGACCTCTTGTGGAGGTTCCACCTCTACCAGAACCAGTACCACGACCAATTCTTTTGCGGTTTTTAGTTGAACCTTCTGCTGGAGTTAATGTATTCAGTTTCATAGTTAAGCTTCCTCCACTTTGACAAGGTGATTCACTTTATTTACCATTCCAGCAATCTGAGGAGTATTTTCAACTACAACAGATTTGCTTATCCGACCTAAACCAAGTGCAACGATAGTCGCTTTTTGATCCTTCGGTCTATCAATTATACTTTTTACCTGGGTAATTTTGATCTTTGCCATGTTGCTTAACCGTTAAAGACTTTAGCCATTTTAACTCCTCTTTGCTGAGACACCGCAATGGCATCACGCAAATGCACTAGGGCATCGATGGTCGCCTTTACCACATTGTGCGGGTTGGACGAGCCTTTGGACTTTGCCAATACATCGGTCACACCAGCAGACTCCAAAACTGCACGCATTGCACCACCGGCAATTACGCCTGTACCTGCTGCAGCTGGCTTGATCAATACAAGACCACCACCAAACTTTCCAATTTGCTCGTGAGGAATCGTACCTTTCAATACAGGAACTTTGACCAAGTTTTTCTTTGCATCTTCAATTCCTTTGGTGATCGCATCGGTTACCTCGTTGGCTTTACCCAAACCATACCCTACTACTCCTTGACCGTCACCAACTACTACTATTGCAGAGAATGAAAATCTTCGACCACCTTTCACCACTTTGGCTACTCGATTGATTGCAACAACTTTCTCTTTTAATTCCGTATCTGTAGCCCGAATGGGTTTTCTTTTTATCTGAGACATATTGATTAAAATTTAAGGCCTCCTTCTCTGGCACCGTCAGCCAAAGCTTTCACATTACCATGATATAAGTAGCCATTACGGTCAAATACTACTTCAGACACTCCATTTGCTACCGCTCTTTCAGCAAGCTTTTTGCCTACTTCCTTCGATACAGCTACATTGGTATTTGCCTTAGAACCAAGCTCTTTCGAAGAGGCTTGTACAAGGGTCTGACCTTTGAGATCATCCACCAACTGGGCATAAATGCCTGTATTACTTTTGAAAACTGACAGACGTGGTCTGGAATCAGTTCCGGAGATTTTTCTACGGATACCTCTTTTGATTCTAAGTCTTCTGGAACTCTTATTAAATGCCATAACTTATTATTTTTTACCAGCAGTTTTACCAGCCTTACGTCTAACAATTTCACCAACGAAACGCACCCCTTTTCCTTTGTAAGGTTCAATCTTACGCAAGGATCGGATTTTTGCTGCTACCTGACCAATCAATTCCTTATCAATTCCTTGAAGGGTCACTACTGGGTTTTTTCCTTTCGGAGTTTCAGTGGCCAAAGAAATTTCCTTGGGTAGCGCCATAAAAATACTGTGTGAGTAGCCTAAGCTAAGCTCAAGTATTTGCCCTTGGTTGGAGGCTTTGTAACCTACACCGACCAATTCCAACTCTTTTTTGTATCCTTCAGACACACCGATCACCATGTTGTTGATCAATGATCTGTAAAGACCGTGCAAAGACTTGTGTCTTTTGGACTCGGTAGGTCTAACAAGAGTAATCTCTTGCCCCTCTACGCTCACCTGAATGTCGGGATTCACATCCTGAGTCAGGGTACCCTTTGGACCTTTAACAGTGACAGTTCCATGAGCTGACACGTCTACAGTAACACCGCTGGGTATATTTATTGGTTTTTTACCTATTCTAGACATAATCGTAAATTAGTATACGTAACAAAGTACTTCACCCCCTACCCCTTCGGTTCGGGCCTCTTTGTCTGTCATTACCCCCTTAGAGGTGGAGACGATGGCGATACCCAAGCCATTGATGACTCTAGGAAGCTCGTCGTGCTTGACATATTTTCTTAAACCTGGCTTACTCACTCGCTCAAGGCTCACGATTGCATTTAACTTCGTGGTAGGATTGAACTTTAAAGCAATTTTAATCGTGCCTTGAGGTCCATTTTCTTCAAACTTGTAGTTTTGAATGTACCCTTTGTCATGCAATACTTTGGTGATCTCCTTCTTAATATTAGAAGCAGGTATCTCTACAATTCGGTGAGAAGCTTTGATGGCATTTCTCAACCGGGTTAGATAATCAGCTATTGGATCGGTCATGTGTTTCTATAGTCTAGCACCCCCGAATTGGGCGTGCAAAGTTACGAATTGATTTTTAGAATAAAAATTACTGTCGTTATTTTACCAGCTAGACTTAGTAACACCAGGGATTTTACCTGCAGAAGCCATTTCTCTGAAGGTAACCCTGTTGACTCCAAACTTTCTCATATATCCCTTAGGACGACCAGTAAGTTTGCATCTGTTGTGAAGTCTCACTGGAGAAGCGTTCTTTGGAAGCTTATCAAGGGCTTCGTAATCACCTGCAGCTTTTAAAGCAGCTCTTTTCGCAGCATACTTGGCTACCAAGTATTCTCTTTTACGCTCGCGCGCTTTGATGGACTCTTTTGCCATGATTATTCTGGATTATTTTTATTAACGAAAGGCATACCCAAAGCTTTCAACAATGCAAAAGCCTCTTCATCTGTAGCCGCAGTAGTTACGAAAGTAATGTCCATCCCGGTAATCTTGGTTACCTTCTCGATAGAGATTTCAGGAAAAATGATTTGTTCGGTAACACCTAGTGTATAGTTACCTCGTCCATCAAACCCTTTGTCAGAAATTCCTTTGAAGTCACGTACACGTGGCAAAGCCACTGTAGTCAAACGATCTAGAAATTCATACATTTTTTCAGCTCTCAAAGTCACCTTTGCACCGATTGGCATGTTTTCTCTCAACTTAAAGTTAGAGACTGCAATCTTAGATTTAGTAGCAACAGCACGCTGTCCAGTGATCAAAGAAAGTTCCTCAACACCCTGGTCTACTAGCTTCTTATCTGCTACAGCAGCACCAATACCCTTGTTAAGAACGATCTTAGAAAGTTTAGGTACTTGCATCACGGAAGAGTATTGAAACTTTTCCATCAATGCAGGAACAACTTCCTTCACGTATGTATCTTTTTTTCTTGGATTAGCCATTGATCACCTCCCCAGTTTTCTTTGAGTACCTTACTAATTTACCATTCTCCCCTGCCTTACGGCCAGTACGAGTTGCTTCGCCTGTTTTGGGATCGACAAGCATCAGATTACTGATGTGAAGCGCAGCTTCTTTCTTCTCGATACCACCCTGTGGCTTGGACGCAGTAGGCTTTACGTGTTTGGTAATCATATTGATCCCTTCTACGATGGCTCTACTTTTTGCTGTATCAATGGATTGAACCTTACCGGTTTTTCCTTTGTCATCACCAGCGATTACCTTCACGGTGTCACCAGCTTTGATGTGCAGCTTTTGCTGCTTATTGAATTTTCTTTCCATGATTAAAGTACTTCAGGGGCCAAGGAAATGATTTTCATGAACTGCTTTTCTCTGAGCTCTCTAGCTACAGGACCGAAAATACGGCTACCTCTAGGCTCGTCGTTGTTATTCAACAACACAGCAGCATTGTCTTCAAACCGAATGTAAGACCCGTCCTTACGACGAATTTCTTTCTTCGTTCTTACGATAACCGCTTTTGAAACGGTACCTTTTTTCATATTGCTGGAGGATAGGGCTGACTTTACAGTCACGACTACTTTATCACCGATCGAAGCATAACGCTTCTTAGTTCCTCCCAACACACGGATGACCAATACCTCTTTGGCACCTGAGTTATCCGCAACGCTTAGTCTGGATTCTTGTTGTATCATGATTACTTAGCCCTTTCTATAATTTCAACTAATCTCCAACGCTTGTTCTTGCTCAGCGGACGCGTTTCACTGATTTTAACCACATCACCTGGGTTGCATTCATTTTTTTCGTCATGAACCATGAATTTGGTAGTCTTAGCAACAAACTTGCCATAGATGCCGTGCTTCACACGTCTTTCTACAGCCACAGTAATGGACTTATCCATTTTGTTGCTCACGACTTTACCAACTCTCTCTTTGCGAAGATTTCTCTCAATCGTAGCCATTTTCTTTTCTGTTAGCTAGTTATTTGGAGGTCAAAGCCGTTTTCAATCTTGCGATGAAACGCTTAGACTCTCTGATTCTATTAGGATTCTCAATAGGAGAAATCGCGTGAGCAAAATTCAATTTGCTCAGATTCTCCTGCTCGGCGACAATTCGCTCGGCGATTTCACTTGCTGTAAGTGATCTGATTTCAGTGTTTTTCATAGTTCCTGATTATTCAGCGTAGTCTCTTCTTACCACAAATTTCGTACTTACAGGCAGCTTCTGCTGTGCAAGTCGAAGTGCATCTTGAGCAGTCTCCAGGCTCACGCCTGTAGCTTCGAAAAGGATAGTACCTGGCTTGATAACGGCCACCCAATATTCTGGAGCACCTTTACCTTTACCCATACGTACCTCTGCGGGCTTTTTAGTGATCGGCTTGTCAGGAAATATTCTGATCCAAACCTGACCTTCTCTCTTCATAGCTCTTGTCATGGCAATACGTGCTGCCTCGATCTGGCGAGAAGTAATCCATCCTGGCTCAAGGGATTTAATGCCAAAGTTGCCAAAAGAAAGCTCGTGCCCTCTTTGCGCAATGCCTTTGACACGGCCCTTGTGCATTTTCCTATATTTAGTTCTTTTCGGCTGTAACATGATTTCTCACTTGGAAAGGGAAAATTAGTTTCTTTTTCTGCGTTTTGGACCATCCTTATCGCGACCCTTTGGTGCTGGACCACGCTGACCCTTCGGCTCGTTGGCTGCACCTTGGTTCGGAGAAAGATCTCTTTTTCCGTACACCTCACCCTTGAAGATCCATACTTTAATGCCAATCAATCCGTACACAGTAAGTGCTTCGGATAAAGCATAATCGATGTCTGCTCTAAGCGTGTGAAGAGGAATTCTTCCTTCTTTGTACATTTCAGAACGTGCCATTTCGGCTCCGCCCAATCGGCCAGAAAGCTTAACTTTAATTCCTTCAGCACCTACTCTCATGGTAGCTGCAATCGCCTGCTTCATCGCACGACGGAAAGATATTCTAGCTTGAAGTTGCTGTGCGATAGACTCACCTACCAATTTAGCATCCATCTCTGGGCGCTTAATTTCAAAGATATTGATTTGTATATCCTTGTTGGTGATCTTCTTTAGTTCCTCCTTAAGCTTATCTACTTCGGCACCACCCTTACCAATTACAACACCTGGTCGAGCAGTATGAATCGTCAAGGTGATTCTCTTGAGCGTACGCTCAATAATCACTTTGGCAATACCACCCTTAGGTATTCTGGCAAGAACATACTTTCGGATTTGTTGATCTTCGTGCAACTTCTCAGCAAAGTCTTTCCCACCATACCAGTTGGAATCCCAGCCTTTGACTACACCAAGTCTAAATCCTATTGGGTTAATTTTTTGTCCCATAGTCTTTCTTAATTTGCCTTTTCGTTAGTTACTACTACATCAGCGGTAACTTCCTCTGTACTGAATGAATCAATAACGAGGGTTACATGATTGGATCTTTTGCGAATTCTATGTCCACGTCCCTGAGGAGCAGTCCGAAGCCTCTTTAAAGACCGCCCTTCGTCAACCATGATGGTCTTCACGAAAAGCTCTGCCTCTTCCAATTTTACTTCAGGATTTTTTGCTTGCCAATTGGCTACCGCAGAGAGAACTAACTTCTCCAAACGGATTGCAGCATGGTTGGGCGTGAATTTCAAAATACTCAGTGCCACACCTACTCGCTTGCCTCTCACTAAATCTGCGACTAAGCGCATTTTACGAGGGGAGGTAGGAACATTTTTCAATCTTGCTAGTGCTTCCATGATTATCTCTTTCCTTTATCTTTTTTAGCAATGTGGCCACGGAAGTTACGCGTAGGTGCAAATTCACCCAATTTGTGACCTACCATATTATCGGTAACAAACACAGGGATAAACTTATTCCCGTTATGCACAGCGAAGGTATGACCTACGAAGTCTGGGGAAATCATAGATTTTCTTGACCAAGTCTTGATGACAGATTTCTTGCCAGACTCGTTCATAACATCTACTTTCTTCACCAAATGGTGTTCGATATAAGGACCTTTTTTTAATGAACGTGCCATAATTACTTAGATCTTTTGGTGATGATGAACTTGTTTGAATACTTCTTGGGAGATCTGGTTTTCTTTCCTTTTGAAAGAAGTCCTTTACGGGATCTTGGGTGACCACCAGAAGAACGGCCTTCACCACCACCCATCGGGTGATCCACTGGGTTCATCGCAACACCTCTTGTACGAGGTCTTACTCCTAACCAGCGCTTGCGACCAGCTTTGCCCAACACAACGTTCATGTGATCTGCGTTGCCTACAGTTCCCACTGTAGCCATACAAACACCAAGAATCAATCTCATTTCTCCTGAAGGAAGCTTTACCGTCACGTACCTAGCATCTCTAGCCACGATCTGAGCATATCCTCCAGCACTTCTAGCCAATGCACCACCTTTACCCGGCTTCAATTCCACATTGTGTACAATGGTACCCATTGGGATATTCATCATGTGCATGGCGTTGCCCACTTCTGGGGCAACCTTCTCACCGGAAATCACTGTTTGTCCCACTTGCAAACCTTCCGGAGCGATAATGTAGGCTTTAGCACCGTCTGCATAATACAGTAGGGCAATACGGGCTGTACGGTTTGGATCGTACTCAATGCTCTTTACAGTAGCAGGTACTCCAAACTTAGTGCGCTTGAAATCTACAATACGTAGTCTACGCTTGTGACCACCACCAATGTAGCGAGCGGTCATCTTGCCTTCATTATTTCTACCACCTGTCTTCTTTACAGGAGCGAGAAGAGATTTCTCCGGCTTAGACGCTGTAATCTCGTCAAATGCTGGAGCTACTCTAAATCGGGTTCCTGGAGTTACAGGTTTTAATTTTTTAACTGCCATTTTATTGATTCAATTAAAGTTCTCCGTAAAAATCAATTACCTCACCATCTGCTACTTGCACGATTGCTTTCTTGAAAGCATTGGTGAAGCCTGACACTACTTTATTATTGGTGTATCTGGTCTTATGCTTCGCAGCATACCGCATAGTACGAATGGATACTACATGTACCCCATACTTTTTCTCCACAGAAGATTTAATCTGAAGCTTATCAGCAGTTTTCTCGACGATAAAGCCGTAAACTCCTTTTTCGTTACCTGCAGATACTTTCTCTGTGATCAAAGGCTGTTTCAGAATTTCCATTGTCTTATTTCGCTAAAATGGTTTCTAACTTACTTACAGATCCTTCGCACAGTACCAATTGGTCCGCATGCAAGAGGTGGTAAGTATTTACATCGTCAACGGTCACAACTTTCGCCTTGGGCAAGTTTCTGCTTGACAAAAACACGTTCTTGTTGTCTTCAGAAAGCACCAATAAGGTCTTCTTATCAGACAAAGAAAGGCCGCTTAACAAAGCAAGATAATTTTTGGTCTTAGGGGCATCAAAAGACACATCCTCCAATACCATCAAACTATTTTCCTTTACCTTATAAGCTAGCGCAGATTTACGCGCGAGTTGCTTCACTTTTTTATTAAGTTTGAAGGAGTAGTCTCTTGGTCTTGGACCAAATACTCTACCCCCACCACGGAAGTTTGGAGCCTTCAAAGATCCAGCACGAGCACCACCGGTACCTTTTTGCTTCTTGATCTTCTTAGTCGAGCCCGCTACCTCGTTTCTTTCTTTTGATTTGTGAGTTCCCTGTCTCTGGTTGGCCAGGTATTGCTTCACGTCCAGGTAAATGGCGTTATCATTGGGCTCAATGCCAAAGATCTCGTCAGAAAGGCTCACCTTTCTACCTGTCTCTTGTCCTTTGTGATTGATTACTGCTAATTCCATGGCTTACTTCTCCAGAATAACAAATGAATTTTTTGGACCAGGTACGGAACCAGAAACCAAAATTAGGTTCTGCTCAGCATACACTTTCAACACACGTAGGTTAGCTACCGTGACACGATCGCCACCTGTTCTACCCGCCATTCGCATACCTTTAAATACACGAGAAGGCCAAGAACAAGCACCAATTGAACCAGGGTGTCTTGCTCTGTTATGCTGACCGTGAGTTTGTCCACCCACACCCGCAAAACCATGACGCTTTACTACACCTTGGAATCCTTTACCTTTTGAAGTACCAACAGCATCCACGAATTCACCTTCCTCGAATAGCTCTGCAGCACTTACTGTCTTTCCGAGCTCAACATGACCTTCAAAGTCTCTGAACTCAACAACTTTCTGCTTAGGGGTGGTACCAGCCTTTTTAAAATGGCCGATTAGTGGCTTCGGAGTGTTCTTCTCCTTGCGCTCACCGAATCCCAACTGCACTGCGTTGTACCCGTCTGTTTCAACGTTTTTTACTTGCGTCACTACGCAAGGACCAGCTTCAATAAGCGTGCATGCGACATTACGTCCATCGGCACTGAAGATGCTAGTCATACCTACTTTTTTACCTATAATACCAGACATCTTTATAAAGATATTTTGATAACTACCCAAGGCATGTACACTTGGGCCCTTTTTAAGGACTGCAAAGTTACTGAAATAATATTTGGCAGCAAATCCCAACTCCACTATTTTCAATTAATTACAAAAAAAAGTGGGGACTGATGGAACTTTCATCCACCAAATCCATACAATCCAAAAAAAAAGCCCCGCACATTGCGGGGCCTTTGTATTCTAAGCCAAGATCCTCAGACTTTGATTTCTACATCTACTCCACTTGGAAGCTCGATTTTCATCAACGCATCCACCGTTTTGGAAGAGTTAGAGTAGATATCAACCAGACGCTTGTAAGTACAAAGCTGGTACTGATCTCTTGCTTTCTTGTTTACGTGTGGAGACTTCAATACCGTAAACTTTTCTTTCTTAGTTGGCAAAGGAATAGGACCTACTACTACAGCTCCTGTTGCTTTTACTGCCTTCACGATCTTCTCTGATGACTTGTCCACCAGGCTGTGATCGTAGGATTTCAATTTTATTCTTATTTTCTGATTCATTTTCTTATCGATTAGGCTTTATCACCCTTTACTTTAGCAATTACCGCTTCTGCAACGTTGTTTGGAACAGGCTCGTAGTGAGAGAAGGTCAAGGATGCCGTTGCTCTACCTGAAGTGATTGTTCTCAAATCAGTAACATAGCCAAACAATTCAGATAAAGGAACGTTGGCCTTAACCACCGTAGAGTTACCCTTGGTATCCATCCCTTTCATCATTCCTCTTCTTCTGTTCAAGTCACCCGTGATCGGTCCGGTATATTCGTCAGGCGTAATTACGTCTACCGACATGATTGGCTCGAGCAACTGTGGCTTACACTTTTTCGCAGCTTCTTTGAATCCAATTCGAGCAGCCAATTCGAAAGACAAGGCATCCGAATCGACATCGTGGTAGGAACCGTGGAACAAGCGAACTTTCATGGATTCGATTGGATAACCAGCCAAAGGACCATTCTTCATGGCTTCCTGGAAACCTTTCTGGATCGGTTGGATAAATTCTTTTGGAATTACACCCCCAACAATACCGTTCACAAAATCCAAACCTGCTTTGATTTCGTTGGTCTCTGGATCTGCATCCTTAGGTCCCAATTCGAATACAATATCCGCAAATTTACCTTTACCGCCAGTTTGCTTTTTGTATACCTCTTTGTGCTCAACAGAAGCAAATAGCGCTTCTTTGTAAGCTACCTGAGGAGCACCTTGGTTGATTTCTACCTTGAACTCGCGCTTCAAACGATCGATAATGATCTCTAGGTGAAGTTCACCCATCCCGCGAAGGATTGTCTGACCAGTTTCGTGATCCGTATTTACTTGAAGCGTAGGATCTTCTTCTACTAGCTTGGCTATTGCCATTCCTAGCTTATCTACATCTGCCTGAGTTTTAGGCTCGATCGCATAGCCAATAACTGGCTCTGGGAATACCATGGACTCCAACACTACCTTTCGCTTTTCGTTGCAAAGGGTGTCACCTGTTTTGATATCCTTAAACCCAACGACAGCTCCGATATCACCGGCTACCAATCGTTCGATTTGGTTCTGCTTGTTGGCGTGCATTTGGAATACACGAGAGATACGCTCCTTATTGCCTGAACGGCTATTGAATACATACGATCCGGATTCCAATACCCCAGAGTAGGCTCTTACAAAACACAAACGACCTACGAATGGATCCGTTGCAATTTTGAATGCCAAGCCAGTAAACGGCTCGGTCTCCGAAGGATTAATTGCTATTTCCTTATCCTCATCATCCAAGTCGGTGGCAAAAATAGCATCCTTATCCAAAGGAGAAGGCAACAATTCCATCACCAAATCTAGCATGGTTTGCACCCCTTTGTTTTTGAAAGAAGAACCGCAAACCATAGGAACAATTTTCATATCGATGGTCGCCGCACGCAAAGCTTTCAAAATTTCAGCCTCAGTGATTGAGTTTGGATCATCAAAAAATTTCTCCATTAAGGATTCATCGTAATCCGCAACAGCCTCAAGCAAATGCTCTCTATACTGCGCTACTTCTTCCACCATGTCCTCTGGGATTGGAACCTCCTTAAAGGTCATTCCCATGTCGTGCTCGTTCCAGATGATCGCACGGTTGTTGATCAAGTCAACTACACCAGCAAATTTATCTTCAGCACCAATTGGCAACTGCAATGGAACGGCATACGAACCGAGCATTTCTTTTACTTGCTTGCACACCATCAAGAAATCAGCTCCTGAGCGGTCCATCTTGTTGACGAAACCAATTCGAGCGACTTTGTAGTTGTCAGCTAGTCTCCAGTTGGTCTCAGATTGAGGTTCAACCCCATCTACCGCAGAGAAAAGAAACACAAGTCCATCCAAAACTCTCAAGGAGCGGTTTACTTCTACCGTGAAGTCCACGTGCCCTGGAGTATCAATGATGTTGATTTGGTACTGGTTACTTCTGTAATCCCAGAATACAGTGGTTGCTGCAGAAGTAATGGTGATTCCACGCTCTTGTTCTTGGGCCATCCAATCCATCGTAGCTGCACCTTCGTGCACCTCACCGATTTTATGAGATTTTCCAGAATAATACAGGATACGCTCCGTGGTGGTCGTTTTGCCCGCATCAATGTGCGCAGCAATACCAATGTTACGGGTAAATCTTAAGTCTCTTGCCATTTCGGTTAGAATCTAAAGTGGGAGAATGCCTTGTTTGCTTCAGCCATTCTGTGCGTATCGTCCTTCTTCTTGACCGCAGCACCTTCGCCTTTTGCAGCGGCGATGATCTCTCCAGCAAGTCGGTCCATCATGGTCTTCTCTCCTCTCCTACGAGAGTACTGAATCATCCACTTGATACCAAGGGCCATTTTTCTTTCAGGTCTGACTTCCATAGGAACCTGGAACGTAGCACCACCAACTCTACGACTCTTCACCTCGACGGTGGGAGCAATATTGTTAAGCGCTTTTTTCCAAACTTCAAGACCATTCTCACCTACTTTATCTTCTACTTTCGCTACTGCATCGTAGAAAATGTTGTAAGCAATACTCTTCTTCCCGTCATACATCAGACAGTTTACAAACTTGGTCACCAAAGTATCGTTGAACTTTGGATCAGGAAGAATATATCTCTTCTTTGGTTTCGCTTTTCTCATTTCTTTTTAAGGTATTAATTTTTACTTTTTGCCTGGAGCTGCAGGTGCGCCCTTGCCAGCTTTAGGTCTTTTTGCACCGTACTTGGAGCGACCTTGCTTACGGTCTTTTACTCCAGCAGTATCCAATGCACCGCGGATGATGTGGTATCTTACCCCTGGTAGATCCTTTACACGACCTCCTCTAATCAATACGATAGAGTGCTCTTGCAAATTGTGACCCTCTCCTGGAATGTAAGCATTCACTTCTTTTCCATTCGTCAATCGTACCCGCGCTACCTTTCTCATCGCTGAGTTAGGTTTCTTAGGTGTTGTAGTGTACACGCGAGTACAAACCCCTCTGCGCTGTGGACAAGCATCCAGAGCCCGAGATTTTGATTTGAATTCCAGTGTAGTTCTACCTTTTCTTACTAGTTGTTGAATAGTAGGCATTAACTGATTTAAATTAAGTTAGTCTGTAAACTGTTATTTTTTGGAACGCAAAGGTACAAGAAGTAATAAGAGTAACAAAATTAAGTACTTATATTTTTGTTAAGCTTCTCCAGGTTTTCCGAAGGAAATGGGAAAGGTGGGTGCCCCACCCCCTTGGTTGATTTTTCCAAAAGCAGCCTCGTATTTTTCAATATTTTCCTTCAATGCAGCCAACAATCGCTTCGCATGATCCGGGGTTACAATAATTCTTGACTTTACCTTTGCCTTGGGCACACCCGGCATTAATCGAATAAAATCAATCACAAATTCCGAATTGGAATGTGCAATCATCGCCAAATTGGAATACACCCCTTCGGCAACCTCTTCTGGGAGCTCTACATTGATTTGTTGATCTGGTAAGTGATTGTCATCCATCATTTTTAAAGATTAAAAAAGGCCTGTAGAATAAGTACAGGCCTTTTAGTTAGTCAATTTAAGGCATTAAAGAATCGCTTCGCTTGTGGCTTTTGCAGACTTCTTTTCCATGTTTTCGGAAAGCGTATCGTACTCCGTTTTGGATCCGACGATCATGCCCAAAATGCTTCGCTGACCGGTACCGGCAGGAATCAAATGACCCACAATTACGTTTTCTTTTAGACCCAACAATTCGTCACGCTTACCACGGATAGCCGCTTCAGAAAGTACTTTGGTGGTCTCCTGGAAGGAAGCCGCCGAGATAAAGCTTTCAGTACCCAAGGAAGCAGCCGTAATCCCTTGCAAGGTAGGCGCTGATACCGCAGTTTCGGCATCCATCACCTGAACCAATTTAAGGTCCTTACGCTTCAAACTTGAATTCTCGTCACGAAGCCTACGTGCTGAAATAATCATGCCTGGCTTTAACGTAGAGGAGTCTCCCGCATCCAAAACAATCTTCTTGTCCAAAATGCTGTCGTTCTCTTCACGGAATGCCCACTTATCTACAATCTGTCCTTGCAAGAAATTTGTATTACCTGCATCTAAGATTTCAACTTTCTGCATCATTTGAGACACAATCACCTCAATGTGCTTGTCATTGATTTTCACCCCCTGAAGTCGGTATACTTCTTGAATTTCATTCACCAAATATTCCTGTACCGCAGTAGGGCCTTTAATAGATAGAATATCACTAGGGGTAATCGCTCCATCAGAAAGCGGCTCCCCTGCACGGATAAAGTCATTTTCTTGGACCAAAATGTGCTTAGACAAGGATACCATGTACTTCTTGATCACCCCATCCTTGGATTCAATGATAATCTCACGGTTACCACGTTTCACACCCCCGTAGGTTACTACACCGTCAATCTCAGACACAACTGCTGGATTGGATGGGTTTCTAGCCTCAAACAATTCCGTTACTCGTGGAAGACCACCGGTGATGTCGCGGGTCTTACCTACGGATCTTGGGATTTTTACCAAGATCTGGCCAGACTTCACTTTCTCTCCCGATTCTACTGCCAAGTGAGCGCCTACAGGAATATTGTAAGTCTTGGAATCCCCTTTGTAATTAATAATAATCGCTGGGTTCTTCGCTCTATCTTTTGTTTCAATGATTACTTTCTCACGGAAACCGGTCTGATCATCCGCTACCTCTTTGTAAGTAATTCCTTCTACTACTGCTTCGAATTCTACAGTACCGTCAAACTCGGACAAGATGACTGCGTTGTAGGGGTCCCAAGTACAAAGTGACTCACCTTTGGTAATTTTTTGACCGTTTTTCACATTCAAAATAGCTCCATACGGCACATGGTTGGAAACCAAGGTTTTGCCAGACTTCGCTTCATTGATCTTAATTTCACCAGAACGGCCCATGACCATTGTCACCGATTCCCCGTCTCTATTGGTGGTCTTTAAGTACCTCAATTCCTCTTCGAATTCAACGACCCCATCAAACTTTGCATTGATGCTGGCATCCACCGCCATGTTGGAAGCAGTACCACCTACGTGGAAAGTTCGAAGCGTCAACTGCGTACCTGGCTCACCAATCGATTGTGCAGCAATTACACCCACTGCCTCTCCTGCTTGTACCATATTACCGGTAGCTAGGTTACGGCCGTAGCATTTCGCACACACCCCTCGGCGAGTTTCACAAGTCAATACCGAGCGGATTTCTACTTCTTCAATAGAAGATTCGTCAATACGCTTGGCAATTTCGTCAGAGATCTCAACTCCAGCAGCCACGATAAATTCATCGGTAGCCAAATCATATACATCATGTACGGATACACGACCTACAATACGCTCAGAAAGTGGCTCAACAATTTCGTCATTGTCTTTCAAGGCCTGTACTACCAATCCTCTTAAAGTACCGCAATCTTCCTCAGTGATGATCATATCTTGCGCTACATCCACTAAACGACGAGTTAAATAACCCGCATCCGCCGTTTTCAATGCAGTATCGGCAAGACCTTTACGTGCACCGTGCGTAGAGATGAAATACTCCAATACGTCTAGCCCTTCTTTGAAGTTGGATAGGATTGGGTTTTCAATGATTTCTCCTACTGAACCTTGAAGGTTTTTCTGTGGCTTTGCCATCAACCCTCTCATTCCTCCCAACTGACGAATTTGTTCTCTAGAACCTCGGGCTCCAGAGTGCATCATCATGTAGATGGCGTTGAATCCTTGCTTATCCTCCTCCATCTTCTTCATCAGATTGTTCGTCAAATGAGAGTTGGTACGAGTCCAAATATCAATTACTTGATTGTATCTTTCATTATCTGTAATTAGACCCATGAGGTAATTGTTCCATACTTGGTCCACTTCCTCCTTGGCCTTGGCAATCATCGGTACTTTTTCTTCCGGAATGATGACATCATTCAATCCCATAGATAGCCCGCCTTGGTAAGCCATTTGGAAACCTAAGTGCTTGATGTCATCCAAAAACTGAGCCGTGCGTGCAATGCCGCACACCTTCACCACTTGGGCGATGATTTGCTGCAGCTTCTTTTTAGTAAGTAGTTCGTTGACATAGCCTACTTCTTCTGGTACAAACTGGTTGAAGATCAAACGACCGGCCACCGTTTCGATGATTTGGTCTTGAATCTCGCCACCTTCGGTTCTCACTTTCACCTTGCACTTGATGTTGGCATGCTTAGAAAGCTGGCCTTCGTTCATGGCAATGATTACCTCTTCTTGGCTATAGAAAGTCATCCCTTCACCCAAGATTACCTCCTCAGGAGTAGACTTCTTACCTTTGGTCACGTAGTACAAGCCCAAAACCATGTCTTGGGAAGGTACAGTAATTGGTGCACCGTTGGCAGGGTTCAAAATATTGTGTGCAGAAAGCATCAGGGTAGATGCTTCCAAAATCGCCTCATGACCAAGTGGTACGTGAACCGCCATCTGGTCACCGTCAAAGTCCGCGTTGAATGCAGTACACACCAATGGGTGCAACTGAATCGCTTTTCCTTCGATCAATTTCGGCTGGAATGCTTGAATACCCAATCGGTGAAGGGTTGGAGCACGGTTGAGGAGCACGGGGTGTCCTTTCAACACGTTTTCCAAAATATCCCAGACCACCGGATCCTTACGGTCTACAATTTTCTTGGCAGATTTCACGGTCTTTACAATTCCTCTTTCAATCAACTTTCGGATGATGAATGGTTTAAAAAGCTCCGCAGCCATATTCTTAGGAAGACCACACTCGTGAAGCTTCAATTCAGGACCTACAACGATCACCGAACGACCGGAGTAATCCACACGCTTTCCGAGCAAGTTTTGACGGAAACGACCCTGCTTTCCTTTCAACATGTCTGAAAGAGACTTCAAGGCGCGGTTACCATCTGATCTTACCGCATTTACTTTTCTAGAATTATCGAATAAGGAGTCAACCGCTTCCTGCAACATCCGCTTCTCGTTTCTCAAAATCACTTCTGGCGCTTTGATATCAATCAAACGCTTCAAACGGTTGTTACGAATGATCACACGACGGTACAAGTCATTCAAATCGGAAGTTGCAAAACGACCTCCATCCAAAGGAACCAATGGTCTCAACTCTGGTGGAATCACAGGAACCATGCGAACGACCATCCACTCTGGACGGTTTTCGATTCGGGTTCGTGCATCTCGGAATGCTTCTACCACTTTCAAACGCTTCAAGGCTTCTGCCTTACGTTGCTGTGACGTGTCGGTGGCAGCTTGGTGACGTAGCGAGTAAGAAAGTTCATCCAAGTCCAATCGAGCAAGCAACATTTCAAGTGCCTCAGCACCCATTTTAGCAATAAACTTGTTTGGATCAGCATCGTCCAATAGGTGGTTTTCCTTTGGAAGCTTGTCCATGATGTCCAAGTATTCGTCTTCAGTCAAAAAGTCAAGGTATTGCACCCCTTCTTCCGCCTTCACGCCTGCTTGAACGACCACATAACGCTCGTAATACACAATTTGATCCAATTTCTTGGTAGGCAAACCGAGAAGGTATCCAATTTTATTTGGCAAGGATTTGAAGTACCAGATATGTGCCACAGGTACCACCAATTCAATATGGCCCATGCGCTCACGGCGTACTTTCTTCTCCGTTACTTCCACTCCGCATCGATCACAAATAATTCCTTTGTAGCGAATACGCTTGTATTTTCCGCAATGACATTCCCAATCCTTTACTGGACCAAAGATACGCTCGCAGAACAATCCGCCCATTTCAGGCTTGTAAGTTCTGTAGTTGATGGTCTCTGGCTGGGTTACCTCGCCATTAGAGCTATCCAGAATCGATTCTGGGGAAGCCAAGCTGATGGTAACTCGGGAGAAATCGTTGTTCAGTTTTTTATTTTTTCTAAACGACATAGTTTTTTGAGATATGTTGGGGACGGTTGCCCGCCCCATGAGCCAAATTAATCCAAGGTAATTTCAAGAGCCAAACCTCTCAATTCATGAACCAATACATTGAAAGATTCAGGAATATTAGGTTTAGGAAGGTTTTCACCTTTCACAATAGCTTCGTATGCTTTTGCTCTACCGATTACGTCATCCGACTTCACAGTCAAGATTTCTTGAAGAACATGGGATGCACCGAATGCTTCGAGTGCCCAAACTTCCATTTCTCCAAATCGCTGACCACCAAACTGTGCCTTACCACCGAGCGGCTGCTGAGTAATAAGTGAGTAGGGTCCGATAGAACGAGCGTGCATCTTATCGTCTACCAAGTGCCCTAACTTCAACATGTAGGTAATCCCTACCGTTACTGGCTGATCAAATCGGTTTCCACTCAATCCATCGTATAGGTAGGTTCTTCCAAATGCTGGTAGTCCTGCAGCAGAAAGTTCTGCTGACACTTCATCCAAGGTAGCTCCGTCAAAAATCGGAGTAGCATATTTTTTACCCAGCTTCTGACCTGCCCAGGCAAGGACTGTTTCGAAAATCTGTCCTATGTTCATTCGAGAAGGTACACCCAATGGATTCAATACGATATCCATCGGCGTTCCATCCTCAAGGAATGGCATATCTTCGTCGCGTACGATACGTGCTACGATACCCTTGTTACCGTGACGTCCTGCCATCTTATCCCCCACCTTCAGCTTGCGCTTCTTGGCGATGTATACTTTGGCAAGTTGTACAATACCAGCAGGCAATTCATCTCCTACTTCCAAGGTAAAGCGATCTCGCTTAAATAGACCAGAAATTTCATTACGAGAATTGGTGTAGTTTTTCACCAACTTCACAATTAAACTATTGGTGTAGCTATCCTCCGTCCAATCGTCCAAGATAATGTCTGAAATAAGGTTAGCCTCCTCCGGTACATTGTAGTTGGACTCATCTCTGTATGGATTCTTGGCTGGAAAAAGATTGTTTTCAATGTTTTTGGCATTGAACTTTACTCCTTTGCTAATGATTTCATCCCCAAACTTGTGACGAACTCCAAGCGAAGTTTTTCCATCCAATAGAGAAACCAATTTGTTGATCATCCGTGCGCGAATTCCCAACAAGTCTTTGGCATACTTTCCTTTCAGCTTTTCAACCTCAGCTTTGGACTTGGCACGGATGTCTTTGTCTTTCTTAGGTCTGGAAAATAACTTAGTTTCGATGACCACTCCATTCAAAGAAGGAGAAGCTTTCAACGAAGCATCTTTCACATCGCCTGCTTTATCACCGAAAATTGCTCTAAGCAATTTCTCTTCTGGAGTTGGGTCTGTCTCACCTTTTGGAGTGATTTTACCGATGATGATGTCACCTTCTTTTACTTCAGCACCTACTCGGATAATACCATTCTCATCCAAATGCTTCACAGCCTCTTCGGATACGTTTGGAATTTCGGAGGTAAGCTCCTCTTCACCACGCTTGGTATCACGAACCTCCAATTGGAATTCTTCTACGTGGATGGAAGTGAAGATGTCTTCACGTACCACACGCTCAGAAATCACAATCGCATCCTCGAAGTTGTATCCTTGCCAAGGCATGTAGGCTACTTTTAGGTTTTTACCTAGTGCCA
>JANQWS010000074.1 GCA_030729785.1 Algoriphagus sp. | reverse complement strand
CGTTTATCCTCCCAATTTGGGTGTTTTTTATCCGCTAAAAACCTACTTTTTCAACTTCCCAAATAACCAGTCATCTGCTTTCTTACCTTGCTCTGGATAGGTCCAATGTCCTGTTTCTGGGACGACAAAAACTTCCTTGGGTGCCTTCACCTCATTGAATGCGGAATAATAGGAAGTTGGTGGACAGGTATCGTCATTAAACCCCCAGCTGTAAAAACCGGGTGTTTTTAAGATTCGAGCGAAATTGACTACATCGTAATAACCAAGGGTTTCAATTGCCTTTGGGTTGTTGTAGTAGTTTAGGTTATTGCCTGCAAATACATGAGGCCAACCTCCTGCTCTCCCAGACAGGTATCCTGTCATGTCACTCAAAGCTGGATAAAAGGCTGCTAGGTATTTGATTCTAGAATCTAACGCAGCGGTAGTAATCGATAGTGCACCCCCCTGACTTCCCCCTTGAATCCCAAGGTTTTCGCCGTCGTATTGAGGAAGTGAAACTAGAAAGTCAACTGCTCTCACGCATCCCAAATACACCCTTTTGTAATAGAAAAGGTCTTTATCGGACATGTTGAAGGTAAAATAGCCGTTCAAGGAGCCAGTAGAAAGATTGTTGTACACGTGAAGAGGTAGGTCTATCGGGATTCCATGAATTCCTATTTGCAAGGTGATAGCTCCTCTAATAGCTTTGCCCATATCACCAGAATAAGGACGAATTCCCGCTCCAGGAACCAATAAAATGGCAGGAAATTTCCCTGCTCCTTTGGGAACGGTCAGCACTCCATAAATTCGACTATTCTTGATGTTTTGAAAATTGACATGGTAGACGTCTACCTGCTCCGTGCTCTTTTCTGGTAGATGAATCATTTTTGGATCTAGCGGAATTTTTGCCAATTCAGCTTTCCCTGCGTCCCAAAAAGCTTCGAAATCAGCTGGCATTTCGATCGTGGGCTTGATGTTTTCCGGTTCAAAAGCAGCTGTTCCCAATCCTCTGTACTCCTTTCCATCTACTGTAGCAAATACTTCACAACGCAAGAAGCCTGGGTTTTTCATGGTGACACTTGAAATTGTTGCTTTGCCTTGGGAAAGTTGAAGAGGCCCCTCCTTAATAGGGTTCATTTTCTCTTCTTTGACAAAATACCTAACATTTTCCACTGCAACAGGCCTGCCTGATTGAGTCACAGAAACAAGAAATTCCACATTTTCTCCCACCTTGTAGCGCCAGTCTGGTTTATCTGGAGAAACTGAGATTTCTAGGTATTGCCTAGGGATTTGGGCAATAGATTCTTGTGCAAAGTTTACTGCCAAAAAGAGTAGCAGGAGAAAGAGCGTTCGAGTTTTTTGAGAAAAGGGATTCATAGGTAGATAAGGAGTTGATTTATAAGACTTAATTCGATTGGACTATCTATTAAATTTAGCAATCTAATTGGGGAATAGGTGAAGCAGTGAATTTTTTTGTGCGTAGCTGCAAGGAAAATAGTCAAGTGGATCCCCTAACCTAAAAAATAGCAACCTAAATGATTTAATTTCTAGGCAAGAAAATGGCGTACTAGCCAACACCAGGCAGCGCCATATCATTACCTTCTGAAAACCCTGTCCTGTAGGAGAGTTACTTCTTGACTAGATTGCGCATCCCATGGACTCGCAGCTGAAGGATCAAAGGATTCCAAACAAAAAAAAGGTCCAGTTGACATGCCTCCAAAAAGGGAGTAGAAAATTAGAGGTACTTCAAATTCAAAAGGTTTTTTTATATTACTTGGCATCAACAATTAATGATCCCTGTTATGAGCAAAATCACGCGCAGAGATTTTTTCCAACATGCAGGCATAGTCACAGTTGGAGGCATCGCCCTAAGCGGGACCTTACCGAAACTTGTATCGACTCCAGCCCAAGCACAATCGAATTCATCCCTACCCACCGTTTTCGAAAATGTACTTGGAGAATATGGACCTTGGGCAGATAAAATGATGGGGGATGTCCCCGCGAAACTTTCTTTTTTGCGAGATGAATTCAATCGTGGCGAAATGGATAGCTGGCGAAAAAAAGCAAGGTTACGACTGCTAGACTGCCTTGCGATGCCCGACTCAGGTGGAGTCCCCAAAGCCCAGGTCTTGCAAGAGGTAGAATTCGAAGGATTGACTATCCAACACTTGCAGTGGGACTTGCCTTATGGCCCACCGACGAACGCGATGTTTCTCAAGCCTTCCAATGCCAAAGGTAAACTACCGGCGATCCTTGCGATGCACGATCACTCAGGGAAAAAGTATTATGGGCACCAGAAGATTAGTCGTGCTGGCAGTGAAGTAGATCCACTCAACAAGCAACACGTGGACGAATATTACGAAGGCGTCTGGTGGGCTAATCAGCTGGCCCATCGCGGGTATGCCGTTCTTGTACCAGATGCTTTTCTTTTTGGAAGCAGGAGGATTGGTTTGTCCCAGGTTCCCCAAGCGTTGCGCGGGGTAGCTGAGGAAGGGAGCCCAGACAGCGAACTAGATATCTTGGCTTACAACCGTTGGTCGAGCCAGCACGAACATAGTGTTGCAAAAAGTCTGCTCTGCGCAGGAACCACAGTGCCGGGTGTGGTGGTAGGTGACGATCAGCGTGCCCTCGACTACCTTTGCTCACGTGAGGATGTGGATGTCAGCCGTATCGGTTGCTGCGGGCTATCGGGCGGTGGCTTGCGTACGCTATATTTAGCTGGCTTGGACGACCGCATCGCAGCTGCTTGTTGCGTTGGAATGATGACCACCTGGCGAGATCTCTGTCTCAACAAAAGCCATACACATACTTGGATGATCTATCCGCCAGGATTTACGCGGGATTTAGACTATCCCGAAATTTTCGGCCTGCGAGTGCCGCTACCCATCTTTGTGCAGAATGCCGAACACGATAAACTCTTTACCTTGTCGGAAATGAAACGAGCCGATCGTATGCTTGCGGATATCTATAAAAAAGCAGGTGCGGAATCCCAGTACAAATCCGCCTTCTATCCTGGGGGGCATCGGTTTGACCTGAAGATGCAAGAGGATGCCTTCACCTGGTTGGATTCAAAGCTGTCAAACTCGGGAGTCTAGTACGGTAGCTGAGCTATAATCCCGCTTTTACAGGGAGGATTTCTCTGGATTAGCTAGGCTTAGGATTTGAATCTTTTGATAGTTCAAGTTTAAATTTGCCTTCATCTTCCTGAAAATTTCTTGTTGGTTGATAGCTTGAAAAATGGGACTAGAGATGGGGTGGAACGGATGTAGTTTTGATAACTTTCCAAATGCCCCCATTTTTCCATACCCGATGCTTCTAGAATTCGTACGCCACTAATGTAAACGAGTAGGAGGTAGGTGAAGAGTGGAGAGATTAAGGTGACATACTGCCAATTGGATAAGGAGGAAAAAGACATGATAGAAATCCCAGTCCACAAAACGATTTCCCCAAAGTAGTTTGGGTGCCTAGCATACTTCCAAAGTCCAGACGTAATAAACGACTCCTTATTTTCAGGGTTTTTTCGGAAGGTCGACTTTTGCCAGTCGGCACTAATCTCTACACCGAAACCGAGTCCAAATACCAGCAATCCACCATAAAAAAAGCCATTTTGAAGTACCCCACTTTGGCTTGCTATGGCTGTTAGGGCGCACATGGAACACAAACAAACCCACATCCCTTGTAATGTCCAGGCCATAAAAAACCGAGTGGCAGCGGGCTTAATGTCTCTAAATCTTTTATCTTCTTTAGCACGATGAATTCTTAAGAATAAGAAGCTGCCTAATCGGATGGCCCAGAGTGATATGCAGGAGGCCAACAGCATGCTCGCGGTATTGAGATTGAGTGAAGAGTAACTTTGATAGCTTATATAGCCCACCATAAATAAGTAGGTGCAACTTCCCGCGAGGTCATAAAATTTTTCGGTTTGAAAAAAATAAGCAGGAATAAAGCAAATCCATTGAATGAGAAAGGCAATTAACACCCCTTCCTGGATTGCTGCTAGCCCAGTCAACAGCGCAATGCCATACACCAAGGTAAAGGCGGTTAAGGCAAAAAATAGATTAAGTAGTGCTTGCTTCATGGAAGTTTAAGAATTTCTAATAGGATTATCCGCAATCATGCCAGTAGCTCAGCTCGCCTATTTAAAACATGCGGATAATCGTTGACAGACCATGGACCACGGCCCACAGGCAGTCAACGGTCCACAGCTCACCTAATTGAACCTCAAACCTTATTTTTCTTTGGTTACTGGTGTCAAATCAGATAATCAGAATTTATAAATGGCCATCAGATTGCTAACTCGAGTTTTTTACTACTTGGTAAATGAGAAATAAAACCAGATAAACCGCTAAATAGATGCGGTAGAAATTTCTTGTTTTGAGGTAAGTGGTATTCTCAGGATACATGTTGCCAAATAAAGCAAGGATCTCCTTTTTGAATAGGGGCCTAATGTTTATTTTCCAATCCTCCGTTTGGTACACAATTTTTCGAAACTTACTTCGGTAATGGGTGCTTGGAATGCTCCAAATGATCAATAGGACAAATAGTAAAAAGGGAATAGTCATTATTCAACTCGCTAGGTTTTATTCAATCACCAATCAAGGGGTTTTGCTTCCCAACTGATGGATCGTATTCTGTACCAACCCTTCTCGTTCGATACCATGGCGATCCTTGACCTTGTAGGTGATTTCCATCCCCCAGGTGGGTTGGATAGCTGGGATAGTCAGGTTGATTGTTTTGCCTGAAGCATCCAGCTCCGCTTTGGTGACTTGAAGTGTTTGTTCGTTATAATGTTTGGATCCGTATTTTCTCGATCGGATTAGGTCCCAAGTTTTTACGCCGTAGCTGGAAATATCCTGTACCCCTTTTGCATCCAGCTGCTCCGTAAAAGTCAGCTCCATCCCCGTGGTGGTGGCTGCGATTCCCACCGGAATCACCATGGGCTGTGCTACCTTTCTGATTCGGTACAGTCCCCCCAGCTGAGGCTGGGTAGATCCCCATGCCGACAGGCCAGCCAGGTACAATTGTCCATCTCCGGGATTGAACCTTCCTCGCATCACACCGGTGGAAAATCTGGGGATGGGCAACTCAAAAATCCCTCCCTGAACTTGATCCCCAATTTTTTCAAAAGGAACCACAAACACTTTTCCATAGCCGTAAGATAGGTTTAGAAGTTTTCCATTGAGCGCACCCCATTTCTGACTCTCCACCCACAGCAGCTCGGAGGGAGATTGATCTCGATCCCGCTCCACCCATACCAGTGGCTGCTCCATTCCTGCCTCAGTACTATCTTTTGGAGGATTAAAGCTGAACATATTTCCATAAAACTCGCCTTTTTTTACCCAGTTGATCCGATTCATAGGATTCCAGTGGCCTTCCTGATCGGTGACGATAAAGGTTCCGTCAGGATTGATGCAGACTCCATTTGCAGCCCTGAATCCTGTTGCAATGATCTCCGTTTGCTTCCCATCTTTGCTGACCTTGATCAAGGTACCATGCTGCGGCACTAGGGCTTCTCGGGCATGTCGAGCACTTTTGGCATAGTAGAAATTTCCTTCTTTATCTACCTGCAGCCCCATGGCAAACTCGTGAAAATGGTCGGTTACCTGATGATCAGTGTTGAAGGCTTGATAGAAATCTGTCTCCCGATCCCCATTCAAATCATGTAATTTGACCAGCTGATCCCGGCAGGTGACGAAAATTTGTTCATTCACTACCTTGATGCCCAAGGGCTGGAAAAGTCCCGAAGCGATTCGCTGCCAGGTGAGTTTCCCCGTATTTTGGGTAAATCCTTCTACCAACCAAACATCTCCATCTGTGGAGCAGATTACACCTTTGTTGGGATCTCTGAAAAAATCCAGGCCACTGAGGCGAAACTGATTTTTCCAGGGGCTGTCAAAAGGAGGGTTCATCAGATCCACCTGAAAAGGTCCTTCCTGTGTGCCCATGGTGACCTGGGAACTTAATTTTTTAGGAAACCGGGAAGGTCCTCCCGTAGTCATTCCCGCCAAGGATGCTGGGGGGGCTGAACTTTTGGCGTAATCTGTGAGGTCCTTCGTACCGGCGCTTCCAATTAAAATTTTGATTTGCACTGGAACTGAAGGCATTGTTTCCATGACCATAAAGCCGTTTTCCTTTTTCAAAACCGCCCCTTTTCCGATCAGCGCTACCGCGGTTTTATCCGGAGCAATCCGCATTTTTAAGGGTTTAGCTGTAGGACTAAGGTTGAGAGTTCTGGTAAAAACAGGCTGATTCTGCCAGTTTTCCATACCAAAGGATTCGAGCACTTTGGTACTTCCCACGGTATAGGAAAGAATTACCTGATCTTTAAATTGATAGAGTCCTTGGTACTGTGCCCAGCTGCGGGGAAGCGGACCAAACTTACGCTTGTCCCGAGCCTGGAATCGTGGATCCTCAAATTTTCCATCGGCAGGATTTGCCCACCCTGGCCCAACAGGATTTTCAAAATGGAGGTCGCCTACTGTTCTGGGGGAAATATTGTGTTTCCCATTAAAAAGAATTGCTTCCCAATCAATAAATCCTTCTCCGGTCCAGGCTCCTGCCACCCGCATTAGGTCATGGTCAAACATCATCCAGGTCTTGCCTGCTGCCACACCACCGATACCCTGATCCAGCCTTACCGCAATTCCTTTGTAAGCAAAGTTGGCATCTATTAGGTTTTCGTCAGCAAGGGGGGAGGGACCTTTGGATTGCTTCCGTTCCGGAGCATCTTTGCCGACCAGCTCGTAGGTATTGATCAGAAAGTTGCCATAATCCATTTCTGCCCAGGGCTTAAATTCTTTCGGGGCTGGCCCTCTGTTGCTACCAATAGGCAATCCTGCTAGATAGGTGGAATCAATTTCAAAAAACTGTCCTGGATTTTTTTCTTTGAGGAAGGTCTCTCTCAAGTAGTTGATGATGTCATATTTCTCTACAGGGGTAAGGTGAACTTGTGGAGGCATGGAACCGTAGCCTCTGGTAAGCACTTGATAGATCGAATAGGGATCTTTCCCAAGGTTGAAGGTGTCTTCCCAGAATTTGAATGCTGTGGGAATAGATCCAAGCTGTTCTGGATTTCCATGGCAATTGAAGCAGACATTGTTGTAAATATGTTCGCCCGTACGAATGGATTCATCGTATCGGTCCCCTAGAGCAGTCAACAGCCCCTGGTGGTCAAGGTCTTTTTCATAGTCTGGTACTTCTGATTCTTGAAGAATAAAGGAGCCCGAACTAGCCAATTCGGAATCAGTTGAATTGGATTTGCAGCTAAAATTCAGAAATGCTGCAAGCAGAAAATAAACTCCTAGTCGAATTCTATACATTTCCATGGGGTGTTTTTTGGGTGGTGGGGGTGCTGGTTAAGTGAAATCAACTTTTTTCTAATAATCCATATTCCACCTTCCCTTTTCCATCTGGGGTAGTGTAAAATGGCCTTTTTTCAATTTCATAATGTTTGTCCGAAGGAATCCCTAAAGCATGGTACACCGTTTGGTGAATGCCCGCGATTTTGATCGGATTTTCGATGGTTTTGCAGGGGCGTTCATCGGCTGTTTTTCCAAAAACATGCCCACGCTTGATGCCTCCTCCAAACATCAGGATGGAGCAACCGTCAGTGAAATGGCGGTGCATGCCATAATTTTTGAGGTCATTTATGATATCGGGAACGTCCACCTGATCCTTCACTTTTAAATCCGGTCTTCCTTCGGTTAGCATATCCCTACTGAATTCACTTGCCACGATCACGAGGGTTCGCTCAAGTTTTCCGCTTAGATCCAAATCCTTGATTAATTGGGCGATGGGACTATCGATTAGTTTTTTCATTTCTTTCAGTCGGGTGTGCCCATTATCATGCGTATCCCAGCCAAAGAAGGGTTCGTATTCACTCGTTACGGTTATGTACCTCGCCCCTTGATTGATCAAGCGTTTGGCGAGCAAACAGCCAAGGCCAAATCGGCCAGTATTGTATTTGGCATAGCTTTCCTTGGGTTCCTGGCTTAAATCAAATGCCTTTGCCTCTGGAGAATTAAGTAAGATGTACGCCTGCTCCATGGATTGCTTGAGCGATTCTTTTTGGTATTCAGAGCCAAATTCCCCCATGGGACCAGCAGCAATCAGGTCATTGTAGAGCTTATTTCTACTTTCAAATCGTTTGTAGTCCATTCCAACAGGAGGTCTTACGGCCTCCAATCCCGCCGAAGGATCAGGAATCAAAAATGGGCCATAGTTGGAGCCTAAGAATCCAGCGGAGTGAAATGCTTTTAGCTCTTCTCCTTCGCCGACTGTAAATCGCTGTCCAATGTTGATGAAGGGCGGAATTACTGGGTTTAGCGGGCCTTTCTCTTTTGCAATCCAACTTCCTAGATGGGGTACTACTACCGATTGGGGAGGCTCGTAACAGGTGTGAAAATGGTATTGGTGACGAGTGTGCAAGATATGTCCCAGATCTGCTGCCTGATAGGACCGGATCAGCGTGCCTTTATCTAGGACCGAAGCCATATTTTCAAGTCCTTCAGAAAATCGAATTCCATCCAGTTTGGTCGGGATCGCAGGAAAGGTGCTGAGCACCTCCTTAGCTTCCATTCCTTTGCGGAAAGCCGTGTATTTTTTGGGGTCAAAGGTCTCCGTATGTGCCATGCCACCCGCCATAAACAATAAAATAACGGAATCAGCGGTAGCTGGAATTTTAGTTTCACAAGAGGAAAGTAAACCGGCCAACGGAGCCCCCATACCCAGCGTAGCCAGGGTTGCTGCGCTGGTTTTTTTTAGGAATTCACGTCGGTTTTGTAAGGTTTTCATGACTCTTGAAATTTATATTTTTTGATGCGGAGTGAAAAGGAGCTCCTATTTTCAATAGATGAGTTGGAATTCGGGCAACATAAGTACTGACCACAACAAGTCTTGAACGGCCGCTGGATTCGGTTTTTCGCCGAGGACTTTCTTCGCCACTTCTAGCTCCTTAGGGTTTGGCTTTCGGAGCAAAGCTTTGGCGTACAATTGTTCCGCCAGGACTTTCGGGTCACCAAATGCAGTTGCCCATTTTTCTGCGCCTTTGACGAGTGAATTATTTAATTTTTCTCCATTGCTGAGCTCCAAGGCTTGTAGTAAGCTAGCCTGAGAGTCTCTACTGACAGAGACTATTTCCCGATTTGGGCGGCCTAGGGATTTTAGGAATTCATTGTTGGCTACCAAAGCGGCTCGCGCATATCCCAAATTAGATTTTGCCTCAGGAATTAATTGGTAAGGACGAAATTTCACTTCCACAGAATCAAATAGGGGTGCGGAAATTTCAGAAACCGCATCGGAAAATTGTTCTGCAGTAATCCTTCTTCTGACCATTCCCTGAAATTTGAAATCTTGAGCCATGAGTTTGTCAGTCGAAGAAACAGCTACCGAAGGGTTTTGATAGATTTTGGAGCTGGTAATTTGGAAAATCAAGCGCTTGATGTCGTAACCATTTTCTACAAAATCTACGGCCAGCCAATCTATCAAATCTTGGCTCCAAGGAAGATTGTCCATCTCGTCCACAGGTTCTACAATTCCTCTTCCCATCAGCTGCTTCCATACTTTATTGACAAGGGTCCGGTACATCCTTCCATTGGCAGGCTGAACAAGTTGATCGGCAAGCTGACGTAATTTTTCTGCCCTGGAGGCAAGTGAGTCAATAGCGCCGAGTTCTTCCCAAAGGATCTTTGTTTTGGCCATTTTGCCAGTTGGGATTTCACAACGATTAACTTCTAGGGTAGAATCGGCAAAAATATTTGCAAAAGCATAGGCCTGCTCGAGTTTCCAGTCATTGATAAAGCTATCATGGCAGGATGCACATTTGAGATTTAAGCCCAGGATAACTTGTCCTACATTTTGAGCAGCCTGCAATTCCGTTCGCTGGGAAGCATTGATTGTTCCGCGCCAACGTATGCCTTCAATAAAACCTTTTGATTTTTCGGAAGGATTCAGGAGTTCTTTGACAAACTGATTGTAGGGCATATTATCTCGAATAGCTATATACAGCCAATCGGAGATGGCAAATCGCCCTCTAGTGATGTATCCTGTACCGGTGTAGTCATTTCGTAGGTTGTCATTCCAAAAAGTCATCCAATGCTGGGCATAATCATCGGTTCTATCCAGAAGTTTCTGGATTTCCATTTCCCGTTTCTGAGGGCTGCGATCTGCCTGGAAGGCTGCCAGTTCCTTTGGGGTAGGTAAGAGCCCAATGATGTCTAAATAAATTCTACGAAGAAAGGTGCGATCATCGACAGGATTGCCAAAGCTGAGTTGATTTTCTTGAAAGTAGCTATCTACGAGCCGATCAATGGGATGTTCTAGCCCAGATTTTATTGGGGGAAGTTCTGGCTCTCTCGGAGCTAGGGCCGCTATACGATAGACGGATTGTTGCGCTACTCCTTCCGGCCAAGGTGCTCCTTTTTCGATCCAAAGTGTCAACAGTTGAATTTCTTCAGCAGTGAGTAATTTACCCTTTGCAGGCATGGCCTCTTTGTGGTTTTTGGAAAGGGAAATTCTCCGGATCAGCTCACTTTTTCCAGGGTTTCCGGGAACGATAATCTGTCCATTTTCTCCCCCTGCAAAGACATGTTCTTTTTCATCCAATCGCAATTCACCTTCAATTTTTGCTCCTGAGTGGCATTTGTAACAATTGTGAGCTAGTACCGACCGCACGTTTGTGACAAGTTGAATTTCTTTTTCTGCAGAAAGATCGGAGGCGAATGAAGCAAGGTCTAGGGTGATACTTTCAGGAGCTTCCGATTCTTCTTCCCAGGAGGGAATAACTTCGGTCAAAAAGTCCTCCCCATGGGTAAGTGAGGCGCCCAAATGTCCAGCGATTCCGATTCCCAATCCAGAAGTAAAAAGAAGCATTCGGTAAATCATTCGAGTGGCAGGCGGAGATTGCTGGCCTGCCTTCCCTAAAAAATACAGGAGAAGCACAGCCAATCCTGAAGTGATAAACCCGATTAGTTGGTGCAGATCGAAAGTTTCTCCACTTATGCCTTCACTGCTGGCGTGGAGCCACCCAAAAAGTGCAGAAATTAGGGTGCTTAGTGATCCAACCAAGACGAGCAGGTGGATGGCAGGGCGGAACTTGGAATTGAAATTTTTAAGTGTAAACAGCTCGATAAGGCCAGCAAAAATCAGGAGGGAAATGGGGAAATGAACCACCAGGGGATGCAGACGGCCAAAAAATTGGCCTATCCAGAAATCTGATGGGGTATAGGGTCCTACTGTCTCTGCTAAAGTGGAGATCACAGGTGCCATTACTCCAAGAGTAGCCATCGTCCACTTCAAGAGGTAGAAAAGGTTGTTTGAAGAATTGACCTTAGAATTCATCTGTTTAAAATCTAAGTTAAGATACAAAATATCGTCTTTCTAGCGAATTCCAGCAGTAGAATAATTTAGGTAACTAGGACAACCGACAAAAGCCTGTACTTTTTAGCCCTCTTTCTTAAATTACAAATTCCATTGTTTTCACTAGGGGGCTATCACTGAGGTAGTAAGTCTTTGCAAAATCAAAAGTTATCAGTTAGTTTAGTTCAGGGGAGGTTATAGTGAATTTTTACACTCCACAACTAGCGTAGCAAACTTAAATAATGAATAAAATTCTCCTTTCACTTCTTTTTTTTAACCTGACGTTTTCAACTTTTTCGCAGGATAAAAAACCGAATATCATCTTTATACTCACGGACGATCACCGTTGGGATGCGCTAGGTTTTGCAGGAAATACCCTGATTCGAACTCCAGAAATGGACCGAATGGCGAAAGAAGGGGTTTACTATGAAAATGCTTTCGTAACGACGCCGATTTGCGCTGCGAGTAGGGCGAGTATTCTTACTGGATTGTATGAGCGTACGCATGGCTATACATTTGGGCAAGGGGATATTCAAGAGGCCTATGTAGCCCAATCCTATCCCATAAAGCTCAGGGATGCGGGATACACAACAGGATTTTTTGGGAAGTTTGGTATCAATTACCCCGAATTCACGAAGCTTTTTGATGCAGGGGAGGCATACGATCGGAATACTCAATTCAAGGATCGAAGGGGGTATTTTTTCAAAAAAATCAAAGAAGATACAGTACATCTCAGCCGATATACTGGTCAACAAGCGATTGATTTTATCGTGAATGCACCTATCGAAAAGCCATTTATGCTATCCTTGAGCTTTTCCGCTCCACATGCGCATGATGGTGCTGAATTGCAATATTTCTGGTCTTCAGAATACGATACGCTGTACCAAAACCTGGTAGTCCCTGTTCCATTGCTCACCGAAGACAAATACTTTCAAACGCTTCCAGAATACATACGAACTGGTGAAAACCGGACCCGATGGCATTGGCGATTCGACACGCCTGAAAAATACCAGCGTAGTGTAAAAGGGTATTTTCGGATGATTTCTGAAGTAGATGCTGAAATTGGGAAGATCCGAAAAGCATTAGAAACAAAAGGACTAGCTGAAAACACAGTCATCATTTTGATGGGAGATAATGGGTATTTTTTAGGCGAAAGGCAGCTCGCAGGAAAGTGGCTGATGTATGATAACTCTTTAAGGGTGCCGCTTATTCTGTATGACCCACGGCAAATTGGAGGGGAAAGGAATACTGATTTTGCGTTGAATATAGATATCCCATCTACCATTCTAGATCTCGCTGGAGTAACAGCCCCCAAATCCTGGCAGGGAACAAGCCTTCGATCCAACCAACTGTCCGAGCGAAAAGATTTTCTAACCGAACACCTGTGGCAGGTGGATATTATTGCTCCTAGTGAAGCGATTCGAACAGAGAGATGGAAATACTTGCGCTACATCAATGATCCTCAGCAGGAAGAGCTTTATGACTTGATGCTAGACCCCTTGGAAACCAATAATTTAGTAGCTGATCCTTTGCACCAAGAGATTCTCAAGGGACTTCGTACAAAAATGGAGCAAAAAATTGCCGCCTACCAAAAACCAAAATGAAAGAACATCGACTACCTCCCTATCACCGAAAGCAAATTAATTTGCTTTCGATTGCATTACTTTCAATTTTGGTAGTAGCCTGTAATTCCTCCAAAAAAGAGGCGAAACCGCTTGCAGATCAGGATTGGGAAGTGCTATTCGATGGATCGTCTACGGATGCGTTTCGTGGCTATGGAATAAATGAATTTCCTGAGGGGGTCTGGATCGTAGAAAACGGGATATTGATGACCAACCCCGACACAGCGAATAGGGATTTGATTACCAAAAAAAGGTACAAGGACTTTGAACTAGAATATGAGTGGGCAGTAGATACGGCCGCAAATTCGGGAGTGTTCTTCCACATGCAGGAAAACCTTTCCATGGAGGCAGGTAATGGGAATAGCCCAAATTGGATGGATAATTTTGAAATTCAGATTTTGGAGGATACTTATTTTTACGATACCACAGCCATACGATCCGCCGGTTCCTTGTATGACTTAATTAGTCCAACAAATAAAAAACTGAATCCCATAGGAGAATTCAACAAAGCGGTACTTTCACACAAATCAGGTCATGTAGCACATTGGCTCAATGGAGATAAAGTCTTGGAATTCACAATCGGTAGCCCAGCGATGGATTCCCTTCTGGCTGTGAGTAAGTTTAAAGAAAACCCCGATTTCCACACAGACAAGGAAGGACATCTCATGTTTCAGCACCATGGACAAAAAGTGTATTTTAGAAATATACGGGTAAGGCCACTTTGATTTTTTTTACCAATTATTTTGAAGTTGATTATTAATCTACTAAAATTGTAGACTAATAATCAAACCTATGCACACAGACTTACACTTTGAAACCTTGCAGTTGCATGCAGGCCAGGAACCAGACCCAGCTACAGGCTCCCGAGCAGTTCCCATTTACCAAACTACCTCCTACGTCTTTAAAGATACGGACCATGCAGCCAACTTATTTGGGCTAAAGGAATTTGGAAATATCTACACCCGGATTATGAATCCCACCACAGATGTTTTTGAAAAAAGGGTAGCTGCTTTGGAAGGAGGAGTAGCCGCTGTAGCCACCTCTTCCGGGCAGGCAGCACAATTTTTAGCCTTGAATAATTTAGTCCAAGCAGGCGATAATTTTGTCAGTAGCTCCTTTATCTATGGGGGAACCTACAATCAATTTAAAGTGGCTTTCAAGCGGCTTGGCGTAGAAGTACGCTTTGCAAATGGCGATGACCCGGTTGAATTTGAACCATTAATCGACCAAAAAACCAAAGCCATCTATCTGGAAACCATCGGAAATCCCCGTTTGAATATCCCAGATTTTGAAAAATTTGCAGCTTTGGCTAGAAAGCACGACCTCCCTCTCGTAGTGGACAACACCTTTGGTGCCGGGGGCTACCTCGCCCAACCCATCAAGCATGGCGCCAATATCGTCGTGGAGTCGGCCACCAAATGGATTGGAGGCCATGGCACAAGTATCGGAGGGGTGATTGTGGACGGTGGCAATTACAACTGGGGCAATGGCAAATTTCCACAGTTTACAGAGCCATCTGAAGGCTACCATGGCCTAAAATTTTGGGATATTTTTGGTGAGGGTAATCCCCTTGGACTCCCAAACATTGCTTTTAGTATCCGGGCTCGGGTAGAGGGATTGCGGGACTTTGGCCCTTCCCTAAGTCCATTTAATTCATTTTTACTGCTCCAAGGACTAGAAACGCTTTCACTACGCGTGCACCGTCATGCCCAAAATGCCCTTGCCTTAGCTACCTGGTTAGAAAGTCACCAGGCAGTAGCGTTTGTCTACTATCCAGGATTGGCCTCTAGTCCTTACCATCACCTTGCCAAAAAATATTTGCAAAATGGATTCGGTGGGGTAGTACAATTTGGAATTCTAGGAGGAGCGGAGCAAGGCAAGAAATTCATTAATTCACTTCAATTGGTGAGTCACTTGGCCAATGTTGGTGATGCCAAAACCTTAGCCATTCATCCTGCCTCTACCACCCATGAGCAACTTTCAGAAGTGGAGCAAAAGCAGGCAGGAGTGCTTCCAAATTTGATTCGAATAAGTGTGGGGCTCGAGCATATCGAAGACATTAAAAATGACTTCGAGCAGGCCTTTTCTAAGTTGAACCGGTAAATTCCTCCCCAGTCCAGTGGCTGGATGAGTGGGAGTATCAGGGGGAGAAGCAGCAAAAGATGACTTTCTCCCCCTCACTGAATGGATTCGTCAACCTTGTTTTCTTATACTAGGGATCAAAAAACAGCGATTCTTCCAGAAGAGTCGAATCCCGAATTGAACATTTTTTGGTAACTTGTAATGCCTATTCAGTAACTCATTCCATGCTCAATAAAAAAACCCGCTACGCTTTGCAGGCCCTTCAATACTTAATGGACCACAGAGCGGAAGGACCTATACTCATCGCTCAGATTGCAAGTGAAAAGCAAATTCCCTTAAAATTTTTGGAGAACATCCTCCTTGAACTGAAGAACATGGAGGTTTTGAGCAGCAAAAAGGGCAAAGGAGGTGGCTATTTTCTAAGCCCTGAAGCCATCCAAACCCCTTTGGCAAAAATCATTCGGATTATCGAAGGGCCCATCGCCATGCTTCCCTGTGCCAGTCTCAATTTTTACGAGCGTTGTGCCAATTGCGATGAGAAAAGTTGCGGATTACATGCGACCATGGTCTTGGTTAGAGACGCGACCTTAAAAGTCCTAGGTACCAAAACTATCGGTGATCTGGCCAAACGAAATTAGCACCCCATCAGGACTCTCACTAACAAGTTTCAATGGTTAGGACTTTGCTCTATCCATTTTGTTGACCAAATACA
>JANQWS010000073.1 GCA_030729785.1 Algoriphagus sp. | reverse complement strand
GGCGCTGGTTTGTTGAAATCCAGCCAGAGTGCCTCCCGAATAGCTTCTTGGTGGGAATTGATCCAATTTAACAACTTAATCAGCCGTTCCTTCCGTTCTTGCAGAGTGGACTTCCTCCAAGCTAATGCGGTGGGTAATTGACTAGCAAAAAGGTCAGAGGGGCTTGATGGAAGGGTAGAAAGCATGGATTGATGGGATAAAGTAGAGGTAAGCCTTTCACTTAGTCAAGTTACAAGAAAAATAGCATAGTTAGGAGGAGCAAAATGTGCTCAGCAGATTAGAATAGCGAGCGTTTAGGTGGTTTTGGAACTGTCTTGGATGAGGAGATTGAGTTGAGTTAGTTCCTTTTCACTTAAATCTCTCCATTTTCCTACGGCTAAATCCAACTGAATATGCATGATTCGAATCCGCTTGAGTTGGGTCACTTGGTAACCCAAATGAGCACACATTCGTCGAATCTGTCGATTTAAGCCTTGAGTGAGGATGATTCGGAATTTAAACCGGTTGATTAACACTACGGTGCAAGGAGCAGTGATAGTACCTAGGATGGGAATACCCGTACTCATCTTTTGTACAAAGCTAGGGTGGAGGGGCTTGTTTACGGTCACCACATATTCCTTTTCATGGTTGTTTTTTGAGCGCAGGATTTTATTGACCAAGTCCCCTTCACTCGTCAACAGAATCAACCCTTCGCTGTCTTTGTCCAATCTTCCGATAGGGAAAATGCGTTCAGGATGCCGAATAAAATCGATGATATTATCCTTTTCTCCTTGGGTATCTGTTGTCGAAACAATACCTACGGGCTTATTAAAAGCAATGTAAACATGCTGCTGTTTTGGTTTCCCAATCAATTGCCCATCTACCCGCACCTCGTCCGTGGGGAAGACTTGGGTGCCTAATTCTGGAATTTTTCCATTGATGGTGATTCGATTTTGTTCCAAAAGACCATCTGCAGCTCTACGGGAGCAATAACCGACTTCACTTAAGTACTTGTTGATCCGAATAGAGGTGGGCTGGCTCATAGTTACGTTCACTACCTAAACCTCTTTGTAGGGGAGGCAAAGATTTTTGAAAGTTACAGATTTTTTAAACTAGTCCTGTTGTGCGTGAGTGGTGGATGCCAGAAGGCGATCGTCCACTGAGGGATCAATTTGAGCCAATAATTTTATTCCTTCCGCCTTTTTTTGGTTAAATGCTTGTAGGTTGGCTTGTGCAATGGGTTCGGAAGGAGGAATGCTTTCTTTCAGCCAATCTACTTGTTTGCCATTTTTCCAAAAACGGAAACAAAGGTGTGGGCCAGTAGCCAGTCCTGTACTGCCCACGTACCCTATGATTTGGCCTTGGGAAATACGGGTTCCTTTTTTAATTCCTTTTCCGATTTTTGAAAGGTGGAGGTATTGGGTGGTGTAGGTGGAATTGTGTTTTATTTTTACAAAATTTCCATTCGCTGAGGTATACCTCGCTTCAATGACAGTACCATCACCAACACTTCGTATCTCCGTTCCGGTAGGGGCAGCATAATCGGTACCTAGGTGAGCCTTTATTCTTTTTTGAACCGGATGAAATCGATTTAAATTATAGCGAGAACTAATGCGGGTATATTTAAGTGGATCACGAAGGAATGCTTTTTTAAAACTCTTTCCTTCTTGGTCAAAGAAAGTAAGCTGTCCATTTTGTTCAAATGGAATGGCATGCATGGCTACACCTTTGTGGTTGAAGTAAGCGAGGTGGATTCCAGAAAGCGATACGACTTGGTCTTCAATGATATTTTCTTCAAAGATAACTTTAAATACATCCCCTTTTTGGAGGCTTTGAAAGTCCACCGACCATCCGTAAAGGTCTGCAAATTCATCGATTAGCTGAGGAGAAATCCCCTTATCCACCATGGCATTGTAGAGGGAACTCTCAATCTTTCCTCCTACTGTTCTTTTCCGGGTTTGCGCAGGTTTCTCAGCTCGATACAAGTAGGCAGAATCCAAGTTGAATACGACAAATTCTGCTGGATTGGGCTCATAGATAAAAAATTGTGCTTTGGAGGAGTTGGGGGCAGTGAGTACGGTATATTTTTTATTTGCAGCAATCCTTCGTACATCAAATACTTCTTTAGATTTTTTGGCTAACTCATCAATGATTTGGTAAGGAATATTGAAGGGGGATAAGAGCGTAGATAAAGTTTCATTTTTTGTGACTCTACCTTCTGTTATGGTAAAGTCGGTCACATTGATGCCGTACAAAAATTTTTCTTGAGCGGTGGAATCCTCCTGCGCTAAGGAGTTTGGTTCATTGGAAAAAAGTTGGGAAAATCGTCCTTCTTGCTTTTGGTAAATCAAAATCAGGAGGATAGAAAGAAAAATGGTAATGTAGCCAATCCAATTTTTTTTCATCTGGGGGAATTCAGGAGACAGGAACTAATTTGAGAGTCCAAACAAGGGAAAAGAACCCTTTTTTCCAAGAATTTTCACCATAAAGAAGCAAAGGGAAGGGATAAATTAACTCTTTTTAAAGGCTTACTGCTGTTGAAAGAAGTGCCATTTGCTGAATTTAGAACGCCTACCTAGTAGGTAAAAGGAAAGAATTTTAGCCTGAAGTAGGGATTCTTCCCCTATCCTTATCGTTCTGTGTTGCATTTATTTATCTTTGACCTCCCAAAAAAAGGAATTAGTCATGTTAAGAACACATACTTGTGGCGAACTTCGCCTTCACCATGTCCAACAACAAATCACTTTGGCCGGCTGGGTACAGCGGGTTAGAAACAAAGGAGGACTTATTTGGGTGGATTTAAGAGACCGCTATGGGGTAACCCAACTTATTTTTGAGGAAGGATCTACCGACAAGGCATTGTTGGAGAAAGCCGCTCAGCTAGGAAGAGAATTTGTGGTTCAAGCAGCTGGAATTGTTTTGGAAAGAACATCCAAAAACGATAAAATGCCCACTGGGGATATTGAAATTAAAGTGGAGGAATTAACTGTGTTGAATCCAGCCAAAGTTCCTCCTTTTATTATTGAGGACGAAACTGACGGAGGTGATGAGCTGCGGATGCGCTATCGCTACCTAGACCTCCGCAGAAATGTGATTCGAGAAAAACTTCAACTCCGCCATCGACTAATGCAGGAAACTCGGACCTACATGGATAAGCAATCTTTTATCGAAGTAGAAACACCGGTTTTGATCAAATCAACTCCAGAGGGAGCACGAGATTTTGTGGTACCTAGCCGAGTGAATCCAGGGGAATTTTATGCCTTACCTCAGTCTCCACAGACTTTCAAGCAATTGTTGATGGTCAGTGGATTTGACCGCTACTTTCAAATTGTGAAATGCTTTCGAGACGAGGATCTTCGTGCGGATAGGCAGCCTGAGTTTACGCAGATTGACTGTGAGATGGCCTTTGTGAATCAAGAGGATATTCTCAGCACTTTTGAAGGACTTATTAAGCACTTGTTTTTATCGGTTAAGGGAGTGGATCTAGGTCAGGTACCACACCTAACCTATGCAGAGGCGATGAAGTACTATGGGAACGACAAGCCAGATTTGCGTTTCGACATGAAATTTGTTGATCTGACTGCCTTGGCGAAAGGCACAGGGTTTGCCGTCATTGATCAGGCAGAGATTGTGCTAGGTATCTGTGCCAAAGGTGCAGGAGAGTACACGCGCAAGCAATTGGATGAACTGACGGACTGGGTAAAGCGTCCACAAATTGGAGCGAAAGGATTGATTTATGTGCGTTACCAACTTGATGGATTGCTCAAATCAAGTGTGGACAAATTTTACGGACAAGATCAATTGAAGACCTGGGCAGATGCTTGCGGTGCTGTGCCGGGAGATTTGATTCTTGTGCTCAGTGGTGAGGAGAAAACCACCCGGAAGCAGTTGTCCGAACTTCGCTTGAAGATGGGTGAAGACTTAGGTTTGCGTGATCGTTCTGTATTTGTGCCACTTTGGGTGGTCGACTTTCCGCTCTTGGAGTGGGATGAAGAATCCCAACGCTTTCATGCGATGCACCATCCGTTCACTTCTCCGAAGCGAGAAGATATTCCCTTGTTGGAAACCAATCCTGGATCTGTGCGAGCAAATGCGTATGATTTGGTCATCAATGGAGTTGAAATTGGAGGGGGGTCAATACGAATTCACGACCGTGCGACGCAGCAATTGATGTTTACCCATCTAGGGTTTTCAGAAGCAGAGGCACAAAAGCAATTTGGGTTTTTGATGGAAGCCTTTGAATATGGAGCTCCACCACATGGAGGTATTGCCTTTGGCTTTGACCGACTTTGCGCCATCTTCGGGGGATCAGACTCCATTCGAGATTACATTGCCTTTCCTAAGAATAATTCGGGGAGAGATGTGATGATTGATTCACCGAGTACGCTGGCCGATGCACAATTGGAGGAATTGTCTATTCGAGTGGCGTTGAAAAAATAAATTTGTCAACTGCTGATGGTTTGCCGTCCACAGAAGACAGCCGAGCGGTTGTGTGGCTAGGTTTAGAATCTAAATTTTATAAACCAATATCGAATGTCCAACTCCTAATAATGAAGGAAGAACTGGGGATTCGTTGAATATTCGAATTTTGTATCGCCACGGAATATGATCTCGTTTCTTGCCTGCCTGTCGGCAGACAGGTATCTCGGCTCTAGCCTGTCTACGGTAGGTAGGCTTCTCGAAGAGTCTTGATACTTGATACTAGCTACTTGATACTGTGGCCATTGACCAAATAATTTTATTTAGGCCCTACCAGATACGACCGAATGCCCATTACCAGGAGTAGCTGTGCGGAAGCATAGGTGCCCATAATAAGGATGCCTGCCTCTGGAAAATCTGAATAAAATCGTGCCATCGCTAAAATCCCATCTGAACATAGAAAGAGTAAAGCGCCTATGAATACCTGCCAGAATGAGGCGGGATTGGTCTTTTTGAAGCGAGCACGAGCCGTGGTCACCATCCCAATAATCACCAATAGATAAGCAATAACCGGAATTTTCAAGCCGCCCAGGTTGGGATAGATGAAATAGAATATCCATCCTGCTACCAAATAAATGGGGAGATTGTAGGTAAATAAACGAATAAAGTGCCAAGAATCTGGACGGCCTTCTGGCTCCTGCGCAAGTCGAAATCCGATGATGTAACAGACATGAGCCATTAAAAAAGCCCCTAATCCATAAATAAATAATTCCGACCATAGCAAGAGAATGTCACCCAACCAAGAGAAGAAAAGGGCAGCCAAAATGGTTTTTGCTAAAATGGTTTTGGCAATAGGGGCGCTGATAAAATAAAAATAGCCTAGCAAGGCAGCTAGAATGACTGGTTTTGAATAGCTACGTAGCGCTTCATTTTGCTCCAGTATAAAGTATATATCTACCAGTGTAGCAAGTAAGAAAAGGTAAAGCCAAACAATATTTTTATCTCTCATCAAAGTACGAGCTTGGTTGAAGTGGGAAAGTTCAACAAGATTCAAAATTTATCCAAAGAAAAGAAAGGGAGCCAATGGATTTAAAAAATGGGGTTGGATGATCTAGAACCTTGTCAAGGGCTAAATTTTTTTTTGAATGCGTACAAGTAATCGTTTACAGAAGACAGCTAATCTCAACTCTAATTGACCTTCAGAGCGTATTTAATTTTATGGTTCGGAAAAAGTGGATTATCGTAACCTGAGGGTAGGAATCAGCTTAGTTAATAAAGTATACCAAAGTTTTTTGGTCATTGGTGAAAAAGCTAAAACAAATGGAATTCATTTTTAGTTTTCTTCGGAAAATGTGGAACTTGAGAGGTCAATTCCCAATAAAAACAGGAATAATTAACTAAAACAGATAAATAGTTTGTTTTCAATGTTAAGTTTTCGTTAAAAAATGTGAAATTTGACAAGCAAAAATTAACCTACATCCTTAGTGTCCCTTGCAAGGGTAGTTTAACTTTGCAGGGATTTTAATTCAACAAAACCAACTTTTACCAAAAACAAATCTTATGAGGCAAAATTTACTGAAGAATTTGATGGCTCTATTCCTGCTCGTGTTGAGCTCAGGGCTAGCAATGTCACAGGGAGTTACTACCTCCGGTATTACCGGAACAGTAACTGAAGCCAACGGACAGCCTTTACCAGGCGCAAACGTGGTTGCTACACACCTTCCTTCTGGAACACGCTATGGCGCGGTATCTAACGTAGAAGGTAAATACTCTATTCCAGGGATGCGTATTGGAGGTCCTTACAGACTTTCTGTATCATTTATAGGTTTTTCTACCCAAGAAATAGATGGTTTAAATCTTTCCTTAGGTACATTTTCAAATGTAAATGTCTCCTTAAAAGAAGATGGTCAGGAACTTTCTGAAGTTTTGATCACAGCCGATCAAAATAGCCTTTTCTCTAACGAGCGAACTGGTGCCAACACAGCTATTGACAACAGAGCCCTAAACAAGCTTCCAACCATCTCTAGAAGTATCAACGACTTTACTCGTTTGTCTCCACAGTCTAATGGGCAATCTTTCGCTGGACAGGATTCGAGATTGAACAACATCACTGTAGATGGATCGTATTTCAACAACTCTTTCGGTTTGGGCTCTGGTTCTAACCCCGGTGGTAGAACTGGCGTATCTCCAATCTCTTTGGACGCGATCGAGCAAATCTCTGTAAACGTAGCTCCTTATGACGTGAGACAAGGTAATTTCACAGGTGCAGGTGTAAATACGGTTACTCGTTCAGGTACGAACGAATTTTCTGGTTCTGCGTATTATTTCTGGAGAAATAACAACAATGTAGGTACTAAAGCTGGAGAAAACGAATTCAATCCAGGTGACTTTACGTACAAGCAAATTGGTTTCCGCGTGGGTGGTCCAATCATCAAAGACAAGTTGTTTTTCTTTGCATCATTTGAAGACGAATCAGAAGCTAGACCAGGTACCACCTGGAAGGCAAACCGTGGTGAAGCAATTGAAGGTAACGTCACTCGTGTATTGGCTTCAGACTTGGATGGATTGAGCAGCTACTTAAGCTCTAAGTACAACTACGAAACTGGCCCTTATGAAGGATATGATAACGAAACTTTGGGTACCAAGTTTTTGATCAAATTGGATTACAACATCAACGACAAAAACAAGTTGAGCTTACGTTACAATCACCTAGATTCTTCTACGGATGTATTGATGTCCGGTTCTTCTTCCTTGGGTAACGGGGGACGTAATAGAAATCCAAATGCCTTGAACTTCCAAAATTCAAACTACAGCATTATGGAAAATATCCGGTCTGTAGTAGCCGAATTGAACTCTCGTATCAGCAGCAACGTATCGAATAATTTAATTATTGGCTACACGTACCAGGACGAAAGCCGCGGATTTAAAGGTGAGTTTTTCCCATTGGTGGATATCTTGAAGGATAACTTGACCTATACTTCTTTTGGTTTTGAGCCATTCACCCCAAACAACGAATTGCGTTACAAGACTTTCCAAATTCAGGAAAACTTGCAAATTTTTGCAGGAAATCACACGATCACCACTGGTTTCAGCTACGAAAACTACCAGTCTGAAAACGTGTTCTTCCCAGGTTCTCAGTCTGTGTATGTGTACAGATCTTTGGAGGACTTTTACAAGGATTCTGATAATTTCTTGGCAAACGGAAACTCTGCTCCTTCAGGTGTCAACTTAAGAAGATTCCAAGTACGTTGGAACAACATTCCAGGATCTGAAAAGCCTGTTCAGCCATTGGAAGTAAACTATGTAGGTGCATTTATTCAGGACGAATGGCAGGCACGAACAAACTTGAAATTAACTGCAGGTTTGAGAGTAGACGTCCCTTATTTTGAGGAAACTGCCCTTCGCAACGAGGAAATGGAGAAGTTCTTTTTCAGAAATCAAGAAGGAGCTTACGTAAACTACAGAACAGATCAGCTTCCAGGGGCCAACTTGCTATGGTCTCCAAGAGTTGGTTTCAACTGGGATGTATTTAACAACCAGAAAACGCAAGTTAGAGGTGGTTCAGGGGTATTTACTGGCCGTCCTGCTTACGTATGGGTATCCAACCAAGTGGGTAACAATGGTATCTTGACAGGTTTTGCACAGTTTGATAATACAACTTCCAGACCATTCAATCCAGATCCAAATGCATACAAGCCGACAGAAGTAACAGGTCAGCCTGCTTCTTCTTACGAGCTTGCTCTTTCTGAAAAGGATTTCAAATTCCCTCAAGTGTGGAGAACCAACATTGCAGTTGATCAGCAGTTGCCAGCCGGCATCATTGCTACTGGAGAATTTATCTACAACCAAGATGTAAACGGTATTGCCTATCACAATGCGAACCTTCCTGTACATCAAAGCCAGTTTGCAGGGAATGACAACCGTCAAAGATGGACAAGCAATCGAATCAATTCAAAAATTCCTAATGCGGTGACTTTGAGCAACCAAGCAATTGGATATTCTTGGGTAGCTTCCTTCTCCTTGGAGAGACCATTTACCAATGGATTGTTTTTGAAAGCAGCGTATAGCTATGGAGAAGCAAAAAACACGGTAGATCCGGGATCTATTGCTTCAGGATCATGGTTTAACAATCCAATATCTGGTGATCCAAACAATCCAGGGTTGGGCTTTTCTTCCAACTTTATGGGCCACAGAACATTTGTAACTGCTTCCTATTCCAAAGACTTCTTTAAGTTTGGAAATACTTCTATCTCTATTTTCTGGGAAGGTAGAACGATTGGAAACGGTAGCTACGTATTTTCTTCAGATATGAATGGCGATGGTGGTAGATCAAACGATTTGATTTACATCCCAGCGACTAAGGAAGAAATGAACTTCCAACAGTTTACTTCTAGCGGAAAGACCTTCACTGCTCAGGAACAAGCAGATGCTTTTGAAGCTTACATCTTGCAGGATGAGTACCTGAGTGCGAATCGTGGCAAGTATGCTGAAAGAGGAGCGGTCATCATGCCAATGGTATATCGTGCAGACCTTTCCTTTGCTCAGCAGTTGTTTACCAATTTCAAAGGCAAAAAGAACAGCCTAGAATTCCGAGTGGACATCTTGAACGTAGGCAACCTATTGGATCCAAACTTTGGAGTGGGCCAAACCTTTAATTCTAACCAATTGCTTGCGGGTGGTTCTCCAGCTGCAAGTGCTAATGGCAAGCCACAGTACAGATTGAGAAACTTTGGTACTAGCTTGATCTCTGAATCGTTCAGACCTACTGCAGGAGTTGCAGACGTTTGGAGAATGCAGTTTGGATTGAGATACATCTTCAACTAATTCGTATTCCAATACTATGGAAAGCGCCCTGAACCTCGGGGCGCTTTTTTTGTTTACTCCCTAGTTACCATCTAAGTTCATGTATGCAAGTACGCTGTCGCTTAGTCGAAAAGAGGATATCCCATTTATTTTCCATTGATGGCACTGATTTGCCTTCCTTATGTTTTCTAAAGGACTGCGGAAAAACAATGGTATATTTGTCTTCCTGTGGAGGGGTGCTTAATCAGGATTTGTTACCATATGTTATACTATAAGCAATTTTTGCATTCTACAAGTAGGGAGTGGGTGGTTTTTATCCACGGTGCAGGAGGGAGTTCTGCGGTATGGTTCAAGCAGCTTCGAGATTTTCAAAAAGATTACAATCTTTTATTGATTGATCTCAGAGGTCATGGTAAATCAGTGTCCATGCCACAAGCAATTTGGTCACAACAGTATACTTTTGAAGCTGTTACGAGGGACATTGTGGAAGTATTAGTACATCTTAAGTTACCACCTGCGCATTTCATGGGGGTGTCTTTGGGAACTATCTTAGCGAGGCAATTGGCAGAAATCGAACCTGGGCGGGTTAAGTCTTTAGTTTTGGCTGGTGCAGTGACTCGTCTAACCGTGCAAAGCCGCCTTTTAGTTTTTTTTGGCAATGCATTCAAGCGAGTAATTCCTTACATGTGGCTATATCGTTTGTTTGCTTTTGTGATTATGCCACGTAAGCAGCATGCAGAGTCTAGAAGTTTGTTTATTCATGAGGCTCAAAAATTATGTCAAAAAGAATTTATTCGTTGGTTTAAATTGACCAAAGACATCAATCCACTGCTTCGTTATTTTAAGGAAAAAGATTTAGGCATCCCAACACTTTACATTATGGGAGATCAGGATGTGATGTTTCTAGAGCCTGTAAAAAATCTAATTCGCTTTCACAAAAATTCGATTCTCGAGGTATTAAATCAATGTGGCCATGTGGTTAATGTTGAAAAACCAGAGGAATTTAACCAACGCTCATTGGCGTTTATAAAAAACCAACAGTTCTAGTTCTTTTTACAATGAAAAAACAAACCAAACTATTTCTTGTAGCAGGGATTCTTGCCTTGCTTGCTGCTGCCTATTTTTATCCTAGGTTGGGGAGCCAAGAAGGAGAAAGTCCTACCCAATCAGGGCCTAAGGGGCCAGGCGAGCCTTTGGCAGTAGAGGTGATCCAATTGAAGAAGGAAACTTTGAACAACCAGCTTCAAGTTTCTGGAACTATTTTACCCAACGAGTCTGTAGCAATCAAGCCAGAAATCAGTGGGCTTGTTTCAAAAATAAATTTCAAGGAAGGGGAGTATGTCACTAAGGGTACGCCTCTTTTGTACCTCAATGACAACGAGCTTCAAGCGCAATACCAGCGGCTTCAGTACACTCAAAAATTATTTCAAACCCAGGAGTCTAGGCAAAAGCAACTTTTGGCAAGAGAGGCGATAAGTCAAGAAGAATACGACATAGTACTCAATCAATACAATACAGCATTATCTGACATCAAGCTGGTCCAGGCACAGTTGGAAAAGACAGTTATTCGAGCTCCGTTTAGTGGAAGATTAGGCCTTCGTCAAGTATCGGAAGGGGCGGTAATTAATAGTGCGAATGTGATTGTGAGTATTGTCAATATTGATCCAATTAAACTAGAGTTTTCTATCCCGGAACGGTATTCAGGAATGGTCTCGGTGGGTTCTCCCATTTACTTTAGTAGTGAAGCTTCTACCGAAGAGGTAGCAGGAGAAGTGTATGCTTATGAGCCGCAAATTGATGCAGCAACACGTACCATCAAATTGCGTGCACAAAGCCCCAACAGTGAGGGCAAATACCTTCCAGGGATGTTTGTAAAAATTCGATTTGTGTTGGATGTTCAAGAGGATGCCCTACTTGTTCCGGCAGAATCTGTTATTCCTGAATTGTCTGGATACAAGGTATTCATTGTAGGTGCAGATGGGAAAGCAGAACAGCGGCTCATCGAAATCGGTAAGCGTACAGACACTCAAGTTCAGGTACTATCGGGCCTTAAGGAGGGAGATTTAGTCCTCACTACAGGGGTAATGCAAGTACGTCAAGGAATGCCAGTTAAGCCCACTCCAATAAATTAACACTCATGGCTAGTCTCTCCAGTATCAGTATAAGAAGGCCAGTATTGGCCATGGTCATGTCACTTGTCATCTTGCTCTTTGGTGGGATTGGCATTTCGCTATTGGGGGTACGTGAATACCCTTCTGTTGATCCTCCAGTAATCAATGTGAGTACTTCTTACGTTGGCGCCAATGCGGATGTGATTTTGGCTCAAATAACAGAACCACTTGAGGAACAGATTAACGGAATTCAAGGGATTAAATCCCTAACTTCTACGAGTTCGGATGGGCGTAGTAACATTACGGTGGAATTTGAGGTAGGGGCAGACTTAGAAGCTGCAGCAAACGATGTGCGAGACAAGGTTTCTGGTGCTCAACGTAATTTGCCTCCTGATGCAGATCCTCCGGTTGTTTCAAAGGCAGATGCAGATTCACAGCCCATCATTGGTGTGAATGTTAAGAGCACCAAAAGAAGTTTGCTTGAGCTTTCTGAAATTGCTGACAATGTATTTAAGGAGCGCCTACAAACTATCCCTGGGGTAAGTAGGGTGCAAATATGGGGTGAAAAAGAATATGCCATCCGCTTGCGCATGGACCCACTCAAAATGGCATCTTATGGCATCACGCCCATGGATGTCCTAGCAAAGATTCAAAGCGAAAACGTGGAACTTCCTTCTGGAAGAATCGAAGGACAGACTATTGAATTATCGGTGCGCACGAAAAGTAGACTAAGTTCACCACAGGAATTCAACGAGTTGATAATTAAGGAAAGCGAAACAAACTTGGTTCGGTTTCAAGATATTGGTACTGCAGAACTTTCGGCTCTGAATGAAAAGACCCTACTTCGTAGGGATGGAGTACCGATGGTTGCTGTGGTGCTGGTTCCTCTTCCTGGCTCCAATAATATTGAAATTGCGGATGAATTTTACAAGCGATTGGAGTTTATCAAAAAAGACCTCCCAGCAGATGTAGGCGCAGAGCTAGGCTTTGATGGGACTTCCTACATTCGGCAGTCTATCCAAGAGGTCCAAGAAACCATACTTACAGCCTTTATTCTCGTGGTTGCTATAATTTTCCTTTTTTTAAGGGACTGGAGAACCACTTTTATACCTGTTGTCACCATTCCGATATCACTTATTGGGGTGTTTTTCATCATGTACTTGATGGATTTTTCCATCAATGTGCTTACTCTCCTCGGTATTGTACTCTCTATTGGTTTGGTGGTGGATGACGCCATTGTCGTATTGGAAAATATATACTCTCGAATTGAAAAAGGGGAAAAGCCCATGGAGGCTGCTGCCAAAGGTTCTGAAGAAATATTTTTTGCAGTACTTGCTACCACGGTTGCCTTGGCGGCAGTATTTCTTCCTGTAATTTTTTTGACAGGGACCACAGGGAGGTTATTTAGAGAATTTGGAATTGTTGTTGCAGGCTCTGTAATTATTTCCTCCTTTGTTGCACTTACCATGACTCCCATGCTAAGTGCAAAAATGCTGAAGTTGCGAACCAAGCAAAATGCCTTTTATCGGTTTACAGAACCGTTCTTTGTTTGGTTGAACGACCGTTACGATGCTGCCTTAAGTAAATTTATGACCGTTCGTTGGGTTGCTTTCCCAATCATTGGTCTAATGATTTTTGGGATTTACTGGCTTTTTTCAAACATTCAAACCGAGTTGGTTCCTATCGAAGATCGTTCTGAATTGCGGATCAACATGTCTGGCCCTGAGGGGGCAACCTTTTCATTTATGGACAAGGTTATCAGTGACCTGACCAATCAACTTACAGTGGATTTGGCTGAAAATGAGCGCGCAGGGTTAACGAGTATGACCTCACCTGGATTTGGTACGGCCAATACCAACTCCGGCTTTGTACGGATTTATTTAACAAAGCCTGAAGCCCGATCTAGGACGCAACAAGAGATTTTCACTCAAATTAACGCATCGCTCAAAGGAGTGACGGCAGTTCGTGCGTTTGCTCAGCAGCCCGTTTCTATTGGTGATCGGCGCGGGGGATTGCCGGTGCAATACGTTATCCAAGCTCCTACTTTAGAAAAATTGAAGGAAGTAATTCCTCCTTTCTTGGAAAAAGCTTCCCAAAACCCTGCCTTTATCTTTACAGATATCAATTTAAAGTTTACCAAACCTGAACTTGAGATAGAAATCGATCGTGAGCGGGCAAGAAATATGGGGGTTTCGGTACAGGAAATTGCACGGACCTTGCAACTTTCCTATTCAGGGCAGCGATTTGCATACTTCATTAGAGGAGGTAAGCAATACCAGGTAATTGGAGAGATGCAACTTCAAGATCGAAATGAGCCTGTAAATCTTCGCATGCTATATGTGAGAGGTGATAATGGACAGCTCATTCAATTGGATAATTTGGTACGCGTGGTGGAGAAAAGTACCCCCCCTCAGTTGTACCGATTCAATCGCTTTGTAAGTGCCACTATTTCCGCGAATCTTGCTGATGGGGTGACCATTGGAGCAGGATTGGAAGAGATGGATAAGATCGCAGCTGAAGTACTGGATGATTCGTATGCCACCGACGTGACCGGACCTTCCAAAGAATTTAGGGAAAGTTCCAACAGTTTGTTGTTTGCCTTCATTTTTGCCTTGGTTCTGATATATTTGGTCCTATCTGCTCAATTTGAAAGTTTTACGGATCCATTAACCATCATGTTTACGGTTCCTTTAGCGATTTTTGGTGCATTGGCAACTCTTTGGTTATTTGGGTTTACCTTAAATATTTTTAGTCAAATTGGGATTATCATGCTCATTGGTTTGGTTACCAAAAATGGAATTTTAATTGTTGAATTTGCCAATCAGCGTAAAGAACAGGGGATGGATGCAGAACAAGCAATTTTTGGAGCTGCAGTCGCCCGATTTAGACCAATTTTAATGACTAGTTTATCCACTATTTTGGGGATTCTTCCCATCGCCTTGGCTTTGGGTGCAGGTGCTGAAAGTAGGGTGCCTATGGGAGCAGCTGTAATCGGAGGGCTTGCATTTTCTACCGTATTGACGCTATTCATTATCCCTGCAGTATATACCTTCCTCACCTCTAAAAAAGGAGTTTTAGCAAAAACCGCATGAAAAAAGGAACACTTTTCCTCGTATGGATATGGAGCATAACCGGGGCTTGGGCACAAACTCAGGAGTCTTTGAATCTAGAGAAGGCCTTGGAATTAGGTCTTGAAAATAACCTTCAAATAAAAATTGGAGTAGAAAACCAAAGCCTTCGATCACTGGATAAAAAGATAGCCGCAGGAAATTTCTTTATGCCTACGTTGAACGCCAATTACCTTCGGTCCTTCTCAACGGAAGACGTTACCCAAACGTTTGTAAGTGATCCTGAAAACCCGCGAGAAATTGATGCAGCGAAGTCTCGAAACAAGGCCTATAGTTTTGTTGGGATTTATGGCTTTAGGCCTGAATCCCTGGTGACCATGCGTAGACTTGGATTATTAGAAGAAATCAGCGAATTAGAAGCAAAAATTATAGTAGAAAACACAATAGCTGGAATCTCTACGGCCTACTACCGCTTAATTTTGGAGCTTCAACGATTTAAAGTGTTGGAGCAAACCTTGGCATTGAGCAAAGCTCGCTTAGAAATAGCCCAAGCCCAATACGAACTTGGAGGAGCAGGTAAACGTGATTTTTTAGCGGCACAAGTAGATTACAATGGAGATTCTAGTTTATTGATGACCCAATACCAAGTAATCCAAAATGCAAGAGTCAACCTAAATGAGCTGCTTGCAACAGACCCAAGTACCGATTATTTGATTCAAGACAGTACTATTTCCATAGGCAAGACGCTCTCTTTGGACGAACTAGTCGAGAATGCATTTTTAGATAACAAACTCTTGCTAGCAAATCAGAGAAGGAATAACGATGCATTTTTGCAATTGAAAGAGCTTCAAGCACAACGCTTGCCAGCCCTCAACTTAAACTCAAGTTTCAATAATTCGGTGTTCAATTCAGATGCAGGATTTTTAATTCAAAACGAAAGACAAGGCTTAAACTATGGGGGATCGATCACCTTCAATCTTTTTAGCGGATTAACTCTCAATAGACGAATTCAAAGTGCGAAAGTAAATCAACGGATTCAAGACTATTCCTTGGAGCAGTTTGAAATCCAGCTGAAATCCGATCTACAGCGGGCTTACAATACCTATGATAATAACCTTGGATTGCTTTCAATTGAACAAAAGAACTACCAGGTAGCTAAGGAAAATTCAGAAATTGCCTTGGAACGGTTTCGTTTGGGGATTGCCTCTTATTTGGAATTTAGAGATGCTCAGGTGAACTTGCTTTCAGCAGAGAATAGATTGATTACTTCTGTTTACCAAATCAAAGAACAAGAAATAGAGTTGCTTCGACTGTCGGGAAATCTATTTTTTACTACTTCTTTGGAAGAAGAGACGAATTAAAAATGGGGAGGCTATAGCTTCCCTTTTTTTGTCCTACTCCTAAACCCATTTATTTGGCATAGGCTTTGCCAATTAAATTTAAAATTTAGGGCTTGATGGTCCATTCAAATGGGAAAACGCAAAAAACTACTTCTTGGAGTTGCAGCCTCACTTCTACTTGCAGTGGCGTTTTGGTTCCTAATCTCACAAGAAAAACCAAAGACCGATACATTTTTTGTTTTAGACCTAGCGGGAATTCAAGC
>JANQWS010000072.1 GCA_030729785.1 Algoriphagus sp. | reverse complement strand
AAAAGTTAAAGCTTCATTAAAATGGAGGACTTACCTCACCCTCTCGTATTTCGAACTTCGTAGATCGTATTTAATCTTTCATTTTATCCACTATTTACCTTGCTAAAAAATGACTTCTAGAAGAAAATTTATTCAAAATACCATGCTGCTCGGAGCGGGTTTATCTATGCCCACCATCTTAACGGCTGCTGACTTTGGTGCCTTTACGAGAAGCATTGGACCTAATGACCAAATCAACTATGGCGTAATTGGCTGTAAGGGGATGGGTTGGTCCAACATGAATGCACATCTCAAAATCCCACAGGTTAATTGTGTAGCGCTATGCGATGTAGACCAAACGGTGCTTGACCAGCGTACTGAGGATGTATTCAAATTACGCGGAAAACGTCCAACGCAGTACAAAGACTACCGAAAAATGCTTGAAAATAAAGACATTGATGTGGTCATCATTGGTACGCCAGACCATTGGCACTGCCTCAACATGGTAGATGCGGTATCCGCGGGTAAGCACGTGTATGTAGAAAAACCCATTGCCAATACCATTGAAGAATGCCAAATCATGGTCAAAGCACAGGAGCGCTACGGCAAGATTGTTCAAGTAGGACAATGGCAGCGCTCTGGTTCCCAGTACGATCAGGCTATTCAGTATGTGAAGTCAGGCAAGCTTGGCCAAATTCGCTTGGTAAAGTGCTGGGCCTATCAAGGCTGGATGAAGCCTGTACCTGTGGTAGCCAACGGGTCAGCACCTGCGGGTGTGGATTACAACATGTGGCTAGGACCTGCGCCGAAACGGGACTTCAATGCCAACCGCTTTCATTTCAACTTTCGCTGGTTCTGGGATTATGCAGGAGGCTTGATGACCGATTGGGGAGTACATGAGATTGACATTGCACTCTATGCAATGGGTGTTAGTGCTCCAAAATCTGTAATGGCCTCAGGAGGAAAATTTGCCTATCCTGACGATGCCTCCGAAACTCCGGACACGCTACAAACGGTGTATGAGTACGAGGGCTTTAATATGCTCTGGGAGCATGCAACTGGTATTGATGGAGGGAATTATGGTACTACTGAAGGAATTGCCTTTATCGGAAACAATGCCACGCTGGTGGTCAACCGTGGTGGCTGGAAGGTGATTCCTGAAACTGAAACCGTAGAGGGACAGCGTAAGCCTAAAGTAGAGGAGGTACCTCATACGCGACCTTCAGGCCCTTCTGCCTTGGAACTCCATGCAGTCAATTTCGTGGAGGCCATGACTGCCAACGATGCCAAGTTATTGAAGTGTGGAATCCAGACAGGTTCTGTGGCTGCAATCAATGCACAGATGGGTAATATTGCCTACAAGACTGGCAAGAAGGTTTACTGGGATGCAAGTAAAAACTTGTTTACCGACACAGAGGCCAATCAATTGATCAAGGCCAACTACCACAACGGTTGGGTGGTGCCTAAGGTGTAAGTAATCTGATTCTCTGCAATTACACTTATTGAGACTGTCGACCGTTCACAGTCCACGGCGCATGGTAGTGAACTTCGAAACTGCGTTTCTTAGATCAAGGGTAAAAAGCAGGATTTTAATAGGAAGTTTATCAAAAAAGGTCCCGTGGAAACGGGACCTTTTTTGTGCTAGTCTTTTTCCTACCAGAGCCAGGTGCCTGTGGCTCCAGGAGCTAAGGAAGTGGAAAAATTGTGTTCACGTTCCTTCACTCCAAATCGAATTTCCTTTGCCGAGTCGTTGTGAACAATTAAGACTTTTTTACCGTCCAGTCGGATAAAAGCCACATTAGGAAGATTTTTAGCTGTAGTCGATCCGATGCGGGTGGAACCTGGATCCACCAATTTGCTGGCATGTGCGATGACGTAGTAGGCAGGATTTCGAACAATCTCATTACCGGTAATGGTAATAGCTCCTAAACAACGATCACAGCCTCCGCGGTCTGTATGAGGCGTTAGCGTAGGGTTTGAACTTAGGTTCCATTCCAAAACTGTTTTTGCCCAATTTCTAGACGCCCCAATAATCAGATTTTTAACGTGCCAAGAAATATCTCCTTCCATATTTCCGGGAGATCCCACCCACTGTTCGGTAAAGTAGAGGTGCTTGTCAGGAAATGCGCGATGTACCTCGGAAAGAGCTTCGATTTGACCTCCGTAGAGGTGGAAGGCGGAGCCATACACATAAGGATTTGCTAAAGGGTCACTGAGAACGGTAATGGGGTAATCTGGGCGATCGGCATTGTGATCGTAACTAATGATTTTCGTTTTGATTTTTGCCTGTTCAAATGCTGGCCCTAAATGCTGTCCAATAAATCGTGCCTGCTGTTCAGGAAGCATCAATAAGGAAGGATTGTTACCTGGGTGTAACGGTTCGTTTTGAATTGTTAGCGCATCGATGGTAAATCCTCTTTTACCCATTTCTTGGATGTATTTAACCAAATACTGGGCATAACTTGCTTCAAATTCTGGCAAAAGCGATCCACCTCGGGTATCCCGATTGTCCTTCATCCAGGTAGGAGGAGACCAAGGGGATGCCATCAGGGTCACTTTTGGATTGATCGCCAAAATCTGTTTTAGGATAGGAAGGACATCCAATGTATCGTAACTCAAACTGAATTGACTTAGTGTAGGGTCTGTTTCTTTTGGATCTTTTAGGTCGTTGTAGGAAAATGGGAAGGCATTCAGGTCCGATGCGGCCACAGCCAAGCGCAAGTAAGAAATACGGATATCGTTAGCTCCTGAACCAAACAATTCCTGGAGGATGCTTTGTCTTGCCGAATCGCTCATGGAAAGTAAGTGACTGGCCGAACCTTGGCTTAGTGTAAATCCAAAGCCATCCATGGATTGGTATAGGGAATCTGTGAACAAACTGATCTCTTCCGTAGGCTCTCCAGTAGTAGCACTCCTAACTTGCTGCTTTTGAAAAAGAATCCCCGACTTGGGGTCGGTGAGCCAGAGAGAAGGGATCTGTCCTTTGGCAGAAAAGCCAAAAGCGAGAAGTAGACAGAGGAGTAGGGCCGATCGTATGTGCATGGGGTAAACCTTTGAGGTTTTTTAAACCTCAAAGGTTTTAAATCTCGAATATTCCAAAATCCTCGAGGTTTAAGGGAAACCT
>JANQWS010000071.1 GCA_030729785.1 Algoriphagus sp. | reverse complement strand
TCCAGGTTTCTCCAAATACGAACTGGTAGCCCCACCTCTGAGGAAATATTGTTATTTGGCAATCTAAAACGTGTAAAACGAATATCTGGATCTTCTATGGTCGAACGGGTAGGGGCCAACTTCCAATTGATCTCCCAAGACTTGCCATTCAAATAGTGATTTCCGGAAAGCAGTACCGTGGATAAGCCACGTTGACTATACTCTAAATTGTATTGAGATGCCTCGAAATTAGCTCCAAAATCAGTGTTTTTAAAATCAAATATACCTGCCTTGGATTCTCCATTTTGAAGGTGTAAAAAGTTGAGTTTGAATTTAGAAGCATTTGTTTTCATTGCAATTCCTGCCAAACCACCCAAGAGCACATTGTTTACGCCATAATCCCCCGTTTGACGTTCTAAAGCCTCCATTTCAAAATTACTAGTTCCAATAGGTTTAGCAAATAGGTTGAATTGCGCATCTTGGTAGAACTCAGTTTCATTTTTATAAGTTACCGCAGCATTGTAGCCCCAGGTCACCTTTGGTCTAACAATCTGATTTCCTAGTGAAAAACCAATACCAAAATCCATCAAGGAAGTTTGTGCAGTAGCACCCAAGGTCTTATTAAATCCTCTTAGTATAGTTTGAAATTCTTGTCCTTGAGTACTAGAAGGATTCCCCACTACATTAGCAAATTGAGGAATATTGGTTCTCCCACCGGAAGGGTTTGCTCGAGTACCGTCATCATAACCCAACCAATCTGTCTTTCCACCTTCATACGCAAGGTAATTGGAATTGAAGTGCATGGATGGATTCATTCCACCAGAAACACTTAGTTTAAAAGTCTTCTCTTCGGGAAAATCTTTGGTTTCGATATCCACTACTCCCCCTGTAAAATCAGCAGGCAATTCTGCTGTAAATGATTTAGACACTACGATATTGTCAATCACATTCGTAGGAAAAATATCCATTTGGATCGTATTACGGTCTGGATCCAACCCAGGAATATCCACCCCATTCAATACCGTTTTGGTATAGCGATCTCCAAGGCCACGAACATACACGTATTTGCCGCCTTCAATGGATACACCAGTTACACGCTTTACTGCAGATGCGGCATCCCCATCACCAATCTGGCGAAATGTACTTGCAGAGATTCCATCTAAAAGATTAGGGGCATTCCGCTTTACCGACATCAAAGCAGATTCTGTGGTACGAATGGCTGCGGCTGAGACGGTTACAGTTTCCAATTCCGATTCTTCTTCTTTCATCAGGATATCTGGAAGGACCGTCACCTTATCTGCTTCCACAAGTACTTCTGTGAGTGAAAAGGTAGAGAACGAGATGTAAGAAATCTGTAGTGTATAGCTCCCAGGAGCAACTTGAATTTCAAATTTTCCATCAAAATCGGTTACAGCTCCCGTAGAAGTTTCTTTAACCAAAACGGATACCCCAAAAAGTGGCTCTCCAGTGGATTCATCAAAAATGGCTCCACGGATGGTGCCATTCTGGGCAAATACAAAGCCCGTAAGCAATTGAAATGCAATGATAAGGATCAGAATAGCCAAAGGCTTCAAAGGCAATTCTTGTTTTTTCTTGTTCATACAGCGGATGATAATAGTCAATGTAAACGAGTAAAAAGGAAAGGAAGGATCCTTGCAAGACCTTCCTTTCCTTTCAGAAAATTTTAATTCTTATTTGAAATCTGCCAATTTTCCAGCTTTGTCAGCCCATGTCCAACCAGTAAATGCTGACTTGTCTGCGCCTACTGTATTTGCCTTCAAAGCTACAGAAGTAGCGTGTACTGCAGTTCCATTTTTGAAAACAGTAGCTACAGCTAAACCGTCCTTCAAAGTAGCCTCAAGCTTAGCGAATTTCAAAGATCCATCAGCAAAAGTAGCTAGAGTTTTATCACCACTTAAAGAGAAGTCTCCACGTCCAGCATTGGAATTATCAGCAGGAGAAGGGAAATCAAAGAAGTAAATGTTCTCAAAAGTACCTCTAGCGCCATCTCTAAAATCACCCATCTCAGATTCAGCAATCCCTTTAACAGATCCATTTTTCAAAGTATGCCCTTTTTGATAAGCTCCTTCAGGTCCATCAATTTCCAAAGCGTGGTCGGTATTCTTACCACAAATAACGATGAAGTTATCTAAAGTACCTGCCCAAGATTGATCAGTGTCCATTGCATCGTCTCCAGAATTCCAAACTAAGGCATTCTTTACGGATACTGTTCCACCAAACCACTCGATACCATCGTCTTGGTTAGCTACTACTTCTACGTTCTCGATCACAGTTTTAGAACCTACACCCCCTAAAGTAAGGCCGTTGATTTCGTTACCTTCTCCAATATTAGCACCGCCGTGACGGATAGAGATGTACTTGATAGTACCAGAATTATCATCATCAGCAGTACCACCATAAAGGCCATTGGTATCAGAAGCAGGAATACCTTCGATTTGAATTTCAGAAGCATCTGCCTTGAAAGATCCTTTTGCTTTACCCAATACAATTATACCTCCCCAAAGACCTTCCAAAGTTGGATCCAAGTTTGGAGAAGCTATTTGACCTGGAGTGATTTCGTCTGCGATAGAAGTAAAGATGATTGGCTCGGTAGCAGTACCCTGCGCGTCAATTTGTCCACCTCTAGCAATCAAAAGAGCAGTTGCGTTTGCACCTGTTCCTGCTTCACCCTTTACCACTACTCCTTTTTGAATAGTCAACTTAGCGCCTGACACTACAGTTACTCTGCCTCCAAGGATATACGTTTTTCCTGTTGCCCAAGTAGTGTTTGAAGTGATATTTCCAGAAACACGGAAAGTAGTTGGCTCAGCACCTACTGTCAATACGTGCGTAGCTTTTGCTACGTCGCCGTCAGTATCTGTAACAGTAAATTCGAATACTACGTTTTTGCCTGCATCAGCAGCCACAGCAGTGTACTCAAAAGGGAAAGAAGCGGAAGTACCAGTTAAAGGCTGTGTAGCAAGTGGTGCTCCGTCTTTGGTAATGCTTAGGGATACAAGACCGTCTAGACCTTCAGCTGATCCTGTAACAGGACCTAATTTTGCACCTGCCTCAATAGTAGCAGTAGCAGGAATCCCAGAAATGGTAACCCCATTGTCTGGCTTTTCTTCTTCTTTACAGCTTGTAAATACAAGTGTAGATGCAGTTAACAAAGTAAGTGCGAACGTGAACTTTTTCATTGGTTATAGTTAATTGAAGTTTTGCAAAGCGATTACTGATACAAATGTGTAGCAGATTTTATGCAGACAAGAAAAAATCGAATTATCCTTTTTTTAAAAAAATCAGCCAAAATTAACCTTGGTATAACTTCCAGCTCATAAAAAAAGGCTTCCCTTGCGAGAAGCCTTTTAAAACGGCATTTTATGTTACTTCAATGTTACGGACTTATTAATCGGCACTTTTTCCAACAAGGTCCTTACCAAATCCCGCGTGCTGACCTGATCCGCTTCCGCCTCGTAATTGAGCAAAATGCGGTGATTCAACACGTCTTCAGCGATTTCTTTGATATCTTCAGGCAGCACGTAGTCTCGCCCATCCATAAAGGCAACCGCCTTGGCTGCCAAGTTTAAGTTGATACTCGCACGAGGAGAAACTCCAAATAAGATGTATTTCGCTTCGTCCTTCAATCCATAATCTTTAGGGAAACGGGTAGCAAACACCAATTCGATGATGTAATGCTCCAAAGGCTCTGCCAAGGTGACTTTATTTATTTGATCCCGGATGTCAAAAATATCCTGCTTTGAAAGAATAGGTTGCACATCAGCCGTGTATTGCATGTTGGACATTCTGCGCATGACCTCCATTTCGTCCGATTTGCTTGGGTAATCAATATGTACCTTCATCATGAATCGATCCACCTGAGCTTCCGGAAGGGGATAGGTGCCTTCCTGATCCACCGGGTTTTGGGTAGCCAATACCAAGAAAGGTCGATCCAAAGGGTAGGTAGTTTCTCCAATAGTTACCTGCTTTTCTTGCATGGCCTCCAACAGTGCTGACTGTACCTTGGCAGGAGAGCGGTTGACCTCATCCGCCAAAATCACGTTTGAAAAAATAGGGCCCTTCTTCACCTCAAAACTAGAAGCCTGCTGGTTGTAAATCATTGTACCAATCAAATCTGCTGGCAACAAATCCGGCGTAAACTGAATTCGGTTGAAATCCAAATGGAGTACCTTCGCCAGTGTATTCACGGTCAAGGTTTTGGCTAGTCCTGGTACCCCTTCCAACAAGATGTGCCCATTGGTAAATAAGCCGATCAACAAGCGGTTGATCATCTTGTCTTGGCCTACGACCACCTTCTTCACTTCCTGAATGACTTCTGCAATTTTTTCCTGATGCATGTGACTCGATTTTAATAGCTACGTTTTGGCGGAGCTAAATTAGTTGAATTTGCGCCAATCCCCAATCTTACACTTTCGAAAGCGGATTGTCGAGCAAGTCATCCAATTTTAGGAATTTTTAAGACCTTCGACTAGTTTTTGTAGTTGCAAACCCAGTCAATCCGAGCGCACGGTACACAAACTCTTGACTGAGCTCCCTAACTTCTCCGACTACCATTCCTTCAATGGAAATTTTCTCCATCGAATAACGTACCAATCTTAGGGTGGGAAAGCCTACCGCAGCAGTCATTTTTCGTACTTGACGATTTTTCCCTTCAATCAAAGTAAGTGCCAACCAGCGATCTGGGATAGACGCTCGGTAGCGAATGGGGGGATTTCGTTCAGGAAGAGTAGGTGCAGAATCTAGTAGTTTGGCTACCGCAGGTTTGGTGCGGTAAGGCTTCCCATCCACTTGAATGGTCACTCCTGCTTGTAAGTGCGCCAAGGCTTCTGTGGTAGGAACTCCCTCCACCTGTACAAAATAGGTGCGCTGATGGGCAAATCGTGGATTGAGCAAGGGGTGATTCAAGCTCTTGTCATCGGTGAGCAGTAGCAGCCCCTCACTATCCTTGTCCAAACGACCCACTGGATACACGTCCCTTGGAAATTCTCCCAAGGAAGCCAGGGTGGGCCCTTCTCCACTAAATTGGGTAAGTACCCCAAAAGGCTTATAGGTAATGAAATAGCTAGGCACCGACGAGTTTGGCTAATTAACTGCCACAGCCGACACAATCAAAATGGGAGTCGAGGGGCTTTACACCCTTGAGCTGCATTTCTAGGTTGTGAATCTCATCACGGACATCCATGTCGGCAAACATGTCTCCAGTTAGCTTTTCTTTCAAAGCCGCAATGGCTTCTTCCAAAGCAAGTAGTTGTTGTTCGGTCATCGCAGTGGTTTTTTTAGGTAAGTTAGATTACTTGGGTGAGGTAAGCACTTTTACTTAACGAACTTTAATCAAAAATAAGGCCAATTGCCTGTGTATTGGCTAGCAAATGGAAAATAAGACTGCTAATGCTTTTTTTCTTAAGTTTGCACCGCTCCAAAAAACAAGATTAGCTACTTCCCTGATGAATCCTTTTCCAAGGAAAGTTCCCCATACAGCTAGCCTACAACCCATCTTGCCTTCCGCTTACTAGCCACTCCCTCCCATGAAAAAATCCTTTCGCCTTTTTGACTTCAGTCAACGTGTAGATTATAAAACAGAGGTACTTTCTGGAGTGACTGTTGCGCTTGCCTTAGTTCCCGAGGCAGTAGCTTTTGCATTTATTGCAGGCCTTTCGCCACTTACAGGCCTGTATGCTGCCTTTGTGATGGGTTTGGTCACCTCCATTTTGGGAGGCCGTCCGGGCATGATCTCTGGAGCTACTGGAGCTATCGCAGTAGTCATTGTCACACTGGCAGCCACACAAGGGGTAGAATACGTCTTTGCAGCCGTTATTCTTTCGGGACTTATTCAAATTTTAGCAGGAACACTAAAACTTGGAAAGTTTATTCGCTTAGTTCCCCACCCCGTCATCTTTGGCTTTGTCAATGGCTTAGCTATTATCATCTTCTTATCCCAACTAGATCAATTTAAAACAAGTGAGGGAGAATGGCTAAGTGGTGGTGCCGCGTATTCGTTCACGGGTCTAGTGCTCCTTGCCATGGCTATAATCTGGGGTTTACCAAAAATAACCAAAGCTGTACCCGCAACACTTACCGCTATCCTGGTCGTATTTGTAGTAGTTGCAATTTTTGGTTTGGAAACCAAAACAGTGGGAGATATTGCAAGCATCAAGGGTGGATTTCCCCCTTTTCATATCCCATCCCTACCATTCAACTGGGATACCCTTAGCATCATCTTCCCTTACTCAGTCATCATGGCCGGTGTGGGCTTGATTGAATCCCTATTGACCCTAAATATCGTAGACGAAATCACCGAAACACGTGGTCGTGGCAATAAAGAGGCCGTAGCTCAAGGACTTGCCAATGTGGTCTCGGGCTTTTTCTCAGGCATGGGTGGTTGTGCAATGATCGGACAAAGCTTAATCAACATCTCTTCTGGGGCACGAGCCCGTCTTTCAGGTATCGTTGCTTCTGTAATGCTTTTGGTATTCATCAGATTTGGTTCCAACCTCATCGAGCAGGTACCTATGGCTGCCCTAACTGGATTGATGATCATGGTAGCTATCGGTACTTTTGAATGGGCTAGCTTAAGAACCTTTACCAAAATGCCAAAAAAAGACGTTTTCTTAATGGTGCTTGTTACTGGAGTCACTGCTGTTTTACACAATCTCGCCTTGGCTGTTTTAATAGGGGTGGTACTTGCTGCCCTATTTTTTGCCTGGGACAATGCCAAACGAATTCGGGCACGAAAATTTATAGATGATCAGGGAGTAAAACATTACGAGATTTTTGGCCCTTTATTTTTTGGTTCGACCAGTGCCTTTGGAGAAAAATTTGATGTGTTCAATGATCCAAAAGAAGTCATTATTGACTTTGCTGAAAGCCGTGTGGTGGACATGTCCGCCATAGAAGCCTTGAATAAAATTACGGAACGCTACCAAAAGGTAGGCAAGAAGGTCCAACTTCGACATTTAAGCCCAGATTGCCGACGCCTGCTTGCCAATGCCGATGAACTTATCGAAATAAATATTCTGGAAGATCCAACCTATAAGCTCGCCGTGGATACGCTAGCCTAATCTTTTTTGGATAGAAAAAACAGTTTGCCCATTAGCAAAACCCCACTTCACCAAAAACTGGAAATTCGAAGCTGCCAAAAACTGCCAGTAAGAATCCTCCTGTCATTTTCTTTCTAGGAACGACCAATTCTTCTATCTTTGTGCCTTGTTTGGAGCAGAATGCCCAGTCAAATTGACGAGGTATTCTCTACCCCTTTTTCGAAAAAGGGAAAAACATACTTTTCTTTATTCCACCAGAATAGACGCAGTGAAAACGTACCAGGAATTTAAGCAGGTTGACTATCCGCATATCGGTGAGTCGGTCCTACAGTATTGGAAAGAAAATCAGATTTTCGAAAAATCCATCTCCAATCGAGAAGGAGCCAAGACCTTTACTTTTTTTGAAGGACCTCCTTCTGCCAATGGTACTCCGGGTATCCACCACGTCATGGCCCGTACCCTCAAGGATATCTTTTGCCGCTACAAAACCCTGCGTGGATTTCAAGTCAAACGAAAAGGAGGATGGGATACACACGGCCTCCCTGTGGAACTTCAAGTAGAAAAGGAACTGGGTATTACCAAAGAGGACATTGGCAAGACCATCTCCGTAGCCGAATACAACAAAAAGTGCCGAGAAACGGTGATGCGCTTCAAGGACGAATGGGACGAACTCACCGAGAAAATCGGCTATTGGGTGGACCTAGAAGATCCCTACATCACCTTTGATTCTAACTACATTGAGTCCCTTTGGTACCTCCTCAAGCAACTTTACGACAAAGGACTGCTCTACAAAGGCTATACGATACAGCCCTTCTCTCCCGCAGCCGGCACGGGACTTAGTTCACACGAACTCAACCAGCCTGGTTGCTACCGTGAAGTAAAAGACACCTCCATCACAGGTCAGTTTAAACTCAAGGGACAAGTCAATACCTACATCCTTGCCTGGACTACGACCCCATGGACCTTGCCTTCCAACTCGGCACTTGCGATCGGCGAAAACCTCGACTATGTCAAGGTACGCACTTTCAATCCCTACACCCACCTTCCTGTGGATGTGATTTTAGCGAAAGCAAGGATATCTTCTTACTTTTCTCCGAAAGCCGCAGAGGTACCTCTAGAGGACTATAGCGCTGGGGACAAACTAATTCCATACCAAATACTGGAAGAGTTTAAAGGAAAAACCATGATCGGCTGGGAATACGAGCAGCTACTTCCAATCCCAGGCTTATCTCTTCCACACCCAGCCTTTACACTAGTGGCAGGAGATTATGTCACCACCGAAGACGGTACGGGCATTGTGCACCTAGCCAAGGCCTTTGGTGCGGATGACTTCCGTACTCTTGTGCAACAAAAAGTGCCAGGGATTTTTGTGCATGACGAGCTTGGAAATGAGGTCCCGGTGGTAGACCGACAAGGTAAATTCCTTCCCATCGTGGGCGAATACTTAGTAGCCAAAATGCAAGAGCATGGAATCAGCGCGCACAAGACCTTTGGGCCGAATGATTTCTATGTAAAAAACTACACGCAGGATAACGAGACCGCTCCGGATTACAAAAATACAGATGTGATCTTGTCGATCCTGCTCAAAAATGAAAATAAGGCCTTCAAGGTCGAAAAATACGAGCACAGTTATCCACATTGCTGGAGAACGGACAAGCCGATTTTGTATTACCCGCTGGAAAGCTGGTTTATCAAAACCACCGCCTACAAGGACCGAATGGTGGAGCTCAACAAAACCATCCAATGGAAACCAGAGGCCACAGGCACAGGAAGATTTGGAAACTGGCTGGAGAACTTGGTGGATTGGAACTTGAGCCGCTCCCGCTTCTGGGGGACCCCGCTACCGATCTGGAGAACTGCCGACGGGACAGAAGAAAAATGTATTGGCTCCATTGCGGAGCTGCAAGCAGAGATCGATAAATCCGTGGCCGTAGGCTTCATGACCGCCTCACCATACATAGGCAAGGAGCTCGACCTACACCGCCCTTATGTGGATGATATCATCTTGCTTTCTCCCAATGGACAAAAAATGTTCCGTGAAACCGACTTGATAGACGTTTGGTTTGACTCGGGTGCTATGCCTTATGCTCAATGGCACTATCCATTTGAAAACAAGGACGTCTTTGAAGCTAACTTCCCTGCAGATTACATTGCGGAAGGAGTAGATCAGACAAGAGGCTGGTTCTTTACGCTTCATGCTTTGTCGGTGATGCTATTTGACAGCGTATCCTTTAAAAATGTCATTGCCAATGGCTTGGTGCTAGACAAAAATGGAAACAAGATGTCCAAGCGCCTCGGCAATGCTGTTGATCCCTTCAAGACCCTAAAGGAATATGGTCCAGATGCCTTGCGCTGGTACTTGCTCAGCAATGCGAACCCTTGGGACAACCTGAAATTCAATTTAGACGGGGTGACCGAGGTGCAGCGCCGCTTCTTTGGTACCCTTCAGAATACCTACAACTTCTTTGCCTTGTATGCCAACCTGGATACTTTCATCTACCGGGCGGAGAAAGCCATTCCAGTCCAGGAGCGTGCAGAACTAGATCAATGGATCCTGTCGAAGTTGCAGTCCCTCATTCTGGAAGTGGAAACGGCTATGGATGGCTACGATGCCACCAAGGCGACCCGTGCGATTCAAAATTTTACGGTTGATCAGCTTTCCAACTGGTACGTGCGCCTCGCTCGCAAGCGATTCTGGAGAGGGGATATGCAAGCTGATAAACAGGCTGCCTACGAGACTTTGTACGAATGTCTCTTAACGCTCAGCCAATTGATGTCTTCCTTTGCACCTTTCTATGCAGACTGGTTGTATAAAAACTTGACCGAGGCAGGAGAGACCGGCAAGGAATCTGTGCATTTGACCGATTGGAATACCGCCAAAAATGAACTAATTAATCCTGACTTGGAAACAAGTATGGAGCTAGCGCAGACGATTTCTTCCTTGGTACACTCCTTGAGAAAGAAGGAAAAAATCAAGGTACGTCAGCCCTTGCAGCGCATTCTCGTACCCGTACTTTCCGAAAAATTCAGGTCTCAGGTAGCCCATGTGGCAGAGCTGATTCAGACGGAAGTCAACATCAAAGCTATCGAATACTTGGACGATGCTTCAGGAATTTTGGTGAAGCAAATTAAACCTAATTTACCCGTATTAGGGAAAAAATTAGGACCAAAAATGCGCTTTGTTGTCGCTGCACTCCAAAATTGGGGGCCATCAGAAATCGGGCAAATCGAGCGTGAGGGCCAGTTCAAACTGACCGTAGAGGGAGAAGAAATCGAGCTGCTACTGGAAGAAGTATTGATCAGCTCCCAAGATATTCCAGGCTGGTCGGTGGCTTCTGATCAGGGAGTAACTGTCGCTTTGGATGTAACTCTGACCGAAGAATTGAAGCAGGAGGGGGTAGCACGAGATTTGGTCAACCGTATCCAAAACCTCCGTAAAGACCTTGGTCTGGAGGTACAGGACAAAATCAACCTCCTTGTTTCCGATGGCAACCCCCTAGTGAATGCTTCCATCGCTTTGTTTGGAGGATATATTCAGGAAGAAACGCAGGCGATCTCACTTTCGGTGGGCAACCTAGAAGGGGAAGTAACCGTTCTGGACATGGATGATTTTGAATTGGCTGTACGCCTTGTAAAGGCATAACCTATTGTACATGAACAACTACCTCAAGTATTTTGGAATTACGCTTTTAGTGATCGCGCTGGATCAAGCCACCAAAATGTGGGTTCATTTCCAGATGGACTTTGGCAGCCCAGGGCAAATCCAAATTTTTGGGGATTGGTTTAAGCTGCATTACACCACCAATCCTGGAATGGCCTTTGGGATGGAGCTTGGAACTGAGTATGGTAAAATGATCCTAACTTCCTTCCGTTTGGTAGCCATGGTGGGTATAGGGTATTATTTGTACTACCTCATCCAGAAAAACACCCATGCAGGTTATATCTGGTGTATCGCACTCATTTTGGGAGGCGCCATAGGCAACTTGGTGGATTCGGTATTTTACGGGGTGTGGCTAGACAATGCCCCCTACAACGCTCCTACACCCTGGTTTCATGGCCAAGTGGTGGATATGTTTTATTTTGATATTTGGGAGGGATATATTCCAGAGTGGGTGCCTATTTGGGGGGGAGGATATACAGCACTTTGGCCTATTTTTAATGTGGCCGATGCATCTATTTTTATAGGAGTTGCTCTTATTTTAATTTTTCAAAATCGTTTTTTTCCTGAGGTAAAAACTGAAAGTCCGGAAGCTACTGACCCTAAGGAGGAAAACGTATAATCCATCTTTCCAAATCGAATAAATCTTCGGATTCCCAAGATTTGGGAGACCTATTTTGTTCAAAAAATTTAAAAACAGCAGTTTTTACACAATTTTTCCGTATTTTTCCTATTCGTGTCTCTATAGAAGACGCTTTTGAGAAACCTATTATTTACAAAAGATAGGAATGTAGTATATATACTAGTTTTTTATTTCAAATGATTGTTAATCCAGAAGAGCCATTTCAACTTATCTATTCAATTTTTAGCCATGAATACTTAGGGTATCTTTTTGAATCGTTTGTGGTCCCTTTGGATGATAAAGGAAGACTTACCTATGCCTATCAAAATATTAGTTCGGCTAATGCAAAGGAGTTTGATTCCGGGCTTGATGCACAGGATTACGAAATCATCTCCCTCATGGATGGCATGCAGCAAGATGTGGTGGTAAAGCCTTACATGAAAAAAGGCAACTTAAAACCCAAGGAATATTTACGTAAAATTTTTGACCCAAAGACCGCCGAACCGAAAACCCAAGAACTACTTTTTCAGAACTTAGAACTTAAACGAGCAAAAATTTTACCCTTATTGATCGGAAAGCGGCTTTTCGAGACCGCTTCTGATGGGAATCCTACTGGAAGAGAACTCACTGTCCATGCCGAGAGTGCCACCGTTCAATTTCACTTTGATCGTGGGGAATTCAATACTCAATATTACCCAATTCTCAAATATCAAGGGCAAAAACTCACTTGGCAACATTCTGGAGGCTATTTGGTCTGTAAAGAGCCCGCATGGCTAATAGTCAATCAACAACTTTTTCATTTTGAAAAAGGAATAGACGGAAAGAAGCTTCAGCCATTTTTTAATAAAAACGCCATTCTTGTAGAGCGAAAGTTTGAGCCCGAATACTACCGAAAATTTGTCACCTCACTAATCACCCAGTTTGATGTAGTAGGAAAAGGATTTGAAATCCATACCGAACAAGGCACTCCTGAGGCACTACTTTCAGTTAGTATCCTTCCTGGAGGCACCCCAACGGAGAACTTATTTGGTGATGAAGTACCGACAAATCCTACGGAAGATATTATTGTCTTGGAACCTCGGTTCAAGTATGGAGCGTTTGATTTTGGGTCGATTCAGCATGCGGGCGAAGGCAGTGGCAACTCCTGTCGCTATGAGGAAAAGGATGGAAATTTCACCTTTTTCAAAACCGTACGCACAACCAAGTTGGAAGAAAGATACCTCACAATCATCAAAAAAAAGGGGCTTGAATTTATCCATGGTAAAGCGGCTCTTCCAAAAACTCAGGCGTTTGAGTGGCTAGGAAATCAAGAGGACTACCTCCGTGAGCACCACATAAAAATTGTTCAAAAGAAGGGAGTCAATGGCAAAATGTACCATATTGGTAAAGCACAAATCACCATTGAAGTCAATGAAAATATAGATTGGTTTGACGTCAAAGCACTCATCAAATTTGGAATTTATTTGGTGCCTTTTGCCAAACTTCGAAAGCTATTGATTCAAGGAAAACACGAATTTGAGCTTCCAAATGGAGAAATCGCCGTGATCCCTGCTTCTTGGTTTATCAACTATTCCGAGCTTTTCAACTTTATCGAGGAACGTAGTGCCGAAGAGCTGGTCCTCCGGAAGCATCACTTGGCCTTTGCCAGAGAGTTACAGAATGGGGAGTTGATTCGACTCAACTTGAGCTTGAAATTGGAGCGTCTACGCCATTTTGACGCAATCGATGACTATGCACTCCCAAGTAACTTCAAAGGATCGCTTCGCCCTTACCAAAATGCTGGCTACAATTGGCTTCGTTTTTTGAACGAATACCAGTTTGGTGGATGTCTTGCCGATGACATGGGTCTAGGAAAAACAGTTCAAACCCTGGCCTTACTCGCTTACGAAAAAGAAGAAAACCCAGGTTTTGCCTCTTTGCTAGTAATGCCGACTTCCCTCATTTACAACTGGGAACTAGAAGCAAGGAAGTTTGCCCCTGACCTCAATATTTTGGTCTATTCTGGTACCCAACGCAACAAAGATCCCTGGAAGTTTAGAGGCTATGATGTGGTATTGACTTCTTATGGCATAGTACGAATGGATGTCGAGCACCTCGAACAGTTTTATTTCAACTATGTGATTTTGGATGAATCGCAAGCCATAAAAAATCCAAGTTCAAATATCGCCACTGCCGTCAATAAACTGAAAAGTAAACGAAGACTCATTTTGACGGGTACGCCAGTAGAAAATGGGACCATGGACCTTTGGTCTCAGATGAACTTTGTAAATCCTGGGTTGCTTGGCAACCAACTGGTTTTCAAAAAGCAGTTTCTTCTGCCTATTGAAAAACAGCACGACCGGGAAAAGGCGGCTCGACTGCACGCGATGATCAAACCCTTTATCCTTCGACGCCTGAAGTCTCAAGTAGCAAAAGATCTTCCCGAGAAAATCACCAATGTAAAATACTCGGACATGACTGCCGAGCAAGAAAAGGTTTACGAAGAAGTAAAAAGCTACTACCGTGAAAAAATCATTGGAGAGCTTGCGGAAGCAGGTAGGGGCAATCAACAATTTACCCTACTCAGAGGCCTAACTCAACTACGGCAAATTGCCAATCATCCCAAGCTTGTTCGGGAAGACTACACAGGGGAATCGGGTAAACTAGAGGATATTACCTACATGCTCCGGGAGACGATATCAGAGAACCACAAAGTGCTGGTATTTAGCCAGTTTGTCCGCCATCTGTCTATTGTTCGGGAATTCTTGGACCAAGAAAATATCCCTTATGCATATTTAGATGGTGCCACAAGAGACCGACAAGGTGAAGTGGAAAAATTCCAAACCCAAGAGGACTGTAAGGTGTTTTTGATTTCCCTGAAAGCAGGAGGGGTTGGGTTGAACTTGACCAAAGCGGAATATGTATTTCTACTTGACCCCTGGTGGAACCCTGCAGTGGAAGCCCAGGCGATCGACCGAGCACACCGTATCGGCCAAGAGAATAAGGTGATCATCTACAAATTTATCAGCCGAGGATCCGTTGAAGAAAAAATCATGGCCCTTCAAGACCGCAAACTTGCCCTTGCAGGAGAGCTGATCAGCAATGAGGAAAGCTTTATGAAGAGCCTAGACAACGAGGATATACGCGCGCTACTTGACTAAATCGCCTTCCCAACACACACTTCCCTTGGGTTGAAAATGAATTAGGTGAAAGAAATCCAATACACTATTCAGCATTCGGCCAACAATAGCCTCTAGACAGATTTTTTATTCAACTGATAGTCAGGTAAGTACCCCTTAAATTCAATTTCTTAACCATAAATTATTATTAAAATTGGCAAAGGGGTGGGGATATTTTTCTAAATTTTAAAAACGTTTATCCCTTTACTTTTGATAAAGATGCCTAAAGCCAAATCCGATAAAGATCGGAAAATATTTGTTCTGGATACTTCCGTAATCCTCTACACCCACAACTCCATCATGAATTTTGCAGAGCACGACGTAGTGATTCCAATCACAGTCCTCGAAGAGCTCGACCAATTCAAAAAAGGGAATGACACCAAAAATTTTGAAGCTCGGGAATTTATCCGTCTTTTGGACAAGTTATCGCGGGATCACATGATTCACGAGTGGACTCCACTCAACGGAAAAACTAAGGGAAACTTCAAGGTATTGATGAATCCTGATAATAACCTGAATGCCAACATCATTTTTGGTGAAGAAAAGAATGATCATAAAATTCTAAATGCGGCACTCTACCTCAAGCAGCATGAGAAAGATCGTAAAGTCATTCTTGTTTCGAAAGACATCAACCTCCGCCTAAAAGCAAAGTCCTTAGATATCCTTGCAGAAGATTACGAAACAGGGAAAATCAAAAACATTGTTGAACTAGAAAACACAGGCAAATACCTATTGGAGGACTTAGATCCATTGGCGATCAACTCACTTTACGAACGTGGATCTATTGAAGCAAAAACAATTCTTGGCAACCGAAAACGAAAAGCAAATGCTTTCTACATTTTAAAAAGCCAAAAAAACTCGGTGCTTGCCTATTACAATGCCGATGAAAATGTATTGACTCGAGTAGACAAACAACTGGCCTACAATATCAAACCCCGTAATGCGGAACAAACCTTTGCATTGCATGCTATTCTTAACCCCCGCATCAAGCTAGTGTCCATTCAAGGAGTAGCGGGAACAGGCAAAACATTGCTTGCGCTAGCAGGTGCTCTTGAGCAACGACGCGAATACAAACAAATCTTCCTCGCTCGACCCATCGTCCCCCTTTCCAACAAAGACATTGGCTACCTCCCTGGAGATATCAAATCCAAGCTAAATCCCTACATGGAACCACTTTGGGACAACCTGAAATTTATCCAAAATCAATACAAAGAGACGGATAAAGAGTACCAAAAAATCACGGAGCTTGTTAACCAAGAAAAATTAGTCATACAGCCACTAGCCTACATTCGTGGTAGATCCCTTTCCAATATCTTCTTTATAGTAGACGAAGCCCAAAATCTCACCCCACACGAGATCAAGACCATCATTTCCAGAGCGGGAGAGAATACCAAAATCATCTTTACAGGAGATGTCTTTCAAATTGATACGCCCTACCTCGACGCACAGTCCAATGGGCTATCCTACCTCATCGATCGAGTAAAAGATCACCCGCTTTATGCACACGTCAAATTAGAAAAAGGGGAGCGCTCCGAGTTGGCAAATCTGGCAAACGATTTACTCTAAGGATACCCGGCAGGCAGTAAAAAAGATGAGACCATGAGCTTAATTTTCACTACTAACTAAAGAAAATTAGGTTTGAAGTTCA
>JANQWS010000070.1 GCA_030729785.1 Algoriphagus sp. | reverse complement strand
CGGCTGCGATTGGATTGTTGGGGATGCTTGCATTCGGTCAGGGAGCCAGAGCTCAAAGTATTGCAGTGGGAGCGCCTTCTTTGGAAGACTACCTTCGTAGATTGCAGTTGATAGGAAAAGTGGATTCTGCCTCCTCCTTTATGATTCGCCCATTGCTTCCTTCGGCCGCATTTGGATTAGCACATGGCTTTGATTTGGATGGAGACTTGGTAGATCTAGATTCCTCGAGTTACCACCAACGTATTGGAAAGCAAGGCAAATTTTTATTTCTCCCCGCCTTGTACAAAAGTCAATATACTTCTACCTACCCTTTTGCCACGAACGATGGCGCCATGATTCCTAATCGGGGATTGCAGCAGGTATTTAGCTTGGGAGCATTTGTGGAATGGTGGAAACTCAGTTTGCAGTTGCAACCCGAACTGGTTCGAGCCCAAAATAAGGAGTTCATCGGTTTTCCGATTGAACAGCAGTCCACCATTCTTTTTTATTACGAATACCTCAATCGAATTGACCTTCCTGAGCGCTTTGGGGAGAGCGCCTATCAAAAGTTGGTCCCAGGACAATCCAGCTTTCGTTTAAACTTGGATGCGATTTCCTTGGGGGTATCTACAGAGAACCTTTGGTGGGGTCCTGGTAGACGAAATTCCCTATTGATGGGAAATTCTGCCCCTGGTTTTTTGCATTACACGATGAATACGCGTCGACCCATTTCGTCTGCTATTGGTTCATTTGAAGGGCAAGTACTGACTGGAAGGCTGAAAGCGTCCAATTTTCTGCCTCCACATTCGGATTACAACTTTCAGCAGATGGATGTTTATTATCCAAAAAAAGAAGATGGTGATCGTCAACTTTCAGGGATGATTGTTACCTACCAACCCAAGTGGGTGCCTGGTTTATTTTTTGGATATGGTTCTGTCAATAATGTGTATCGTTCTGAAATAGCCGATTTAGAGGATGTACTGCCAATATTCAATGGGAGAAAGAAAAATCAGCAAGTGCTGGATACCATCCAATCCAAACGGCAGCAGTTTAGTGCAGGCTTTTTCCGATGGATAGATCCCAAGGGGCGCTTTGAATTTTATGGGGAGTTTGGAACTCGCGATAATGACCGTCCTTTCATCGACTTTATCACTACTCCCGAGTCAGGTAGAGCTTTTACCTTTGGGTTTTCGCACTTGATGGACTTGAAAAAAGAGAATCGCTTTTTAGAGTTAAGCTCTGAGATGACCTTTTCTGGGCAGACTATTCGAGAAGATATCCGTCAACTCCGAACCTGGTACCTTCACGATCATGTGAGGCACGGTTACACCCATCGAGGTCAACCATTGGGTTTGGGGAATGGCCCTGCGAGTAATCAAATCTTTGCTGGGATTGCTTGGATTGAAGGAATGAAAAAAATAGGTATTGAACTCGAGCGTATCGAGTACAACAATGATTTTTATTATTTCCGCTACGAGGAAGTGAAGGATTTTCGAAACAAATACGTAGATCTGGTCTTTTCGCTTGCCCCGGAATGGAAGTTTGGTAACGTACTTGTTTCAGGTAAATTTCAATACGTGAATACGTTGAATTACAAGTGGTACTTGGAAAATAAGCCTGAAAAATGGTTTATACCTGGATACGACCGAACTAATTTTGTAGGGCAGCTGGGGCTAACCTACCTGTTTCGATAAACAATAAATGATGCCTATACGTGCAACAAAAAATGCAGTAGTAGCGGTTTCTTATACCCTACTGGTGGATGATGGAGAGACGGGGTTCCGTTGGTACGAAACGGTGACGGACACCGATCCATTTTACTTTCTATTTGGTCATCACAACATTCTACCCAAGCTGGAAGAAGCTTTGGAAGGAAAGTCTGTTGGAGATAGTTTTGCGATTACCATTGGTTTTGAAAATGGGTATGGAGACTACGATCCAGCCAAAAAAGTGATTATCCCCAAAGCGAATTTTAAAGAAGAAGGTAAAAAAAATAGGGATTTACTGCGTATTGGCAACGTCATTCCGATGCAAGATGATAAAGGAAATCAGATGCGAGGTGAAGTGCTTAAAGTGGATTACATGGGTGTCCATTTGGATTTTAACTCTCCCTTAGCTGGATTGGACCTTCAGTTTGAAGGAAAAATAGTCAGCATTAGAGAAGCCTTACCGGAAGAGGTGGACCATGGACATGTCCACGGTCCAGATGGACAGCATACACACTAAAGGTGTGTTAAATCAGTTGCGGATATCGTATCCATAACTGTGGTAGGCAAGTTCAATGCTTAGCTCTTTTAGTCCTTCAATTCGTTCGGATGGATAGGATGCAAGTGCTTTGGTAAGTAAGTCAATCGCTTTTCTATATTCCTGCAGGTTAAAATGTACAATGGCCTCGTTGTAGTATTGCAAGCCTACCAATTCATGTAAATTTACTTTTCTAAAAATGGTATTGTCAGCGGTATTTACGCGGGTACCGGCTAGGCCCTCACTTATGTTTCGTTCTGCTACACCTCCTTCACTGCTGTAAGCAGCCAGGTAATTGCTTACTGCCGAGGCAGAAGTAATCATTCCTCCTACCGGTAGTGTGCTTTCTAAAATCACTGTTTTTCCATTTAGAAACACTTCCAAAAATACATGGTAGTCTGTTTCTACGATTTCATAGGTATATCCATAGCGATCTAGCAAGAGGCCGAGTAGTGCTGAGCCACTTACACAATCGTATTTTCCTTGGTTTAATAGGTCCTCTACCGTAGAATGCTGTTTGTAATTCTTCAATAAGCGCTTGTGTGTTTTTTGAAAAATAAGACGAAGCAAGGCTAAGGAGTCTATTTTTTTGGCTGCTTTCTGGTCAAGTTCTTGGTGAAGGGCTTCCCAGTTTGTGAAGGGAGTATTTTTTTCATCCTCATTCACAAAAAGGTGAATAGAAACAGGGTTTTTTGTTTCAGGATAGGCTAGTTCCCAACTAGAAAAATCGGGATTGACCGGTTGAATACGGTATTCTTGGCAAAACCCAAGAACAACAATCCCTAGGAGAAAGAGTGTTAAAGGAAGTGTTTTCACCATCGCTCATCAAGTTAATGTTAACTGAATGAACGAAAGTTAACAATTTGGTAACATTGAAGCAAGAAATAGATAAAAAATTAACATTGGGGTAATGCAATAAAGGATTATCCGCAAGCCTACAGGCAACGCATTTTATGGGTTGACTGTTGCGGATAATCGTCCACAGACCACGGTCCACAGCTCATTGAACCGAGCGTCCAGCCTTATTTTCTTTGCTCATTAGCTTAAAAACCCACTATCGAAAAATTACTCGTGGTGGTAGGGCTCGTTGCGCAGGATGGTCATAGCCCGGTACATTTGTTCGATTAAAAAGGGGCGGATCATTTGATGCGACAAGGTCATTTTAGAGAGTGAAATTTTTCCATTAGCACGCTCGTACACGGATTCGGAAAATCCGTATGGTCCCCCAATGACTAAGACCAACTGCTTCAGGCCACTATTCATTTTCTTTTGAAAAAAGTCTGCAAATTCAAGGGAAGAAAAGGATTTACCTCGTTCGTCCAATAAGAATACCTCATCTGATGGAAGTACTTTTTTTAGAATAAGCTCTCCTTCTTTTTCTTTTTGGAGCGTTTCAGAAAGAGATTTACTCTGTTTGAGATCTGGGATGACCTCTAATTCAAAACGGATGTAATGTCCAAGTCGTGTGCTGTAGTCAGCTATCAGTTCTTGTATCGCTTTGTGGTCTGTTTTTCCTAGAACTACAAGTTTGATTTGCATGGCTTTGCTAGTTAAAAAATAAAAAAAAATGGGGTCTCAACGCAGCCATCCCCTAGGTTGCTAGATCAACTCTTTTCGTTTTAAGATAGTTTCCAAGAATTTTTTATCATTTTCTGAATTGAAAATTCGAAAGGGGAGGTGGATAAATTGAGCTTTTGAAAGGTACAATACAAAAGCATCCTTTGTAATTTCTACCCTTTTAATCATGTTCCACTGCACGGGCATTCCTTCTTTTACAGAAACTTTCATGACGATTTGTCGACTGTCAATTTCGTAGGCCATTTTTTGAAAAATGGGTTTGTTCTGTTCCATCTGGGTCACCCCCGTAAATTGTATTGCCCAGAATAATATATACAAACCATAGGCAATCAATGCTCCAAAAAACCACCACAAGGAAGCTATCCAGAAATAGCCACAGCAGATTGCCAAAGCAATCAAAATAACCCACCACTGTTCTTTGAGGATGGAAATTAACCCCATCTTAATGTAGGTTCCTGTAGGGAGTTGGTATTTTTTGGTTTTGATAATCATGGTGACGAATGTTTCGGCAGCAAATATCCACCTATCCCATTGATTAAGCAAATACTAGGCGACCAAAGTCTTGCATTCCGACAGTTAGAACTTGTTATTTTGGGATGTTCTTGTAAATTTTGGACAAAAAACAGATGAGTTCCACCCTTCTCGACTTTATTCTTTGCGGATTTACATATGTTCTGTTGAGCTACTTTTTAGGAATTTGGGTCAAATCTAAACGCACGAATGCTACTGGTAGGGACGAGGAAGAAGGAGGAAGAATTGAGGCTATGCCACCTGTGCTAGATTTACCTCCAGGGGTATCTTGGCCAAAAAAAGAACTTGTGGAATCAGAATAAGGGGGCCCCCTCCGGTATTAATGACATTTTTCGCAGATCCCCTGAACGAGTAGGTTCATTTCTTTTTTCTCAAAACCCTTTGGCAGGGGAATTGCAGGTAGGGAAATGGCTTCGAGGCAGGTCGTCTCCTCGCATTTTTCACATTTGAAATGCACGTGCTCGTGGTTGTGCGAATGCGTCTCTTCTCCATGACTGCAAAAGGCATATTTTGTTGCCCCGCTATCATCCAAAACCTTGTGTATTAAATCCTTCTCTAAAAATGTTTTTAGCGTACGGTAGATGGTAACGCGATCAAATTTTTTATTCAGCGTTTCTTCCAAATCCGAGTGAGAAAGGGCAATACTTTTGTCCAAAAACTCCTCAATAATTACCAGTCTACAATCTGTAATGCGTAATCGGTGCTGCTTTAAGATTTGAAGTGGTGTGGACATGAAATAGGGATTGATATCCAAAGTAACAAAAAAACAAGTAGAGAAAAAAAGGGCGCCATTTGGCGCCCTGTTTCCCTTATTCTCCTGAGGATTCTTTCAAGATTTTGTTGATTCGTTCTGCTGCATCTTCGAGATGAAGTTTGCTCATCCGGTCAGAAGTTCTTCCGATAGCAGCCCTAATTTGGCTTTGAAGTGTTTTTAATTCTCCTCTCGCCATGGGACGAATATCAGATTGAGCGGCATTGATTTGTGGGCCCACAAAGGCTCTAAATTGAGCTGGCAAGGGAGCCACGCTTCCTGTCAATAGCAATTCCAATCGCTCGATGTGCGCACGTTGCAAGGCTCTGCGGTGCACGTCGATGGTTTTTCCTGCAGCAAGTTCGGTCCAAATGCCTTTTCTCAAATCATCAAACAACTCAGTGATTTTGTAAGCTTTTGATCCATTCAGTGCTTCATTTTCAATTACCCTACCTAATCTACCCCATTCCAGGATACCGTTTAGGGTACTTACTTGGATACCACGGATACGTTCTAGTGCACCGAAGTCTTCGATTCTGGCAATGATGGACTCGTCCATCAACCAGCTTGGGGTGCTGAATAACTGCCTGTTGACAAAATCCACTGCAGCCTTCTGCATTTCTTTATTTTGGTGGGTGTATACGGCTTCCCCTTGTCCCGAAGAGCGGTAGATCTCCATTACGCCACCCACATGGTTTCGTACATGACCCATGTAGCGGTTAAACTGTCCAATTACCTGACCATACATTTCTTCTAGGTCATCGTAATTTTTGAAAGGCTTGTCCTTTTCCGTTGTCCATTCGCGTAGGTTTGGTAAGATACGCTTTAGGTTTTTGATTCCATATTCAGAAGCCGTCACGGAGTTGTCACCCAAATCTTCAGATTGGGTAGTGGGGTCGTAGCTATTGCCTTGACGCCCGTAACGATACACAGGATCCCCTTTCTTGTCCAGAATCCACTGGTTTAAGGTAGCAAGTTCTTCTTCTGGGCTGTTGGCCTCCATAATGGGTTTGTATCCCCACATGATGGCGTATTTGTCGTAAGGCCCTACATCTGGCATCAAACTCACCCCTTTATCTTCTGGCTGAGCTACATAGTTGAATCGGGCATAGTCCATGATGGATGGTGCCGTACCAAATTCCTTAGTGAAGGCCGCATCACGCAATTTTTCTACTGGGTAAGCTACCGAAGAAGCAAAGTTGTGCGGTAGACCAAGTGTATGTCCTACCTCATGGGCAGAGACAAAGCGGATCAAACGACCCATTACTTCGTCATCAAACTTGACAGATCTTGCATCTGGGTTGATCGCAGCAGTCTGAATAAAGAACCAGTTGCGAAGTAAGTTCATCACATTGTGGTACCATCCAATGTCGGACTCCAAGATTTCTCCAGAACGAGGATCAGATACATGTGGGCCATAAGCATTTTGAATATTAGAGGCAAAGTAGCGAATCACCGAGTAGCGTGCATCCTCAGGGCTCCAAGTTGGATCCTCTGCTGGGGTAGGCGCTTCTTTGGCTAAAATCGCATTTTTAAAGCCAGCAGCTTCAAAGGCTTTTTGCCAATCTTCCACTCCTTGCTTCAAATAAGGTACCCACTTGGCAGGGGTGGCAGGGTCAATGTAATACACGATGGGTTTAACCGGCTCCACCAATTCTCCACGAGCAAATTTCTCGCGATCTTCCGGCTTTACTTCTAGTCTCCAACGATCCAAAAATCGTCTTGAAGAAGCTCTTTGCTCATCTGCTCCGTAGTCTACATAGGATCTGGCAAACCAGCCTACGCGTTGGTCAGCAAGTCGCTGCTGCATCGGTACTTTGGGAAGCAAGATCATGGAGGCATTCATCTCCAAGGTGATCAATCCTGTTACGCTATTGGATGGAGGTTCGCCAGCAGCATACGTGAGTACATAGCGTGCCTCCACGTTGATGGGATAGCTATGGATATGCTGAATGTAAGAACGCTCGTTATCCAAACGTGTTACCCGGTACTGGGTTCTTCTGTTGCGCTGTAATCCCAAAGCTTGATTGTCTTTTGAAAACAAGTCTGTCGCTTCAATTACTGTACCTGTTGAATCCGTTTGCCGTGCTTTAATTGGGAATCGCTGGAGGATAGGTTCCAAATTGGATGCCGCCACCGCTTTGGCAATTGGTAAGGAGTCTGCGGCATAATTGTTTAAAGAAACGACCTTCAGTAAAATGTCGTCTTTGTTCTTTTCCCAACGGACCATCATGTTACTGGTGTTTTCTCCGCCATAGCCGATGCCATCGGCAGTTTTTGCGATACGTACTACGAGCAACATGTCCCTTCCGAGCAAGGAATCTGGGATTTCGTAAAAGTATTTTTCGTCGATTTGATGTACCTTAAAAAGTCCAGCCATGGTTTTTGCTTTGGCTGTGACCACTTCTTTTTAGGGTTTAGGACCGTTGGCAGGCCCAGACGGTGCTGGTCGTACTGCAGGAGCTGTAGTGGTAGGGGCTTCCTTACCTTTTTTCTTTTTCTTTTGGGCAAAAGAATCCTCAGCCTGAAGGAATGCACCAAGAAGGCCTAACACAAGGGCAGTTCTCTTGAGTAACATGGGGATGGATGTATTCATAGTTTGTTTCTATTTTTTTGAAAATATACTAACTTCCAAAACAGGAGGATAGGATGGTTCCTAAACTAAATTTTTTACAGGCGGTTGCATAGTAAAATCAAAGGTATTGAAAAAGAAGTATGGTGAGGTATTGATTGTTGGTGGGGGGCTTGCCGGTCTTGTAGCTTCCTTATTATTGGTCAAAAAGGGCTACTCTGTTACCGTGGTGGAAAAAAAATCATATCCTTTTCATCGTGTCTGTGGGGAGTATGTTTCCAACGAAGTTCTTGGATTTTTGAAGCGAAATGGGCTCTATCCAGATTTTTTAGCGCTTCCCTCTATCGATACGTTTGAGTTTTCAGATACGAAAGGAAAGGCTGTTCGCCTCCCCTTAGACTTGGGCGGTTTTGGAATCAGCAGATATGTTTTAGACGATTGGCTGTACCAAAAAGCAGGCAAGGAGGGAGTAAACTTCCTGACGGGTACGGCCGTTACCAATCTCGAATATTTGGAGGAAGAGGATTACTTTCAAGTTGCTCTTTCAGATTTTAAAACCTTGAGAGCGCCCATAGTATTAGGCGCATTTGGTAAGCGAAGCAAGTTGGACCAGGTATTGGAGCGCCCTTTTTTTACCAAACGTAGCCCATATATTGGGGTCAAATACCATGTTCAGGCAGAAGGATCAACCAACACAGTAGCCTTACATAATTTTCAGGGGGGCTATTGTGGGTTCAATGCTATTGAAGAAGGGAAGTTTAACCTCTGCTATTTGGGTAATCGGGATCAGCTCAGGCAGTACGGCTCCATTCAAGAAATGGAACGGGCTGTACTTTGGAAAAACCCTTTGTTAAAACGAATATTTGAAGAAAGTACCTTTCTCTGGGAAAAGCCGGAAGTAATTACGGAAATCAATTTTGAGCGCAAAAAGCCGGTAGAAAATCACTTGCTCCTGCTAGGGGATTCAGCGGGATTAATAACCCCACTCTGTGGCAATGGGATGGCGATGGCTATGCATTCGGCCTTATTGGTGACGAAGGCTTTGGAAGAAGGAAATACCCGAAAAGAGATGGAAGAGCGATACATCCAATCCTGGAATGCCCAGTTTTATCAGCGTCTAGGCGTGGGTAAGGCGATACAGGGACTTTTCGGTTCGGGTAGGGGTTCTGTATTGGCAAGAAACCTCATTCAGCATGTTCCATTTGTGGCCCGTACGCTAGTCAAAAATACCCACGGGCAACCGTTCTAAACTCAATTAAATACCTGTAGAATCTGGGTATTTTCCAGAAAGTAGAAAATAAAAAAGGCATTCAGGGAGATGGCAGAAATGAAATTCATCCCCATCGCCCAGCTATAAATCGCGTATTTTTTAGGCTCCCGAAGGATCAGCACCATCCAAATCAGGAAAAATAGGGCAATAGGTGCCATTGCTGCCAGGTAGTATCCTGCGATTGGCGATTGCCCTTTATCCACAAAATACCAGATAAAAGCAGAAGCCGTCAACACAAAAAATAGTGTAGAAAAAGCAAAAGTACCCTTGATCCCAAGCAGTAGGCTCAGCGTACGATCGCCTCTACGGGCATCTTCTCCATGCTGGTATACCTGCGTAAGTGGGTAATTGCCCCAGAGCATGAGGCTGGTGAGTAATCCTGGAAGGATGACATGTGGCTTGGAAAGCACCTCCCAACCTAAATTGCTCAGGCCTGCATAGGCCATCGCGAACGTAAAGTACCCTTGGAAGAGTCCTGCAATCACCCAGCTGGTCCAAGCATATTTTTTTAGTCGGATAATAGGATGACTATAGGCCATGCTGACTACCCCATACAAGCCAAGCATACCTGCAAATTCCCAGTTGATCCATGCTCCCAAGGCCAATGCAACACCAAAAAAAGCGAGTGACCAGCTGTACAGGTCTCGAGTCACCTTGGGTGGACGTTTTAGCCCTCCTATTGACTCTTCGTCCTTGTCAAAGTAACTGTTGTATCCGTTGCTACTGGGATAGAGAAAAACATGCAAACTCAAAAAAACAAGCAGCATCCGTAGCTCGTTGTGATTGGGCGTTAAGGCTAGGGCAAAAAAGAAAACCGGCATCAAGAAAAATGAAAATGGGATGCGGAGGTGCAGGAGCGTGGAGCGTGTGATCATTTGCTATTTTTCATGGGGTTCAAGATACAGCTATTTTGAAAAGGGGCCATGGGCAAACTAAATTAGAACTATTTTGGTAACTTGGTTCCATGAATTCCAGTATCGTTAGTATTGGCATCTCCAATCCTGGAGCGCCAATACCCCAAGCGAAAATCTCGCGCTTCATGCAGTTGGCTCACCAACTGGATGGACAAGAGCAACGAAAGCTTGATTTTTTGTATAGAAAGTCTGGGATAGAATCACGCCATAGTGTTCTGAAAGATTTTGAAAAAGAAGAGGTGTCTGAATTTACCTTCTTTCCCAAAAATAAGGAGTTGCATCCTTTTCCGGGTACTGCTGCACGAATGGATGTTTTTGAGGCAGAAGCAGCAGCACTTGCTGAGCAGGCTGTCCGTACGGCCCTAATAAAGGCTCAGGTGGCACCTTCTTCCCTAACCCATTTGATTTTGGTGTCTTGCACAGGGATGGTCGCTCCTGGGGTAGAATTAGACTTGATCCGTAGATTGGATATGGCTAGTTCAATAGAACGCTACTGTATTCACTTTATGGGTTGCTATGCAGCTTTTACAGGACTGCGGCTTGCAGATCAATTGGTCAGAGCCAATCCAAATGCCCGCGTTTTGGTGGTCTCTGTTGAACTCTGTACGTTGCATTTTCAGAAGGAATATACCGAGGATAATTTATTGGCAAACTCCCTTTTTGGGGATGGGGCTGCAGCTGCTCTAATTATGCAATCCGACACCGGCTTGCAGATCAAAAAGTACTTCAGTGAAGTGCTTTGGGAGGGGGAAAAAGACATGGCTTGGAGAATCGGTGATTTTGGATTTGAGATGCGTCTAAGTCAGTACATTCCTTCCTTACTCAACCAGGGTATACGAGCACTTCGCGATCTTTTTGAATCCAAGTTTAATTTTTCCCAGGTACAGCATGTGGCGATTCATCCGGGAGGCAAACAAATTTTGATTCAAGTTCAGCAGGCCTTTGGACTAGCTCCAGAAGTAAATCGACACGCATTCGAGGTGCTGCGTACCTGTGGCAACATGTCTTCAGCCAGTATTTTGTTTGTTTTGGAGCGAATGATGCAGGATGATTGCATTCAAGGAGAAATTTTAGCACTAGGTTTTGGTCCTGGTTTAACCCTAGAGACGAGCTTATTTGAAAAACGATGAGTAAATTTTCAATACGTTCCAAGGAAAAAGAAATTATGGACGACCTGGATTGCTCGGGTCCTGTCTTGGAGCAAACCCTTCGGGAATTGAAAATTATCAATCGCTGGCTGGGAGGAAATCAGGTAACCAATTGGGGGTTAAAGAGCTTAATTCAAGCAGCAGTACCTCAGTCTAACTATCAGGTGATGGATTTGGGCTGTGGAGGGGGCGATATGGTTGCGGTCATGTCTCGCTGGGCCAAGAAAAATAAATTGTCCATCCAGTTTATTGGGGCAGATGCCAATGCCCATACCATTGAAATTGCCAAACAGCGGCAGCAGGAAGTAGAAGGAGTGGAATGGCAGGTTGTCAATGCGTTTGATCCCAAGTTTTTGGAAGAGCAGGTGGATTTTGTCACATGCACCTTGTTTACCCATCATTTCACCGACGAGGAACTAATTCAACTTTTTTTAGTGTTGAAAAAAAAGGCAAAGATAGGGTTTGTAATTAATGACCTCCATCGTCATCCCCTTGCCTATTATGCAATCAAATGGCTGACCGCTTCGTTTAGCAAATCTCCCATGGTTCAAAATGATGCTCCACTTTCTGTATTGCGGAGTTTTAGACGAAAAGAGTGGAGGGGGATTTTCCAACAAGCTGGCCTACACAAAACTAAAATTCAGTGGCGCTGGGCGTTTCGCTGGCAAATAGAAGTAACCATTTAACACGATACCTATGGAATTATCTCCAGAAACTTTAAAAACCATTTTGAATGAAGGGATTGAACTCCTTTATCAGGTAATACCCTCCTTAATTTATGCGATTATTTTTTATCTCGTTGGCAGGTTTGTAGTCAACAAATTGCTAGTTGGCTTACAATTAATTTTAGAAAAAAGAGATACCAACCTTTCTTTAAGTACCTTCTTATTAGGATTGGTTAAAGCGCTGCTTTTTGTTTCCTTATTTATCGGTGTGGCCACGATTGTGGGCGTACCCATGTCGTCTTTCTTTGCGATTTTAGGAGCGGCAGGATTGGCAATAGGTCTTGCTTTGCAAGGTTCCCTATCCAATTTTGCTGGGGGAGTTTTGATCCTGTTGTTCAAACCCTTCCAAGTAGGGGATGTGATTATTGGGATGGGACACAAAGGAACGGTGCAGCGAATTGATATTTTATATACGCACTTATTTACTTTTGACAATAGGGAGGTCGTTATTCCGAACGGAAACCTAGCCAATGCAGATGTAATCAACATCACTTCACAACCAACTAGAAGGGTAGATATGAACGTGGGTGTAGCTTATTCCTCGGATTTGAAGAAAGTAAGAAAGGTCGTTCTCGCAATTCTAGCCAAGGATAGTCGTGTTCATTCCGATCCGGAACCGGTAGTGGTACTTACTAATTTTGGGGATAGTTCCCTAGATTTGGTGATTCGAGCATGGACAGATACCGATTGTTATTGGGAAGTTTACCACGAAACCCTAGAAAAAATTAAAGAAGCTTTTGAGAAAGAGCAGATTGAGATTCCTTTTCCGCAGCGGGTGGTTTACCACATAAAAGAAGAGGGGATTTAATTCCCCCTTGGTTTTTTGGAATCCGTTTCCATGCTTTGATTTTTGCTCGATTCAGCCGAAGGGCTTTTGGGTGATCGGACACAGCCTAAATTATGAGTTAGGGGAATTTCTTGAGGTAAGACTCCAACCCACTCGCTAAGATCCCATTCTTCGGGCTCGGCAGGGAGTGGGTTTGGCTTTTTTGGTTTCATGTTTGATTCAAGAAAAATTACTGAAACTCACTAAAATTAGAAAAACTAAGGTAAAAAGAATTCCCGGCATCTACTTCCAGCAATTCCTATCTTTGTATATGAATCATTTTGATTTTTCTCTCGAGCAGCTGGAACTTAAGCAAAAGACAAACAAGCGAAGTGTGACTCAACTGAGCATCCTTCGTGTTTTCTCCTTTTTTGTCTTGGGGGCAACGGTGATTTTGACCCTTTCCGAGCACTGGGCCTGGTTCTTCCCCTCCTTGATTCTTTTTTCCCTCTTTGTCGGTCTCATCAATCGGTTCAACTTCCTGAAAGATCAGGAACGAATTTACCTAGCCTTACAGCTACTCCAATCTCAAAAACAGGCTCGTCAGGAACGGAAACTAGGTATTTTGGATTCAGGAAATGAATTTGCAGACAAGGAACATCCCTTCGCAGGGGATTTGGATTTGTTTGGCCCTCACTCCCTTTTTCAACTCCTCAATCACTGCACTTCCACTGGGGGGAAACAGCAACTAGCCGCCCTCCTGAAGTCAGCGGTCAATCCAAAGGTGGCCCAGCAACGCAATGAAGCAGTGGCTGAACTCCAACAAAAGCCCGATTTCTTGCGCGCCATGGAGGCCATTGGGATTGCCTTCCCCCAAGGAAAGGTGGTCCCTTGGAAGCTCTGGCTGGAGCAAAAAGAAACACCTCCCAATCTACTTCATTGGCTTCTAGCCATCTTAGGCCCGCTAGGTGGTGTCTTGATTCTTCTTTTGACTAGCCAAGGGATCCTCCCGCAAGCTATTCTAGGTGGTTGGTTTCTGGTTGGAATGCTACTGCTCGCCATGGTATTTGTGCCACTTAAACGTGCTGCCGATGCCATTCCAGTCGCTTCTCATCTCAATTCTTTGCGCTTGCGAGCCGCACAAATTGAGGACATTTCCTTCCATTCAGATCTTTTATTCGCAGAACAGGCTCGCCTGCAAGCAGGCAGTAGCCCTGCCTCCAAGCAACTTCAAGAATTAGATCGGCTAGGTCTTTGGACCCAAAATCGACTCAACCTGCTCTACTTTCCCATCAACCTGCTCTTCTGGACGGATTTTATTCTTTTTCTCTGGCTGGCAGCTTGGAAAAAACGGGTGAGCAATTCCCTCGTCCAACTTCCAGAAACGCTAGAAAACTGGGAAGTGTGGGTGTCTCTTGGCAGCTTTGAGGTGGAGGTCGGTCATCCCGGAATCCCTATCTGGAGCGAAGAACCGATCTTGGAAACTGAAAATGTCTTCCATCCGCTCCTGCATCCCGCCATGGCGGTGGGAAATTCCCTTGCCTTGAACCCGAAGCAGAAACTGGTGTTGCTTACTGGATCCAACATGAGTGGAAAAACTACCTTTATGCGTACCCTAGGCATCAATGCCGTGCTGCTTAACCTAGGCCTTCGTCCTTTTGCAGATCGAATGACCTTAGGCCCTTTGCAACTTTTTACCAGCATGCGCAATACCGATAACCTTGGAGAAAGCGTGAGTTCCTTTTATGCCGAACTTTCACGCATCCGTACGCTTTTGCAGCGTTTGGAACAGGAAGAGCCCATCTTTTTTCTCCTTGACGAGATCTTGAAAGGGACGAATACGCAGGATCGAATTGCTGGATCAGAGGCCTTAGTCGCCCAACTTTTACCTTCCCAAGGACTGGGACTGATCAGTACACACGACATTGAATTGGCTGCCCTGGGAGAAAAAGAAGCGCGAGTTCAGAATTATTCCTTCCATTCCGAAATCCAAGATCAGGAGATACTATTTGATTACCGCTTGAGAGAAGGGGCCTGCCCGAGTTTCAACGCGCACAAACTGATGGAATTGATGGGTATTAAGTTTGACCGATCCAACTAGGATCGTTACCCTATGCCGCAATTTGGGTCTGTTTACCCCCAATTTTAAGATCTCCTATGCATTCTAGAATGGGTTTGCTCTAAATTCAGGTTTAATCTGTTAATTTTGAGACAGCTATGGAGTCAATTTATTCACATCCCACATTAGGTGTACTCGGAGGAGGTCAACTTGGGCGCATGCTGATTCAGTCTGCGATCAACTACAATCAGGACATTCATATCCTAGATCCCGATCCCAATGCCCCTTGCAAAGACCTTGCTCAGCAGTTTACCGTTGGGTCTTTAAAGGATTTTGATCAGGTATATGCCTTTGGGCAGCACTGCGATGTGATTACCGTAGAGATTGAGTCGGTTAATACCGAAGCCCTTCAGAAATTGGCTGATGAAGGAAAAAAAGTATTTCCTCAGCCCCAGCTACTGGCCTTAATTCAAGACAAACGCAAACAAAAGCAATTTTACTTGGAGCATGGTATTCCTACCGCTGAATTTATCCTGACGGAAAATAGGGCCGAAGTATTCGCAAATGCCTCCTTTTTGCCAGCAGTTAACAAACTTGGAAAGGAAGGGTATGATGGCAAGGGAGTACAAGTATTGCGTACAGCTGCCGATTTGGACCTGGCATTTGATGCTCCGGGGCTACTCGAAAAGTTGATTGACTTTGACAAAGAAATTGCAGTCACCGTAGCGCGCAACGAGCGAGGAGAGGTAGTTGCTTATCCTGCTGTAGAATGTGCCTTTCACCCTACTGCGAATTTGGTGGAATTCCTTTTTGCGCCAGCAGGTATTTCCTCAGAAATCGAACAAAAGGCGCAAGCCATTGCCAAAGATCTCATCTTGAAATTGGACTTGGTAGGCATCTTAGCCGTCGAACTTTTTGTGACTCGTAGTGGCGAGGTACTCGTCAATGAAATTGCTCCCCGCCCACATAATAGTGGACACCATACCATTGAGGCGAATTTTACCTCCCAGTTTGAGCAGCATCTCCGAGCCGTGATGAATTGGCCTCTTGGCAATACTGCGTTACGTTGCCCAGCGGCCATGATCAACCTGCTTGGCGAACCGGGATACGAAGGAGCGGTGCTGGTGGAAGGCTTGGACGAGGCCATGGCCGAAAAGGGGGTCTATATCCACCTGTATGGAAAAAAGCACACCAAACCCTTTCGAAAAATGGGCCACGTGACCCTCTTGGGAGAAGATATCGAAGAAGTAAAAGATAAAGCGCAACGAATTAAAGCAGGCATTAAAATCAAATCACAGCAATGAATCCACAGGTAGGAATTATCATGGGAAGTCAATCCGATCTTCCTGTAATGGCCGAAGCGGCCCAATTTTTAGAGGAACTTGGCATTGCCTATGAATTGACCGTGGTCAGTGCGCACCGGACACCCAAGCGGATGATCGACTATGCGGAGTCTGCTCGCGAGCGGGGAATCAAAGTGATCATTGCAGGTGCTGGTGGAGCCGCTCACCTCCCGGGTATGGTGGCCTCACTTACCAGCCTTCCGGTAATCGGTGTGCCAGTGCATAGTTCCAATTCCATTGATGGCTGGGATAGTATTCT
>JANQWS010000069.1 GCA_030729785.1 Algoriphagus sp. | reverse complement strand
TGTTACCTACTTGAGGTCTTTTGCCTGTAATGTCACAAACTTTTGCCATGATAATGTATACTTAATGGGATGCGTTTCTGTATTGGGTCTGCAAATATCGGAACTTTTCGGATAGTAGCAACAACTATTTTAAAAATATTCCTTGATTTTTAGGATTTAGGGTAGGGACAATGTTTGCACCCGCTTCCGCAACAGTAGCCACGCTTTAGATGGTATTTTTCAGTAAAAACCAATAGCCCTTGGTCATTGATGTAATAATCCTCATGAGTTAACGTAGGGACTGGCTTCTTTTCATTTTTCATGGCTTAGCCCAAGGGCATTTCCTATATTTGTAAACGACAGCCTGCTAGCCTGCTGTCAGCCTACAAAATTAAGCAAATCATGGAAATCATCACCTCAAGTAACCAAGCTATCGCACTAGAAGAAAAATATGGAGCACACAATTACCATCCATTGCCCGTCGTATTGACTCGTGGGGAAGGGGTATTTGTATGGGATGTGGAAGGAAAGCGGTACTATGATTTTTTGTCTGCCTACTCGGCAGTCAATCAAGGACACTGCCATCCGCGCATCAAAGATGCCATGATAGAGCAACTCGGTACACTTACGCTGACTTCTCGTGCATTTCACAACGATCAGCTTGGGCCTTTTGAACAGTACATTACCAATTACTTTGGCTTTGATAAGGTGCTGCCCATGAATACCGGAGCGGAAGGGGTGGAAACAGCCTTAAAACTGGCTCGAAAGTGGGGTCATGAGGTGAAAGGTGTTGCTGAGAATAAGGCAAAAATAATCGTAGCGGAAGGTAACTTTCATGGACGTACCACGACTATCGTTTCTTTTTCGACAGATGAAGAAGCACGCAAGAACTTTGGGCCCTTTACCCCAGGTTTTATTACTGTTCCTTACGATGACATGGCTGCGCTAGAAGAGGCCTTAGAGCAGGAGGGGGTAGTTGCCTTTTTGATCGAACCCATCCAAGGGGAGGCAGGTGTATATACTCCCGCAGCCGACTACCTGAACAAAGTAAAAGCAGCTTGTAGCAAGAAGAACGTACTGTTTATCGCTGACGAAATTCAGACAGGCATTGCCCGTACGGGTTCCTTGCTTGCCGTTTGTGGCAACTGTACCTGCCAAGGGCACTGTGAACAGCAGGCGACCTATACCAAGCCCGATATTTTGATTTTAGGCAAAGCTTTGTCTGGAGGTTTTTATCCTGTTTCTGCAGTATTAGCAAACGACGCCATTATGAATGTCCTAAAGCCCGGTCAACATGGGTCTACTTTTGGTGGGAATCCCGTAGCGGCATGCGTAGCAATGACTGCCTTGGAGGTCGTTCGTGATGAAAAATTGGCGCAAAATGCCCGTCAGTTGGGTGATTTGTTTCGTTTACGACTACAAGTCTTGGTAGACAAGTACAAGATCCTAAGTCTAGTTCGGGGCAAGGGCTTGCTCAATGCCGTGGTCATCAACGATGGTCCCGAGAGCAGTACTGCCTGGGATATTTGTGTCAAACTTGCACAAGCTGGTTTGCTGGCCAAGCCTACCCATGGCAATATCATTCGCTTTGCGCCTCCGCTGGTGCTGACCGAGGAGCAACTGCACGAGTGCGTGGATATCATTGAGTCAGTGGTCGCCACCTACGGTTAAATTTCAACAAAAACCTCTACCTGTAGTTTTCCAATTAAACTATCCTGCTAATGTCCAAAGCCGTCATTTTTGATATGGATGGGGTGATTTGCCATACCAATCCCTTCCATGCCCAGGCCTTTTCCCGCTTTTTTGAGAAGCGCAACCTATTTCCGACAGAAGAAGAATATTTCCAGCACATGTATGGGAAGAACAATGGCTATATTCTAAGCCATTTTTTAGGTAGAAAAATTGAAGGGCAAGAGCTCCTTGACTTGGAATTTGAAAAGGAAAGTTTGTTTCGAGAGATCTACCAGCACCATATAGATCCCATCTATGGATTTTTAGATTTTTTTCATGGACTGAAACAATCGGGTTTGAAAACTGGCATTGCCACCTCTGCACCTTTTGCCAATATGGAATTGATTGCGGGAAAGTTGGATCTTTTTCCGCACTTGGAATCTGCCCTTGCCAGTGAGCAAGTAAGTAAGCATAAGCCCGATCCCGAAGTGTATCTGAAGTCTGCGGGCAATCTCTCCCTGTCCCCAGATCGCTGCTTGGTCTTTGAGGATTCATTCTCAGGCGTGAGTGCAGCTAAAAATGCCGGCATGAAAGTAGTGGCAGTGCTTTCTTCTCATCAAAAATCCGATTTACCTCCCTGTGACTGGTATATCGAGGATTATTCCGAAATTGGTCCCGATTTGATACACCAACTGATTCCCTGATGAATTCCCGTAGACCCCGTCGAAACCGTAAATCTGAAGCTGTCCGCAATTTAGTGGAAGAAACGCAGGTGTCCGTCAAGGACTTGATCTTCCCCTTATTTCTAGTAGAGGGCCGCGATCAAGAAAGTGAAGTGGCCTCCATGCCTGGCATCTACAGAAGATCCTTGGATGGGATTTTGCGCGAAATTGAGGCCTGCATGAAATTGGGGATCAGTGCAGTGGATGTGTTTCCTGCCTATCCCGAGTCTTTGAAGGATGCTGTGGCCTCGGAGAGTTACAATCCTGAAACTTTTTACCTGAAGGCTTTACGGCAAATCAAAAAAGAATTTCCTGAGCTTTGCTTGATGTCCGATGTAGCGATGGATCCTTACAGTAGCGATGGACACGATGGCTTGGTCAAAAATGGAAAAATCCTGAATGATGAGACTTTAGTGATTTTGGGTAAAATGGCTTTGGCTCAAGCTGAGGCAGGCGTAGATATTCTAGGCCCATCCGATATGATGGATGGGCGCGTGGGGTATATCCGCCAGTTGCTAGACCAGCATGGATTTATCGATACCTCCATCATGTCCTATACGGCTAAGTATGCGAGTGCCTTTTATGGCCCTTTCCGAGATGCCTTGGATTCTGCCCCCAAGTTTGGGGATAAAAAAACCTACCAAATGAATCCTGCCAATAGCAAGGAAGCCTTGGTAGAAGCGGCCTTAGATGTAGAAGAAGGTGCTGACTTTTTGATGGTAAAGCCTGCCTTGAGTTATTTGGATATTATTAAGTCCTTGAGCGAGGCTCATCCACTTCCTGTTGCTGCTTATAACGTATCTGGAGAATACAGCATGGTAAAGGCTGCTGCAGCCCGCGGATGGCTGGACTACGATCGTAGCATGAATGAGATGCTTCTTTCCATCAAGCGCGCTGGTGCCAAAGTGATTTTGACCTACTTTGCCAAGGATTTCGCAAAATTAAATCCGTAAAAAAAATTTTATTTCTAGGAAGCCCCGATTTTATCGGGGCTTTTTTGTTCCCAAAGCTCGGGTTTTAATTCGGATAGGCCTTGTCCAATATTCGTTTCAAAAGCGATTAGGAGTATTTAGTAGTGGAAAAACCCTCCACTAATGGCTCTCTTCAGTTGGTTAAGCACCTCCCAATTCATTTTATGCCTTATAAAGTCAGTGGTCTTTAATTTTTTTCATGATTTTATTAGAAGTAGGTTTAAATTAGACCCTTTATATTGATAAAAACACAAAAAAATAAAAAACTGGTTAAAAAATTAACTATAAAAATAAAAAAAAATGAAAAATAATTAAAAAATGGTTTGTTTTATAACCAAATAAATAATTACCTTCGATAAAATCTTCTAATGAGGATTATAATTGAAGTAAACGCGTATTTCTATCCACCTTAATTCTTAACCTATGAACAATTTTACAAGCCTATTGGCAACGGACTTGGTCACGGAAACAGATTTGGCTGCAGCACTAGCTACCAATGTGCTCACGACAAATAATGTTTGGATGATGCTAGCCACCGCCTTGGTATTCATTATGCACCTGGGATTTGCAGGTGTAGAAACTGGTTTTGGCCAAGCCAAAAACACGGTCAACATCCTATTTAAGAATACCATTACCCCAATTATTGGGCTAGTTTCCTATGCAGTAGTAGGATTCTATTTAATGTATCCTGGATTTGAGGTACCAGGCTGGTTTAGTTTTGACTCAGCAGGATGGTCTTTATTTTGGTTTTCACCTGCTGATGCCGATGTTTCCCCAGACTATGCTAGCGGTGGGTACACGTATTGGACTGATTTTCTATTTCAAGCCATGTTTGCGGCTACTGCAGCCACTATCGTATCGGGAGCAATTGCTGAACGCGTAAAAATCTCTGCCTACCTCATTTTTACGGTAATTTTTGTTGGGTTGGTTTATCCTTTGATTGGAAGTTGGAAGTGGGGTGGTGGAGCCTTGGATGCCATGGGATTTTATGATTTTGCTGGTAGTACCTTAGTCCACTCTGTTGGAGGTTGGGGTGCATTAGCAGGCGTAATCTTGGTAGGCCCAAGAATTGGGAAGTACGTCAACGGAAAGAAAGTAGACAAACCGGGAGCAAGCGTTCCATTGGCAGTAATTGGTGTATTTTTATTATGGTTAGGTTGGTTTGGATTTAATGGAGGATCAGTTCTTTCAGCTGATCCAGGACTAGTTTCCTTGGTATTGGTGACTACTTCCCTTGGTGCTTGTGCTGGAGGATTGGGTGGGTTCTTTACCGCTTATTTTGCATTCAAGCGATTGGACTTGGGGATGTTACTGAATGGAATTTTAGCAGGCCTAGTTGGAATCACTGCAAGTGCAGATGTGATCACTCCTGGTGCCTCCCTTATCATCGGGTTTATTGCTGGAATATTGGTTGTGCTTTCTTCAATCCTCTTGGATAAATTCAAACTTGATGATGTAGTGGGTGCTGTTTCGGTACACCTTACATGTGGAGTTTGGGGAACGCTTGCCGTAGGAATTTTTTCTACTAATCCAGAACACTCCTTTGTCACGCAACTGATTGGCGTGCTCGTTTGTGGAGCTACGGCCTTTATCTCAGCTTTCCTAATTTTCTATGTGTTGAAAAAGACGGTAGGGATTCGGGTTTCGGAGGAGCACGAGCGTGACGGATTAGATTCCCACGAACACGGCATCCGCGGATATACCATCGTTTACGATGAATAAAAGCTTCAAATTCTAAAAAAAAGGATCCCTCCGGAGAAAAAAATGCGACTCTCTTTCAGCCGGGTGAGGATCCCTATTGGTCAACCTAATTATTCACCAACCTTCAAATTTAAAATGAAAACTAAAATCATAGTTCTTTTCTGTCTTTTCTTTGTCTCCATCCATCCTTTATTCAGTCAAGAAGAGGAAACTCAAAATGAGGAAGGGACACTAACTCTCTCTGGTTCGCTAGATACCTATTTCAGAACCAATCTGAACGCACCAAATAAAGGGGATAACCTTCAAGCACCAGGCTCTTCTTTCGCAAATTTACCTGGATTCTCACTTGGTATGGCCAATATCATTGCCAACTACGAGGGTAAAAAAGTGGGCGCAGTCATTGACCTAGTTTTTGGCCCAAGAGGAGAAGATGCAGTATTTGGCTCACCGCTTTATAAAGGTGGAGCGGCTGGAAGTTCTCAAATGGTCAATCAGCTCTATGCCTATTGGAATGTAACTGACAAAGTCACTTTAACCATGGGTAATTTCAATACCTTCTTAGGGTATGAGGTGATTTCTCCAACAGCTAATTTCAATTACTCCACTTCTTACCAATTTTCCTACGGGCCGTTCTCTCATACGGGCATAAAGGCAAACTTTCAATTGAGTGACAACTGGTCTCTATTGGCAGCAATTATGAATCCTACGGACATGACCGAGTTTAATTTGAATGGAACGTATACGCTTGGGGGGCAACTTGCCTATTCCACAGAAGCGGGTAGTACTTACTTGAACCTAGTCTATGGGGATCAAGATGGAAGTTTATCTGTAGACGATGATTTGGTGCCGGGAGTAACCTCCCTTGGCAAAACTTTCCAAATAGATTTGACTACCGGTTTTGATCTCAGTTCTAAGGTATATGCGGGAATAAATACCACCTACCAAACCACTGGTGCAGGTGAGGAATTTACTCAATCTGATGTTCGAGCTATTCAAGGAGATGGGGCTGGATTTTATGCATTCGCAGGATACCTACAGGCGAAGCCTTCAGATACTTTTGGTATTGGATTAAGAGGGGAGTATTTCTCCGTATTTAATACGGGTTTGGATGGTGTGGTAGGATTGAATGATGAGGGTGATGGAAGTGTTTTTGCTGCCACGCTTTCTGGAAATATTACCGTTGGGAAAAATTTAACTTTAATACCTGAGCTTCGGGTGGATAGCATGAAGGAAGAGTTTTTTGTGAACAGGAATCTCAATGGTAGTAAAGGATTAGCATCTTTTCTTCTTGCTGCAGTAATTTCATTTTAAGGATCGTTAATTCCTATTTCGAGCTACTAGTTAAGGGAATTAATACAAGAGCCGAGGCATTATTGTCTCGGTTTTTGTATTAATTTTTGGGTCAAAAAATCCTCAATCGGGAACAAAATCTTCTCGTTTTCTGTATAAGGAGCATAAACCCAACTATAATCCCTTGAAAAAAATAAGTTTTTTTCTTGTAGCAGTAAGCCTTGCCTCTTTGAGCTTTGCGCAAGATATGAGTTCAAGTCCTCAGATAAAAAACGGACTATTCGGCAAATTTAAAGCGGTGAAAATCACAATTGCCACGCAGAGCCGAGAGCTATCTGAAAAAGGTCCTAGAGCTAAAAATAAAGTTCCGCAGCGCAAAAGGTTTGAAAATAGAGCCTCCAATCTCGTGGTCTTTGATCAAACCCCTCCGAAAGGGCCTCGTTCAAAAAACTCCAAACCAGGAAAACAAAAGGAATTGAAGGTGGCAACTAAAGCAGTTTACCAAGAGCCTAAGTCCATGAGACCTAGAAAAAGGTGGCTCCATTAAACCGATACGCCCGAAAAACAAATTTCCGAGCGTATAACTTACAATTCTTGCTCTCGCTCCAGCATCAAAATCGCACCTTGGGAGACAATAAAATACTTTTCACCTTCGTAAACCACTTCGTGTGCTCCATTGAGCAAAAAGATAGCTAGGTCTCCTTCTTTGGCTTGGAGTGGGACATAGCGTGTTTTTTCCTCTGTCTCCATCCAAGGCTCCTGGTCTTCCATGGGCAACGGAATTGGGTAACCTGGACCGGCCTTGATTATGTATCCTTGCTGTACTTTTTCTTTCTCCTGTACTCCTGGAGGAAGGTAAAGCCCAGACCCCGTTTTTTCGTGTGGCTTTTTCAGGCGGATCAAAACCCGGTCTCCCACAATGATTAGCTTTTTCAATTTATTGTCGGCAGTCAATTGCATGTGCTTCTGGTTGAATGAAACAAAAGGCCAAGAGTCACGATGGAAAGATCTTGATTCTTGGCCTTGGGTAAAATTAGCCCCAGATTCATTCGGGGGCTTACTCGTGGAGGATTTATTTTTTGTCTTCGCTCACTTCTTCGTAGTCCACATCGGACACCCCTTCACCGGTGGTGCTATTGCTAGCTCCGGCTTCTGGTCCTGCACCAGCACCCTCAGCCTGACTAGATGCATACATCTCGCTAGATGCTGCTTCCCATGCACTGTTTAGGTTGGCCATAGCTGCGTCGATTCCCTCTAGATTTTTGGATCCATGGGCTGATTTCAACGCTTCTACTGCAGAAGTGATGTTGGCCTTATTGTTATCGGAAAGCTTGTCACCATACTCCTTCAGCTGCTTTTCGGTTTGGAAAATTAAGCTGTCTGCTTGGTTTAGTTTTTCGATAGACTCTTTCTCAAGCTTGTCCGCAGAGGCATTTACTTCTGCTTCACGCTTCATGCGCTCGATGTCTTCTGCCGATAGGCCAGAAGAAGCTTCAATTTTAATTTTCTGCTCCTTGCCGGTACCCTTGTCCTTTGCAGATACATTCAAAATTCCGTTGGCATCGATGTCGAAAGTCACCTCAATCTGTGGTACCCCGCGCGGTGCTGGTGGGATATCTGCCAACTGGAATCTACCGATGGATCGGTTGTCCTTCGCCATTGGACGCTCACCCTGAAGGATGTGCAAGTCTACCGCAGGCTGATTGTCTGCAGCGGTAGAGAACACTTCTGACTTTTTGGTAGGAATGGTGGTGTTGGATTCGATTAGCTTGGTGAATACCCCGCCCATGGTTTCAATACCTAGGGAAAGTGGAGTCACGTCAAGAAGGAGTACATCCTTCACCTCACCAGTCAATACACCGCCCTGAATAGCTGCTCCGATAGCCACCACCTCGTCAGGATTCACTCCTTTGGATGGCTTTTTACCGAAGAACTTCTCTACTTCTTCTTGGATTTTTGGGATACGGGTAGAGCCACCCACCAAGATCACTTCGTCAATGTCTGCCGCAGTCATGCCGGCATCTTTTAAGGCCTTGATGCAAGGATCCATGGACCGTCTTACCAAGGTTTCAGAAAGTTGTTCAAACTTTGATCTACTCAAGTTACGAACCAAGTGCTTCGGTCCTGTTTGGGTAGCCGTGATGTAGGGGAGGTTGATTTCAGTAGATGCCGAGCTAGAAAGTTCAATTTTCGCTTTTTCTGCAGCCTCCTTCAAGCGCTGTAGCGCCATTGGATCTTGTCTCAAGTCGATTGATTCTTCAGCCTGGAATTCAGATGCCAACCAGTCGATGATCACCTGGTCAAAATCATCTCCCCCCAAGTGCACGTCGCCATTGGTAGACTTTACTTCGAATACGCCGTCTCCTAGTTCCAGGATAGAAATATCAAAGGTTCCTCCTCCCAAGTCATAGACCGCAATCTTCATGTCTTGGTTTTTCTTGTCCATGCCATAAGCAAGGGCAGCTGCGGTAGGCTCGTTGATGATTCGCTTTACCTCTAAGCCTGCGATTTGCCCCGCTTCTTTGGTTGCTTGGCGCTCTGCATCGTTGAAGTAGGCAGGCACGGTGATGACTGCTTCGCTCACAGTCTGTCCCAAGAAATCTTCTGCAGTGCTCTTCATTTTTTGAAGTATCATCGCGGAAAGTTCCTGTGGCGTGTAGGAGCGGTCGCCAATTTTTACGGTTACGGTATCGTTGGATCCTTGCTCTACCTTGTAGGAAGCGTGTTTTTTATCTGCAGAAACTTCTGAGAATTTTTTCCCCATAAATCGCTTTACGGAGGAGATGGTGTTGGCGGGGTTGGTAATTGCCTGTCTTTTGGCAGGATCACCTACTTTACGTTCGCCGTTACCATTATCAAGAAAAGCGACGATGGAAGGAGTAGTTCTTCTCCCTTCGCTGTTTTGAATGACTACGGGTTCGTTACCTTCCATTACGGCTACGCAGGAGTTGGTTGTGCCCAAGTCTATGCCTATAATTTTTCCCATGTGTATGTTGGTTTTGTTTGTTTTCTTTTTGAAAGACAAAGCACCCTATTCAAGGCTCATGCCATCTCCCATTTGAGTTGATTTCGTGTCAGGTTGTCATGATTTTGTCACGGAGAATTGATCAATCGCTTACCAATTGTCACAACAGGCTTATTTTTGACCTGCTTTCTGTCAGCATGATTTCGATCACTTTTTTTCTGAAGTGGTCCTATTCTCGGTCTTGTTTTTGGTGGGCCATATTCCGAGTTTGGCAATCCATTTCAATTTTCTTGTAGATTTAGGGCATGAACCAGCCCCTTTTTATTCAAAACCTCTACCTCTACCCCATCAAATCCTTGGGGGGCATATCGGTTCAAGAGGCCCAGGTGGAGGAAAAAGGATTTAAATACGACCGCAGGTGGATGTTGGTGGATCAGTCTGGGGAATTTTTAACACAAAGACAGCATCCTCAACTCGCTTTGCTGCAAGTAGCGCTGGGTAAGTCGGAGCTGACTGTTTTTTCCAAAGTAGACCCTTCTCATAAAATCTCCTTCGATTTGGAGATGAACTCCGGCAAGGAAATGCAAGTGAGTGTCTGGGGAGATAGAGTTGCTGCGCTGCAAGTAGACTCAGAAGTGAGTGCCTGGTTTTCTGATTTTTTGGGGATGGTTGTGGATTTAGTACTTATGCCCGAAAGTTCACACCGAAAAATGGATCCCCGCTATGCAGTACAGGCAGAATCAGTCAGCTTTGCAGATGGGATGCCTTATGTGATCATTGGCCAAGCTTCTTTAGACGAGTTAAACGGGAGGCTTGCCTTTCCGGTGGGTATGGACCGGTTTCGGCCCAACTTGGTGTTTTCCGGAGGAGAGGCGTATGCAGAAGATCAATTCAAACAACTCCAAATCGGGGAGGTGGAATTTCAAGTGGTCAAGCCCTGTGCCCGGTGCGTGATGATTACTGTAGATCAGGAGAAGGGCACGAAAGGAAAAGAGCCACTGGCTACGCTAGCGACCTACCGAAGCCAAGGTTCAAAAGTATATTTCGGACAAAATGCCGTAGCACTAACCCAGGGAATTGTCCGTGTAGGGGATCCCATTCAACCCCTGTAACTTAGCAGTTGAAACCTATTTTTGTCAAGGGTGAAGGGGTCAGTAATGGGGAATTAATCGTACAAAGTACCTAACCAGCTGCAGGCAGTCAGGCGAAGTATGGTGACAAATTAATTTCGAATACTGAAAGCTGATTGAAGAATTTTGACCTGAAACGTCTTGGTACATTGTACTTAGTACTTATCCGCAGAGGACCAGCCTCCCATTACCCTGCAAGAATGATTGCGGATAATCTTAAAACTCTTTTACTGTTTGTATAAATACCTTGACCATTTCTGGATCGATGTCCGGATAGACGCCATGGCCGAGATTGGCGATGTGTCGGCTTCCTTTAAACTGCTCCATCATGGCTAGCGTAGCCGCCCGTACTTGGTCTGGATTGCCGTAAAGCGCAGCAGGGTCTAAATTTCCTTGTAGGGTTTTATCAGGGCCAATCAGCTTTCGAGATTCTGCAATCCCCATGTTCCAGTCTAGACCGATGGTTTCACAGGAAAGTTTGCCCAAGGCTTCTCTCGCAAAAAAGGCTCCTTTGGCAAATACCGTGACTGGTACCTCTGTGATGGCATCGCAGATCTGGGAGATATACTTCAGTGAAAATTCTTCGTACTGGGCGGGACCCAAGATTCCTGCCCAACTGTCAAACAACTGTACCAAATCTGCTCCTGCACGAATTTGGGCTTTGAGGTAGTTGATCGTGGAATCCGTAATGAGCTGCAAGAGCTGATGCGAAAAAACGGGATCACGGTACAGTTTCTCTCGGGATAGGGAAAATGTTTTGCTGCCACTGCCTTCGACCATGTAGGCAAAAATCGTCCAGGGAGCTCCCGCAAACCCAATTAGTGGTACTCGGCCTTGTAGGTTTTTCTTCGTGATCTGGATCGCATCCATCACGTATTGCAGGTCGTTGTCTCCTTCGGCTACACGAAGTTTTTTGAGGTCCGCTTCGGATCGTACCGTTTGGGGAAACCACGGCCCTCTCTTTTCCACCATTTCATAAGGCAAGCCCATGGCTTCTGGGATGACTAGGATGTCTGAAAAAATAATGGCGGCATCTACTCCAAGCAGTTCTACCGGCTGAATAGTGACCTCTGCAGCAAGTTCGGGTGTTTGGGCGAGTTCGATAAATCCAGATACTGATTCTCGAACAGCGCGGTATTCAGGAAGAATTCTGCCTGCTTGGCGCATCAACCAAACGGGCGTTCTTTCGGTTTTTTCACCTCTTGCTGCGCGAAGTAGTAGATCGTTTTGAAATATCATGGTGCAAAGATAGGAGTGGAAGGGAAATCAGGAACTGAATTCAGAAAAGGGAACAAGAAAAAGAATGAAATAGGGACTAGGAAGTTGATGAATGCAATTAGCGAATTGGGGCCAAGACATGGACTTCGGTCTCACTGACTATCTTGTCAATGTAATAACCACTCAGTAGCAGATTATTGGCCTCAGCATAGGCTTGAATCTTTTTCTTGATGGTTTCTGGACTAGGCATTACCCATTTATTGCCTGTTACTTTCGCCAAAATGTAGCGAGTCTCAGGCCATTTTTTTACTTCCAAGCCTTGTGAGCCAAAGGGAAGATTAATTCCTGCAAAAACTTCTAGCGTATCCAGTTTGCCTGCCGGTTCCACATAATAAATTGTGTGCAACAGGGTTCCGGGATGCAATTTCTGAGCCGCTTGAATAGTTTGAAATAGTTCCTCAAGATTCTTGTCTAAGGGGATGCCTCGGAAGGTCTTGCCAGTAAGGGTATCGGGGGATTGGGTTACAAGACTTAATTCTACAGGGCGATTGCCCCCCAAGTAATTAAAAATAAGGTAGCCGCTTATTCCAAGAACTGCTAAAATGAGGACGATGCTGCTAAATTTTTTCATAATCAATATAACTGGTGGAAACCTTTGGCTCCCTATTCTTCGGACTAGGTGTAATGGATTAGTTCAGGATGGGTTTCCCTACTTAACTATCAAGTTAAAGAGTTGCCATTTTTCGTTGCATTTGATGCAGTTGGGTATAATATCCATCTTGCTCCAGTAAAGACTCGTGGGTACCTCGTTCCCTAATTTCTCCTTTGTGGAGCACCAGGATTTGATCGGCCTTTTGAATCGTGGAAAGGCGGTGGGCAATCACGATGGAGGTTCTTCCTTGCATCATTTTTTCGATGGAATCCTGGATCAATTGTTCTGTTTCCGAATCTACGGAAGAGGTAGCCTCGTCCAAAATCAAGATTTCGGGATTGTAAACCATGGCACGCACAAAAGAAATTAGTTGGCGCTGTCCTACGGAAAGGGTGGCACCTCGTTCCATCACATTGTAGTCCAATCCACCCGGTAGCTTCTCAATAAATTTTGCTGCGCCTACTAGTTCGGCAGCTTCTAGGACTTGTTCCCTGCTGATGTTGGGATTGCCTAGGGTGATGTTTTGGTAGATGCTACTGGAAAACAAGAATACATCTTGCAGCACCACGCCGATGTGTTTGCGGAGGGCGCTCAGCTCAAACTCCTGGATGTTGGTGCCGTCGATGGTAATAGTCCCTTTGTTGATTTCATAAAATCGTGAAATCAAATTGATGATGGAGGATTTGCCTGCGCCTGTTGCACCTACTAGGGCTATGGTTTGGCCTTTTTTTACCTCAAAGGAGATATTCTTGAGCACATAGTCTTCTTCCTTGTAGGCAAACCAAACCTGATCCAGGCGAACATTTCCTTGCACCTTTTCTGGGCTGAAGCTGCCTTCATTAGCGATGTGCTCATTGGAAGCCAAGAGTTTGAAGATTCGGGAGGAACTCACTACGCCCATTTGGAGGGTATTGAACCGGTCTGCAATCATCCGAATGGGTCGGAAAAATAGTTGCAGGTACATGATAAATGAAATCAAAATACCGATTTGCAGCTCCATACCGAGCACGCCTACTGCTCCGTACCAGACTACCAGTCCAATGCCAATCGCTTGGATGATTTCGGCCACTGGGAAATAGATGGAATAGTAGAGTACTGAGCGGATGTGCGCTGCACGATGCTCTCGGTTGATTTCCTTAAATTTCTCGTATTCTCTTTTCTCCCGATTAAAGAGTTGGACAATAGTCATCCCTGTAATGTGTTCTTGGAGGAAGGAATTCAGGTTGGCCACAGCATTCCGGACGTCGTTGAAGGTCACTTTAATTTTTTCCTTAAACACGTAGGTAGAGATCACCAATAAGGGAAGCGTGCTGAGGGAGACAAGGGTAAGTTTCCAGTCGATGTAAAACATAACTCCTAAAATCGTAATGATTTGAAGTAGGTCCCCAATGATGGCGGCAAGTCCTTCGCTAAACACATCTGCGAGAGTTTCAATATCCGATACATTTCGGGTCACTAGCCTTCCAATGGGGGTGTTGTCAAAAAATTGAAGACGGAGTTTTAACAAATGTTTGTACAGGCGAACGCGTATGTCTTTGATGATGACCTGTCCAATCCAACCCGAATAATACGTATGTGCCCATTGGGCAAGTGCCTGGATCACCATAAGTCCTACCAGGAGGGATATGATGCGGAGTAGGCCTGGTGCATCTCCAACAGCTACATGCTCATCGATAGCGATTTGGATGAAATAGGGCCGAGTGGGCGCAAGAATAGCCAAAGCTATAGTCAGTGCAACCAGAAAATAGAATTGCTTTTGGTAGGGCTTTACATAGGTGTACAGTTGGCGCAAAACTGTCATGTCTAGGATTTCTCCTGCTGATTCTTTTTCTTTTTCTAAGCTCAAAGCCTGTTTAGTCTAGGTAAATATGTGTTGGGTACTCAATTTGACTCAAAAATAAGCCTTTTGCTGGTGCTGCTTTGCCTGCTTGGGTACGGTCTTGGGAAGCAAGGACCCGGTGTAGATCTGCAACGGGACGCTGCCCAAAGCCTACTTCTAGTAAGGTGCCTACGATGGACCGTACCATTCCTCTCAAAAACCGGTTGGCCGTAATGTGAAAAAGCAATTCTTCCCCATTTGGTTCCCAATAAGCTTCGAAAATCTTACATCGAAAGTGGCTCACTTCAGTATGTACTTTGCTAAAGCATTCAAAATCTTCGTAGTCGAGCAGGAGTTGGGCTGCTTCATTCATTAGGGTAACATCCGGTTGCTGGAAAAGTTGCCAAGCCAGATTTTTTAAAAACGGATTTTTGGAATAGGTAATTCGGTAGAAATAGGAGCGTTTTTTGGCGTCAAAACGTGCATGCGCGTCTGGTTTCACTTTTCGGGCGGTGTAAATAGCAATGTCCTGGGGGAGAATGGCGTTGATGCCTTTGATGAAATTTTCTCCTAATGCTGGTCCATTTAAATCAAAATGACACACTTGCTTGCTTGCATGTACACCGGTATCTGTTCGACCACTTCCCACGACAGAAATGGGTATTCGAAAGTAGGTGCTTAATGCCTTTTCTAGGCATCCTTGTACTGAAGTGGCATTTTGCTGGATCTGCCAGCCATGAAATGCGCTGCCCTTGTAGCTGAGTTCTAGAAAATACCGGGTTGTAGTGTCGTCCATGCCTCTGCAAAGATACGATTCCGAATGAAATCATCCGTTACTTGATTATCCCGGGATAAGCCGTTTTCTTTGTTGAAAAAACAAATACTATGATTCAGCGAGTTCAATCCATATTTCTTTTTTTAGTGGCAGTAGCTATGGGGGTGACTATAGGAAGTCAGCTTTGGATTCAAGAAGGGGTGGCAGGAGCTTCTTGGAGCCTTACGGCTTTTGTACTTACTCACCTAGATTCTTCGGGGGAAGTAATCGAGACATCCTCTAAATGGTATTTGGCAGCGTTGGCTTCATTTGCGGGGCTCTTGGCTTTAATTTCTATTTTTCAGTACCGCATTCGCTCCCGTCAATTGCTGCTTAATATGATTAATTCGCTGGTGATGGTCTCCTTAGTGGCAGCAACTTTCTTGACCACTAATGGAATCAATGCTGATCTGAACTCTCAAGATGGGGGTAATTATGGATTTGGTTTTTGGTCGATTTTAGTTGCCATGGTCATGAATATGCTGGCCAATCGCTTTATCAAAAAGGACGAAGCGCTGGTTCGCTCGGTAGATCGGATTCGATAAAAGAAAGCCTTGCGATATCGCGAGGCTTTTTTGTGAGAATGATTTTACTCCTTACCTAGACTTTTCTAACTTGTACTTATGAAATTTGAAACCCTGACCATTCACCTCGGCAATGGGACTCACGAGAGTCACGGTGCTGTGGTGCAGCCCATTACCTTGAGTACCACCTTTACTCATGGAAACGAAGGAGGGATGCTGTATTCTCGTGCCAATAATCCCAATCGACATTCTTTGGAGCAGGTATTGGCAGCCATGGAAGAGGGAGCCGATGCAGCAGCCTTTTCTTCAGGCAATGCCGCCGGCACCGCCGTGTACCAGGCCCTGGAGCCAGGCTCTCATATTGTAGCTCCGGACGACATGTACCACGGTCTCCACAATTCCATGGTGCAGCTCTTTGCGGGGATTCATGAGGTGACCTTTGTAGACATGAGTGATCTAGACGCGGTAAAAAATGCCATCCGTCCCAATACGGCACTTTTTTGGGTAGAAACTCCTTCCAATCCCCTTCTGAAAGTGACCGATATCCGTGCGATTTCTGCCTTGGCCAAGTCGCAGGGAGCGATTTTGGCTTGTGACAACACCTTTGCTACACCGGTATTCCAAAATCCCATTGATCTCGGTGCAGACTTGGTCATGCATAGCAGCACCAAGTATTTTGGAGGGCATTCGGATATCCTTGGAGGAGCTTTGGTCACTGCAAAAAAAGATGCCTTCTGGGAAAAAATCAGAAATGTGCAGCGCATCGGTGGAGCAGTTCCTTCCCCCACAGATTGCTATTATTTGACCCGCAGTATCCGCACACTGGCCTACCGAATGAAAGGTCATGCGAGCAATGCAAAAGCCTTGGCGGAATTTTTAGTTTCCCATGCTCAAGTAGAAAAAGTATTCTACCCAGGATTGGCTACCCATCCCAATCACGCGGTGGCAGCCAAGCAGATGCATGGCTTTGGAGGGATGGTTTCTTTCACGGTAAAAGGTGGGGCAGCAGCAGCAGATCGCGTGGTATCCAAACTTCGTTTTTTCGCCAATGCCACGAGTTTGGGCGGGGTAGAAAGTTTGATCGAGCGCAGGGCTGCTGTAGAAGGGCCAAATACAACTACTCCAGAAAACCTACTGCGTGTATCGGTAGGGCTGGAGCATATCGATGATTTGATAGATGATATGAAGGAGGCGCTTGGATAGCAAATAGACGATAGGCCACGGTCCACAGCCCATCCAATTGTCCTGCAAAGTTTATTTGGTGACAGGTGAAA
>JANQWS010000068.1:12895-16778 GCA_030729785.1 Algoriphagus sp. | reverse complement strand
ATGTTGGTAGGTACCGGTAGCACTTCTGCCACATGGGCTGCCTTTACCAGAAACTCACCCAGGCTTCGTGCACGGCGGTGGTCTTCCTTCAGGCGGGCTACCTGATGGTCCAAGGCATAAATACCCGCTGCCGCTAGGAAGCCAGCCTGACGCATGCCCCCACCAAAGGCTTTTCTCACCTTCTTTGCTCGCTTGATGTCAGCAGTCGTACCTAGCAGCACGGAGCCGATAGGGCAACCTAGCCCCTTACTTAAACAGATGGAAATAGTGTCAAACAACTTACCCCATTCCGCTGGAGCATCGCCTGTTTCGACTAAGGCATTGAACAAGCGAGCGCCATCGAGGTGTAATTTGAGCTCTTTTTCTTGACAAAGCGCCCGTATGGGGGCAACTTCGGCGAGGGTATAGATGCTGCCTCCGCCCTTATTCATCGTATTTTCTAAGGAAACAAGCGTGGTCTCCGGTGCATGAACATCGTCTGGGTTGATGGATTCGGCCACCTGAGCAGCAGTGATTTTGCCTAGATCACCTGTCAAAAGTTTTACAGAAGCCATGGAGTTGGCCATGATTCCCCCGCCCTCATAGAGGTAAATATGGGAATACTGGTGGCAGATGACCTCTTTTTGCGGGCCCGTATGCAGGCGGATGGCTATCTGATTGGTCATCGTGCCCGATGGGCAAAAAAGTCCTGCTTCCATGCCAAACTGTGTAGCCATCTTTTGTTCCAAGGCCAGGACGGTGGGGTCTTCTCCAAATACGTCGTCTCCAAGGGCTGCGGCAAACATGGCGTCACGCATCCCTGCCGTGGGCTGGGTCAGCGTATCGCTTCTAAGGTCAATCGTTAACATCACTAGTTTTATCGTCTTTTTTGAAGAATAGGTCTAAGCCACTTTTTCTGTTTTGGAAGATGCCTTCCATGTCTGAAAGTTCGAGGTTGAGGGCTTTGGTGGAGATTTGGATTTCTACTAAGGAGATTCCCAAGGAGATTAGCAGTGATACCATGCTGGTTACAAAAGTCCAATTGGCTGCTGAAGTAAATCCTTTGAACAGTAAAAACATGCAAATTACACACAGTAAAAAGCTAAACACCCCGAATAGTTGCATGTTTTTAATCAAAGTCAATCTTCTGCGGAGGTTGTGAATCTGTTCCACAATAATCTCTTGATCCGGATCTTTTAGGTAGTTTTTGTGTAGTCCCCGAATGAGGGTAGCGATGGCCAAAAACCGATTGGTAAAAGCCAGCATCATCAAGGTGATGGCTGAAAAAAGCAAGGCGGGTGTTGAGAGTTCGAGTTCCATCGAGCTGTTGGAGGTCTAAGTTGTAAGTTGAGAAAAAGAAATGAAAAAGCCCGCTTTGAGCTCCTCAATGATTTCAAATTTGGAGGCTACAAAGCGGGCTTCAGAAAAATGAGCGCGTTACAAGTGAATTACCTCGTCGTAAGCTGCTGCTGCTGCTTCCATAATTGCTTCGGACATGGTTGGGTGTGGGTGAACTGTCTTGATCAATTCCTGACCAGTAGTTTCTAGTTTACGAATTGCCACAATTTCAGCGATCATCTCGGTGACATTGGCTCCGATGAGGTGAGCGCCCAGTAATTCACCGTATTTTTTATCAAATACCAGTTTCACAAAACCTTCCTTTGCACCGGATGCAGAAGCTTTGCCTGATGCAGAGAAAGGAAACTTACCAATGCGTAACTCGTAGCCAGCAGCCTTGGCTTTTGCTTCGGTCATGCCCACAGAAGCAACCTCTGGGGAGCAATAGGTACATCCTGGGATGTTGCCATAATCCAACGCTTCTGGATGGTGTCCTGCAATTTTTTCTACGCAAATGATACCCTCAGCAGAAGCCACGTGGGCAAGTGCCGGCCCAGGAACCACGTCACCAATGGCATAATAGCCAGGCATGTTGGTTTGGTAGTACTCATTCACTTGGATTTTTCCTTTGTCCACCAAGATTCCCACTTCTTCCAAGCCGATGTTTTCCAAGTTGGATACAACACCTGCCGCAGAAAGGACCACATCACATTCCAGGACTTCTTCTCCTTTGGCTGTTTTCACAGTGACCTTACATCCTGCACCTTTGGTGTCCACTTTGGTCACTTCGGAGGAGGTCATGATGGTGATTCCAGATTTTTTATAGCTCTTCTCAAGGGCTTTGGAAACTTCCTCATCCTCTACTGGCACGATACGGTCCATGAATTCCACAACGGTCACCTTGGTTCCGATGGCATTGTAGAAGTAGGCAAACTCTACCCCGATGGCACCAGATCCTACGACCACCATGCTTTTGGGCTGGTTTTCTAGGGTCATGGCCTTGCGGTAGCCAATTACTTTTTCGTTATCAATCTTTAAAGTAGGAAGTTCTCTTGCGCGCGCACCAGTAGCGATGAGGATGTGGTCGCCAGCATAAACCGTCTTTTTTCCGTCCTTGTCCGAAACCTCTACTTTCTTTCCAGGCTGAATTTTGCCCCAACCGGAAATAATCTCGATTTTATTTTTCTTCATCAAAAATTGCACGCCCTTGCTCATGCCATCTGCTACACCGCGGCTGCGCTTGACCATGCTACCAAAATCTGCTGTAGCGTCCTTTACGGTGATTCCGTAGTCGCTGGCATGGTTAATGTATTCGTAAACCTGTGCGCTTTTCAACAACGCTTTGGTGGGGATGCAACCCCAGTTGAGGCAAATTCCGCCCAACTCTTCTGCCTCTACGATAGCTGTTTTTAGCCCAAGTTGTGAAGCACGAATGGCCGCTACGTATCCTCCCGGTCCGCTACCCAGCACAATCAAGTCAAATTTTGTCGAAGACATAGTTTAATGGATTTGATATCAAAATAACTTCGCAAAAATAGGTCTTTTGCCTTCAGAAAAAAATTTGATTTTCAAGGTGGTTACTCTCATAAACAGTTTCTTCCTGAAGGAATTAGTGATTGTAATCTTAATTTTGGGATTCTCTTTTTTTCAGTGCTAATCTTAGGAATTTCTCTAAAAAATAGAGTGAATCATTGGTTATAGGGTTGTATTTCTGCATTTCAAAAAATCCTACGGCTAAATACCGATAGAAATTTCTAATTTTGGCGAAATCAAAAACGCGTGTATTTATGGGATTACTAACTGGAAAAATTGCCCTAGTCACTGGAGCTTCCAAGGGAATAGGTAGAGCCATTGCCATCAAATTTGCCCAAGAGGGTGCGCAAGTGGCCTTCACTTACCTTTCAAGTGTAGAAAAAGGACTTGCCTTAGAAACTGAGCTAAAGGCTTTTGGCATCACTGCCAAAGGATATCGCTCGGATGCTTCCGACTTTAAAGCGGCAGATGAATTGATCAATGCCGTTGTTACTGATTTTGGAGGCCTCGATATTTTGGTTAATAATGCGGGAATCACCCGGGACAACTTGCTCATGCGTATGACCGAAGAGTCCTGGGATGAGATCATGAACATCAACCTGAAATCTTGCTTCAATACCGTCAAGGCGGCAACGCGTGTGATGATGAAGGCTAAGTCTGGTTCCATCATCAATATGACTTCTGTAGTTGGGGTGAAGGGCAATGCAGGTCAAGCCAATTATGCCGCTTCGAAGGCTGGAATCATCGGATTCACCAAATCCATTGCCTTGGAATTGGGATCGCGTAATATTCGCTGCAATGCAGTGGCCCCTGGATTTATAGAAACGGAGATGACCGAAGTATTGGATGAAAAAACAGTGCAGGGTTGGAGAGATGCCATCCCGATGAAGCGTGGAGGGCAGCCTGAAGAAATTGCCGATGTATGTGTATTTCTCGGCTCAGATATGAGCAGCTACATTTCCGGTCAGGTGCTTCATGTCAATGGAGCGATGTATACCTAACCTTTGAGGTCTTTTTCAGACCTCGAAGGTTT
>JANQWS010000068.1:0-12795 GCA_030729785.1 Algoriphagus sp. | reverse complement strand
TGAAACCTTCGAGGTTTTGATAAACCTCAAAGATCTTTTTCCAAAAATGGATAGCGGTAGTCGGTGGGGGAGACCAAGGTTTCTTTGATCGTACGTGGGGATACCCAACGGAGCAAGTTGATCATCGAACCTGCCTTGTCATTCGTGCCGGAGGCTCTCGCTCCACCGAATGGCTGCTGACCTACCACTGCGCCGGTAGGCTTGTCGTTGATATAGAAATTGCCAGCTGCATTTCTGAGTTTTTGCGTTGCCAACTCGATCGCATAGCGGTCTTGGGAAAATACGGCGCCAGTAAGTGCATAAGGGGAGGTTTGGTCAACCAATTCGAGCACGGTTTCAAAATGCTCTTCATGGTACACGTAGATGGTCAAAACTGGGCCAAAGATTTCCTCGCACATGGTGGTGTACATGGGATCTTGGGTAAGGAGGACGGTAGGCTCGATGAAGTATCCTTTTGATTTATCGTATTTTCCTCCTGCAATTACTTCTACCTCAGGGCTTGTTTTAGCTTGGTCGATGTATTTAGCAATTTTGTCAAAGGACTTCTCATCAATTACTGCATTGATGAAGTTGCCAAAATCCTCTGTGCCACCCATGCGCATGGATGCCAAATCTTCCAGCATGTAGTTCTTCACCTCTTCCCACAAGTTGCTTGGGATATAGGCTCGAGAGGCGGCCGAACATTTTTGTCCTTGGTATTCAAATGCTCCACGGACGAGTCCTACGGCTACTGCCTTTGGATCTGCTGACTTGTGTGCCAACACAAAGTCTTTGCCCCCCGTTTCCCCAACAATTCTTGGGTAAGATTTGTAACGAGTAATGTTTTCACCAATGGTTTTCCAAATGTGTTGGAATACCCCAGTGGATCCAGTGAAGTGAATGCCTGCAAAATCAGGATGTTTAAAAATCACATTACCAGCAGTCGGTCCATCTACATAAACTAAGTTGATTACTCCATCCGGTACCCCTGCTTCCTTGAAAACTTCCATTAGTACCTGTGCCGAATAGATTTGGGTGTAAGCAGGTTTCCACACGATGGTATTTCCCATTAGGGCTGCTGATGTCGGCAAATTGCCGGCAATGGCCGTAAAGTTGAAAGGCGTTAAGGCAAACACGAAGCCCTCCAGAGGACGCTGTTCCAATCTATTCCATACCCCAGCACCAGAAACGGGAGGTTGTTGGGCATAGATTTCACATAGGTACTTCACATTAAAGCGGAGGAAGTCAATGAATTCACAGGCTGCATCAATTTCTGCTTGGAAGGCATTTTTGGATTGGCCAAGCATGGTTGCTGCATTGATTTTGGCACGGTAAGGACCTGCTAATAGGTCTGCTGCTTTTAGAAAAATAGCAGCTCGCTGCTCCCAGGCCATGTTTTCCCAGGCTTCTTTGGCGCCCAAAGCCGCTTGAATGGCCTGCTCCACATGGGAACTATCCCCTTCGTGGAAAAATCCTAAAGTATGCTGATGGTCATGAGGAGGAGTGATTTTCCTTGTCTTATCCGTACGGACTTCTTCTGCCCCGATGTACATAGGAATATCGAGTTGCTGGCTTCGAAGTGTGGCCAACATGGCTTGCAATTCTTTTCGCTCAGCACTACCTGCTGCGTATGATTTTACCGGCTCATTGATAGGAGACGGTACATTGAAAAATCCCTTTAACATAGTATTCGTATTTGCGTGTTTGGAAAATGCGAAGATAGCGTTTCTGTAGAAATGACGCCTTGCTTTTGCTTACAAAAACTGTTCAAGTTCTCGGAGGTGACGAATTTCGTAGGTGGCAGAAATGGAAGTTTCCTTTCCTTCGGGATTGAAATATACCTGATCAATGGCTGCTCGCTGGGCACCTAGAATATCGGAATTGGGGTTGTCACCAATCATAAGACAGGCAGCAGCCTCAACTTGTAATTGGTCTAATGCGTAGTAGAAAATTCGTGGATCAGGCTTTTTATGGCCGGTAGTTTCTGAGGTGACGATCAATTCGAAATAGCCATTTAGTCCAGAGGAATTCATTTTTTTTGCTTGGGATTCATTGAATCCATTGGTGATGAGGTGTATCCGGTACTTTTTTTTCAAGTAGTCCAAAATCTCCTTGGAGTAGGGGAATAAATGCGGTTTTGAGGAAGTCCGGTGCATAAAATCCTCTTCAAAAGGAGTAGGAATCGCAGCAGCATTCCCTCCAGCATGGGTAAATATCCTAGGAAAGCGTTCCCTTCGAAGTCCTTGCTTATCGATTTTACCCAAATTGTAGTCATCCCACAATTGGAAATTAACGGTATGAAACGAAGAGGAAAAATGCTCGAAGGTGGGAATCCCCAGATCTTGCAAGGAATAGATTTGGTAGAGTTCTGCGAGGGATTCGTGTACGTTTCGGTCGTAGTCCCATAGCGTATGGTCTAGGTCGAAAAATAAATGCTGGTAGGTTTTCAAGAAAAATTAGCGTCTGTACTGGTTATTTTGAATTTTATTTTCTGCCAGTTCTCGGTTGGATTTCAAGATTTCCACCGTTTCCTGATCTTTGGTCAGGTTGATGTCCTTTTGAATTAATTTAAAGATCTGTTGGAGGATTTCGACATATTCTTCTAAGATGTAATAAAACATCCATTGGTCTACTCTCCTACTTCCTAGAAGGCCGGCATTCTTTAAGTATATCAAATGCCGGCTGGTTTTTGTTTGGGTAAAATCCAAAATAAGTTCTAAGTCTGAGATGCTCAATTCCTTATTTTGCATCAATAAATGCAGAATTCGCACTCGGGGCTCTTCCGAAAGTGCCTTAAAAATTCGCAAACCATAGTTTAAACTGATATTTTTGAGTCTCATTAGTAAGTTTTAACTTCGGGATGGAGGTGAAACGAAAATTATCACTGAAATTGGCTCCGAATCGTTGTAAATTTCAAGAACAATACCTCTTTGAACCCAATATTCGTGAAAATAACCTATTTATACGCGCTTATTCTGTTGTCTGGATTATTTTTTACAAGCCAGGAACTTGCAGCTCAAGATAAGCAGGAAAAAAAAGTCATTCAACTTTCTGGGATTGTTCTCAATGCGGATAGTACGGATGCAGTGCCTGGAGTAAATATTTATGTGCCCAAAAAGGGAAGAGGGACAGTTTCAGGTCGATTTGGCTATTTCTCCATGCCAGTCTTGGAAGGGGACACCATCGTCTTCACGTTTATAGGATTGAAGAAGCAAAGTTTTACTGTTCCTGAAGACCTGGATAAGGATCGTATCTCCTTGATCCTTACCATGGAAGTGGATGAGATTGCCTTGGCTGAGATTGAAGTCATGCCCTATCCGACAGAGGATGAATTTAAGCAAGCGGTGCTAGCCATGTCTGTGGTAGATCCTATGGCCATCAGCCGAACCAACATGCGGCCTGAGATGCTGCTTCGATGGGCAGAATCCATGCCTGCCTCAGGAGCGGAGAATTTTCGCGCCTTCCAAGAGGCGCAGCTACTCCAAAATCAAGACATCTATGGCCCTAGACCCTTGCGAATTTTGGACCCGTTTGCCTGGTCTCAATTTATCAGATCTATCAAACGAGGGGATTTTAAAAGTAAGTAGCCTTAGCTAAGCCACTTTTTAAGTGATTCTTCAATAAATCCTTGGTAAACATTTGGTCAAATTTATTTAAAAGGATATCTTTGTGCCTCATTTCAGAAAAGCAACATTAAATCTAGCTATAGCATGAAAAGCGATATTCATCCAAACTACAGAGACGTAATATTTTACGACACCTCTAGTGAGTTTAAGTTTTTGACGAAGTCTACCATCGAGACCAATGAAACTATTGAGTGGACAGATGGCAACACCTACCCAGTTTATAAAATCGAAGTGAGCTCTCAATCACATCCTTTTTATACGGGAAAGAAAATGTTGTTGGACACCGCAGGACGTGTGGAGAAATTCAACAAGCGTTACGCCAAGAAGTAATTTCGATTTTCGTTCTTCGAAAAAGTCTCCCGGAGCAAAGATTCCGGGAGACTTTTTTATTTTTGTTCTATGAAGCACCTTCTCCTGTTTGACGATCCGGCTATTCGCGGCTCTCTACTCCCCTTTACCTTTACTCGGCCCATTGCTGACCTTCGGGTAGGGATTTTGAAAGTTTCAGAGAAATGGGAGAAATACTCCGGAGCATCTATCTCCTTCTGGACACAGGATTACCTTCAAAAAGTTTATCCAAGAACGGCTTACCAAAGCATCGCTATTAATGGTTCTTGGCTACCCGATTCAGATTCCTGGCCACAAATCTGTGCCTTGAAAGAAGATGAGTCTTTATTTTTCGGCAAAACGTTGTTGGCTACGGCTTGCGGACCGCAAGAAAAAAGTCTGGGGTTTGCCTCTGAAAAAAAAATTATTCAATTGGAGCAGGATCCTGTTCTACTTCAGAAAACCTGGCATATATTTCAATTTAATGCAGCAGAAATCCGTAAGGATTACTCATTATTGACTGCTGGAAGAGCTTCTCAGCCCCTTCTTGATCCCCATACGCAATGCTATGGTGCGCATCAAATTTTTATTGAAGAAGGAGCACAGGTGCGTGCTGCGGTCCTCAATGCCGAAGCTGGGCCCATCTATTTGGGTAAAAATTCTGAGGTCCAAGAAGGAGCATTAATTCGCGGACCTTTTGCCCTTTGTGAAGGCTCTACAGTCAATATGGGGGCAAAACTTCGAGGTGATACCACCATTGGGCCTTATTCTAAGGTGGGTGGAGAGGTTTCGAATTCTGTTATTTTAGGCTATTCCAACAAAGGTCACGATGGATTTTTAGGCAATTCTGTGATCGGGGAGTGGTGTAACTTAGGTGCGGATACCAATACCTCCAACCTCAAAAACAACTATGCAGCGGTCAAACTTTGGGATTACACCAAAGGAGGATTTGCCAACACAGGACTTCAGTTTTGCGGGTTGATGATGGGGGACCATAGCAAGTGTGGTATCAACACGATGTTCAATACGGGTACAGTTATCGGCGTCGGAGCCAATGTATTCGGGGATGGCTATCCACGTAATTTTATTCCTTCTTTTGCCTGGGGTGGAGCAGCAGGATTTTCTACTTTTACTCCACCTAAATTCCATGAAACTGCCGATGCGGTGTACGCCCGAAGAGGGCAAGTATGGGGACCAATTGAAAAAGAAATTTTGGATAAGGTTTTTGAATTGACCAAAAGCTATAGAATTTGGGATAAAACTTCCTGACCCTCCTCACCATGCAGTTTGCAGCCATACCTGGACTTCCTGAAACCAAAGAAAAGCTTCTCAACGCCGTGAAGGTGAATCACCTTGCCCATGCCTTGTTGTTTCATGGGCCGGAAGGCTCGGCCAACTTGACTTTAGCTTTGGCCTTGGCGAGTTACCTGTATTGCGAAGCAAAAACAGATACTGATTCCTGTGGGATCTGCGGCTCTTGCCAGCGGATGAATAAATTGATTCTTCCAGATTTAAGTTTTGCCTTTCCAGTGGTCGCATCAAGCAAGGAGGAAGAGGGAGGGGAGGAAGAGAAATCAGATGTACTTGGAAATTGGAGAAAGTTTGTCTTGAGTCAGCCTTATGGCAATGTGCACGACTTCATTTACTTCAATGGCTTCGAAAAAAAGCAGTTGAATATCACAAAAGCAGCTGCTCGCAAGATGATTCAGACGCTTTCACTAATGTCTTTTGAGGGAGGATACAAGATCATGCTGATTTGGGCACCTGAATATTTGCATCCTTCAGCAGCCAATGCCTTGCTCAAGATTATTGAGGAGCCACCTGCAAAAACCCTGTTTCTGTTGGTTACCTCTCAAGCCGATCAGTTGCTCACCACTATTTTGTCTCGAACCCAGAAAATCCTGGTTCGTGCATTTACCGATGAAGAGGTCAGTACTCACTTGGTAGAATCTGGCCAATGTGATCCCAAAGCAGCAGCACAGATTGCCATGTTGGCAGATGGAAACCTACGCAATGCCTATCGCTTGATAGATCAGGTTGAAGACCAGACGGTTCGTCAACTTCGAGATTGGTTTCGCCTCTGTGCGACCAAGAATCTAAAGGAATTATTTATGCTTTCGGAGGATTTTCATAAAGCCGATAAGGAATCCCAAAAATCTTTGATGCTTGCGGGATTGAATGTAACCCGAGAGATTTTATTGAAAAACTTGGATTTGGATCAGCTTCTACGGACCACCGAAGAGGACCGTGCATTTATCACCAATATCAGCAAAAAAGTATTGACGGAAGACCATGCACTTCAACTCTATCAAACATTTAACACGGCACATTACCATTTGGAGCGAAATGGAAATGCAAAAATGATTTTTACCGACTTGTCCATGGAGATTCTCCTCATGCTATCCAAAAACTAGTGCAATGGAGAAGAAAGTTCTTGGTCGAAAAGAAAAAATCACACTTCCTGAATTGGGCTTGAATCTCGTGGGAGCAAAGATTGATTCAGGAGCGTATACGAGCAGTTTGCACGCAGAAGAAATTCGGATTGAGGAGGTATCAGGAAAAAAACTACTCTATTTTAAAATTTTGATGCCCGATCATCAAAAGTATACAGGTAAAACATTGGCTTTTGATTCCTTCCGGGAGAAAAAAGTAAAAAATTCTTTTGGACAGGCAGAAGTTCGTTACCTCATTGAAACCAAGCTTCAGTTGGCGGGAGAAACTTTCCGTGCTGAGTTTACGCTTACCGATCGATCCAGCATGAAAAACGCTATTTTGCTGGGACGAAAAATTCTACGGGGGAGATTTCTCGTAGATGTATCCAAGACTAATCTAGGTAAACACTACCGTAAGAAGAAATGAAAATTGCCGTCCTTTCGAGGAACCCTAAGTTATTTTCCACCCAACGCTTGCTTGAAGAAATCGAAAAGGCTGGACACGAGTCACTCGTGGTAGACCATAGCCTTTGTGACCTCATTATTGAGCAAGAAGGACCTTCCATTATCTACAAAGGACATCGGCTGGAAGGAGTGGATGCCATTATCCCTCGAATTGGAGCCTCGGTTACCTTTTATGGAACTGCCGTGGTAAGACAATTTGAACTTATGGGTGCCTTTTCGGCAGTCACCTCCCAGGCAATTGTACGAAGCAGAGACAAATTGAGAAGCTTACAAATTCTCTCTAAAAATGGTTTGGGTATGCCAAAAACGGCTTTTACTAATTTCTCCAAAGGCGGAGAAAAGCAGTTGATTGAACAGGTAAGTGGAGCTCCAGTGATCATCAAATTATTGGAAGGTACCCAAGGACTGGGAGTAGTGTTGGCAGAAACCAAGAAAGCTGCTCAGTCTGTAGTGGAGGCATTTCATGGCTTAAAGGCTAGAATCATAGTTCAGGAATACATCAAAGAAGCAAAGGGGGCAGATATCAGAGCCTTTGTGGTCCATGGGAAGGTAGTAGGAGCCATGAAACGACAAGGTGCGGAAGGCGAGTTTCGATCGAATCTTCATCGTGGAGGAGTGGCTACTGTTATAAAATTGAGTCGATTGGAGCGACAGGCAGCATTGAATGCGGCCAAAGCGCTAGGATTGGATGTGGCAGGAGTGGATATGCTTCAGTCTGATCGGGGGCCATTGATTCTAGAGGTGAATAGTTCCCCAGGTTTGGAAGGTATTGAAGGTGCTACCGGTATCAATATTGCCGCGGAAATTGTCAACTTTGTGGTAGATAGTGTCCTAAAGAAATCTTCAAAAAGAGAGAATCAGTGAGTAAGCAGCTTGTAAAAATCGGAACACGCGCCAGCAAACTTGCGCTTTGGCAAGCATACCATGTGGCAGATTTGCTTCAAAAAGCAGGGCTATCCACAGAGATTGTTCCGATCGATACCAAAGGGGATCAGGTATTGGATGTTTCCATTTCAAAGATTGGTTCCAAAGGAGTATTTACCCAAGAATTGGAGGATCAACTCCTAGATGGAAGGATTTCGATAGCGGTTCATTCTGCCAAGGATATGCCGTCTAAGTTGGGGGATGGCTTGGAGTTGATTGCATTTTCTGCGCGTGAACAGGCACAAGATGTGTTACTATCTACCAATAAAGGAGTTTCCTTACGTGATGCCAACTTGGTAGTGGGTACGTCTTCGACACGAAGAATAGCAACGCTAAAGCATTTTTTTCCTCAGGTAAAAACCGTGGAGGTCCGAGGTAATTTACAAACTCGAATTCGAAAGATGGAAGAAGGACATTGTGATGCCTTACTACTGGCCTATGCGGGAGTACATCGCATGGGTTACGAATCCCTTTTGGTGGAGCATCTGGATTTAAATCAATTTATCCCTGCAGTTGGTCAAGGATCTATCGCCCTTGAAGCATCCACCAACCTAGATCCGAGTCTTCGAGAAGCTATAGTGAGGGCTTGTAATGACCGGCAAACAGAAAACTGCTTGCTCGCAGAACGGGCTTTCCTTCGGGTTTTGGAAGGGGGCTGTAGCATTCCTGTTTTTGCTTTGGCTACACTTGTCGGCAACCAAGTGCACCTTAAAGGAGGGATTGTGAGTTTGGATGGCCAGCAACGCATCGTCATCGAAGTGAGTGGCCCAATGGCTGAGGGAGAACAATTGGGAGAGGCATTGGCAAAGCAGGTGCTGGAAGCTGGCGGTAAAACAATTTTAGACCAAATCAAATCCTCATTACATTGATATGAGCAAGAAAATACGTATATTACTCTTTAGCCTTTCTTTGATTAGTTTTTGGGCTTGTGGAAAAGACAAGGATTATGTAGTGACCCTTTCTACGCGGCATGGTGAAATCAAAGCTATACTTTTTGACGACACGCCTGAGCATAAATCTAACTTTTTGGCCTTGGCCGAGGCAGGACGTTTTGACTCTACGCAGTTTCACCGAGTTATTGAAGGCTTCATGATCCAAGGTGGCGATGTGTTTGGAAAGGAAGGGCTTCCTGCCCAAGAATGGCCCACTCTACCGGCAGAGATTCGGAGTAACCGTGTCCATGTAAAAGGAATGATTGCTGCTGCAAGGCAGGGCGATGCTATCAATCCTCAAAAACGAAGTAATGGATCTCAGTTTTACATTGTGCAGGGGAGAACCTACGAAGCTTTGGAATTGACGACTAATTTTACTGCGTTACAGAAAGCCGTATTTCAGTTTATGCAATTGGAAAGCCAAAAGCAGATGAAAGAAGATTACAATCGTTTATTTGCCGAAGGAAAGATGGATAGTTTGACCCAGCTATTGCTTTCAAAAAGAGATGAGATTGCCAAAACCTTAGCGTTGAAATTGACCAAAGACTATAGTCCCACACAAATAAAAGCGTATGCCGAACTGGGGGGCACTCCGCACCTGGATTTTGAATACACTGTTTTTGGGCAAGTGATTCAAGGCCTTGAGGTGGTCGATCAGATTGCTGCGGAAAAAACTGCCGGAGAAATTCCTTTGGAGCCTGTTTACCTACAGGTTACCGTTGAAAAAATGTCCAGAAAGAAAATTGAAAAAGAGTTTGGCTATGTCTACCCTGTCGTCCAATAAACCGAAAATCCTAATCACAGGAGCCAATGGCTTGCTGGGTCAGAAGCTAGTAGAGCAGCTGGTAGCAGCCGGAAATTTTGTGGTGATTGCTACCGGTAGAGGTGCTTGCAGACTTTCGGGTGGGGGGTTTACCTACCAGAGTTTAGATATTGAAAATGAGCAGGAGGTAGAAGAAAACTTAGCACGGCTTTGTCCAGATGTGTTGATCCATGGAGCAGCGATGACCCATGTGGATGAATGTGAAAACAACCAGGAGGCTTGTTACCGTGCCAATGTACTGGCAACTGCTTATTTGGTGCGTGCGGCAGAGAAGGTGGGGAGTCACTTTATTTTTGTGTCGACAGATTTTATTTTTTCAGGCGAAGATGGGCACAATCCCTATACGGAGGAAGCGGTACCGGATCCAGTCAACTACTATGGGCAAACCAAGTTGGAAGGGGAAGAGCTCCTGAAGCGCTCCAGTTTGAAATGGGCAATTGCACGCACGGTCTTGGTGTATGGGCTGGCCAATGATTTGAGCAGATCAAATATCATCTTATGGGTAAAATCTTCGTTGGAGGCAGGCAAGCAAATTCAGGTAGTAGATGACCAAGAGCGTACGCCTACCCTTGCTGAAGATTTGGCTGCAGGCTGTATATTAATCGCCAATCAGGGGGCTACAGGGGTATTCAACATTTCGGGGGAAGAAATTTTAACCCCGTATCAAATGGCTATAGAAACGGCAGATTATTTTGGATTGGATAAGGGATTGATTGTTCGTACCGATTCAACTAAGTTTACTCAGCCGGCCCGGCGGCCTATGCGTACGGGATTCATTATTGAGAAAGCAAAAAGCCAGTTGGGATATCGCCCCAAAACTTTCCGGATGGGTATCGGTATTTTAGCAAAACAAATTATATTAGCCCACTCATAAATTTATTCCCCTTTACAAAACTTTAATAACTAGTTATGGCAGTAAGTTCGAATACCGAGGAAAGAGGACAGTTTGGCTCTAGTCTTGGCTTCATCATGGCCGCAGCAGGTTCAGCTGTTGGACTTGGCAATATCTGGAGATTTCCTTACCTCGTTGGAGAGAATGGAGGAGGTGCCTTTGTATTTGTATACATTTTGTGTGTGCTTTTCATTGGATTGCCTTTGCTTTTGAATGAGATTGCCTTAGGTAGAAAATCAGGAAAGAATCCCATTGGGGCAATCCGGGATACGGGCGGAAATAAATTTTGGCAATTAGCAGGGGTGCTTTGTGTACTAGTTTGCTTTTTTGTTTTCAGTTATTACTCTGTAATCGCTGGATGGACAGTGGGCTATATTTTTACTGAAATTATCAATATCCCAGTTGATTTTGAGGAGTTTGTACAGACTCCGATGTATGTGATTCCTTTGACCTTTTCCTTTATCCTAATGACAATCTTAATTGTGTTGGGGGGAATATCAGGAGGAATTGAGAAGGCTGCAAAATTTTTAATGCCAGTTTTGTTCTTGATCATTCTTTTTATTGCGGGTAGGTCAGTAACATTAGAAGGCGCTGAAGCTGGAATCAACTACTACTTGAATCCTGATTTTTCTAAAATTAATGGCACAGTGGTCCTACAGGCACTTGGCCAAGCCTTTTTTTCCATGTCTGTTGGATGGGGGCTAATGATTACTTTCGGTTCTTATTTGGATAAAAAGTCAAATATTGTACAATCCGGTGGATGGATTGCAGGCATGGATACTGCGGTGGCCTTGTTGGGCGGTTTGATGGTATTTCCTGCCTTATTTGCACTGCTTCCAGGAAAAGATCCTGCTGCAGGGCCGGCTTTGGTTTTTGATGTGCTTCCAAAGGTTTTTGATGCTATGCCAGGTGGAAATATCATCGGGGGATTGTTTTTTGTTCTTTTGATGGTTGCTGCGTTGACCTCCACTATTTCCATGTTGGAAGTTCCAGTTGCTTATTTAATCGATGATCGAAAGTGGGGACGTAAAAAAGCGACCTGGCTTGTGGGTATTGCAGCCATGATCTTGTCTGTCCCTTCTGCCTTGTCTTCCATCGAAGGAAATATTTTTGCAGAGATCCGTTTCACTTTCTTGAGCAATGAATTAGTTGGCTTCTTTGGAGCGATGGATTTCATCTTTGGTACTTTTGCAGTAATTGTAATTTGCTTGATGCTGGCATTGTACACAGGATGGGCCCAAAAAATCAATGATTTTGCAGATGAACTTGCACAAGGAGCTCCTGGATTTACCGGGACTTTTAGAACAGGATGGATTTTCTTTATCAAGTGGATTTGTCCCATTGTGATTATCCTTTTGATTTTGAATATGGTTGGATTATTTGGGGCTCCTCAGGCAGCGTAAAAAAATAGAATCAATTACTCCTTTAACTACTTAATCTAGCTTGCAGGCTAGATTAAGTAATTAAAGGAGTTTTTTTTTTGACTGTAGGTATCAAAAACTATTTTTTTTTCGTTTTGGCAGTAGAATTGCTCTGAACTAGTTTGTCATTTTTACTACGCTAAACCATACTGCTATGAAAAAGCTTGTTTTCTTTTTAATCGTTATGGGGAGTTCGCTCTCCCTCTTTGCTCAAAAAAATGGGTTAGGAATAAAAGCGGGATTGACAAGTACCGAGTTAGATTTTGAAAGTGAGCAATTTATTCCTAGTGATGCTCAAATGGGCTATCATCTCGGTGTTTTTGCCCGATTTGGAGGAATGGGATTTTTTGTTCAACCAGAGGTGTTGTTTACACAAACCTCCGGACGAATTAAATTGGAACTCCCTCCTCCCAATTTAACTAAGGATTATGAGGTCAAGTTTAACCGATTGGATGTCCCAGTATTAGCTGGATTCCGATTTTTGAAAGTAATCCGAGTGATGGCAGGTCCTGTTGCCAGCTTTACGATAGACTCCTCTCTCAAAGAATCCGGAAAAACTGTAAAAGATATCGATTTCAATAAAGCAACATTTGGCTATCAAATGGGGGTGGGGCTTGATCTTGGGAATATATCCATCGATGGAAGATACGAAGGAGGTTTGAGTGAGTATACAGCGAATATTGGCTCATTAACAGCGGATAATCGAATCAATCAATGGGTGCTTTCGGTTGGGTTTAAATTATTCTAAGTGGATTATCCGCAATTATGTCGGTAGTCCCAAGGTGCAGGTAATCGTCCACAGATCACAGTTTATAAGCGGATACCCCAGCTCATTTAACCGAAAGTCAACTATATTTTTATTTGAATAGGGGGGAGAAGGTGGGAATTTCTGTTTTGGGTTTTCTTTCCTCAAAATTCAAGCAACTAGCTCTGGAATAAAAAGAAAGCCCTTCCAAATTCAATTTTGGAAGGGC
>JANQWS010000067.1 GCA_030729785.1 Algoriphagus sp. | reverse complement strand
ATAAAATTTTTAGCATGGGCAAAGAGCCTTTTGCTTTCAGAAATTTGCATGAGTTAATGTAAAGGAATTAGTTCTCCCCCTTCGAGTTTAAAAACTGGGGAATAGCTATTGTTGTTTACTTTTTGAAAATTAAATCCCCAAGAAAGTCGACCAGGCTGGTAGCCTTTCTGATTTAAACTAGGGCGAAGATCAAAATCATTTGCGAATTCAGCATTAGTAAAGACCATATGCATTAATTCCGCACCCAACAGGGCATTGGTTGAAGGGAATTGCAAATGTTTTTCATAATACAGCTCGCGAAAAGTCTCTACACTTTCTGAATGGAACCGAGGCGTATTATTAGAGATGAAATAAAAATTAGGAAATTCAAGCATCTCGTAATTGGAAAAATTAAACCCTAACCAAGAGTCCATTACTAGTAAGGGGACATCTGTCGTTATGCTTTCCATCAACGAAAAAACAGGCTGAGCAAGTGCTGGATCATCAGAAAGTAGAATTACTTGATTGATAGCAGGCTGCTTTCCAATTTGTAAGCCAAGGTTTTGAAGAAAACTGGCTACTGATTTAGAATCTACTAGTTGAATTTTTAATAAATCAAAGCCTTCGGCTTTTAACTTATTTTGGAGGAGCAGTCCTAGTTGTTCATCTCGTGAGGAAGCGCTGTAGCCGACAGCTACTTTATTACCCATATTTTGCGTTTTCAATGCTTGCACAATCCCTTCAGCTAAGGAATTCAAGGAGGGTCTAAACAAATAGCTGTATTGGTTTTCTTCAAAACGATCTCCAAGATTGGAGAGGGGATGAATAAATGGAATCTGCTGTGCCTCAGCAAATGCGCTGATCAATTCACTTTCTTCTGCATAAATAGGCCCAATAATTACATCTGCAGCAAGTACTGTTGGATCTTTGACGAGGGCATTGAGGTAATTAAGGTCCCGTTTGGAATCGAAAGTATGCAATTGGATGGCTTCTCCTTTTGCTTTAAGAGAAGCTACTTCCAAGGATATTCCTTGGTAAAGTTCGAATAAGAAATTACTAGACTCCAAATTGGAAATTGTCTGTTCTGAACTTGTCGTAAACGGAAGAATTAGGACCACATCCAACACTTTATCTTTTAATTCGGATTGTGTACCCGATTGAATTAGTTGGTTGAGCGTGTTTCTTTCGGAAGCAGACATGATGGATTTACGATGCAAACCATACGCCAAAGCAGCGGTGAATCCTTGGTTTTCTTGAAACTCAGCCAAATGTGTGATTAAAAAACTTGGCGAGGAATTTTTAAGGTATTCAAACGTAGCGCGATACCCTTTGCTCAAAAATGGTTCGCGAGTAATCCCCTTCAATGCTTGAAGGCCTGCTACCAGTTGATTATTTTGAAAGTAAGCCAAAGCGAGTAGGTAGGTTGCCTCATCGGATTTACCCCAATCTTTTCCCTTCAAGGAGGCCAACAATTCAATGGCCTGAGGAACTTGTGTAAGTTGAAGGGCAGCTTCTGCGCTATGAAAAGCAGCATAGTATGAAAGGACCCCATAGTATGCTTCATTCAAAAATGAAGAAAACCCCTCTTTTGCTAGTATAAATTCTTTGGCCTCTAAATCTGATTTTGCTTTGGTATAGGCTGGAGGCAGCTGTTGTGCAATGGTTAATGCAGTACTAAAAATAAAGGAAAGAACAAGTAGGATTTTTCGCATACGCGCTGTTTGGGAGTTCGCAGATGATTCTATCAAAATTAAGCCATTTTTTTTAATCTGAAACGGGGGATTCATCCGCATCAAATTAATACCGTGCAGCCAGTAGCAATTGCAGTTCCTTATGGCTAAGTCCAAATTTCTTTGCCAAGAAAGCATTGGTCAAGCTACCGCGGTAAGTGTAAACTCCTTTGAGAAACCATTTGTAGGTGAATATCATTTCCTCTGCGCCTCCTAGGTCGTTCATGTGAAGTAAAATAGGCGTGAAAATATTACTTAGGGAATAGGAAGCCGTACGTGCTACGCGAGAGGCAACATTGGGCACACAATAGTGAATCACCTCATGGACACGATACACTGGGTTTTGATGGGTGGTCATGCGAGAGGTTTCAAAACAACCCCCTTGATCGATTCCTACATCAATAACAATGCTTCCAGGAATCATTTTTGCGACCATTTCTTCGGTAACGACAATTTTATTTCTTCCTTTTTCTGCACGCAAGGCTCCAATTACTACATCTGCTTCTGCAAGCGCCTGAGAAAGACTTGCATTATCAATTGTGGCAGTCGCGATTTGTTGTCCGAGAAGCTGCTTGATCCGTCGCAACTTGTACAGGTGGTTGTCAAAAACTTGGATGTTGGCTCCCAGACCAAGAGCAGTTCTTGCAGCATATTCAGCGACAGTTCCCGCACCAATAATCACTACTTGTGTTGGTGGAACACCTGTTATGCCTCCTAAAATCAATCCTTTTCCCTCGTTTACACTAGAAAGGTATTCCGAGGCAATGAGCATCACTGTGCTGCCTGCTATTTCAGACATGGCACGAACGACGGGCATCCCTCCCACTTTATCTTCTAGGTATTCAAAAGCTAAAGCTGTTATCTTTTTTGAATTGAGTGCTTGAATGTAACTAGAGTCTTGTTTTTCAAGTTGTAAGGCTGAAATTAAGCATGCGCCCGGGCTCATGTCTATAATTTCTTCTTCGGTAGGTGCATTTACTTTTACCACCACATCGGCAGCAAAGACTTCCTTTGACGAGTAGGCTATTTTTGCTCCTGCATCCGAAAACTGCTGATCTGAGAACTTGGCACGCTCTCCAGCTAAGGTTTCTACGAGTACAGTGATGCCATTTTGACTCAAAATACGTACCGCTTCGGGGCTAAGAACTACCCGCTTTTCCTCTGTTGAAATTTCTTTCGGCATTCCCAAAGTGATGGGTTTTCCACCTTTTTTTAGTAGAGCAGGAGACTCTTTTGGGATCAATCCCACAGCGGCAATTCCAGACAATTCAGTGGCCATCTTGGTGGTGGTGAAGGGTTAATAATCTTCTAGTTTCGGATTCAATCGTAAGCTCAATTAGAAAAAAACGGTCAGGCAAAAGGGCTCCGATGTTTTCAGCCCATTCGAGCCAACAATAATTTTCACTATAAAAATACTCTTCTATTCCAATATCCAATGCTTCCATAGGATCCTCCAATCGATAAAAGTCAAAATGAAAGATTGGCCCATTGGAATAGGTTTGGTATTCATTTACAATCCCAAAAGTAGGGCTGCTCACCGGATCCGTTACTTGTAAGGCCTTTGCTAGTGATTTAATAAGTGTGGTTTTACCAGCACCCATTTGCCCCTTGAAAACCCAGACTTTTTCCTCCCCTGCTTCTTGTAGTAGCTGCAAAGCTACTTCGTCGAGTTGTGATTTGTCGTAAGAAAAAAAACTCAAAATTTTCAGCGTTTAGATCGCAAATGTACAATAGGAATAATCATTTCCTCTAAGGAAATTCCACCATGCTGAAAGGTATCCTTGTAATGATTTACATAATGGTTGTAATTATTGGGGTAGGCAAAGAAATAATCCTCTACAGCAAATACATAGGTAGAAGACACATTTAAACGAGGTAGTTGCGCTTCTCGTGGATTACGAATTTCAAAAACCTTTCCTGACTCAAAGCTTAGATTTTTCCCTTGTTTGTAACGGAGGTTGGTAGTTACATTTTTATCACCAACAATCCGGTAGGGCTTATTTACTCGTTTTGTTCCATGATCAGTAGTCAAAATCACTTCTCCACCAGCATGCTGTATTTTTTTCATGAGTTCAAATAAAGAAGAGTGCTCAAACCAACTCCGGGTAAGCGAACGGTATGCCGACTCATCGGGCGCAAGTTCCCGAATCATTTTCATGTCCGTTCGTGCATGTGAAATCATATCTACAAAATTATATACCAACACTGTAAATTCATTTTGTGCCAAGGAATGGAATTGATCCAAAATCGCTTTCCCTTCATGCATTTGTAAAATCTTGTGGTAGGAGAATTTTACAGGAAGCTTATTTTTTTCAAGATTAAGCTTTAGCCAGAGTTCTTCGTTTTTATTCTTCCCTTCATCCGAATTTTCATCTTCCCAAAGGTGAGGGTAGCGACTAGCCATCTCTGCTGGCATCATTCCAGAAAACAAGGAATTTCTAGCAAAGGCGGTTGTAGTGGGAAGGATACTGTAGTAGCTTGACTTTTCTTCTATATGAAAATAAGGACTAAGCAGGGGTTCAATTTCTTCCCATTGATCTAACCGAAGATTATCAATCAAAATAAAAAATAATGGCCTTTTCTTTTTTAAAATAGGAAATACCCATTCTTTTAAAACTTGTGGTGAAAGTAAGGGAGCATCTTCCTCGGGATGGGCAATCCAATCCAAGTAATTTGCTTTAACGAATCGACTGAAAGAAGAATTAGCCTCAGTTTTTTGGGCCTCAAGCACTTCCAACATGTTTTTATTTTCAGTGCGATCAATTTCCATTTCCCAAAAAGTAAGCTTTTTGTACAAATCAGTCCAGGCTTGGGGAGAAGATGCTTCATTCAAGGCTTGGCCAATTTGCCTAAACTCTTGTTGGTAATTTTTGGCTGTCCTCGTATCTATGAGTTGTCTATTTTGGAGGATTCTTTTAACAGAGAGCCAAATTTGACTTGGGTTAAGGGGTTTGATTAAGTAATCTGCTATTTTACCCCCAATTGCTTCATCCATCAATTGTTCTTCCTCGCTTTTGGTTATCATGACCACAGGAATCTGAGGCTTTAGCTGCTTTATTTGTTGCAAGGTCTCCAATCCTGTCATCCCTGGCATCATTTCATCTAAAAATATGACATCGAAATTTGCTTTTTCAACTTCTTCTATGGCATCTATACCCGAATTCACGGTGGTAATTACGCATCCTTTTGCTTCTAAAAACAAGAGGTGTGGTTTGAGTAGGTCAATTTCATCGTCTGCCCACAAGACTTGGAATTTTTGAGACATCTTTCTTCCCTTTTCTTCTAAAATTATAATTACTTTTGAGTCAATCAAATCCGTGCTGATTGAAAAGCCAGAAAATACTCAATGATCCCGTTTATGGTTTTATCACCATACCTAGCGAGTTAATTTTTGCCATCATTGACCATCCTTACTTCCAGAGATTACGCCGAATTAGGCAATTGGGTTTAACTGATTTTGTCTATCCAGGTGCCTTGCATACCCGGTTTCACCATGCCTTGGGTGCCATGCACCTTATGAGTATTACTTTAGACAACCTCCGAATTAAGGGAACAGAAATCACTGAAGAGGAATACGAGGGTGCACTTATTGCTATTCTTTTACATGATATTGGACATGGCCCCTTCTCTCATGCCTTGGAATATAGCTTATTAAAAGGGATTCCCCATGAGGAGCTCTCTTTACTTACCCTAGAATTACTCAATGTAGAATTTGGGGGACAATTGTCCTTAGCGCTTCAGATTTTCAAGAATCAGCACACTAAAAAATTTTTAAATCAATTGGTATCCAGCCAGTTGGATATTGATCGACTAGATTATCTACAGCGTGATTGTTTTTTTACCGGGGTATCAGAAGGAACTATAGGTGCAGATCGAATCATCAAGATGATGGCTGTAAAGGAAGACCAACTGGTCATTGAGGAAAAAGGCATCTATTCCATAGAGAATTTTTTGAGCGCGCGAAGGTTGATGTATTGGCAAGTATACTTGCACAAGACGACAGTGAGTGCGGAGAAAATGCTCATCAACCTGATTCAACGAGCAAAAAAATTGGCACAAGCGGGACGTCTATTTTACGTTACAGAGGAGATGGCCTACTTTATGAATCATGAAGTCAGCTTAGCCGATTTTAAAAATGACAGTGGCTTGTTGAAGAAATTTTTAGAATTAGATGACTTTGATATTTGGGGAGCAATCAAACTTTGGAAGAATGATGGGGATTACATCCTTAAAAATATTTCACAGATGCTCTTGACACGGAAACTCTTCAAAATCAATTTAGTAAACGAGCCATTTTCCGACCTTGAAATCGATCAGTTTCGTAGCAAAGCGTTGAAAAAACTTCAAATTCCAGAGGAAGATTTAGGTTACTTTTTTTCTGCCGGAACGATTAGTAATTACGGGTACCTAGAAAAAGATCGAATTTCCATATTAACCAAGAAAGGGGAAGTCGTCGATGTCGCTAGTGCTGCAGACCTACCAAACATCAAGATAATGAGTAAGATGGTGGAAAAACATTACGTTTGCCTAGCAAAAAGTTTAATTTTGCCCTTCTAAACCACTTTCGTGTCTATGGAATTTTCGTTGGAACAACTTGCTGGTATTTTAGGTGGAACTGTGGAGGGGGATTCTTCGCAAAAAGTGAACCGACTCGACAAAATCCAAGAGGGCCAAACTGGGAGCATTGCTTTTTTAGCGAATGCCAAATACGAAGCGTTTTTATACGATACAGCAGCCACAGCGGTGATTGTATCTGAAGATTTTGTGGCTAGCAAACCCCACAAGACTACCTTGATTCGGGTCAAAGATGCCTATCTAGGATTTACCACTTTATTGGAAACTTATCAGCATCTCCAACAGCATGCTTTGATCGGTGTAGAGGATCCCAGTTACTTTGCCGATAGCAGCACGATGGGAGAACAGGGCTATCGGGGTGCTTTTTCATACATCGGCAATAATTGTAAGATTGGGAAAGGAGTTAAAATTTATGGGCATGCCTATATTGGAGACCGAGTAACTATTGGCGATGGAAGCATCGTTTATGCTGGGGCAAAAATTCATGCTGACACCCAAATTGGTAGTCAGTGTGTTATTCATGCAGGAGCAGTACTGGGATCAACTGGTTTTGGATTTGCTCCACAGGGAGATGGAACTTACAAAACTATTCCACAGATTGGAAATGTAGTTCTGGAGGATCAAGTGAGTATTGGAGCAAATACGACTATTGACAGAGCAACGATGGGCTCAACCTTAATCCGAAAAGGTGTTAAAATAGACAATCAAGTACACATTGCGCACAACGTAATTGTAGGAGAACATACTGTTATTGCTGCGCAAACCGGTATTTCGGGATCAACAGAAATTGGAAAATACTGTGTTCTTGCTGGAAAAGTAGGAATTGCAGGGCACCTCAAAATTGCAGATCATACAAGCATTGGTGGAAATACAGGAATTAATAAATCAATCAAAGAACCAGGAAAGTCCCTTTTTGGATTTTTAGCTATGGATTTGAGAGACTTCCTTCGCTCCTATTCTGTGTTTAAAAATCTGGACGATCTACAAAAACGCGTTCAACAACTCGAAAAAAAGGGGTAAATTTGAGGCCTAATTCTCGTTATAGCAAGTAACAAATGACAGTTAAGCAACATACCATTCAAAGGCAGGTAGAATTATCTGGCGTAGGGCTACATACCGGTGTGGTATCCAACATGACCTTCCTGCCTGCCCCTCCAAATCATGGAATTAAGTTTCAACGGATTGATTTGGAAGGTCGTCCTACGGTAGATGCAGATTGTGATTTGGTAGTAGATGTATCGAGAGGTACCACTTTGGAACAAAATGGAGCGCGAGTTTATACAGTGGAGCATGTTTTAGCTGCATTGATGAGCATGGAGATCGACAATGTATTGATTCAATTAGATGGACCTGAACCTCCTATCATGGATGGATCCTCCATTCAGTTTATTGAGGTATTGGAAGATGCAGGATTGGAAGAACAAAATGCCTTGAGGAGATTTTTTGAGGTTCAAGAGACCATTCAGTACAAGGACTCCTCCAGAGAAGTAGAGATGGTGGCTTTGCCTGCGAGTAATTACCGAGTCACTGTCATGGTAGACTACAATTCTCCTGTACTTGGTAGTCAACATGCCTCCATTACAGACATCAGTCAGTTTAAATCAGAAATTGCCTCCTGCCGAACCTTTTGTTTTCTTCATGAACTAGAGATGTTGTACAAATCTAACCTAATCAAAGGAGGAGATTTGAACAATGCTATAGTAGTGGTGGACCGCATTGTGGAAAAGGAAGAATTGGCTCATCTAGCAAAGATGTTTAACAAGGAGTCGGTAGAAGTAAAAAAGGAGGGGATCCTCAATAATGTGGATTTACGCTATAAAAACGAGCCTGCTCGCCATAAACTATTGGATGTAGTCGGTGACTTGGCCTTAGTAGGTAGACCACTGAAGGCACAGATTCTAGCTGCTCGACCTGGGCATGCAGCCAATGTGGCCTTTGCCAAAAAATTGAAGCGGGCAATGGAAAAAATGGGATCAACCCATATTCCCTATTACGACCCCAAGCTTCCTCCTGTGATGGACATCAATCAGATTAGCAATATTTTACCTCACCGGTATCCATTTCAACTCATCGATAAAATCATTTATTTAGATGAGAATGTAGTAGCAGGTGTCAAGAATGTCACCATGAATGAACCTTTCTTTATGGGACATTTTCCTGGTAATCCAGTTATGCCTGGCGTCATGCAGGTTGAAGCCATGGCTCAAACTGGAGGGATTTTGGTCCTCAGTTCCGTAGAAGACCCAGAAAATTATTGGACTTATTTCCTAGGAATTGAAAGTTGTAAATTTAGAAAAATGGTCTTACCAGGAGACACTATTGTTTTTAAATGTGAACTTCTCGCACCCATTCGAAGAGGAATTGCAAAAATGAAAGGGGAGGCCTTTGTAGGCAATACCCTTGTTTGTGAAGCCATCATGACCGCAAGCATTACCCGAAAAGAGCTATGTTGAGTCCAATGTCGTCTATTCATCCTGATGCCCAATTAGGCCTAGGAGTACAAGTTGATCCATTTACCATGATTCATGAAGATGTGGTCATCGGAGACAATACTTGGATTGGATCTAATGTAACTATTTATCCTGGAGCACGGATCGGAAAAAATTGCAAAATTTTTCCAGGTGCCGTTATTGCTGGAATTCCACAAGACCTTAAATTTCAAGGTGAAGATTCAACAGTGGTTATTGGAGATCATACTACTGTTCGAGAATGTGTCACCATCTCACGTGGAACGGTAGACAAGCAAACCACTGTAGTTGGAAGTCATTGCCTTTTGATGGCTTATGTTCATGTGGCACACGACTGCGTTATTGGAAGCCATGTAATTGTGGCAAATTCTGTTCAAATAGCGGGGCATGTTGTTATTGAAGATTGGGCAATTGTAGGAGGATCAAGCGCAATTCATCAATTTGTAAAAATTGGAATGCATGCCATGATCTCTGGTGGATCTTTAGTGAGAAAAGATGTTCCCCCATTTACGAAGGCGGCACGAGAGCCGCTCACCTATGCAGGAGTAAATTCTTTAGGTTTACGAAGAAGAGGGTTCACAAGTGAAACTATTGCACACATCCAGGAAGTTTATCGCTATTTATTTTTAAACAGTTTGAATAACAGTAGGGCTTTAGAAGAAATTGAAATCAACCTCCCTGCTACCAAAGAGCGAGATGAAATATTAAATTTTATCCGTTCCTCCGAGCGAGGGGTTATGAAAGGCTACATCAACTAGCATGTTTAGGGTCAAAATTCAAAAGGCCTCCAAACGCTTTCAGAACGAATGGGTTTTTAAAAATCTAGATTTAGAGCTAGTTTCAGGAACTACAATGGCTGTTACTGGAGGTAATGGATCTGGTAAATCCACTTTTTTAAAGTGCCTCTCTGGTGCAATCCCTTTAACAAATGGGAGTATGGAATTTGAGTTAGATTCAAAATCGATTGCTCAAGAAAACTGGTTTCGAACCCTTTCCATAGCCACTCCTTATCTTGAATTACCCGAAGAGTTTACCTTGGTAGAAGCTTTAAACTTCCATTTCCAATTTAAGCGTCCATTAAACCAGTGGTCAGTCAAGGAAATAATTGTACATATGGGTTTAGAAAAGCATCAAAATAAATTTATTTCTCAATTTTCTTCGGGCATGAGGCAACGCGTAAAACTTGCTCTTGCACTTTTTTCTGAGGTTCAATTGATCTTATTGGATGAGCCTACTAGCAACTTAGATAAGCAAGGAATCGCTTGGTATGCGGACCTTGTCGCTCAGTATACTTTGGATAGAATTTTGGTGATTTGCTCCAACGAACCTCGAGAATACACGTTTTGTGAAAAAAAAATAAGGATGGAAGATTTTAAATAATCTACCTGGTCCGTATTCTCGTTGCTACACCTTCAAATATTAAAAAATATGATTTATCTGTAATCGTACCAGTAGCATAAAATAGAGTTGAATTACTGCTGATAAATCGCCAACTGGCGACTATTCAAAAAAAATAAGGAGGTTACTTTAACGTTATCAAAGTTACTCCAGCACCTCCCCGATCGGCATGTTCGTCTTCCAATTTGCCTACTTGGGACATGGATCGAAGCAAATTTCTTGTAACCTCTCTTAAGATTCCATCTCCCTTACCATGGACAATTCGTAGATTTTTTATCCCTAGCATAAATCCCTCGTCAATAAAGTTTTGGATCATAGGGAGGACTTCTTCTCCCCTTTTTCCACGTAAATCTAAGTTGGAAGAGAAGTCCATCATCTTTGTAGTTGTCTGATAACTACCACGCTTCTCCATAGATTTTAATTCTTTTTTAGCAGTAGTCTTCGCAATCTTCTCCAATCGAGAAAGTTTAACAGTAGACTTGAGGTCACCTATAAGTAAATCTGCATCCTTACTTTTTAGGAGAAGTACTTCACCTATGGCACCATTATCTTTGAGCCGAACCCAATCTCCAAGTTGAATCTGACCTCCTATTACTTGGATTTCAGGATCCTTAGGAGTTACTTTTTCAGGCTTAACTTTCTCTTTAAATACATCAAGCTCTTTTCGGAGGTTTTTGGTTACTTCCTTTTCGGCTTTCCCTTCCTTAATCTCTCGAATCACAGACTCAATTTTTTTATTGGCCTGATCCAGAAGAGATTTTGCTTCCAACTTAGCTTCTTGGATATAGTTCTTTTTGGTTTGCTCCAGCGTGTCTTTCAAGAGTCCATATTCCTTGAGTTTGGCCGCGAGAAGGCTGTCCTTTTCTTTGACCTCTTTTAGTAGCTGAGCGTATTGATTTTTTTCGTTTTCCAATTTAGATAAAAGGCGATCATAGCGGACACGTGCCTCACCAATCTGCTGCTTCGCATAGGAAACAATCTCCTTAGAAAGTCCTATTTTTGAAGCAATTTCGAGAGCAAAGGAGGAACCTGGTTTCCCAATTTCCAATTGATACAAGGGTTCCAATTTTTCTACATCGTAGCGCATGGCACCATTGACTAGTCCCTGCTGCTTCTCGGCAAGTTGTTTGAGATTACCATAATGAGTGGTGATTACCCCATAAGCTCCCAGTTTAGCTAAGGCAAGTAAAATTGATTCTGCGATTGCTCCTCCAAATTGCGGCTCAGTACCCGTTCCAAATTCATCGATAAAGAGAATTGTCTTCTTATTGGCAAATTGGGAAAAGTGTTTCATACTCATCAGATGCGAAGAGTAGGTACTTAAGTCATTCTCCAAACTTTGTTCGTCTCCTATATCAATAAACAGATGATCAAATAGGGAACATTTGGAGTCCGGATGCATGGGCAGAAGTAGGCCGCATTGCAGCATGTATTGTAGGAGAGCTACTGTTTTCAGCGCTACGGATTTACCACCAGCATTGGGGCCAGAAATAAGCAGCAACCGCTTTTGGTGATCTAGGTTTAGATGAAGTGGAACAACCTGTTTTCCTTGTGCCTTTAAGGAAATCTCCAAGATAGGATGCCTTGCATCAGACCAAGAAAGCCCTCTTTCCAGGGTAAGGATTGGCTTCACACTGTTAGTCTTTAAGGCAAAACGAGCTTTTGCACGGATAAAATCAAACACCCCAAGAAAATTAGTTGCTTTACGGAGTGCAGGAATATTTGGGCGCAGTTGATTTGTAAGTTTTGTCAAAATCCGAATGATCTCCCTCTTTTCCATGTATTCAAGGTCTCGGATCTCATTATTAATATCCAAAGCCTCTTCAGGCTCCATAAATACAGTCTGACCTGTTGCGGACTCGTCGTGAATAAATCCACGTAGTTTACGTTTATTTTCTGCAGCTATTGGAATCACCATTCTACCTCCCCGAATAGTCATGGCTGAATCATCGGGTACAAGCCCTTTGGCTCGCGCCTCTTTGAAAACACGTTCCATCACTTTCCGCAAGCGACTTTCTTCGTAAAGGAGTTGGGTTCGAATCAATTGAAGTTCCTTGGAAGCATTACTCCTCAATTTGCCTTTCTCATCCAGCACCTGATCAATTTCTCGTAGCAATTTTAAATCCAAATCAAGAAGCAGTCCAAGCAATGCTTTCAGTGTAGGATAAGACTCTCCAAACTTTTGAAAGAAAGAAATGCATAATTGGAGTGTTTGAAGAGCTAATTTAATCTCCTGAAATTCATCTTGTTCTAAAAAAGAGCCTTCCAACTTGGCTTTTTCTAGGTAAGGATTCAGATTCGTAAAATGTGAGGAAGGAAATGGTTCTCCTGCAAGCAGTAGCTGACGAAACTCCTCAGTTTGGTCTAATAGCCGTTGAACCAGTCCAAAGTCTTTCGAAAAAGTAATTTGATCTACAAACCCTTGCCCCAAGGAAGAAGTACATTCAGCCTTGATGAGTTCTTTAATTTTAATAAAATTAACTTTCTGCTCTAAGTTACTTGGGTACAGCATTTGGCTTACTCCTTGGTCATGAGGTTATTTTCAAGTACTACCAGCGAATCAATGATGCGGGCATAAATACGGTCCATTTTTTCAGCATCCTCTAAGTAATAGGCCATACTCATAGTAAAAACTGAATCACTGACTCCATGTTTTAAAAAAATATCCTTTTCAAGCAAATGGTAGAGAACTTTTGAGGAATCATACGAAATGGGTAATGTACTTGCTTTTCCTTCCGCAACTTGAACATCTACTAGGATGGCTACCATCAAATCTTCCGACAAAAATTCTTTTGAGGCAGAACTCCTATTGCATGAATTAAGTAATAGCAGTATAAAAATGAAAAGTAGCCGATTCATCACAAGTCAAAATTAGTTTTTTTTAACGGATAAAAACGAGTTCTATAGCCCTACTTAAATTTTAATTTTCGCTACAAGACTTTAACTTAGCCAATTCAAATCCTTCTCATGGATCAGCTATTTGGCAAACTTAGAAAATACGAAATTATGATCCGAAAGGTGGCCAACAATCACCTTCAAGGAGAGTATCAGTCACTTTTTAAAGGTTCGGGGTTGGAGTTTGATGATTTACGCCCCTACCAGTATGGCGATGATGTACGTACCATTGAGTGGAAAGTATCTGCCAAAGGACACGGCACCTTTGTCAAAACTTTTAAGGAAGAAAAAGATCAATCTGTTTATTTTCTTTTAGACATTTCTGGGAGTCAGGATATTGGACAACAGGGACAAAAGAAAATTGATCAAGGCAAATTGATTGCAGGAGTTTTGACCCTTGCAGCAGTATATGAGGGCAGCCAAGTAGGATTAATTTCTTATTCTGATCAACAGGAAAAATTGATTCTTCCTAGTAAAGGAAGTAAGCAAGGAGTCAAAATCGTGCGGGGAATATTTGAACACGAAAATACTAGTTTGAAAACTAATTTGAATGGACTTTTCACCTTTGCATTGAATTTGATTAAAAAGAGAAGTATCCTCATTGTGATATCAGATTTTATTGACGATGGTTACGAGCGCCCTTTCCGAGCTCTAGCCGAACGTCATGATTTAGTCGCCGTTCAATTGACTGATCCTAGAGAGGCTGCCTTACCAGCTCTAGGGATCGTGCCCATCTTTGATAAGGAGCGGGGAAAAACTACCTGGATAAATACTGCATTTGGGAGTTTTTCAAAAAAAATTGCTGAAACCTTCACCAGTGAGCGCGGAAAATTAAAAGAGCTATGTAAGAAAAATCAAATCAATTATTTGGCTATTGATTCGAGAGAAGATATAGTGGTGCCCTTAATTGACTTATTTAAGTACCGAAATAAACGAATGAAGCGTGGGTAAGTTCCGTCTATTTCTTTTCCTCCTCCTTGCTAGTACATCCGCTTGGGCACAGGAGGTTCAGGTGAGGGGATATTTTACCCAAGATTCCGCTCAACTCGGAGAACGGGTTGCGTTTGTACTCAAGGCAAGCTATCCACAGTCGGCACAATTGATCTTTCCTGATTCGGTGCACGACTTCTCTCCATTTGTACTTCTAGAGCGTAAAACATTTATTTCCTTTACCCAAGAGGGCATAACACAAGATAGTGCTCTTTATTTTCTGTCTAATTTTTCTCTTGAACCCATCTCTTACCTATCCTTACCCGTGGTAGAGTTAAATCGATACGACAGTTTGATTCATTACACAAATGAGGCATTCATCCATTTAAAACTTAATTTGGACTCCATTCCTGAAGAATTGCAATTCAAGGAAAATAATGTGTACCAACCACTTGAAAAATCATTCAATTGGCTAATTTTTGGTGCTATTTGTGGGGGGATTCTTCTTGTTATAGCGCTCCTATTTTTTGTTTTTGCAGAAAAGATTAAAGGCCTATTCTGGAAAAATAGAGAAAGACTGCGTTGGATTCAATTTGAGCGAAAATGGAAGAAACTAGCTGATTTACTTCAACAAAACCCAAATCAAACACTTGCTGATGAATTGATAGGGCATTGGAAAAGCTATATGGAACATCTTCGCTCTCAACCATTTCAAGAATGGACTTCTAGTGAAATTGCTGCTGAATTAGCGGATGAAGAAGTATTTAAGGCACTCAGAAGCATTGATATGATCATTTATGCGGGAATAGAAGAAGATAGTCAAAATGCCACAACATACCTTTTAGCAGTTGCTAAACTGAATTACAATGCCGCTTTAAGTCAACTAACCAATGAGAGAATCACTCGCTGAGTTTTTTTCCTGGTCTTGGTTTTTACCTGAGACCTTGCGCTCCTATGAGTGGGAAAACCCACTGGTATTGAATTTACTTTGGTTGATACCTTTATTGATTTTATTACGCAAGTTTATCAAATTCTTAAAGAATCCTGTTTTAGAACTTTCACTACCCAAAAGGGCAGTAGAAGGAAATCCATGGACCTACCTACGACTAATTCCTTCGGGCTTCTTCTTTTTATTTCTAATCTTTTTGGTTTTAGCACTGGCTCGACCTCAGCGGAGTAATGAGCGAGTGGAACAGTTTACGGAAGGAATTGACATCCTACTCGTTCTTGATATTTCTGAGTCGATGGATTTACAAGACTTTGTCCCCAATCGACTGGAAGCTGCAAAAAATACTGCACTTGATTTTATAGAAGGTAGATTTGGGGACCGTATAGGGATGGTTGTTTTTTCAGGTGAGGCCTATTCACTATCCCCGTTAACTAACGATTACCAGCTGTTAAGCAGCTTGATCCAAGAGATAAATTTTTCAATGATTGAAGCGAAGGGGACCGCCATCGGATCTGCGATAGCAGCGGGTACAAACCGAATGAAGGATAGTGAATCCCCATCCAAAGTAATGATTCTATTGTCGGATGGAGAAAGCAATGCAGGAAATGTAGATCCGATTTTTGCTGCACAATTGGCAAGTGCTTTTGGAATAAAAATTTACACCATTGCGGTAGGGAAAGATGGCATGGTGCCGTATGGGACGGATTTTTTTGGAAGACCTCAACTAGTAGAGAGTTACTTGGATGAATCTACACTACGAGAAATTTCAAGAATTGGCAATGGCCAGTTCTTCAGGGCTTCGGATGGAGCTGCTTTAAATCAAATTTTTGATCAAATAAACACCCTAGAGAAAACAGAAATCTTAGAAAACCGATACAAAGAAACCGCTGATTTTTATAGAATTTACCTTTTTTGGGGAATCTTATTTTTAGTGGTATGGATGGCTTTTAAAAGTAGTTTTTTTAATAACTTTTTACTCGATTAAATCAAATTTTTGAGTTTTTTGCCATCTAGACAGGAGCGGGTCCATCACTGCAAACCAAAGTGGAGGAATGCAAGCTAAAATAATCATTGCCGAATACCCTGCAGGCAGCTGAGGGCTAGTTTCGTGATGATCTAGCACTTGGTACCTTTTATGGGCAGCTGCATGATGATCAGAATGACGCTGCAATTGAAAAAGCAGGAAATTACTCACCAGTTGGGAGGCATTCCAGGAATGAAGTGGGGTCACTTTTTCATAGAGACCGGAAGGCAATCGCTTGCGTTCCATGCCGTAGTGTTCCAAGTAGTTGACTAATTCCAACAGGGAAAATCCTAAGACACTTTGGATAAGGAAGAAAACAGGAACTTCCCATACGAACCTTCCTTCTAAGTAAGAGAACACTACTGAAAAAGAGGAAACAAAAACCAGGGGAAGGATCTGAAACCAAATCATTTGGTTGGAAAGAGACCAGAAAGCATGGCCTTTCTTTTTTAAACGTTCTGCTTCCAAATGCCAAGAACTGAGATATCCTTGGGTTACCGATCTCCACCAGAAGGCATAGAACGTTTCTCCTTTTCGACTTGTCGCTGGATCTTCAGGTGTGGCTACACGGACATGGTGTCCTCGATTGTGTTCGATAAAAAAGTGCATGTAGCAGACAGTCATCAAGAGAATTTTGGAATAGGTCTGTTCAATTTTTTCGCTACGATGACCCAACTCATGTGCTACAGTAATGCCAATCCCTCCTGTAACTAAAGCCATACCGGTAGCAAAGGCAAGCCAAGAAATCAAAGACAATTCCTGCGTACTTACCACATAGAAACCCCAGATCAGCACTGCCAATTGGACATATACCCAAACGAAGGTGATCAACTTGTAAAAATGAGACTTCATTGACTCACTAACTTCAGCTGCTGGAACATTGGCTGTATCCTTTTGGATTAAATAATCCATTAGGGGGACAAGCAAGAAAACAAAAATGTGAATCATCCATTGGAAGGGACCACCCCACTGCATTCCAAAAAAGAGTAGTGTAGGCAGAATCAGTGCGCTAAAGAATCCGATCTTTTTCATGGGGATTAAGGTAGCATTTTTAGGAGAAAGCACAAATTTGTAGGAAGTACCATGTACCAAGTACCAAGTACCCTGTCTGCCGACAGGCAAGCAAGTACCAAGACCGATCAGAAGCCTACCCGCGGTAAGCAGGCAAGAGCCGAGAACCAAGAAACCTGCCTGGTAGGTAGGCAAAAGCCAAGA
>JANQWS010000066.1:21962-65695 GCA_030729785.1 Algoriphagus sp. | reverse complement strand
CTTTGGGTAATTTTTGGGCTACTGGCTTAATTTTCAAGGATACTGCCCAAATCGCTATTGCTGCCTTGGATCAGAAAAGGAGACCCTACGGCAGGGTAGCGCTTTTGCCGCTGAAACGTCCAATAGTACCCCTCAATTATCCGAGATTTTCATACACAGTGGAGCCCAATCTTAATAAAAACAGTGGGTTGGATGTTTCCGGAGAGTATGTTATGCTGGAAGAGTTTGTGAAAGAAGAAGTCAAGGAGCGAGAAACCATGGTAGAGGGGAATTACGGATATGGTGATCCTACTCAGGAAGTAAGTGGAGATATTCTTGAGAAGGAAACTATCGGACAAATCTTGGGTCGTCTAGGATTTAATTGGAGTACGTTGAAATTCAGAAATTTCACTTATGGTGAACGAACAGGAACACCCTTATTGATTTTAGACGGAAATTCCTTGCCCTTTCTCGAGCCAACAGAATTTAGAAATATCTTAGAGGAATTTGAACCCTCCCAGCTTGAATCAATTAAAGTCTATTCTGACAATATTGGGAAATCTATTTTTGGAATGGCCGGTTATGCAGGTGTGATCATGATTGAGACTAAAAAAGGATTAAGAACAGGACCTGATAGCGACAAGAAGTTCAATTCCGAGGGATTTCAGATTTTCGCTATTCCAGGATTTACTGAGTTTCCAGAATTCATTAAAAACCCTCCTTCAGATCAATTTTTAAAGAAAAAGCCTACGATCTACTGGGAGCCTCAGGGAATTACTATCTCCGGTGCATTCCAAACTAATGTTAAGGTGCCCTATGGAGTAAAAGCCATCCATATTTGGATGGAGGGCATGACCTTGGATGGGCAAGCTTTTTCAAAAATGATCCAGATTAAGTTTTAAGATTCACGGGTTTCACCTGCGGTTATTCACCGTTTGACCCGCCGCGGCGGGTCTTTTTCCATTTATTACTTAAACACAAAAAAAAACCGCGGAAATTACTCTCTGCGGTTTTTTTATTTCTGGTTACTGAAGTTGACTACTCAGCTTGTCTACCTTTTTGCTGAGGTCAAGAATGGCTTTTGCGTAGCGCGTATCCCACTCTTTCAAGCGACTGGTATTTTGGATTGCTACCTCGTATTGAATTCCAGGTAGAATCCAGGAGGCATAGCCTGAGAAAGGATCGTTGCACACATACAATGATTTGTACCATTCCCCGTAGTACATTCCTTTGGGGTCGATCCAACTTTTTTCCAAACCGATCAACCCGGTGTTGATTTTTTTCAGTTGTACAGCTGTTAGCTTTTCAGATGCCATGGCGTTCTGAAGCGCATTTTGGTACCCTTCTGAACTTTCCTCCAACTGCTTCAAGGCATTGGCCACCTGGTCAAATCCACCAAAAGTGACATCCATGGCTTTCACATTTTTAACTGCCTGCTCAAAGTGTCCTTTCAAATCTTGGGCATAGCGAGGCACATCGTAAGGAATAACTGCTGCATTGGCTTGACGAATGGCAACCAAGCCAAATACCTGAGCCACAGCACCCCCCATCTTAAAGCTTGGATCAGAAAACTTGCTGTAATAGTGGATATTATCGTAGTTGGAGTGGTAGGCAGTGGTACCTCCAGAGCCGCCGCTCAAAGATGGAATGCCTACGTGCATGTAGAAGGCAATGTGGTCAGAGCCCCCACCCAAATTACCGATTCTTGGCTCTGAATTTTTCCCTGCCCATATCTCAAACACTGTTTTTGCTGAATCTGGATAAATTACTTCTTTGGAGGCATCGATGATTAACTTCTTCAATGTAGGTGCTGCTGACGCACCAAAATTTCTACCTGAGGCACCTCCGTCAAAGTTCATGTAAGAAATTGCTTTGGCACCTAATTCTTCACGCAAATGCTCTACCCATTCGGTCGAACCAATCACGCCCTGCTCTTCGGCATCCCAATGTCCAATCAAGATGGAGCGGGAAGGCTTTTGGCCATTTTTGTACAATTCGCCCAAGGCTTCAGCAAAGGTGAGGAGCATGGCGGTACCCGAATTGGGATCCGTGGCACCAAAAGACCAGGCATCGTAATGGCTGCCCAAGATGATCCATTCGTCTGGATGGTCTTTCCCGATAAAAGTACCTACCACATTATTGGCACGGATAAATTCGGGTTTTTGATCCACCATAACACGAACCTTCAACTCAGCACCGCCAGTTAGCTTATACTGGAAAGGCAAGCCCCCCTGCCAACTTTCTGGCACATCTGCTCCTGTCATTCGGCTCAGGATTTCCTTGGCTGCCCCGTAGCCGATGGGTGTCACGGGTATGGTGTGAAAGTCTACGGTAGCAGGATCGTCACGCTTGATTTTCTTAGGACCATCCAAAGGAAGGGCAGGTCGGTTGGGTGTCAGGGGATCACCCGTAAAATCCAAGGTCAACATGGAACCACGTTGAATGGTGGTTTCGTTGTAATAAGGGCCCTTGGGATAAACCTCTCCTCTGGTATATCCAGAATCCTTTGGATCGGTATACACCACCAAGCCTACCATGCCTTGTTGCTCTGCAAATTTGGCCTTGTAGCCACGGAAGTTGCCGCCATAGCGAGCGATAGCTACTTTTCCTTTGAGAGGCACGCCCATCTCTACTAGCTTCATAAAATCTTCTCGGGTACCGTAATTGACGTAAACCACCTCTGCAGTGACGTCTCCGCTGCCGGAGAAGGCATTGAAGCCTAAGTGTAGTCTGGGATCAGTCGAAAAAGGGTCTTCCGCTAGCTCCCCTTCTTTTTGGGATAGGGTAAGCTGTACTGGAGTAATGATTTGTAGCTCAGATTTTCCAGGATGGTTGGGTAGGTAAACGTCGTAAGGCCATACCTTTACCTCCATGCCTGCTTGAGACATAATTTCCACCATGTAATCCTTCACCAGTTCGTTTTCTGGGGTTCCGGCGATGTGAGGATTTTTGGTTAATTCAGTGAGGTGAACTTTGAAACGATCACTTTTAACTGCTTTTAAAAAATCAGTTTCAAATTTCTTTTGGGGAGCAAGTTGGGATGGAAAAAATCCATCTTGCTGGGCTTGCACATTTAGTGCTAGGAGCGAGGCAGCAGCTAGGGAAAGTAGTTTTTGTTTCATTAGCAAAATGTAATTCTTGAATTGTTAATTAGGGAATCTTCAAGTTAGAATTTTCAATAAGGAAATAAAAAAGGCCATGGAGTTTTTCCATGGCCTGTAGTTTTAATTGGCATTCAAACCAGGGGACCTTTCCAAAAATTCTTGGTAAAGTCGGATGTGTCGGTTGGACATTGGGATTCGGTATCCATCGATAAATACGTGTTGAATTTGTGATCTTGTTTCAAAAGGGTCTCCGGTAGAAACAATTAGGTTGGCACGTTTTCCTACTTCCACAGAGCCATATTGGTCTGCAATGCCAAAAATCTCAGCTGGGTTGATGGTGACCGCCTTCAAAGCTTCCTCCTTGCCTAGTCCATAAGCCGCAGCAAAAGCAGCATGGAAGGGAAGATTTCTAACGTTTTCCTCTTCATCTGTACGAAGTGCCACTTTTACTCCGGCCTTTGCTAGCATCCCTGCGTTGGCATAGGGGGTATCGTAGCGATCAGAAGCACGGGTTGGAAGTGCCTGAACAGGTCCAGTCACGACAGGGATTTTTGATTTTGCAAGTTGGTCTGCAACTCTCCATCCTTCAGCAACTCCAGTAAAGATTACTTTGATATTTTTTTCTTCTACCCACTTAATTGCATTTAAGATATCAGACGCTGCATTTACTTCAATCAAAAGAGGCAGTTCCCCTGAAATTACTTTTGAAAGCTGTTCCATTTCTGGATAATAGGTCAGTTCGGCTCCAGAATTCTTGAGTTCTAGGTAGCTTTTTGCATTCTCCCAGATTTCACTAGCTTCCTTCATGGCTTTTTCTCCATCTTTTTTGATGTTTTCATCAGACCTTCTATCAAATCTACCACGACGTCCTGAACTTGGAAATGACATAGCTACTGCTTTAAATCCACCATACATTTGATCTGGGGTATAGCCATTCAAGTTGATGAGTGCTGCTGTTCCAGGAAATAATCCCCCCGAAGGCACTGTAAGCACTGTGGTAACACCAGATACTCTGGTTACCCCAATGGCTTCAGCGTTTGGATTTACCGTAGTTAAAGCCTGCATATTTGGGGATACATTGCCTATTTCGGCATAGTCGACGGTTTCTGGGACCGAACTTACTTCAACCAATCCCAAACGGGTTCCGCCATCGATAATACCTGGATAGATAAATAGACCCGTACAATCAATTTCTTCAGCATCGGAACTAGTTACCCCAGTTCCTATTTGGGAAATTTTACCATTCTCAAGTAAAACAGAAGTATTGTTTAAGGTTCCTTTCGTGACAGTAACTACTGTTGCATTTTTCAGTAGAAATTTTCCGTTTCGAGGTTTAACAAATTCCCCATCGATTTGGGCTACAGCCATCAAAGGAAGAAGGGCTAGAAGTGTAGCGCAAAAGCTAGTTAAAATTCGATTCATTGTTTTTGAATTTTTGGGATGAATTAGTGTTTTTCAGAAAAAAAAGCGCCTTGAAATGCCTCAAAATAAGCATCAACGTCCTGCATACAGCGATGAGCCTCTTCATTTGCTCGCAGATGGATTGGTTCTACCATTTCAGTGGCTGCTACCCATTGGCGCTGGTCCAATTGATCTGAATTTCGATCAAAGTATTTGATTCCATCTACAAAAGTCATTTGAGGGACTGCATAGGCGGAGAGGGGGTGACCTTCAAAAATAGCTAAATCGGCTTGTTTACCTACTTCAATTGAGCCCACCTTATCTTCTATCCCCAATTGCTTGGCAGGATTGATAGTGATCATGGCAAGTGCCTCTTCATCAGTCAGCCCACCATACCGCTGTGTTTTAGCCGCTTCGTGGTACAAATGCCGAATGAGTTCTGCTGAATCTGAGTTGATGGAGGTTAATGCCCCATTTTTTTGTAGAATGGCTGCGTTGTATGCCGTGGAGTAATACACTTCCATTTTATATGCCCACCAGTCTGCAAAAACGGATGCACCCATCGTGTACTCTGCGATCTCTGGAGCTACTTTAAATCCTTCATTGGTGTGTTGGAACACTAATTTTTTGATATTAAAGTCTTTGACCACATTGATTAGCATGTAGATTTCATCTGCCCGGTAAGAGTGGCAATGGATAATTATTTTTCCATCTAGGATGTCTACTAGCGTTTGCAGACGTTCATTGTAGGTTGGTGGGGTAGATGTATTGCCCTTTTGAGTTTTGGCAAGGGTGTAATTTTCCCAAGCTTTTTTGTATTGCAAGGCTTCATTAAATCCGTTTCGGATAACCGCTTCTACGCCCATACGGGAACGTGGTTGAATGCCATTCCCTCTTCCGTGTACACGGGTTGGGTTTTCACCCAATGCAAACTTGATGGTACGTGGTGCGTCTTGCATGATGATATCTGCTGGATCTTTGCTTCCCCATCGGTGTTTTAAAGTAGCATTTTGACCTCCAATGACATTGGCAGATCCATGCATGGCATGGGAGATGGTAACTCCACCTGCCAATGCTCTGTAGATTCCAATTTCGTAGGGGTTGACTACATCTTTCATGCGTATTTCAGCAGTGATTGGAGCAGAAGCTTCATTGACCACATCCAATCCGACATGCGAATGGGCATCAATGATGCCAGGCATAAGGTATTTGCCAGTAGCATCTATCGTACTTATTCCAGTAGGCGCTGTCAGGTTTTTTCCAACCTGAGTAATGATTCCATTTTGGACCAAAACATCAGAAGATTCTAGATTACCCTTGGTGATGGTCAAAACAGTTGCGTTTTTTATCAATACACTGCCCTTTTGGACTTGTGCATGGGTAGTTCCCATACCCAATCCAATTAGTGCAGCGAGAAGGAAAATGTTCTTTTTCATAGTCAATTGGCTAGGTTAGGTGAAGTGAGTGTTGCTTTAACTGGAAAAGATCCCATTTGCGGTACGGAAAGGGCTCCATCCATAGATTTCCCGTTGATCTCTCCAGAGATTAATACGGACAAACTCATACCGCCAGCAGAAACTTCAAATTCAAAACTGAGTGTTTTTCCAGTTAAGCTTGCATTTTTAATTGGTGCAGATGCTTTTCCTGAGCCAGATGGGTCGTCGTAGGTGATTGTTCCTCCCAATACACCATTATCGCGTTTGATTGTGATTTCGCCGCCCGAACTTCCTGCAGGAGTTTCGGAGGTATATTCCCAAACGCCTTCTACAGAGATGGCATTGCTAGGGTTTTCCGATTTTACCGCGGAAGTATCTGTTTTTTGAGATTTCTTTTTGATTTCATAATCAAAAACATACCCATCAGCAATGACATGTTTGATTTGAGTTTCTTCTTTGAAAAGTGTGTCTGTACTTAAAATTAAGTTAGCCAACATGCCTTTTTCAAGCGTTCCTGCCACTTTGCTTATTCCAAGAATCGTCGCTGGATTAGTAGTCAATGCAGCTAATGCTGCTTTTTCACTTAATCCATTGTCAATCATTGTCTTTAAAGTTTGATGTACCTCACTCGCTTTAGCATCTGCAGTACTGAACCCAAATAATATACCAGCCTTTTCCAATAATGCCGCTTGCTTTAGCGCGGCATCGTAAGCTTCTTTGACACGCGCATACTGGGCTTTGGTGGCTTCAGTAACTCCCTCGGATTTTTGTGCTTTGATTGACTTTTCGTCTGGTAATTGCAATTTAATCAATACGGGTGTTCCGGAGGACTTGATTAAATCTATGACTGATTCATAGTTTTCCAAACCAGTTAGGATTAGTTTGAAACCTAATTCTTTCTGCAAAGCTATAGCACGGCGAATTTCAAGTTCTGATCCAGCAGTGAAAAGAACAGCTTGTTGTTTTTGAACAACTGCTTTCATGGCTTCCTGGGTAGGACTTACCTGCGGGCGTTTGACACCTGTAGTGGTGGCAAACATTCGTTCGTGGTCTAAAACAAGAGCGGTATTTTGATAAACGTCCCTGAATTTGGCCATTACACCTGCTAACGTAGCGGGATACATGCTTCTTGAACTTCTAAAATTTGCTGCAACAGCGGCATTGTTGTTCAGAAAATTATTAGTTTTTGAATCTCCCAAAACAAGAATGGCAGTTTTTCCGGGCAACATTCCCCCGTCAGGGATCACTTGGCTGATGGTGAATCCTGCCTTTCTCCAATCTTCCACTTGGCTGCTTGAAGCTGTATAAAAATCAGCAGCAGCCCTCCATGGAGTAATTCCTGCTATTTCGTCGGGTGGATTTGAGGACACAAAATCTTTGGGTCTTTCTGCATCCTTAGGTTTGGAAATACCCATTGTCCCAGCACCAGCTATAAATCCTGGATAAGCAAAGAGGGAATCTCCTGCAATTAATTTCGCTTCTTTGGGTAGCGTCAGGGAAGTCCCTACGCCGACAATAATACCGTCTTTGATTAAGATAGTGGCTTTACTCCCTGGGTCACTAGGAGACTTAAATACTGTTGCATTGGTGATGGCATACGTACTTGTTACCCTCCGTTTTCCAGTAGGATCACTTTGTGCCCATACAGATTGGCTTAGCCAGCCTGCTACCAACAATCCAAGCATTCCTGCCTTTAGAAATTGTTTGTTCATTCTAGATTATTTTAAACTTTAGTATGCAAACTACGAATTGCAAGAAGAGTTCCTGCAAAGTTTTTTTGATTCTTCCAATTTATAGGATTAATGGTTCAATAGCAGGGTAAGGAATGCATTACCTTAATTACTTTGTTCCATCCCTAACAAAAATAAAACTTCCATTTAATTCTCCAACTAAAATCTCTTGTCTTCGGTGGGTAGGCACTGGTTTAAAAATCTAGTAAAAATAAACCAAGAGCCTAGTTATTCGTTTAAATCTAAAAAACATGAACACGCACGAATTGCTTCCACAAACAGAGTTGAATTGTCCCATTGGTATGGACGTACTTTTTCTAGGAGGAGGTTGTTTTTGGTGCACAGAAGCTGTTTTCTTACGGCTAAATGGGGTGGTAAAAGTAGTTCCCGGATATGCAGGGGGGATACTTCCTAACCCGAGCTATGAAGCCATCTGTACGGGTACCACGGGTCATGCAGAGGTGATTCAAGTGATCTTTGATCCTAAATTGATTGCACTTCAAACAATTTTGACTGTTTTCTGGGCTACGCACGATCCTACGACTTTAAATAGACAAGGTGCTGATGTAGGCCCACAATACCGGTCTTCAATTTTTTATACCTCACTGGCCCAAGGTGATCAAGCCAAGGACATGAAAGACCAGCTGACACAAGCAAAAATCTATCCCAATCCGCTAGTAACAGAAATAACACCGTTTTCTAATTTTTATCCAGCTGAGCAATACCATCACGATTATTATGCTTTGCATGGTCAACAGCCATATTGTCAATTTGTAGTTCGGCCGAAGGTGGAAAAACTTCAGCAGCTGTTTGCTGAACTCCTAAAGAAGTAAGAAAGGATCCACTCTTCATTCCACTCAGGGGATTGCTTGAAGGAATAAATAGAAGTCGGTTTGAATCATTTACCTCTTAAAACATCTCGTTTTTACCCTAAAAATGTGGTAATTTTGAAAAATTTATCTCTAGGTAAATTGAAGTAATACCTAGACTTTTGGTTTCTTTTATCTCTTTGAGGAAGACACTGGCGACCTTCAAATAGGGAATTGGTGGTCATTTTAAACTTTAACTAAGACGTATGATTCGAACTCGAGCCCAAGAATCTAGAGCAGCCATAGAGCGGATGTACATCACGATGCGACACTTGTTTAACCGGGGCAGCTACAAACCTATGGGGGTATCTGGAGAAGGGTTGATTCAAGCTTTGATGGTATTAAGTCCAGAGATATATGGAAAGCTATCTGATCCTGAGAAGATCGAATTGGATGGGTTGCTTTACGTCATGGAACGCCTTCCAAAAGGCATAGAAGAGTGTCGATTTGTTCGATTAATTAGCAGAGAAGGGTATGAAACATCTCATCTGACACCCATAGTCCCTCCGAGAAGAAAGCGCAACTGTTATCGCTTAGATCAACAGATTATGTATGTGGAGATGACGCGCGGAAGATCAGATATTTATGATATTTTGACTCACTTGACTTTCCTCTATATTGAGTCTCAAAAAATCCAACAAAACAGCACTGATCCCAAAGGAAAGATCTCCTCCAATTGGAAAATGCTAGAGGAGTTTGTTCGAAAAGAAAAGTTAGGAGAGGAATTGGAAATAGAAAGTGCAGCGGCCTACTTAAGTCATATTATCGGTAGAACCTACGAGGAGACCCTTTGGGCAGTAGAAAAATTCAAAAAAAGCAGTAATTCAAATAGCTTATTTTCCATTGTTTACCACCTGGGTAAATTAGCGATGGAAGAATCGATACAGGGCTTGGATAGAGAAATTAGTTTCTCTGCTACGCTCCGTGAGCGAGTTGGGCATCACGTCTATGGGGAACTTTGGGCTAATCGCATTAAAGAGGCTTTATTGGAACGGAAATTGATTCAACGTCCTATCCACATCATCTCTGCCAACATGCATAGTGTGGTAAATACCATTTACGCCCATCAAGCACTTGGGTCAGGGAGTTTTGAAGAAATTGAACAGGCCGCCACAGAGATCTCTATCCGTTCAAAAAATAACCAAGGCAAGAAAATAAGGGCTTATGCTGAAAAGCATGGGTTTGTGGATCTTCCCGATGAGTCGGGAACCAATATTGGCGCACAACTTATTGATACGGCATTGATGGATGTCGACTCCTTAATTCCTGGTGTTATTTTACCCAAAGAAAAGGAAAAAAGACCTGTTTTTGTGGTGATGGATTATGCCTTTGGAGAACAAGCCTACGAATGCTTTGATGAATTGCTGAAGCCATACACTAAAAATGGGGTGAAATACCCTTTGAATGTAGTGTCCACGTCAATTATGGGCAAAGCAGGGATTCTCCACGGAGGAAAGGGAGATTTAATGGTGCCTAGTTCACATGTGTTTGAAGGTACTGCTGACAATTATCCTTTCCGCAATGAATTGAAAAAATCAGATTTCAAAGGCTACGGTTTGGGTGTATACGAAGGCTCCATGATCACGGTATTGGGAACCTCCCTACAAAATCGAGATATTCTAACTTACTTTATGGAATCTTCCTGGAAAGCAGTAGGATTAGAAATGGAGGGGGCTCATTACCAAAAGGCTATCCAGTCTGCTTCCAAAATCAGATCCAATATTCGGTCCAATATTAAGGTGCTTTATGCATACTATGCCTCAGACAATCCTTTAGAGACGGGGAGTACCCTTGCCTCAGGGGCTTTGGGTATGGAAGGGGTACGGCCTACTTACCTAATTACTTATAAGATTCTAGAGAAACTATTTAACTAACTCAGAAAAAGCTATTCCAGTCTCAAATTGGTTGAGATTTTTATTTTTTTGTCTCTACCCGAGTCGAATGAAGAAGTTCAAGCCTCCAACCATCGCTGGTGCGTATTGCTGTCGCACTTTCTAGCCAATACACTTCTCGAGTTATAGTTCCCTCCTTGGTAAAGGTTGCCCAATTGTGATAAGCTACCCAGGCTCTATCTCCAAAAACCTCCGTTTTTATAAATTCAAAACGATTGGTGCGCGTCACTGAGTTAGAACTTTGACTTCTATCCTTCAGGTAGGAATTGATAAAATCCATATCCCAAACTTCACCTTGCTCCAATAGCAAAAAATCAGGGGTGTAAAATTTGTTCAGCAAGTCCACCCGGTAGTTCGAAAATAAGGAATCAAAGGATTCCTGTACGAGTTGTTGTACAACTTTTTTTTCTAAATGGTTTGGGGATGTCTGAGCCATTCCATAGAAATGAAAGCTTAGAGAAAGGATTAGGAATACTACTATTTTCTTCATTTAATGTCTACAGTTGATTGGCTTGTGGATTCTTTTGAGGTTCTCTCATGGAATGAAATGAAAGAAATTCACTAAAAATAAAAAAAGTCAGCAATTTGCTGACTTTTAGAGTTGTGAAAGAGAGACCTTCTTATTGAGGAAGTAATACTCCTTCAACTACGTGAATTACTCCGTTGCTACCAGCAAGGTCTGCAGCGATTACTTTAGTACCATTGATAGTTACCACACCATCTTTGATCGCTACAGTAAGCTCTTGTCCGTTTAGGGTAGCTACTTTTTGTCCATCAGCTAATTGAGAAGACATTACATTTCCTGCTACCACATGGTAAGTAAGAACGGCAGTCAATTTTTCCTTATTTTCAGGCTTCAAAAGGTCTTCTACTGTTCCAGCAGGCAAAGCATCAAATGCTGCATTGGTAGGTGCAAAAATAGTGAAAGGACCCGTTCCACTTAATGTTTCCACTAAGCCAGCAGCTGTTACCGCAGCAACAAGAGTGCTGTGATCTGCAGATCCAACAGCAATATCTACTACAGTGTTGGATACTACCTCAGCAACTACCTCGGTTGAATCAGATGCAGTTTCTTCTACCTGCTCCTTTGGAGCATTGCAGCTTACCAAGCTTGTTACAGCGAAGCCGACTAGTGCAAGGGATACTAATTTAAATTTTTTCATTGGTTTCTTTTTTAGTGTTTACAGATACCAAACAAGCAATCAGGCAAATAGTTTTAATCTTTTTGAAAATTAACAGGTTACAAAAAAAATAGCCCTCTGTTAATTTTTAGACAAAAGGCTATTTTGATTCGTTGCTTATCCGTTTTGTAACCAGTAACCAAAGAAAAACACGATTTGAAGTTCATTTTAATGAGCTGTGCTCTGTGGACTGCCTGCAGACCATGGTCAGTCGACGATTATCAGCAGTAATTCAAACGGTTTTTTGCTATTGGTAAGAATGCTGGCAATCAGATGGATTAGTATCCGGCTTTTAAGGGAGGAGGTCCATCGGGCAAGATTCCCTTGTAGCTATAGTCTCCCTTTTTTTGTTTGAATTCTGCTTTGATATCATTGCGCAAAGTTTCGTTTTGATACAGGTCTACCATAGTCATGGCCAAAGCCTTGGAGGCATAGGCCATTCCTTTGTGGCCGATAGACATGCCTACAGAGGCTACCACTGCCCAGGAGTGCCAAGGCGTTCCGGTAGGAGCAACTGTAGCACCCATACGGATCGTGGGTACGACCCAGCTCACATCCCCCACGTCAGTACTTCCACCCATGCTATGCTCTTGTGTTTCTTCCATAGGTTTAATTTCAGAAATCACGCCCACTTGTGGTTTTCCATTTGCTTCTTGAATTTTTTTAGCAAAAGCTTGTTCCTCCTCAGTATAGGTGATTGCCCCCAAGGACTCTATATTTTTTTGCATGACTGCCGAACCGGTACGGTTGACTAAAATTTCATGCACACCTGACACTAAAGTGACTTTATGGTCTACATTAGCCATTATTGCTGCACCAGAAGCCATTTTTTCTACTTGCTTCCAAACAGGCAATAGACCATCTCTACTCGTATCACGTACCCGAACCCACAACCTGCTGTAATCAGGTACCACATTGACCACTTTTCCACCGTCTTGGATATGGTAGTGAATCCGTACGGTAGGCTTGATGTGTTCTCGGTAGTAGTTGATTCCAGTGGTATACAATTCCAAGGCATCGGAAGCAGACCTTCCATTCCAAGGATCACCGGAAGCATGTGCTGTTTGTCCATTAAATTCCACCAAAAAGTCTACCAAAGCCAAGCCTTTTTGAACTTCAGTTTTGGTTTCATCTGCAGGGTGCCAATCCATCATGATGTCCACATCTTCCATTAATCCTGCTCGAATCATCCAAAGCTTTCCGAAGTATTTTTCTTCAGCGGGTGTACCGTAAAATCGAATAGTTCCTTTTAATTGTCCAGAGGCGATCAGCTCTTTGATGGCTGAGGCAGCGCCCAAGGAGGCTACTCCAAATAGGTTGTGACCACACCCATGCCCCGGTGCTCCTGCATGTAAGGGGCTTTTGAAAGGAACCTTATTTTGAGATAAGCCTGGAAGCCCGTCAAACTCACCCATGATTCCGATGATCGGAGCGCCTGAACCATATTCCGCTACAAAGGCAGTGGGAATTTCCCCTACACCTCGAGTGACTTTAAAACCTAGTTTTTCTGCGTAAGCAGAGAGTGCAGCAGAAGACTGCGTCTCTTGAAATGCAATTTCTTCAAAGGCCCAGATTTTGTCACTGAGTTCGGTCATGTCAGTAAATTGTGCGTCAATAGTTTGCTGAGCGGCCTGTTTAAGTGGATCTGGTTTGTTTGGTCCTTTTTTTTGTGCCCAGATAGGGTTTCCAAGCACAAAAAGGATAAGTAGGAGTATGAAACTTCTTTTCATCATTTAAAATAGAATAGAGGTGAAATTGAATAAGTAAGATAAGAAGGGTTTTGGATTCCTTAAAATATAATTGATGAGAGGAGCTTTTTCTCTTGGATTTGAAGGCCTGAACTCTTTACTTTTAATCCGAAGGATTTGGAAGTACTCCGGCGGGAATACTAGTAAAAGAGTTTAAGGATATGGTTTATTAATTAGTCTAGCTATGAAATTTCATTTTTTTTCTGACTTTGAGTCAATGAGCAAGTATGGGTTTGAGTTGATCAAAGAAGCGGTAGTTCAAAAGCCCAATCTTTTATTTTGTGTAGCTAGTGGAGGTTCCCCATCAGGGACTTATGCGAAACTTTCCGACTTTAAGAGTCAGCATCCAAATTTTGGTTCGGATATGCGGGTAATTAAATTGGATGAGTGGGGTGGGCTAGAGGTCAATTCTCCCTTCACTTCTGAGTTGGACGTGCAACGGAAGTTTGTGCAGCCCATGGGGATTTCACCCGAACGCTACTGGACTTTGGACCCCTATACTCAAGATCCGGAGCAAGAATGTGCTGCAATGGAACAGGTATTGGAGCGAGAAGGGCCTTTGGATATTTGCATCTTAGGCATTGGGGTCAATGGACATATTGCGTTGAACGAACCAGGGGAGGAGCATCAACTTCCGTTTCATGTATGTCAGCTTGCGGAATCGACTTTAGCAAATGGAATGCTTAAGACTTTGCGCCATCCTCCAAAATTTGGAATGACTATTGGTATGCGGGGGATTTTACAATCTAGGTTAATTGTACTTTTTGTGTCAGGATCTGGAAAAAAAGAAGCATTTGAGCAACTCAAAAGAGAGCAGGTAAGCCCGCTATTTCCTGCTTCATTCTTATGGCTTCATCCCAATGTGCAGGTACTTGTTGATAGGCAAGCTGTTTAAATGGGGTTGATTTTATATTTATTCTTTTGATTGCGAAGTAGATACTTTGTTTTTTGTAAAAAAATAAAGTTGAATTATTGTGGTTAAGTTCCGAATTTCTACCTTTGCACCACTTCAAAAGTGAAGGTAAACGGAGTGGTAGTTCAGCTGGTTAGAATGCCTGCCTGTCACGCAGGAGGTCGCGGGTTCGAGTCCCGTCCATTCCGCATCATCGATTTTGGTAGTTGAGAAGGGTAAAATTTACCCATTTTCGCTACAACAGCAATTTAAAGTGACATAATTGTTATTTTTCTAACCTTGGAGTGGTAGTTCAGCTGGTTAGAATGCCTGCCTGTCACGCAGGAGGTCGCGGGTTCGAGTCCCGTCCATTCCGCTTAAAGTCCCTATTTTGTAGGGACTTTTTTGTTTTATGGCGCGAAAGCTTCCTATCGATAATTTAGTTTTGTTCCTACATGCTTTTTTTCAATTAAATTTTTTTCAGAGCGTGTTGGAGTCTAGGGCTTTCACCTTCAAATCCCTCAAAAATTACCCCACAAATAAAGACTTATCCTTATATTTGTTATTCAAAAATTTACTGAAATGGTCTTAGAATTTGAAAAACCCATTGCTGATTTAGAGCAAAAGTTGCAGGAGATGAAAGAGTTGGCAAAAGGGAGAAATATCGACCTAAGCAAGGATATTGTCTCTTTGGAAGGTAAAATTTTAGCCTTGAAAAAGGAAACCTTTTCCAACCTTACTCGATGGCAGCGGGTGCAGCTTTCTAGACATGCAGATCGACCTTATGCTTTAGATTACATTTACGAATTGACCAACGACTTTATTGAATTGCATGGAGACCGTAGTGTAAAGGATGATAAGGCGATGGTAGGTGGACTAGGGGATATTGACGGTCGAACGGTCTTTTTTATTGGTCAACAGAAAGGCCGAAATACCAAGCAGCGCCAGGAAAGAAATTTTGGTATGGCTAATCCAGAAGGTTATCGAAAAGCCTTGCGCCTGATGAAGATGGCAGAAAAATTCAACAAACCCATTGTTACTTTGATAGATACTCCAGGAGCTTTTCCTGGATTAGAAGCAGAAGAAAGGGGACAAGGCGAGGCCATTGCTCGGAATATAAAAGAAATGTTTATGCTCAAAGTACCTGTAATTTGCATCATCATTGGTGAAGGTGCTTCGGGTGGTGCCTTGGGGATTGCGATAGGAGATAAGGTTTTGATGCTGGAAAACACCTGGTATTCTGTGATTTCACCAGAATCTTGTTCTTCTATACTTTGGAGATCTTGGGATTACAAAGAACAAGCTGCTGAGGCACTTAAACTCACTGCCAAGGACATGAAATCCAATGGCTTGATAGACGATATCCTACCCGAGCCATTGGGTGGTGCACACAAGGACTTAAAAGGGATGTCTAAAACACTCAAACAAGTCATTAAGAAGGCATTGAAAGAATTGGATGCCTTAGATGCTGAGGAGCGTATTTCCAAACGAATTGATAAGTTTTGTTCCATGGGTGTGGTGATTGAATAAGTAACATGTAGGTTAGTTGCCCTACACCTGCTCCATAGTCAAGTGGTCGTACTCTTAGTGGGTTTTATTGCACTTTAAATTACTATATGGACCTTTTTGCCGTAGATACAGGATTTTTTAAATTGGATGGAGGGGCTATGTTTGGCGTGGTTCCTAAGTCCATTTGGTCTCGTACCAATCCTGCAGATGAAAATAACCTTTGCACCTGGGCCATGCGATGCCTTCTAGTTGCAGAGGGGGATCGGTTGGTTTTGATAGACAATGGGATAGGGGATAAACAAGATGCCCGGTTTTTTTCACATTATTACTTGCACGGAGATACTAGTTTAGAGAAAAGCTTACGTCGTCTAGGAGTGCATCCTACAGATATTACAGATGTTTTTTTGACACACCTACATTTTGATCATTGCGGTGGTAGTGTGAAATACGGCTCTCACGGACAATACGAATTGACCTTCCCAAGGGCTAAGTATTGGACCAACCAAGACCACTGGAATTGGGCAACGGATCCGAATCCAAGAGAAAAGGCATCTTTTTTAGAAGAAAATATCCTGCCGCTTCAGGAGCATGATGTACTCAATTACCTAGACCTTGGGACTAAGTCCTTTTTTACCGGCTTTGACTTCCTGACAATGGACGGGCATACGGACAAGCAAATGCTTCCAAAAATTCAGTACAAAGGGCATACGCTGGTGTTTATGGCCGACTTACTTCCTTCTGTGGGTCATATCCCATTGCCTTATGTTATGGGATACGATACTCGGCCCTTGTTGACGCTGCAAGAGAAGCAAGAATTCCTGGAAATTGCAGCTTGTGATCAATATGTGCTTTTTCTAGAGCACGATTCGGTGCATGAATGCTGCACAGTAAAAATGACTGAAAGGGGTGTGCGTGTAGATCAAACTTTTCGACTTGATGAACTCTAAAGCTAGCATCGGAATTGCCTTTTCTGGGGGAGGAGTTAGAGGAATCTCGCATTTAGGCGTGCTAAAGGCATTGAATGAAGTAGGTATTTTTCCAAGCCAAGTGAGTGGAAGTTCAGCTGGTGCTATAGTAGGCGCCATGTACTGCCAGGGATATAGCCCCGATGAGGTGTTGAAGATTATCATTGAAACCAATTATTTCAAGTTGATCCGTCCTGCCATCTCATGGAAGGGGTTGTTTACCATGGATAGTTTGGCCCAGCTGCTAAAAACCTACCTTCCACACAATGATTTTGCATCGTTGAAGGTGCCACTTCATGTAGCGGCTACAGATATAGGCAAAGGGGAAGTGGTTTATTTCAATTCTGGCAAGCTGGTCGAACCAATATTGGCTTCTTCCTGTATTCCAGGTATGTTTGAACCAATTCATTATGAATCTCGGTACTTGGTGGATGGCGGAGTGCTGAATAATTTGCCTGTAGAACCATTGCAAGTCAATTGTGAAATCGTTATTGGGGTCAACTGCAATCATTTACCTGAATTGGCAGCGGTTCGGAATGTAAAAAATCTTTTAGAACGTGCAGTTATGATGAATATGAATTTTAATGCTTACAGCCGTAAATCGGGTTGTACTTATTTTATTGAGGCCCCTGGATTAGGTAAGTTCGGAGTTTTTGACTTGAAAAAGTCTTCGGAATTCTTTCACGCAGGTTACAATCAAGCCATGAAAGTCATTGAGGCTAATCCAAGTTTATTAGAAATCTCTACCCAGTTACAACCCCAACCTAACGAGTTATGATGAAGTTACTTTCCCGTTTTATATTTTGGGTATCAGGATGGACCTTAAATCCCAATTGGCCTGCAGGAGTGAAAAAAGCGGTTCTCATCGCGATCCCTCATACCTCTAATTGGGATATTTTATATGCTCGTGCTGCCTTTTACCTCATGGATATTCCGGTACGTTTTACGATAAAAAAGGAAGTGATGATCGGTCCTTTGGGCTGGTTATTGTCTGCATTAGGAGCGATTCCTATTGATCGTAAGCGCATCCCTGGAGGGAAAAAGCAGACCTACACAGAGGCCATGATTCAAATGCTAAACAGTCGAGAGGATTTGGTGGTGATGGTTACTCCGGAGGGTACTCGAAGTGCAGTGAGTAAATGGAAAACAGGATTTTACCATACTGCACTTGGAGCTAATGTTCCGATTGTCGTTGGGTACTTGGATTACAAAAAAAAGGAGGCGGGAATCGGTCCCTGTATTTATCCGAATGGAGAAATGGACGCCCAAATAGAGGAACTAAAAGCATTTGGTAGGGGAGTGGTTCCCAAATATCCAGAAAAAGGAATTCGAGATTAAGATTATTCACAATCGAAAACGAACTAAAAATTTGTTTGAATTACAGCGGATAATCGTTGAGGACAACAGTTTACCTCTATGAACTTCAATCCTTATTTTTTTGGTTACTAGATACAAAGTGGTTCATCACCTTCGCCAATAAAACGATTGAAATTTGGTACGTAGTGTATCGGTTTGAACTAAAGATCTCAAGAATTAGATTCCATCTGACACCAATCTAAATCCCACATTGGAGCTACCCGAATCAATGGCTTGTCCCTGTCTTGCGGAGGGCCTGTAGTTCATGCAGTAATTTGAAGCGCATAAAAACGAACCTCCCTTGATGACACGTTCCATCGCATAGGGGTTGCTTGGATTGTAACAGGGATTCATCCCTACATCAAGCTTAGGTGCTTTTCCTGCAATTCGCGCATGTTTCAATGCATCAAACCAATCAGAGGTTAGCTCCCAAACATTACCAATTAGATCGTAAGCACCATAACTATTGGGTGGATACGAGCGAACGGGTGCTGTAGATATGTACCCATCTTTCCCTTCATCTTGGGTTGGAAATACGCCTTGAAAGGTATTTGCGAGGTAAGTTCCATTTGGAGTAAATTCATCTCCCCAGGCAAATTTTTTACCGTTTATTCCTCCTTTGGCTGCAAATTCCCATTCTGCCTCAGTCGGGAGTCGTTTTCCTACCCAGTTGGCATAGGCTACTGCATCTTCGTAAGCGATATGTACTACTGGATGCATCTCGCGACCTGCCAAGTTACTTTCAGGACCTTCTGGATGTTTCCAGTTGGCGCCTTTTACCCAACGCCACCACGCAGAATGGTCCTGTAAAGATACCCACTGTGTAGGAGGAGTAAATACCATGGATCCTGGAGCAAGGTCTTCATCAGATAATTTGGGTGTATTTGGAGGGAGTTGCTTTTTTAATTCCTCCCAAACTATGGGGCGTTCTGCTAACGTTTTATAACCTGTGGCAACTACAAATTTTTCAAAGTCTGTATTGGTTACTTCTGTGGCATCCATCCAAAAACCTTTTACATGCACCTCCACAGCAGGTTTCTCTACGACATAGGCTTCGGTTTCATTACTTCCCATGATAAGTTGCCCCCCAGCAATCCAAACCATCCCTTTTACTGGTGTTTTTGGAGAATTAAGGAGAGCTAATTTACCTTCTGTTATCGGCTGAGAAGCCTTACTCGTGCAAGAGGCAAGAGCCAAAAGTAAATTATAAATTAGGAGTATCCAGAAACTTTTCATGCAAACAAGATACTAGGAATGGTTTTTCTACCAAAATAATTTTGAAGGGATTCAACTTATTTTCATCTCTATGAAACTAGTTGATTCGGATAATCTTTAGCAGTGGATTAAGTAAATTTTGATTTACTTCCCATTTCCACTTAGGATATTTTTTTTCAACTCTGGATAGCATCCAACTTGGCATAAACTTTTTTCCGCAGTTTATTAAAAACTTGCGTTCGTTCAATCTCGCCAGTGCCACTCATTAAACTTGATTTTTTGATTACATTCTCCATATTTCGAAAAACCCCTGCATTAAATTCCTTGTCTTTGGAACCTACAAAGTAGAGGACGCTGTGGTTTAAAAATGTCATTTTATGTTCTCCTAATTCAGCAAGTAAGGTGTTGTCTCCAGATACTATGTCGTTTAGGTACAATCGGTATTCGCCTAGCTCCGTAGTGGAAGAATGGCCTGGAAGTGACTTCTTTCCTTCAGTAGCCATTTTTTCGAGATGTCCAATGACTTCCAAAAGACTTTCATAAATCAGAGCGGTAGTTTTGGAATTTTCAATTAATCCCATGTTGTGATAGGTTTCTATTTGCCTCAAGGTGGTGTTTAAAGCATCCTTATTCCAAATTTCTGTACTTGGGATCTGTGAATAGGCTCTAAGGATTCGATTGGATAAGTTTTCGTACGTGTTTGATATGCTCCTTGAAACCCCGAATTTTTCAGGATAGGGATGACTTTGTTGAAGAATAGATTTGGACCAAAAGAAAAACTTAAAACTTGCAAGAATAGGATGGTAAAAATGGTGGTAGGGGGGTAAATCCTTGATTAAATGATACAGTTGCTTTTTTGGATAGCTATTGATGTACTGCAGTTGCTGAATAACGTCTTCCATCCATTGTTTTAGTGGGTCTTCTTGGGCTGGAAGGGTTCCTGCTTTGAAGAGAATCGAACTGCTATTCAAACAAAGAAATTCATCTAAGGAAATATTAAACCCATGGCAGAGTAAACTGATCTCATCAAAGTCTAACAACTTATCCCCACGAATTCTTCGATAAGCACTGTCTAAACTTACATTTAAGGCGGTAGCCACCTCTGCTGCAAGTGATGAATAAGGGGATATCGATGGCTTTAGGCGCTTAAAAAATTGAGCTTGTGTGTTCATAAAAAAGAATTTAGTTGAAAAAATAAGAATGGTTTAAATAAGTTATAAATAATGAAAAAAAGAAATTAAATTCAAATAAATATAAAAAAAATAATTAAAAATTGATTTTTATACATACGAATTCGAATTATTCGTCATTGAATTAGTTGTAGAAAGTAAGTTTTTGAGGTTGTAAGTAATCAGGGAAGTGACCTTATGAATCACCACTTACTCAATCAAGCTTCCTAGGGCGTTTCCTTCCGTCACCAGTTAATAGGCGGAATACACGCATATTTTTTGAGTAAGACTTAAAATACACGTGTGAATCCAAAGTCCCTACCCAATCACTTTTTTTCAGAAGCTTTTTCTAAACCATCCTCCTTCTCATAGAGGCCCCCCTTAGTTTCATCTAGTAAGTGGCGTAGGAAGTACTGCTAAGCTTTCCGTACCATTTTCTGTGACAGTTTGTACCGCAAAGAAATAATTGTCTTTACTGTAGGGGAGTTTGAGATTTGTTTCCTCGGTGTAAAATTTTTTCTCCCACATAGAAGCTGAGGTTTCTCGCATCAATACATAATACCCTTTTGGACTTCCATATTGGGGAGCTTTCCAGCTTAAAGAAGTTGAGTTACTCAGACCACGAACATCTATTCGAACTTCCTGTGGTATACTCGAAGAATTTGCCAATGATGCTGCGCTTGCTAGATTGACTGCAGCCACCTTTCTCAAGTATTCAAAATCCATGAATTCGGGCAGGTCCCCATATTGGATGCCATTTTCTACCCTTACATTTTCATGCTGGTGGAGAAAATTTTCATTCATTTCGGACATTCGCACCGCAGTAAATCCATTTTTCATAAAGGGAGTTTGGTCTCCTCCTCGTAGAAATCGGTCGTTTCTGTAAATCAATTTTACCTCCATTTGATCTACATACCGCTCTCCAACTTCCTTGATATAGCGTGCAAGTTGCCGAGAGGGACTGTCATTGTCCGAATTAATTGATCTACGGATAGTAGCCCCTCGTTCGCCCTCGGCTAGTGGAATGGTTTCTGAAAAAACGCGCATGACGGTGTTGTTGCTGATGTTGGTTTCAGAAGAGGTGCTATTCCCAACAATATCGTTATTGAGTACGGCTTCAATTTTCCAAGACTCACTTTTCGCCTTATTTGCAAGGTAGGTTGCTCCCTTCAGTCCTTGTTCTTCTCCTGTAAAAGCTACAAAAACCAAGGTGGTAGGAAACTCTTTTTGTGAAAGGATTCGAGCAAGTTCAAGGACTAATGCCACTCCACTGCCATCGTCATTGGCACCAGGGGAGGCGTTGACGGCATCCATGACATCCTTGTTTCGAGAATCCAAATGACCTGAAATAAGGATCATTCGTGGGTCTTGCTTGTTTGTCCCAGGAAGCAGGGCTACCACATTTGCAACTTTAGCATCCGCAACGATCCTTCTTCCGTCACGAGGTACTTCAAACTCCTCAATCTTGGAAGTTAGCCTTCCGTTTGAAGTGACTCCAAATTCTAAAAATTTCGAATTGACGTAGTTTTGAGCGGCAATCATTCCATTTTTAGCGTCTTGATTTAGGGTGTGCCTGCTTTTAAATGAGGCTAACACTTCGGTGTATTTTTTCAAACTATCCGCATTTACCTGTTGGACCAACTTGAAAATTTCAGGATCACGATGGATCATCTGCTGGCTAAATACTGGAAACGTGAATGTGATGGCAATGAATAAGAATAAAATGTAACGCATGTTGAAGATCCTATCTTAAGTTAGTCCTAAATTTACTTCAGATTTTTAATCCTCCTAGTCAATTTTACATGAAAACATTTTCGCTTCCTAGCCAAGGGGAATATCCTCCTTATTATGAAACCTACATTTCAAAACTCACTAACGCAAATTTTTCGGATCTAATGATTGCTCAAATCGAGCAATTGAAAACCTTCTTGATTCCCAAGCCTATAGGTTGGGATAACACCCCTTATGCTCCTGGGAAATGGACTCCTAAAGAGTTGCTGGGGCATTTGACCGATACGGAACGCATCATGACATTTCGAGCACTTTGCATTGCGAGAGGGGATAAAAATTCATTTCCTGGATTTGACCAAGACCCTTATGTTGAGGAAGGAAAATTTAGGGAGGTACCTCTGGAATTATTACTAACTGATTTTGAAAACCAGCGGGAAGCCTTACTTAGTCTTATTCGTACCTTACCTGTCGCTTCTTTTGAAAAAATAGGTATGGCCAATGGAAACTCCATAAGCACTCGAGCTTTATTTTGGATTATTCCGGGACATTTTGAACATCATTTTCACCTACTACAACGCCTGTATTGATGGGACAACTAGCACTAGCAATTTTAGATGCCTTTTCGGATAAGCCCTTTTCAGGAAATCCAGCAGGAGTTTGTCTCTTAGAAAGCTCCATTTCTCAGGATTTGATGCAGCAAATTGCGATGGAGATGAACCTGAGCGAAACTGCCTTTGTGGGACGTACTGCGGATCCTTCTGTCTTTTCACTACGCTGGTTTACCCCATCGGTAGAAGTGGATCTTTGTGGACATGCCACACTTGCCTCTGCCACTTGGATGTTTCATGAAGGTTGGGTAAAACCTGAGGAGACTATCCAGTTTCAAACCCGTTCAGGTATTCTCTCTGTAACGACTAGTGGGGAAGGGGTTTGTATGGATTTTCCGCTGATTCCTACTACGGTAGATACGCACCCAGACCATGTGAATAGCCTATTTGGTGCTACAATTGTGCAGGCGGCAAGGTTACGGGGAAATTGGATTTTTGAATTGGAGGATGAAGCGGCCGTTCGCAATTTAGTGCCAGATTTTGCAATGATTGCAGCCACCAGCGAGGAGGGATTTATTGTGACTGCGGCTGGATTCAAAGAATACGATTTGGTCAGCAGGTATTTTGGACCGAATTTGGGGATACCAGAGGATCCCGTGACGGGATTTGCACATTGTGCTTTGGTGGATTATTGGTACCAGAAAACAGGAAAAACAAGTTTCAAAGCCTTCCAAGCAAGTAAGCGAGGAGGGGTGCTTTACTTAGAGAAAAAAGAGAATCGGGTATTGATTCAGGGAAAGGCGGTAGTGGTGCTTAGAGGTAACCTAACTATTTGAATCCATGGCAACTAAAGAACGAGTACGCGTCCAAGTAAAAAAAGTGGCAGGCCATATCAATGACTATTTGGTCAATGATTTGAGTTTTGTGGTCTTGTTGTTGGTATTGCTGTTTATCGTTTTCATTTTGCCTATTTTGATTGAATATGGGCACCTGGATATGTTCATCGTTAATTTAGTGTTTATCTTTTTGTTTTTCACAGGTATATGGTCCTGCAACAATAGATCATTGGTGGTAGTGACTGCATCGCTTTTTTTGGCTCAAGTCACACTCAAATTTTTGCGAATTGGAGAAATACAGCAGGATATTTACTTGCTCGAACGGATAGCGGGGATTTTGAATATGGGGGTCTTCATCTTTTTAAACGTTCGGCTTCTGTTTAGAAATCAAGAAGTGAACTTATATCGGGTAATTGGTGCGATCAATGTTTATTTGCTAGTGGCGATCACGGGAGCCTTTGGTTTTGAAATCATTCACCTGACCATAGGAAGTTCCATCGAAAATCTAAATCAAACTTTAACGTCTAAAGCCATTACCGGGGTTGAAGAGGATTTTGCAGGGCACTTGTATTTTAGTTTGGTTAGTTTAACTACCGTAGGATTTGGAGATTATACCCCAGTGAATATGTTGTCAAAAATGTTGGCTGTATTTCTTTCCACAATTGGAATATTATACCCTGCTGTGGTGATCGCACGGTTAGTGGGCGCTGGGCCAAGGAATTAATAAGGAATTCAACTCAACCAATCCTGTAATTTTTATTTTACTCCAGTTTAAAAAGCGTTATTTAACTTTATAATTACCGAAAACTATGAAAAAACAACTCTTAGCTGCGTGCTTATTCTTCACTGTGTATTCAGTGATGGCGCAGACCACTCGAAAAATTGAAGTAGAATCTAAGGTAGAGTCTACTTCGGAAGTGACTATCAAAGGAAAACGAGTTCCTTACAAAGCTACTGCTGGTACTCAGCCGGTCTGGGATGAAAAAGGGGAGCCTATTGCCTCTCTATTCTATACCTACTACGAGCGTACAGATGTGGTAGACCGAACTAAAAGACCGTTGGTGGTCAGTTTTAATGGAGGGCCTGGATCTGCTTCCATATGGATGCATTTGGCCTATACTGGGCCAGTAGTATTGAATATAGATGCGGAAGGTTATCCTGTTCAGCCCTATGGCACCAAGTCGAATCCACATTCCATTTTGGATGTAGCTGACATTGTGTACATCGATCCTGTGAATACTGGTTATTCCCGAATTGTGAAAGAAGATACGCCAAGGAGCACTTTTTTTGGAATCAATTCCGATATCAAATACCTGGCAGATTGGGTCAATACTTTTGTGACGCGTCAGAATCGCTGGGCTTCTCCAAAATATTTGATTGGCGAAAGCTATGGTACCACCCGAGTAGCTGGCTTAGTTTCTCAACTTCAAAATTCCCATTGGATGTATTTCAATGGAGTGATTTTGGTTTCTCCCACAGATATGGGAATAGATCGTGATGGTCCTGTGAAAATGGCTAACTATTGGCCTTACTACGCGGCGACTGCCTGGTACCATAAGGCGCTTCCTGCAGAATTACAAGCCAAGGATTTGGACGAGATTTTGGCAATTGTAGAGCCGATGGCCTTGAATGAAATTTTGCCAGCGATGGCCAAGGGTGGTTTGCTTGATCCGTCTGAAAGAGAAGCAATAGCGACTAAGATGGCTTATTATTCTGGATTAAGTAAGGAATCCATCCTTCGTTACAACCTGATGGTGCCGACTAGTTTTTTCTGGAAGGAATTGCTGCGTAGCCGTGATGGAATGACTATTGGTCGTTTGGATAGCCGCTACAAAGGGTTTGACCGTATGGAAGCAGGGGATCGCTACGATTACGATCCTGCTTTAACTAGCTGGAATCATGCTTTTGCGCCAGCATTCAACCTGTACGCCAAGAATGTACTCAAATACACTACCGACCTAACCTACAACCTTTTTGGCCTAGTAAATCCTTGGGATCGTAGCAACGAGAACACTGCCAATGATCTGGGAACGGCTATGAGACAAAATCCATACCTACACTTGATGGTACAGTCTGGTTATTTTGATGGAGGAACTGACTACTTCAATGCAAAGTACAGCACCTGGCACATCGATCCGAATGGAAAAATGAAAGAGCGAATCGATTTCAAAGGATACCGTTCTGGACACATGATGTACTTACGTGCTGAAGATTTGGCCACCTCCAACGAGGATATTCGTCAGTTTATTCAGAAGTCTGCTGTAGCTCCTGGAGAAGCAGCGAAGTACAAGTAAACTTTAGTTTTAGTACAGTAGAAAGGGTCCTGAGTCATCAGGACCCTTTTTTATTGGATCACCTGCTTGGAAAACTCCGAGAAGGAATGGATTTCTTCTTGAAGCCCCAAGCTTTTCCCCAGTAAATGAATTACATCTCCTAGGTTTTTGCCTTCTAGGCGAAGCTGTTGGATAGAAAATGCTCCTGCAGATTTGGAGAGTTTGCTTTGATTTGGCCCTTTGAGTAGGGGGTGGTGGTAAAAAGTAGTTTTCGCAAATTCTTTTTTTTCTAGAATTCGGGCTAGGTCGAGTTGGGCTAGGGTAGAAGGAAATAGATCCTGCCCTCGTACGATCAGATCCACTCCAAAGTGGATGTCATCTAGGAGGGAGCTGAGCTGGTAGGCTGGGTCTTTGTCCTTTTTACGTACGACATAGCAGCTTGCTTCCTCAGGAATTAGGGCTGATTTCTGGGTGCTTGGGTAGGCGAGGTAATCTAAGAAATCTGCGTCTAAGGTATTGATTCTCCAGGAGGCCTCATTTTTATCTAGGGGCATTCGTCGATCCATGCATTGGCCCAAATAGATGCCTCGAGGATCGATTTGAAGGATTTGACTTCGAGTACAGGTGCAAGAAAAGAGCAGTCGACTTTGTTGGAGTTGATTCAGTGCCTCTTGGTAAAGCGGCATGCGTTCTTGCTGAGTCCACTGGCTTTCAAACTCGGCTACGGAACTTGGTCCTTGGTGGATTTGAATTTCTAGAAAGTCAAGCGTATCAAAAATATCCTGTACATATTCCTGCCTGTAGCGCTCTCGATCCAAATCATCAATTCGAAGTAGAATTTTTGCTCCGTGCTTCTCCGCCAACGCCTTGGTCAGTAGAAAGGAATAGGCATTGCCAAGGTGTAAAAATCCACTAGGGGTAGGGGCGATCCGGGTCTGAGCAAACTTCATGCATCAAAGGTAAGAGATTCCCGGAAGTGGTCAGAGTACAATTAGGTGCAGAATTAAAGTTCTTTAACAGGAAAACATTTTTCGACTTCTTGGGACTGCCTACTTTTAGGCAATTATGAAGTATTGCTTTCTATTCGTCTTCTTTTTCTTTGGGCTGGTCAACCTTTGGGCGCAAGGCCGCTATTCAGGCAATGTGGTCGATGCTTGGGATAAGAAATACTTAGAAGGGGTGGTCGTGACCAATGGAAAAGGCGAAGAAGCCAAAACCAATGCTCGGGGTTATTTTTCCATTTCCTCCCTCATGGGGGACACGTTGGTCTTTAATTTTCCTGGTTTTTTGGAGAAAAAATGGGTAGCCGCCTCCGACTATTTTCTATTTATTGAATTACAGGATCGGGCGCGCTTGCTGCCTACCTTTCAAGTGAAGGCCGAACCTTACAGTTTTCGATTTAAGGATGGTAAATTGATTTTGGTAGAAGAGTCGACGGTAGAGGAGACTCGCTTGAGCCAGCAGGTGGGGATGGGTATTGACTCTACATCACCGAATCCTGGATTCGCCATTTATGGCCCAATCAGCTACTTTACGAAGCGAAATAGGCAACTCCGAGCCTATGAAAAGCGAATGGAATGGGAAAAGCGGCGACAAGGATACCTCGAGGTAATTGATTCGGATTCGCTACGCACCTCCCTGATGGATTCCTATCAATTGGATCGGAAGCAATGGGATGATCTAATCCTCCGATTCAATGTATTTCATGCTTCTCATGAATTCCTGGATTGGCCGAAAGCACGTGTTCAAGAAGCCTTGGTTACCTTTTTTAGATTGGAAGCTCATCCTGAAGATTAATTTTTCCGCTTGAAGGACCAAGTAATAAAAAAGCGAGCAACTTCTTCTCCGGCCTTGTTTTTTCCAATGGAAAGTAGGGTCAATTGATTGGTTTCTCCAGGATTTAGGCAATCGATTAGGCTAAACAATTCTGCCCCTTGCTCACAGGTAAATAGAATCTTTGTATTCGCTTTTTTACTGTATTCCGCCCGAAAATCTACAACGAGCATGCTAAAGGATCCTTTTCCTGCTAGAGCCAGTTGGCATAATGCACCTGTACTGAGTTCGGCAGCACCTGCTAGCGCTGCAAAATAGATGGATTTGAATGGGTTTTGACTTCTCCAAAAATAGGGGATACTCACCAAACACTTCTGCCCATCAAGATGAACCATCTTTAATCTCCAAAACACGGCTGTAGGTAATTTTAAGAGCATGGCAAACCAAAAAATAAAAGGGTTTAACATCCTTTTTTGGTAGGAAAGCGCCGCAGGAGAAAGGGGGGGGAGTGTTGACATAGGTGTAATTTTAAAGCAGAATCCTATTTTTTTTAACGGGCATTGAACCCTCGTAATTTGATTTGGGTGAGTTTTCGTTTCGTGTCTAGTGGAAAATCTCCTCTCATCATCCATTCGTAATAGCCGGGTTCTTCTTTGAGCGCCTGCTCAATGGTTTTTCCCTTATGCTTACCAAAATTGAAGATCTCCTGTCCTTGAGAGTTGAAAACAAAACGGCCAGCCAAGTCGACCATTCGTTCATTCACCAAGGCATGGATTTTTTTCATGTCATTTTCAAAAACTCCTAATTTATTACCCTGCAAGTCTTCTACAGATTCCCCCAGGTAACGTTCGATTTGCGCGCGAAATACATCTACTGTAGCCAAGGTATCCGCCTCTGCACTGTGGGCATTTTCGAGTTTCTTCCCGCAATAGAACTTGTAAGCCGCACTTAGATTTCTTTTTTCCATCAGGTGGAAGATCTTTTGTGCATCCAATAAGTTGCGCTTATCTAAGTCGAAGTCGATCCCAGAGCGCAGAAATTCCTCTACCAGCAAGGGAATGTCGTACTTCAGTACATTGAATCCTGCCAAATCCGACAACCCTATAAATTGAAACACTTCTTGCGCCAAGTCTTTGAAAAAGGGCTCATTTTTGAGGTCTTTATCGTACAATCCATGGATGAGGGAAGCTTCTAGTGGAATGGGAACCCCTGGATTTACACGACGCGTATAGATTTGTTGGCCTCCGTCAGGATTCAGCTTGACAATCGAAATTTCCACAATTCGATCGGTAGAAACATTGGTGCCCGTTGCCTCTAAGTCAAAAAATGCAATGGAATTTTTAAGGTTGAGTTGCATAGGAAAGAAATTTGTGTTTTAGGGGTTCAAGGTCTAAGTTATCGTAATTTCCCGAACTCATGAGTAGGAGGTTGGTATCGACATAGTCTTCAGACAGCAAGAATTCGCTTAAGGTGGTACTATCTGTAAAAAGAATCAGGTCTTTTCGTTGAAATCCTTCCCGGAGCATTTCTTCAGACATCAGTTCCAATTTTTTTAAGGCCACCGCATGCGGGTTCAAGTAGATCACTGCAGTATCTGCTAGTTCCATGCTATGTGCGTAGTTGGGTAGAAAGGCTTTGTTGAGAGAAGAGTAGGTATGAAGTTCTTGTACGGCGAGCAATCTGCGTTTTGGAAATTGATTTTTTACCGCGTTCACGGTGGCCTTCAGTTTGGAGGGCGCATGGGCAAAATCCCGGAATAAAACTCCTGAATCGTGTTGTACGAGGATTTCTTGACGCTTAGCAGCTCCTTTGAAATTTTGAATAGAGGCATAAAATTTTTCCCTTGAAAGCCCTAATGCCTCGCAAATATGAAGAGCGCCTTGTAGATTTTGAAGGTTGTGCTCACCGAAAATCCCAATTTCTACTTCTCCCTTTGGAGTGATTAGGCTTGTTTTTCCATCCGTAATTTGGGAAGGGTGGGCTTGGTACCCAATTTTTTCTCCAAGGCAGGGAGACTTTTCTGCTGCTTCCTTGACCAATGGATCAGCACTGCAGTAGATCAGGCTGCCAGTAGTAGGGGTTCGATTCATGAGCATAGCAAACTGATTTTTGTAATCCTCAAAATCTGGAAACACATTGAAATGATCCCAAGCAATGCCGCTCACGAGAAGAATATCGTGCTGGTAATGAAAAAACTTGGGAGTACGATCTAGTGGTGAGGTAAGGTATTCATCCCCTTCAATGACGATGATGGGGGCATCCGAGAGTCGAACCATTAAGTCAAAGCCTTCGATTTGTGCGCCGACCAAGTAATCAAAGTCCATGCCTTGGTCCTTTAAGACATGTAAAATCATGGAGGTAATGGAGGTTTTGCCATGGCTGCCGGCAATGACTACTCTTTTCTTATTCTGGCTTTGATTAAAAATGAACTCTGGAAAAGAATATACGGGAATGCCTAATTCTTGGGCACGAATTAATTCTGGATTGTCAATTCGGGCATGCATACCCAGCAAGATACCGTCTAGTTGGGTATGGATTTTTTCTGGAAACCAACCTTGGGAATCGGGAAGGATTCCTGCATTTTGAAGACGAGTTTTGGATGGTTCGTAGATTTCATCGTCGCTACCAGTGACTTGGTATCCTTTTTCCAAAAGTGCCAGCGCAAGATTGTGCATGACTGCGCCTCCGATAGCAATGAAATGGTACTGTTTCATAAACGTAAAATCCTTCTTTTTATTTATTCAAACTTAGGTAAAAAACCTTGCAGCGCATGTTTCAAGAAAGAATTGTTTTCCGAATTGATACCGAATTGGATTGGTTACGCGTTTTTTAAAAGGCCCGGCAGATGCAAGGGGGGTGGTTTTTGGATTTCCATAAGATTGCTCCTTGGGCCTGTTGATAACTTTGGGAAAAATTGTTTAAAACTCTTGGCCACTAGCTGGTAAATTTGGACTATGACTGATCCTACCTCACCCACTGGTCGCTACCGTAAAAAGCCTAATTTTGATAATCCTACGAACTTTTTAGGTAAAGTGCCTCCGCAAGCAATCGAACTTGAAGAAGCCGTATTAGGCGCCTTGATGCTTGAAAAAGACGCCTTGACTTCGGTCATTGATATTTTGAAAGTGGAGAGTTTTTACAAGGAATCACATAAAGTAATATTCCAGGCTATTCTGGATTTATTTACCGAAAGTATGCCCATCGACTTGTTGACAGTGACTACACAACTTCGTAAAAACGGGGCTTTAGAAGTGGCTGGAGGAGCATTTTACATTACTGAATTGACATCAAAAGTAGCTTCTGCTGCTAACATAGAATTCCACGCCCGTATCATTACTGAGCAATCTATCAAACGAGAGTTGATTCGTATCTCTTCGACCATCCAAAAAGATGCTTTTGAAGAAACCACTGATGTTTTTGAATTATTAGATGCGATGGAGCAATCTCTTTTTGAAATCTCTGAAAAGAATATTCGAAAAAATTACTCAAGCATGAGTTCAATCATGCGGGAGGCAATAACCGAATTAGAGGCTAGAAAAAATCAAAAAGATGGACTTACTGGTGTTCCATCTGGTTTTACTGCCTTGGATCGAGTAACCTCGGGTTGGCAAAAATCTGACTTGGTGATTATCGCTGCGCGTCCAGCAATGGGCAAAACAGCCTTTGTGCTATCGGTGTTGCGGAATGCTGCTGTAGATCATAATCGTCCTGTGGCTATTTTCTCCTTGGAAATGTCCTCCGTGCAATTGGTTAATCGTTTGATCTCTTCAGAAGCAGAGTTGGATTCAGAGAAAATCAAAAAAGGATCCTTGGCTGATCATGAATGGGCTCAGCTTGTTCATAAAACAGCCAAATTATCTAAAGCTCCTTTATTTGTAGATGATACACCGGCACTTTCTATTTTGGAATTGCGTGCGAAGTGTAGAAAGTTAAAAGCACAACACGACATACAGATGGTGGTCGTGGATTACTTGCAGTTGATGTCAGGAGATTCTAAAGGTGGTTTTGGAGGAAATAGGGAACAAGAAATTGCCAGTATTTCTAGGGCCTTGAAAAAGATTGCTAAAGAATTAAGTATACCAGTGATTGCCTTGTCCCAGCTATCTCGGGCAGTAGAAACCCGTGGTGGAGACAAGCGTCCACAACTTTCCGATCTTAGAGAATCTGGTGCTATCGAGCAAGATGCGGATATGGTTATGTTCCTATACCGGCCTGAATATTACGGAATCACCGAAGATGAGGGGGGTGCTTCTACTGCTGGTGTAGGAGAAGTGATTATTGCAAAGCATAGAAATGGATCGCTAGAAAATATCAAGCTCCGATTTATCGGACGCTACACCAAGTTTACCGATTTGGATGGTGGTATGGGTTTTCCATCCTCCCAATCGTCTGAAATTGGGTATTCTCGAAAGTTTACTTCTGGGGCATCAGGAGTAAGTGGCTTTGATACCGACCAAACGCTTATGCGAACTAGCAAAGCAAATGAAGGAGATATTGAAAGTGCATTTTCAGGGGGCGATGAGCCCGCTCCTTTCTAAGCGAGTTCGATGAAAGGGATTGTACTTCAACGAAATTCTCCTTCTAAAATTCAGCTATTGGAGCTGCCACAACCAGTATGTGGGCCTGGGGAGGTACTTATTAGAATAAAGGCGGCAGCCCTCAACCATCGGGATGAATGGTGCAGAAAGGGCTTGTATCCCAACTTAAAGGATGGAGTCATTTTGGGTTCGGATGGGGCTGGGATTGTGGTAGAAGTTGGTGCTGGGGTAGACCCATCTTTGATTGGAGAAGAGGTACTAATTAATCCAGCTAAAAATTGGGGGATCAATGAAAAGGCACAGTCCAAGGAATTTGAAATTTTGGGTATGCCTAGCCAGGGAACTTTGGCAGAATTCATCACAGTGCCTGCAGATCGAATTCATCCGAAGCCAAACCAGTTGAGTTGGGAGGAAGCCGCGGCTCTTCCTTTAGCAGGACTAACTGCCTACCGTGCTTTGGTGGTGAAAGGCCAGGTGCAAGCGGGAGATCAGGTGTTGGTAACGGGTATTGGAGGAGGAGTTGCCCAATTTGTTGCCCAATTTGCCTTAGCCTTAGGTGCGAAGGTGTTTGTCAGTAGTAGTGCTCCCGAAAAAATATCCCAGGCTATCGCCCAAGGGGCTTCTGCAGGCTTCAATTACACCGATGCGAATTGGAGTACCCAGGCACTTCAGCAAACTGGAGGTATAGACTTGGTCATCGATGGGGCAGCAGGGGATACCCTTACTCATTTAATGGATGTATGTAATCCAGGTGCTCGTCTCGTTTTTTATGGTGCCACCCGTGGCAATCCGGGTCAGTTGGAAGCACGGAAATTATTTTGGAATCAACTTCAATTAATTGGGACGACCATGGGTAGCGATGCCAATTTTTTACAAATGCTTCAACTGGTAAAAAAACACCAACTTAAACCGATATTGGATCAGGTATTCCCGCTTGAGCAAGCAGTGGAAGCCTTTGATCGGATGAAGGAGGGCAGGCAATTTGGAAAAATAGTCTTGGTGCCTTAGGTAATCAGGGGGTATTTACACTTCTTCTGTGTCCAATAAAAAGTTTTGGTATGCATTTGCCAACTCTTTTTTTGCTTTTTCGTCTTTTAAGAGGAGTGCAAGGGCAATACCTGATTCAAAAAGTTTTTTTGCTTTTTGTAGTTCGCCCTCGTCATAGAAAAAATGGGCAGCAGGAAAGAATACGGGAAGATAATTCGGAAAATTGCCTACGACATAATTGAATAATTTGGCGGCTTCAGCTTTTTCGAATTCTCGATATTCTAAGGCCAATGCATAAAAATTGAACGGATTTTCAGGTTCCTCTTTGCAATAGCCTTTAAGTAGTTCGATTCGATCCAAATTGCGCATGAATAGTTTTTTTAATTAAAGCTAGCCTGTTAATTTCACACAAAATAAATCTAAATAACCAAACGCTAAACCAATGAAGATTCTTGTTTGTATCACCCACGTACCCGATACGACTTCAAAGATTCATTTTACTGACAATAATTCCAAGTTTGACCCCACAGGAGTACAGTTTATCATTGGACCCTATGACGATTATGCTTTGGCTAGAGCAGTGGAATTGCGAGATCAAACTGGAGGATCATTAACTGCACTGAATGTAGGCGAAGTCGAAACAGAGCCGACATTGAGAAAAGCATTGGCTATAGGAGCAGACGATGCAATTCGTATCAACTCTTTTCCTAAAGATAGTTTTTTTGTAGCTAAGCAAATTGCCCATGTGGCCAAAGAGGGAGGATACGATCTGATCTTAATGGGTAGAGAATCCATAGATTTTAATGGTGGTATGGTACACGGCATGGTTGGGGAATTACTGGGTATTCCTTCTTTTTCTCCTGTGATGAAGCTTGAGGTGGAAGGGACTACAGTAAAGATGGCAAGAGAAATTGAAGGTGGAAAGGAACATTTAGAAGCGCAACTTCCATTAATAGCAGGTTGCCAGGAGCCTATTGCTGAATGGAAAATTCCAAATATGCGAGGGATTATGTCTGCTCGAACCAAACCTTTGGTGGTTGTAGAGCCAGGAAGTTTTGCTACGCAAGCAGAGGCGAGTAGTTATCAATTGCCTCCAGCAAAAGGTACGGTAAAACTAGTTGACAAAGACCAAGTAGCCGAATTGGTTCATTTGTTGAAAAATGAAGCGAAAGTACTTTAACTTATTTTTTTTAATTCACTCTTAATCAAAAGAATATGGCGATTTTAGTATATATAGAGCAAGCTTCTGGAAAAATCAAAAAGACTAGTTTGGAAGCAGTTTCTTATGCTTTTGCATTGGCGCAGAAAACAGGAGAAGGTGCTGTAATAGCTTTAGCATTGGGAACGGTTGAGGAACAAGAATTGGCTGCTGTTGGTGAAGCTGGAGCGTCAAAAGTCTTACATAGTACAGATGAGCGACTCAATGCAGGTGTGATTCAAGCGCATGCTACTGCTGTGGCACAAGCATTTCATGCAGTGGGAGCGAGCACCTTGATTTTGGCAAAATCTTCTTTAGGAGATGCAGTAGCAGCTCGTCTTGCAATTAAATTGGAAGCTGGCCTTGTTTCTAATGTAGTTGAACTTCCCCGTTTGGAAAGTGGATTTATGGTCAAAAGAAGTATTTATACGGGCAAGGCCTTTGCAGATACCACGATGACCACGCCTAAAAAAATCTTAGCCATAAAAAAGAATGCAGTAGCTCAAAAGGTGGATGGGGCTAAGGCTCCGGTAGAGGTTTTTGACCTGACCCTTCCAGACACTGATTTTGCTTCAAAAATAACTGCTACCGAGCGTACAATAGGAGAAGTATTGCTCCCTGAAGCAGATGTTGTGGTTTCTGGTGGTAGAGGAATGAAGGGGCCTGAGAATTGGGGAATGATTGAGGATCTTGCACAAACACTTGGTGCTGCTACAGGTTGTTCCAAACCAGTTTCAGACATAGGTTGGAGGCCGCATCATGAGCACGTGGGGCAAACGGGTGTAAAAGTTGCCCCAACTTTGTATATTGCCATTGGTATTTCTGGGGCTATTCAGCATCTTGCAGGGGTTAATTCCTCCAAGTGCATTGTAGTCATCAATAAAGACCCTGAAGCACCTTTTTTCAAGGCTGCAGATTATGGAATAGTGGGAGATGCATTTGAAATAGTTCCTCAACTAACAGCAGCACTCAAAGCAGCACAATAAATTTTGTGGATAAATTGGTAGAACTCGAAATTTTAGGTCTTTCATCCAATCACTCTCAGTCTGGGTCTTTTACCCTAGTGATGGGGGAGGTGGAAGGAGTACGTAGGCTTCCTATCGTCATTGGTATGTTTGAAGCGCAAGCTATAGCCATAGAAATTGAGAAAATTATTCCAAATCGGCCAATGACCCACGATTTATTTAAATCCTTTTCAGATAGTTTTAAGTTTGAAGTTGAAAAGATTGTGATATCTGAAATGAAGGAAGGTGTATTTTATGCACAGATTCACAGCAAAAATGAGGAAGCACTTGTGGAAATTGATAGTAGGCCTTCGGATGCAATTGCAATTGCTGTTCGGTTTGGAGCTCCAATTTTTTGTTCAGAAAATGTTCTTTCTGAGGCTGGAGTAGAATTTACAGAAGATGAAAAAGAGGAGACTATTAAAAAATCTTCCAAATCTGTAGGTGGTAGAGGGGTAGCTCCTAAGGAAAACTTGTTGAAAGATTTTAGTTTAGATAAACTGAATACCTTGCTAGATAAAGCAATCTTAGACGAGGACTACGAAAAGGCAGCTCGGATTCGAGATGAAATTAACAAGCGAAATTAATTTAAGTTCCAATTTTAATTGAGGCTTTTTTCTTGCCTAGGATTGGTCTACTTTTAGCGATTATTTTGACCAAATTTTATGGATTACGTAAGAGGAGCTTTAGGTTTATTGTTCATTGTATTAGTGGCCTACTTGTTTTCTGCCGACAAGAAAAAAATTGATTGGAGGTTAGTAGCTATTGGTATTTCACTTCAATTGGTTTTTGGCTTTCTGATCACACAAGTAGGCATTGTTAAGGATGCTTTTCAGTTTCTTTCAGAAGGCTTTGTAAAATTTTTAAGCTTCAGTGAAGCTGGTGCTAGATTTATTTTTGGTGATTTAGCTGGCGATAGTTTTGGATTTATTTTTGCTTTCAAGGTATTGCCGACTATTATCTTTTTTTCTACCGTTTCTTCGGGATTATATTACCTCGGTATTTTGCAAAAGATAGTGTATGGTATTGCTTGGGTGATGGCAAGAACAATGCGTTTATCTGGACCAGAGTCACTTTCTGCTGCAGGGAATATTTTTTTGGGTCAAACAGAGGCTCCTCTTTTAGTAAGGCCATTTATTCCTCAAATGAGTAAATCTGAATTGATGTGCTTGATGACAGGTGGGATGGCAACTATTGCTGGAGGGGTCCTAGCCGGCTATGTGGCATTTTTGGGAGGGGATAGCTTGGAAGAACAAAGTAAGTTTGCAGCCTACCTCCTTGGAGCAAGTATCATGAATGCGCCAGCGGCAATTGTATTGTCGAAGATTTTTATTCCGGAGAACGAGAAGGAAATCAAGCAGGACAAACTCGAAGTAAACCAAGAATCCATGGGGGTCAATCTGATCGATGCGATGTCAATTGGAGCTGCAGAAGGATTGAAACTTGCCTTGAATGTGGGTGGGATGCTTTTGGCATTTATTGCTGTGATTGCGGCAATAAATTATGGTTTGACTGGGATGATTGGGGAATATACTGGTCTCAATGCTTGGGTAGAAAGTAGTACTGGAGGCCAATTTAAAGGGTTCTCTTTGGAGTATATTTTTGGACAGGTTTTCCGTGTGTTTGCCTGGGTAATCGGGGTGGAATGGGCGGATACGTTACAAGTAGGTAGTCTTTTGGGCCAAAAAACAGTAATCAATGAGTTTGTAGCTTACCTAAGCCTTGCCGAAATGAAGGAAGCTGCTTCTATCAGTACCAAGTCTGTAGTGATTGCCACCTACGCCTTATGTGGTTTTTCTAACTTTAGTTCAATCGCAATTCAATTGGGGGGTATTTCCATTATCGCTCCTAACCAGCAGGGCAACCTTAGTCGGCTAGGGATACGGGCATTGATGGCCGCTTCCTTGGCCTGCTTGATGACTGCTACAATCGCTGGGATGCTGGTTTAAATTGTACGAAGTACAATGTACCAAGTACTATGTACAAAGTACCAAGTAGGGATTTGTGTTTTGACTTAAATGATGCTATTGACGCATTAGTATTTTAATGATAGCCTACCTACCGTATAAATGGATATCAACTGAAAAGGCTACTCCTAAATGGGTCTTGATACTAGCTTCTAGCAACTTTTTAATCTTAAAAAACGGACGTAGTCTAATTTTGACCGGAAATCACGTCTCAATTTGAATCTATACTTGGTACATGCCTGACTGTTGTAGGTAGGGTTCTTCGTAAAAAAAGTCCCACTTCGACATTCTTCAATCGGCGTTGGACATTCGATGTTAAAATGCAGTATATAGATTTCCACTTTTCTATTTAAGAGAGACTAGATATCTCAACCAAGATTTTTTAGGACGAGAATTCAAGGCCCGAATAATTTCAAATCCTTAATTCAAGCTATTTCACGGAGCGGCCCGCCGCGGCGGGTATTTCTACACTATTTCCATCATATTTCGTACTTGGTACCTGGTACTTTGTACTACTTTCCCCCATACAACTTCTTACTTACCTCTTCGTACTTGTCGCCAGGGGTCCACTGCGGTCTTTGAGACCAATTCGCGATTTTTTGAGTGGCCAAAATGTAGGATTTCCAATACAGCTGCGCATAATTCATATCAAAGCTGTCCACCTCATCTGCTGCTTTGTGGTAGTACTTATTGATCTCGTCATCAAAAGCAGTGAAACCGAGGGTAAAGCTGGGGGCAGGGATTCCTTTACGAGCAAAATTCACATTGTCAGAGCGGTCATACAATCCTTGCTCTGGAGAAGGATCTGCTTTTGCAGTCAATCCAAATTCTGCTACAGCCTCGTTGATTAAGTAGTCCGCACTGGTTCTACCCAAACCAATCACAGTGATGATGGAGGTATCGTTGTAGCCTGCGTTATCAATATTGAGATTGTACACGATTTGATTCAAGGGAATCAAGGGATTGCTTGCAAAATAGGCACTGCCTAGTAATCCTTTTTCTTCTGCAGTCCAAAGAGCTAGTAGAATCGATCTTTTGGGAGGGTTATTTGCAAAGTACTGTGCCGCATTAAGGACAGCCACGGTTCCCACGGCATTGTCTCGTGCACCGTTGTAGATTGAATCGCCTGTAGCATCGGGGGTACCTACCCCTACATGATCGTAGTGTGCAGAGAGCAGCACGTATTCATTTTTTAGTACCGGATCAGAACCTTCGATGACAGCAAGCACATTCTTGCCCTCGATTTTGCGGTTTACTTTTCCTTCTATTGCAAGGGTTGCATTGCCCAAGTTGGTACCGGTCAACTGGTTTTTTCCATCTTCTACCCACAGGTAGGGAAGGTTGCTGGATTCTCCCTGATCCATTCCCATTTGAGGTCTATTCAGAAATCCAGATACCAATTGCCAAGGTACAGAAGGGACATTGAAACGTTCGATCAAAGCCACGGCCCCTGCTTCTTTGGCGCGAACCGCTTTTGCTCTTCCCTCCGAAAACAATTGATTCGGGCTAAACTTGTTAGGTGCTCCCACATTGGTGATTGCAATCTTTCCTTTGAGGTCTTTTCCTGAAAATTCTTCTGCAGATCCAAAACCTACATCTACTACTTCGTAGCTTCCTGAAAAAGAACGGCCATCCAATACTAAAAGGTTTTGCCCTTGGTTAAAAGAAAAATTACCCAATTGCACCGACCCGGTAGTAGGAGGAGACGATAAATTGAAGGGAATATCTTGGTAGTATCCATTGCTACCAGGGACTTGCTTGGCACCTGCTTTTTCAAGTTCTTGTGCGATGAAAGTGTACGCCAATTTCATTTCTGGGCGAATCGGATCTCGTCCCATCAGTTCATCTGAGGCCAAATAGGTAAATTGAGAAATAGCCTTTTCAGAAGAAAACTTTTTTTCAACATCCTGCTTTTGTGCGAGGAGGGAAGAGCTGCCAAAAAGTACAGCAGATAAAATCAACAGGTGTTTTTTCATAGCGGGGAAAAGTATGGAATACTAAAGTAAATTAAATTTTGAATTCAAACAGGTGCTTTACCTCAATTCATTCAGGTTCCAACCCAAAAGGTTGGCAGTTTTTAAAAAATGTGTTGGAGGTGGACAAACTAATTGAATGGGATCAGTGGAGTAGGACGGAGTAAAAGCGAGTTTCCAGGAATGAAGCAACAGATTTTGCAAGCCAAAATGTGTTTCAAAATAGGTATTTTGCTTATTGTCGCCGTGCTTTCTATCCCCCAAAATGTAATGCCGGATATGAGCCATGTGCCTACGGATTTGATGGGTCCTGCCAGTAAGCAATTCTACTTCTAGTAAACTATAACGACTGCTAGGGTAGCGGCCTGTGCTGTCAAAGGGTTGTTCTGATTCCCGGATCACACGGTACTTACTTTGTGCTTCTTGGAGTTTGCCCGAGCGTTCATTCGTCAGCGGATAATCAATCAGGCCCTCGGGTTGCGCAGGAATGCCTCTTACGATGCAGAGGTACCGTTTTTCGATTGCTCGGTCCATAAACAAGGCCTTGAGGGAAGGAAGGACCTGTTCGTTTTTTGCAAACAACAAGCATCCACTCGTCGCACGGTCAAGGCGATGTACGGGGGCTACCCAACTTCCCAACTGATCTCGGAGTTGAATTAAGGCGTTTTCTTCTTCTCCATAGGCTTGATTGGTACGATGAACCAAAAGGCCGGCTGGCTTGTCAATGACGATGAGTTGCTCGTCTTCAAATAGGATGGGTAACATCTAATAGTCCAACTTGTTAATCAATCGTACCCGATCCGATGCACTCGTTTCCTTCATACCAAGCGACAAATTGCCCGGATGCAATTCCTTTTTGTGCATGTTCAAAGACCACATATAGGCCATGAGGGTATTGAATAAGGGTAGCTTTAGAGAGGGCTTGTCGGTAACGAATACGAGCGGAATAGACAGCTGATTTCCCAGGTTGCAGTTGTAGATCTTCTCGAATCCAATGTATTTGGTCTTGGGAAACAAAAAGACCAAACCGGTTTAAACCAGGATGATCTTCTCCCAAACCGGTGTAGATGACGTTTTCTAGCGTATCGGTAGCAATCACAAACAGGGGTTTGCCCGTACCTCCTACCTGTAGCCCTTTGCGCTGACCTACTGTAAAGTAATGTGCTCCGCGGTGCTCTCCGATTACTTTTCCTTGGGCAGGAGTGTAGGAAATTGGGGTACATACAGCTTCCAATTGCTCCTGTGCCCATTCTTGAGGTGGAATTCCTGATGGAACAAGCCGAGTTTGGTAATCGGGGATTTCCCCTGGGATTTGAATAATTTTTCCCGTTTTTGGTTTGAGTTGCTGCTGTAGGAAGTCAGGCAAGCGCACTTTACCAATAAAGCATAGCCCCTGTGAGTCTTTCTTTTCGGCGGTGATCAGTCCTGCTTGCTTGGCGATCTCACGAACTTCTGATTTTTGAAGATGTCCGATGGGGAATAGGGCCTTCGCCAATTGCTCTTGGGATAGTTGACAGAGAAAATAGCTTTGGTCTTTGTTGGCATCGGCACCGGCTAGGAGTTGGTAAACCGATTGTCCGTCTACCTCAATTTCGCCTTTTTGGCAATAATGTCCTGTTGCTACAAAGTCCGCTTTGAGTTGGGTTGCTGCTTTTAGGAAGATATCAAACTTGATTTCCCGATTGCACAGAATGTCTGGATTGGGTGTACGTCCGGCGCTGTACTCGGCAAACATGTAATCCACGATGCGCGTCTGGTATTCGGCACTAAGGTCAATGGCTTGAAAAGGGATGTTGAGTGTTTCGGCCACCAACATGGCGTCGGTAGAATCCTCGAGCCATGGGCATTCGTTTGAAATGGTAACAGATTCATCGTGCCAGTTTTTCATAAACATGCCGATGACCTCGTAACCTTGGTCTATTAGAAGTTTGGCAGCCACGCTGCTGTCCACGCCGCCTGATAGGCCAACGACGACTCTTTGTTTTGATTTCATAGGGTAGTGGTTAATGGAGTAAAGGTCCATTAGGGGACACTGTTGAGAACCGCTTGTGGGCGATGCACAAGGCAAAGGTAGGCATTGCCGTTGGTAATCTGAACAAATCAAAATGAGTCCTTGTTTCTTCCATGTCGGGATACCTCAAGTATCCGTTTCCTTTTTATCCCATGAACCTACAAGCTCGTATCCTGCGGGGCGATTTTTTACCTGAATTGGACTTTCTCACCTCCAGATCTGGAGGTGCTGGAGGTCAGCATGTAAATAAAGTAGAAACGAAAGTGCAGCTTAAGTTTGCTGTACTTGACTCACAAGTGCTGACCGAGGAGGAAAAATTGACCTTTATTCAAAAAAATCCCACCAAAATAGATACTGCAGGATTTTTGCAGCTTTCTAGTCAAGAAAGCCGTTCTCAGCTGCAAAACAAGGAATTGGTCATCCGAAAATTTTATGACTTGCTCCGCAGTTCCTTTTTTCAAAAGAAGGTTCGCAAGGCAACTCGCCCGAAAAAGGGTGCCATTGAAGAACGCTTGAAGGATAAAAAAGCAAAGTCAGAAATCAAACGAAATCGCTCTAATTTTAGGCCAGGTTCTGACTGATTTTTTTTTATTATCACGCGCTTCCTGGGTTTAAAGTTTAAATTTACTTGCTGGTTTAGCCCACTTCCTAATGAAATCAACTCTATTGTCCAATCCCCGCCAAGCTTTACTTGGGCTCCTCCTTGGATCTTTCCTTTTTTTGGGAAGTTGTCAATCTAAAAACCCTTCCGAAAGTAAAATTGCTACCGAAGAACTTTCATTTAATCGAGCCTCAGCACGATTTCAGTTAGCAAATGGAGAAGAGTTTGGCCTCCAACTGGAAAATAAAAAATGGACGGTGCTTCATTTTTGGGCTACTTGGTGCAAACCCTGTCTTGCAGAATTCCCAGAATTAAAGGAAGCACTTCCTAATCTTCAACAAACTACTACCCAATTTATATTAGCTTCTGAAGAAGAATTGGGACAAATACAATCCTTTGAAAGCCGCCATCAAACTGGATTAAATCTAAGCCGATTTGTAAAAGGGTCGTTGGCAGATTTTGAAGTTTATGCATTGCCTACTACAGTAGTGCTCGATACGGAAGGAAAAGAGGTCTTCCGTCATGTGGGATTAATGGAATGGAAAAATATCAAAAGTATCGAGGAACTTATTCAAATCAAGCCATGACGAAAATTTCAACTTCTATTTTTCTCCTCTTTTTCTGGGTTTGGTCTTGCAAACCATCAGAACCCAAATTAATTGAATTGGAAACTATTCCTTTTCCAAAGTTAGAAAATGCAGCCATGCCCAGTTTGTTTGCTAGCGATTCCAATCTATATATTTCTTGGGTTACGATGGGGAATGATACCACTTCGGAGTTGTATTATTCCAATTTGGATTCTCAAGAGCAATGGACTACGCCTCAATTGATTAATCGAGGATCAAATTGGTTTGTCAATTGGGCTGACTTTCCAGCGCTGGTTGAAAATCAGGGAGTTTTACTCAGTCATATTCTTCAAAAATCTTCCCCAGAAACTTTTTCTTACGACGTCAAGCTCCAAGTACTTCCCAAAGGTGCTAGTCAATGGAGTCTGAATCTCCCCTTGCATCAGGATAGTACACTGACCGAACATGGATTTGTCTCAATGGTACCCTACACCGCGACAAGCTTTTTTACATCCTGGCTCGATGGTAGGGAGACAGGTGGGGGAGGACACGATCATGCTGCCCATGCAGGAGGGCCAATGAGTATCAGAGCTGCCGAAGTAGATTTGAATGGAAAGGTTTTGTGGGATGAACTTTTAGATGCAAAAACCTGTGATTGCTGTCAAACAAGTAGCGCTATCACCGATTTGGGTCCTGTGGTAGTTTACAGAAACCGATCCGATCGAGAGATTCGAGACATCGCCATTACACGGCTTCTGGACGGCAAATGGACCGAACCAGCTATTATCCACCCCGATGGATGGGAAATTAGTGGATGTCCAGTAAATGGGCCGAAAGTAGTAGCCAAAGGCTCTAATCTACTTATAGGTTGGTTTACGGCTCCAAAAGGAATCCAACAAGTCAAATTTGCCTTTTCAACAGATGCAGGAGCATCCTTTGGGATACCTGTGGTCATTGAATCTACTGGGCTAATTGGCCGCGTAGATGTGGCGTTACTAAATGAAGACTGGGGAGTAGTTTCCTGGATGGAAACAAAAGGAGACCAAACATTCCTTTATGCTGCAGGTATAGATCAAACAGGAGAAATGGGAGCTGCTCTTCAGATTTCAGCAGTAGATCCGAGCAGAAAAAGTGGTTTTCCACAACTTGAAGTGCTTGCTGGCCAAGTCTATTTTGCCTGGACAGAGGTAGTCGGAGAAGTTAAAAATGTCCGGACTGCTCGTATCCCTCAGGAAGCTTTCTTGTTCTAAAAAGACTTCCTGAGGTTTACTCAATAATTAG
>JANQWS010000066.1:0-21862 GCA_030729785.1 Algoriphagus sp. | reverse complement strand
ATGTGGATATGGTTTCCATCGACAATGGCCATGGCGGTTTTTTTTGGACTTTTTGAATTAGCTGGCTTTTCAGCAGTAGCAGCTTGATGCTGGATATGGTCTTCTGTTGGCGCGGTTGTGGTTTGCTGTTCTGTGTTCCCTCCACAACTAGCAATGAAAAGGGGTAGGACTAGGGCGAAAGTAAATTTTTTCATGGTCAGGGGTTGAATTAAAGTGGATCGATTTTATTCATGTTGATTCATTTACCTCACTCAAGGAGTTAGGCTTGGTAAACTAGTAAGGTACGTTTGTTTTACCTCTCCACAGCTAAGCATGGATGCACCGAAATAAGGATTCCGGATATCCTCAGTTTCACTGAGCCAATACCCACCTTTGTTGTCAAAGGCCATTGGACAGTAATCTTTGTAAACTACCTGCTGGCTGAGTGGGTAGGTTTCCGCAAGTTGAATGATGGAAGCCGACAGGTTTGAAAACTGTGTTCTCGCTGCGCCAATGTCCTTAGCCCCCTTAATTTTGGCTGTTGCCTGGGAGAGCTCTGCCTTAATCTTTTCCCATTTGGCTTTCTCTTTTCCAGTTCCAGCGGCTGAACTCACTTTTGCCAATGCTTGCGCTAGGAGTTGGGTAGCTGCGGTAGGGATTTGATCTTTCACCAAGCTATTTTTTACCTGGAAGTAAGCGGCTACCACTGCAGCTATTTCTTGGCTAAAGGCAGCTGAAACCTCCACTTGTTGCGTGCTACTGCGGTTGAGGAGGCTAGGTTTACCTGAAAGTTGGGCAGATGCGTCTAGCGCAAAAGCCCCATAAGAAACGATTTCCTCTCCTACTTGAAGTCCTGCCGTGATTTGGTAATTTTCCCCGAGTCGATTGCCAAGGGTTACTTCTCTCATCACAAATTCTGGAAGCGCCGCATTAGGCACTTTCACATACACAATTGAACGCTTGCCTGACCATAATACGGCCGTGCGGGGTACCATGACTTCGGTTGAGCTTGCTGTATTTCGAGTTTGGATGCGCGCCGTCACAAACATTTCTGGTTTGAGTGTATTGCCTACGTTGCGAATCTCAGCCCGCACGGACGCCGCTCGCGTGTTGGCATTGATGAGTGGATCCACGAAAGTAACTTTTGCGCTCAGCGTCTCTCCAGGCTTTCCGGCCACGGTAAACTGGATTTCATCCCCGAGAGCTACAAAAGGCAGATCGGTTTCGTACACATCCAAAAGCAGCCAGAGGCTATTCAAGTTGGTGACGGTGAAAAGTACCGAGCCCATGGAAACATAATCTCCAACGGAAACATTTTTTTGCAATACCACGCCCGACTGATCGGCGAAGATGTCCATACGTTCTTTGACCTGGCCACTGCGCTCTATTTCTGCGATTTGTGTTGCACTCAATTTCCAAAGACTCAGCTTGTCCTTGCTCGCCTGATACAATTGTGGGAAGGTTGCTTTTGTTTTTGCCGATTCCAGCAACTCTTTCTGGGCGGTAAGCAGCTCCGGAGAGTACACCGTGGCTATTCGCTGTCCAGTCGTTACTTGCTCTCCAGTGAAGGTGACGAATAATTTTTCTATTCGCCCTGGAAACTTGGCTGTTAAAGAAGCATTTTCTCGTTCATCGGCTTGAAGCTTACCAGAGAGTATTAATTCCTTTTTGGCTTGGGCGCCACCTACCACGAGGGTTTGCACCTGTGCTAAGGCAAGGGCTTCAGGGGTCATTTGAAAAGCCTGCGGATTGCTATTACCTGTGGCTTCTTGATCTCCCGGAATCAGGTCCATGCCACAGATGGGGCAGTCGCCAGCTTCTGGAAGTCTAATTTGAGGGTGCATGGAGCAGGTCCAAATGGAAGGCAGACCTTCTCCTTCCTCATGGGCATGTGTATCCGTAGTTGCAGGGCTAATCGCCCATCCTAGGAATACTCCTACGATCAAGGTGATCGAAATCAAGGCAATTTTAGTTGAAAAGAAATTTTTCATGGCTAGTTCTGATTAGAAGTTGATGGAGTTTGGCGAATGCAAGGCATCCAGTTGTGCCAAACTTTGGTGCTGCTGGTAAAGGGCATTGAGTTTTTTGCTTCGGTAGTCCAGCAGCAGCTGTTGCGTTTGCAATACCTCTGCAAGGGCAAGGTTACCTCCAGCGAAGGTGGTTTCCATGACTTGAAGTTGCTGCTCTACCAAGGCGACTTGTGCTTCGTAGAGGTTGAGTAGTCGTTCACTTTCTTCCCAATCCCGAAAAGCACTTGCCCACTGTAGCGTAAGCTGGTTGGTTGTTTCCTCTTGCTGCATCGCTGCCCCATTTTTTAGGTAGTCTGCTTGCTTAATTTTTGAGGATATTTTTTTGCGATAGATGGGAAGACTCAGGGTTACCATGGGCATTACCATGTCTTCACCTCCCATGGGCATGCCATTTTCTAGTCTAGAGGTAAAGGCCATGTAGTTTACCCCCGCACCGAGCATAGGCTTGCCTTCTAGCTTGGCCATTTTGGCTTGCTGCGTAAAGGCCATTTGCTCTGAAGCAAACATGCCAAGCATGGGATTGCTTTCTTTTATTTTCTCCAAATAGTCCTGCTTGGCAAGGGGTAGCTGCGCCCGTTCCCATGTCGTGGGCAAAACTAGATCTGCTTCCATGGGGCGGTTGAGCAGCTGCTGAAATTGGTATCGAAGCACTTCCTTATTGGCTTCAAGCTGCTGCAGGGTAGATTCGAGTTCCTTAATCTGTAACCTGATTTGAAGTATGGCCGTAAGTCCGCTGCTGCTCCCTGCCATCGGAAGGGGAGACATAGCCGAGGACGAACTAGCCGAGCCTTGCATTGGAGTTGGGGTAGCCCCGCCCATGCCTGACATTGGACTTGTGCTGGAACTTGAATCCTTTGCGGGGCGAAAGCTAGTGCTCGGTAGGTCAATCGAATTTCCTGCTTGGTACTGCATCAAGGCTAGTGTTTCGTACTTCATCAAGTAATCCAGGTTTTCTTGGGCAAGCTGCTGCTCTCCCTGAAGCAGGAGGAGCTTGTTCCAAGTGGATTTCACCTCAAAAAACAGGCGATTTTTTTCCTCCAAGAACAATTGGTACTCCGCTTGGCCCATGTGGTAGGCCTCTTCTTTTTGAGTGGAGAGCATTCCAAACCATGGGAACATCTGCATCAGCCTAAAGTCAGCCGTTTGGTTGCCCATAAATCGCTCCATGGGGCGAATGAAGGCGCCAACTTGGAGTTCTGGATCAGGTAAACTCGCCTGGTTGACCTGCTCCGCTGTCGCTTGGTAGCGGGCATAAGCAGCTTTTAGTCCTGGGTTATTTTCCACAGCTTGGAGGAGGTAATCCTCTAGCGTTTGCGCATGAAGCGTCTGTGTTTCTGTCCACAGAAACAAGACTAGGCAGACGAAGGGTGAGATTAAGTTTCGAATCGACTTGCTTCCTAGCGCAAAGAATTGATTAGTAGTGATGTGCTTATTTTTCATCGGATGTCTGAGAAGTTTCCAAAGGAATTTCTATCCCCTTTTGATTCAATTTTCTTTCTGCCCACCAGCAATACAAGGTGGGTACTATAAATACGGTGGTGATCTCCAAAAGCATGCCTCCAAGGGCTGGAATGGCCATAGGGACCATGATGTCTGATCCTCTACCAGTAGAGGTGAAGATGGGGATCAGTGCCAATAGGGTAGTGGCCGTAGTCATCATGCAGGGCAAAACGCGCCTTTTGCCCGCTTCAAGCACTGCAGCTCGAATTTCTTCCACAGTACTTGGCTTCTTTTTAGCAAAGTTTTGATCCAGATAGGAGGCTACCACGACTCCATCGTCCGTAGCAATTCCGAATAAGGCAATGAATCCTACCCAAACTGCTACACTCAAGTTGTAGGCCTTCATCTGGAACAAATCCCGGAGATTGGTTCCCCAGAGGTCAATATTTAAGAAGCCATCTAAGCCTGCTAGCCATAGCATCAGGAATCCACCTGAAAAGGTCATTGCAATGCCTGTAAATACAAATAGCGTAGTAGAAACGGCCTTGAACTGGAAGTAGAGCAACAAAAAGATAAGCACTAGGCAAAGGGGAACGACCAGTCCTAGTCGTTTTTCGGCACGTACTTGATTTTCATAGGAACCAGAAAATTCAAAGCGAACACCTTCTGGAACGGTAAGTTCGCCCGATGCGATCTTCTCATCCAAGTAGGCTTTGGCATCTTCCACCACGGTTACTTCGGAGAAGCCTTCCTTTTTGTCCAAAAGGACAAATCCAACCAGGAAGCTATTTTCTCCACGGATCATGTCTGGGCCTGGTCGGTATTGGATGTCGACTAGCTGGCCCAAGGGGATGTAATTGCCTAGGGGAGTGGGAATTTGTAGATTCTCAATGGCCTCAGGATCGTCTCGGAATTCCCGTGCATAGCGCACGCGAATCGGAAAGCGTTCTCTGCCTTCTACCGTCGTGCTGAGTTTCATGCCGCCGATGGCCGTCTCGATAAACTCTTGCACATCGACCACATTCAATCCATATCGGGAGATTTTGTCCCGGTCAATGGCCAACTCAAGGTAGGGTTTGCCCACGATCCGGTCTGCAAATACTGCTTCCTTTTTGACAGAAGGAACCTCCTTCAGGTAGTTTTCTAGCTTTAATCCAAAGGATTCAATTGTTTCTAGATCAGGGCCATACACTTTAATACCCATAGGAGCTCTCATGCCTGTTTGTAGCATGACGAGGCGCGTTTCGATGGGCTGTAACTTAGGTGAGCTAGTCACTCCGGGGATCTTGGCTACTGCAAGGATTTCTTGCCAGATATCGTCTGGATTGCGAATATGCGCTCTCCACTGCCTGAAGTATTCTCCAGACTCATCTGGCTGCAGCTGGGTAACATCCAAGTCCTGAAGAGCCATCGTACTAGGGTCGAAGTAGCCTCCATTTTTTAACAGGTATTTTCCATTTTCCACAGCAAAGCGAAGTCGCTTTCCTTGAGCATCACTGAGGTATTCCGACTTGTAGTTGATCGTATTTTCATACATGGTGATCGGTGCAGGATCAATGGCCGTTTCCGCCCTTCCCGCCTTGCCGACTACCATGTCTACTTCTGGGATGGCCGCCACGAGCATGTCTAGTTTTTGGAGTACTTCTTTATTTTCCTGCATGCCGGAATGGGGCATGCTGCTGGGCATGAGTAGGAAGGAGCCTTCGTTGAGGGAGGGCATAAATTCCTTTCCCAAACCAGGAAAGGCATGAGCCATTCCTGACCAAACTGCTGTGGGACGGATGTTGATACCAACCCAATCAAACGTTTTGGGCACTAGTCCAAAAACACGTCCAAACCCTAGCCAAACGGTCAATCCCAAGCTGATGATGAATAGGGGAAAGAGGAGGAAGCTGCGTTTGTGGTACAAGCACCAGGTCAATAGGCGTGGGTAAATCCGAATAAAGGCAGCAAATCCACCGAGAACCAACGCAAGCAGCAGCGCAATAAAGAGAAAGTTGACAACCGTGCTGACGGCTACGCCCAGAGGCATCCAAAGCGTGGTAAGTAGCCAAGCAACGAATAGTAAGGTGGTGTACAGTAAGCCTTTTGCTTTGTGTTTTTGGACCTTCTCTGGAAAATGATAGGCCAAGCTGTGAATCAACCCATAGCTAAACAGCAAGGCTCCAGCCCAAGACCAAACCAGGATACCCAAGAGGGGGCCTAGGAGAAGCAAGCTGTAGTTGATAGAGCGACTTACTTTAGCGGATAGGCTTTTCCAGTTAAAGGCCCAATGCGTAAAGGCTGGTAGGATCAATAAGGTAATCAGTACTGCGGAGATCAATACAAAGGTTTTGGTGTAGGCAAGTGGTCCAAATAGCTTTCCTTCTGCCGCTTGTAGAGTAAATACGGGTAAAAAGCTGATGATTGTGGTGCCTACTGCGGTGAGTATAGCTCCTGATACCTCAGATGTGGCCAGGTATACCGTTTGGAGCTTGCTTTGCCCTTTAGGTGCCTGTTCTAGGTGCCGAAGGGTATTTTCATTGAGAATAATCCCCAAATCTACCAAGGTCCCGATGGCGATAGCTATTCCAGAGAGCGCCATGATGTTGGCGTCTACGCCGAAATACCTCATAAAGATGAAGCACATCAGCACAGCAAGAGGGAGCAAGGCTGAGATTAATAGCGAGGCACGCAGGTTAGCCACCATAAACAGGATCACTAAAATGGTTACTAGGATCTGCAGGTTGATGGCTTCGTAGAGTGTATTTAGGGTCTCATAAATCAAACCCGAGCGGTCGTAGAAAGGTACTAGGGTGAGTTTGGATATGGTACCATCTGCAAGGGTTTTGCTTGGAAGGCCGACAGAGAGCTTCTCAATCTCTTTCTTAACACCCTCAATCACTTCCAGAGGATTGTCCCCGTAGCGGGCGATGACCACACCTCCCACGGCTTCAGCCCCGCCTTTATCCAAGATTCCGGACATGTTGCGCGGTTGCGGACCAACATTCACTCGAGCCACATCTTGGATGCGGATGGGTACGTTATTGGTTACTTTGACGACGGCTTTGTCTAGATCAGCCAGCTCGTCGATGTAGCCCAATCCACGGATATAATAGTCCACTTTGTTTATCTCGATGGAATTGGCCGATACGTCTAGGTTGGACTTGCGAACGGCATCCATGACCTCCATAAGACTTACCTCGTAGGCTTTTAGTGCTGCTGGATCCACATCGATTTGGTATTCCTTGATGTAGCCTCCCACAGAAGCTACTTCAGCCACGCCTTGTACTGCTGTAAGTGCGTAGCGGACGTAGTAGTCTTGAATGGTTCGTAGTTCCTCAGGATTCCATCCTCCGCTAGGCTTGCCCTCTTCATCACGGCCTTCAAGCGTGTACCAATATACCTGGCCAAGTGCCGTTGCATCTGGTCCAAGTTTGGGTTGTACGCCTTCGGGCAAAAGTCCTGAAGGAAGGGAATTGAGCTTTTCGAGCACGCGGGAGCGGCTCCAGTAAAACTCGATGTCTTCTTCAAAAATGATGTAGATGCTTGAAAATCCAAAGGCAGAGTTGGACCGTACGCTCTTCACGCCGGGCAAGCCAAGTAAGGAGGTCGTGAGTGGGTAGGTGATTTGATCTTCCACGTCTTGTGGGGAGCGTCCCATCCATTCGGTGAACACAATCTGCTGGTTTTCTCCGATGTCAGGGATGGCATCAACTGGTACTGGGTCGCGGGGAAAACTTCCTAAGTCCCACTTGAAAGGAGCAGTTGCTAATCCCCAACCTACAAAAAGCAGGAAAAAGAGGACAGTAATGAGCTTATTTTCTAAGAAAAAGCGAATTATTCGATTGATCATGATTCTAGGGTATAAATGAAAATTTTCTGAGGCTTAGAGCCACAGTAGATTCACTAAAAGCTTGAGACAAGCTTACCTCAGAATTAAATCAAAAAGGATTGGTAGAGTAGTTGAAAATCCCGTTTGGGAATTGGTGGACTGTATTCGGCGGGGAAATCTACCTCCTGAATATTGAAAAAGTATGCTTCAAAAATAAAAACTTGAAGAAAAGGAAGAATAAAATAAGGATTGAGTTGGAATTCAACCTGGCTAATCTGAAAATCATCATCTACTTGGAGGTGCTGCGTTTTGTTTTCGCAGCAACTTGACGGGTCTTCTGAAGTTGAATCCTCGATTGGAACTTCCATTCCACAATCCAAGTGTTTCTCGCCAAAACCTATTTTAGAATCCATCTCGTGACCCATACACCAATGCGTGGTCTTTGCCACTCCCACGGTGGAAAAAAGCAATAGAAACGCTAACAGAATGGATAAACTCGATTTCATACGACAAACATACGGATAAATTGAATTAATTGTTTCACCTACATTTGATTTTCAAATTCCTTAAGTTATTGAATATGAATTCGGTGCAGGGATAATTAAATTTCAGTTGCTATAAATCCGGCCTTCAGTACCGCCTTTCTAATTTCCTCAGGGGCTAGCGATTCGGTTTCCACAGTGAGTGTTCGGCTCGGGTCCTGTAAGTCCACCTGCCAGGTATGAATACCGACCTGCTCGTTCAGTTTTGGACTCACTTTGGACAAGCAATTGCTACACTGAATATTGGTTGAAAAGGTATATTTTTTCATTAGTAGTAAATTGATTATTAGATTATTGAGTTTATTTAGTTGTATCCCTAGTTTAAGCAATTTTAAAATGGATTAGAACTAGTTTTAATTCAAACTTTTTGTTTTTAATCGTAAACTATTCCCTACCACGGAAAGGGAACTCAAGGCCATAGCTGCACTAGCAATCATGGGGTCCAGCAAGAAACCAAATATGGGGTAAAGTAGTCCAGCTGCGATTGGAATTCCGATCAAGTTGTAGACAAAAGCCCAAAATAGATTTTGACGAATTCCATGAACAGTGAGCCTTGAGAGTCGAAGAGCTTGCGGGATTTTGGCTAGATCCGAGTTCATCAGTGTGATTTTAGCTACATCTAGAGCAATATCCGAGCCCATGCCCATTGCGATACTTACATCTGCTTGTGCCAAGGCTTCTGCATCGTTGATTCCATCACCTACCATGGCCACTACCTTCCCTTGCTGTTGCAGGTTTTGGATGAACTTGGACTTATCTGCTGGAAGGCATTCAGCTTGGTATTGGGTGATTCCCACTTGGTCTGCTACTACCTTGGCTGGAGCATTTTGATCACCAGTAAGTAGGTAGACTTCGATCCCCATGTCTTTTAGTTCCCTTACTATTTCCCGGGCATTTTGCTTTATTTGGTCTTCAAGTGCTAGTACAGCCACTACTTGCGATTGATTGCTCAACCAAATCAGTGTTTGTGCTTTTTTCTGGCTTTCTTTTTCTACTGCTTCCATTTCGGGAGAAATAGGAATTTGAAGTGTTTGAATCCACTTTTTGGTCCCCAAATAATAAGTTTTTCCCTCAATTTCTCCTTTGATTCCCGCTCCAGGTATATTTTCAAAATAGGAGACTGAAGGGATTTGTAAGTTCCTATTTCCCAAAAACGAAACCACCGCCTCAGCCAGAGGATGTGTGGAATTTTGCTCCAAAGCAAAGAGAATACCTTCGATGGATTTACTATCTAACCCACTTTCCGGTGCGTTTTCCCAATAACCACTGACTTTGGGTTTGCCTAGGGTAAGGGTACCCGTTTTGTCAAGGACAATGGCAGTGACTTGATGTCCAAGTTCGAGGCTTTCAGCATCACGAATGAGGATTTGTTGCTCGGCACCTTTACCCATACCTACCATAAGCGCAGTAGGTGTGGCTAGACCGAGGGCACAAGGACAGGCAATGACCAATACAGATACTGCTGAAAGGACTCCAAATGGCAATGCATTATCTCCTCCAAAAATCATCCAAATGCAAAAGGTAAAGATCGAAATCCCAAGAACTGTAGGTACAAAAATCGAGGAAATTGTATCCACTAACCGTTGTACTGGGGCTTTACTGCCTTGTGCTTCTTGTACGCGATGAATAATTTGAGCAAGTAGAGTGGTATTTCCAACTTTTTCCGCACCAATCTCTAGGCTACTATTCTGGTTGAGGGTGCCCGCAAAGACAGAATCACTAGGGGATTTGGATACCGGTAGGTATTCTCCACTTAACATACTTTCATCTAGGTAACTATGCCCTTGAAGTACTTGGCCATCTACAGGAATTTTTTCTCCAGGCTTCACTAAGATTCGATCTCCAATTTTTACCTCCTCTAGTTTTATTTCTTCATGCACCCCATCAACTATCCGTGTAAGGAACTTTGGCTGCAACCCGATTAGTTTTTTTAAGGCAGTTCCAGTTTTAGTTTTTGCGCGCTCTTCCAGCATTTTGCCCAAAGAAACAAAAACTAAAATTACAGCGGCACTCTCGAAGTAAATGGGTGGATGAATTCCTTTGCTCTGCCAGAATTCTGGAAATAGGGTAGAAAAAGTTGAAAATAAGAAGGCAATCAAAGTACTCATGGCAACCAAAGTATCCATATTGGCTTGGCCATGTTTGGCAAGTGCAATTGCTTTCCTATAAAAATGTCCTCCAAAATAAAACAATACTGGGATGGATAGGAATAAACTGATCCACCTTCCTGGTACCCAATCCATAAAAAACATCCCTAAGATGAGAATAGGAAGGGTGGCAATTGCAGCACCAATCGTTTGCTTTTTAAGATGCTGGTAACTTATTTCTTGTGCTTCGGCTACCGATTCAGAGGCGTCTTTGTTGCTGATTACCAAACCGTAACCTACTTCTTTTAAGGCGTCATTTATCCCTTCTGCAGTGATCCGTTCGTCCCAAGTTACGGATAAGGTACTACTGGCGTAATTTACTTGGGCATTTTGAATACCTTCTGTATGCGTCAGGATTGTTTCCACGCTGGAAGCGCAGGCGGTACAAGTCATCCCCGTAACCGGGAAAGTTTGCTTTTGGCTTTTGGTAGGAACAGAATTCATGGTGTAGTGTACATCCAAAAAAGTTTCTTTTTGAAACTATAGTTCCAATTTCATCAAAAAAAGCAGGTTAAGAACGATATCCACTCAGGAATTACATTTCAAGAATTCGTTGGATATCTTTGGTAAGTCCAAAAAGGACCAAGATATCACCTGCTTGAATTTGGGTATCTCCGTTTACTACTCCAACTACTTTTTTAATAATGGATTTTTTACCGAGCATGTTGGTGCGCTCTATCTCGTGTATAATCGTAATCACAGTCACCTTGTATTCTTTTCTAAGATTCGTCTCTTCCAAAGTCATCCCTACATAGCGCTCTGGCGTTTTCACTTCAATTACATTGTAATCGTCGGAAAGGTCCAGTGAATCTAATACATTCTTCATTTGGAGGCGCTTAGCCATTCGCTCTGCAGAGTCCTCCTCTGGGTGAACGATTTCAGATACGCCAATAGCCTTGATTACTGTTTCGTGTACATCGTTGATAGATCGGCTTATTAGTCGTTCTACATTTAATTGTTTGAAGATCGCAGTTACCATGATGGAGGCACCTACATTTTCTCCAATTGTAATGATTACTGCATCACAATCCTTGTAGGGTAAAGTCTTAACTGTAGCAGAATCCGTTGCATCCATGTGTATGGCATGCGTGATTTTATCCTTGACTTGTTCAATTTTTACTTCACTGGAATCCACACCAATGACTTCGTGTCCCATTTCAGTAAGGCGAGTAGCAAGAAAGCCACCAAAATTTCCCATTCCTACGATGATGTATTTCATATCTAGACGGTTTTAAGAGATAAATACCCCTTCTTGCGGATATTTGTAGCGCAAAGAACGGGTTTTTCGAATAAATGCAACCAACACAGTGAGGGTACCCACTCTTCCTAAAAACATAATTAGAGCGACTACTATTTTTGACGCTTCACTCAGCTGGGCAGTAATCCCCAAACTTAGTCCCACTGTGGAAAATGCTGAAAATATTTCAAAGGCTACTTCCAAAATTTTTAAATCAGGGTTTAGGAACAAAACAAAAAACACTCCTAAACCAATCACAATAAATGAAAGCAACATCACTGCAAAGGCTTTACGTACTGTTTCTGGATCAATTTGTCGATTAAATACCTCTACTCGGTCCTTACCTTTCGCAATACTGATGGCATTTAAGACTGCCACGGCAAAAGTGGTCGTTTTTAATCCTCCACCTGTAGATCCTGGCGATGCACCGATCCACATCAATATCAAATAAATCAATAGGGTAGGAAGTGCCAGAGCTGTCAAATCTACGGTATTAAATCCTGCGGTTCTTGGCGTAACGGCTCCGAAAAAGGCAGTTACAAACTTAGGGTACCCCTCTAGACCTGCAAGGGTATTATTTCCTTCAAAAATCCAATAGGTGATGAATCCTAGCATCAATAGGATAAACGTACTTGTTGTGGTTAAACGGGTATTGATGTTAAACACTCTAGGAGTATGGTGATAAAACGAATCCTTACTAGTCCAAACATTAACCCAATTTCCAATTACACGTTTTGCCATTTGGGCGTAGGAAACAATTACAGGGAATCCTATGCCACCTACAATGATAGAAATAGCCAATACCAGATGCACATGATAGGCGGTTTGAAAGCCAATCTCGTAAAGCCCGTTACTCAATGTTGAAAACCCTGCATTGCAAAATGCAGAAACGGAATGGAAAAAAGAGAAGAAGAGTCTGTCTGCAGTAGATTCAAAAAGACTGCCATCAATTAAAAAGTAGACTGCAACTCCTATCACGATTTCAAAAATGATTGTAAAGAGGATGATCTTAATTAAAGTAGATCCAATTTTTCCAATATTATCTTCGTTGATATAATCTTTAATAAACAGCTGGCTTTGAAGGGATTGTCCCCCTTTAAAAAAGAAACCAAAGAAACTGGTAAAGGTCATTACACCCAAACCGCCCAATTGAAATAAAATGAGCAGGATGGTTTGCCCTAGCCCTGTAAATGCAGTAGCGGTGTCTACAACAATTAATCCGGTCACACATACAGCAGAGGTAGCCGTAAAAAAAGCATCGATCCAACTAATTCCTTGAACAGTAGCGTTCGGAAGTTTGAGTAGGAGTGTACCAATTCCAATGACAAGTAAAAAGCTAAGGATGAATATTAAGGCAGGGTGTAGGGACATTTTATTGACACCAAGACTTAATCGGCTAAGCTCAATAAAAAAAAGTAAGAAAATTAAAATGTTGATTAGAAGTGATTCGTAGTCTTGGATCCAATCCAAATTCTCCAATAGACCAAATTGGATAGCTGCAGTAATTGGAAGCAATAGGGTTAGAATAATTTCTAATTGCTTTCTACCTCTACTTGATTTTTTGAAATTAAAAATTAGACGGAAGAGGTAATTTAGACCCAATACCAGCAATGCAATCCCATAGAGCAAGGAATGGATTGGAAAAATAGCCTGGTCGGGAAAACCTAAATCCAAAATCCAAACTAGGAATATCAGTAAGGTGAAAGTTACCCGGATAAGGCTGTTTGTTTTTTTTACCCACTGAAGGGCCAAAATTTGTTTGTCCGGATTTTTAAATAGCCCAGAGTAGCTCATTTCATTCTATCTTGGGTCAAATGTAAAGGAGATTCATAGGAATATCCATAAAAATGTAATTAATTAATTTTTAGACTACTATCCATTCTCCTTTGTGTAGTTCATTTGTCTAGCTCTTTTAAGGTGTTAAACACGAATAAAACACTTAAAAAGAAGCGAATGGGCCTTATCTTCAATTAAGTTTTTAGGCTATTTTTATTTTTTTTAATCTTGAATGTATAACTTGAAACCACACTAACCGATCTACTTATGAAAAAAGTAAAATTTACATTCGCTAGTTTGATGTTTGTAGCATTTTTTTCAGCCACTTTATTGACTTCTTGTGGTGGTAAAAAGGAAGAGTCTACGGAAACTACTGATTCGACCACGACAGAACAGGCGGCTGAGCATCCTGAAGGAGGAGAACATCCCGAAGGAGGAGAACATCCAGCAAAAGACTCTACTTCAGGTAACTAAATCAAAAAAAGAGCCGAAAGGCTCTTTTTTTGATTTGTTAAGATTTACGTTGAAAAGTGAAGGTGGTTGGGGCTTTGATTTCTTTACCTCCCATCTCCAAATAGGGGTACACTAAAAAGTTAATTGGCCCTGCTGAGGGACCTGGATTTAATTCGAGATCTCTTCCCCGGGTAAACTCAATGCGGTTGGCAGGGTGCCTCCCAAAATAATAGGTCGCTAATGCAGTGTATTTATTTGCTTCACTGATATCCACAGGCCACCATTTGCCATCGGCATAAAACTCAGCCCAACAGTGATACCCATCCATTCCTCCTTCGTTACGATCCGAAGGAATGGAAGCCCCGATAGCAAAACGTGCTGGTATACCCACTGAACGAGCCAAAGAAATGAAATAGGAATGAAACTCTGAGCAATTTCCAGTTTTGGAATCACACGCATAATTGGAATCTCCACGACCAAAGTCTCCAAATTTCATATAGCGCATCGTTTCGATAATGTAATCGTATAGCCTTCGCGCTTGAATCAAGTGGGAATCCTTGATTTTTTCTCCCAAAGCCTCTTTAGCAATCTCTTCAAAGCGTCCACCCACTGGCATCAATTTGTTTGCCATTAGATGGTCAGCTGGATTCGGCAATGCTTCGGCATAAGGTCCTTTTTCGCTTCGTTTCACGGAATAAGAAATAAAAATTCGTTGCCCACTGTGTTCTGGGCCTAGGTTCATGTAAAGCACCTCATTGGTGTTTGCTTGGTCTTTCAAGACTTTTGCCGCAGCAGGTAATTTTTTCTCTAAAATTTCAACTTCCTGAAATGCATCTGAAAGTGCTAATGGAACCCATATTTCCGCCTTTTCAGTAAGGGTTGGTACCGTGATGTCGTAGTAAAATTCAAAACTATCTTTCCCTTCTTTTACGCCGAGAAGGGCGTTGTCTGATTGCGCTAGTGGCATTTTGTACCAGGTTTTATCTGTATTTTGTTTCCAACTGTAATAAGGCTTTCCATTCAATTTGTGTACCGATGTTTGCGTGATATTCATTTCCCCGGGAGTGCCTTCCATAAAAAAGTCCACGTCGTAAACATCTCCACTTTCGTCTACCAAATCCACACAAGCAAAGTGACTATTTGGACCCAAGTTGGATAGGTATTCGGTGTGGACACGAACCAACTTCATCTTGAGGTCATGGTTTTCGTCTTTTACAGGGAAAAAACCCTCATTTTCTTGGGTGGTGAGAGAAATGTAGTTTTTGATTTCTTGCTCTATTTCCGATATAGCCAAGCTGGAGCCTGCTTGCTTCTCAATAGGTTTCGGATTTTTGCAAGCATGCAAGCTTAGTAGTAGGATTAAGGCTACAACCGATTGAGTAAGAAAGGAATTTTTTTTCATCATTTAAACGTAAGTTTTAATTAGCCCAAAAGAGTGGAAAGCACAAGGTAAAATAAAGATGGGCAAATCAAGCAACCCAAACCTGTATAGAAAGTGGCTGTAACTGAGCCATAAGGAACCAGTTGAGGATCAGTTGCAGCCAATCCCGCTGCGACACCACTTGAAGTGCCCATGATGCCTCCATAGGCCATCGCTGCACCAGGAGAATCCAATCCGATCCATTTTGCCATCATCGGTGTAAAAATGGTAACTGCAATGGTTTTGACCACTCCAGTGCCTATACTCAAAGCGATGACTTCCGAGGATGCACCCAAGGCACCTCCAGTGACTGGACCTACAATGTAAGTACAAGCTCCTGCACCTATGGTACAAAGACTCACTACGTCTCGGTAACCCATTACCCAGGCTAAGGAGGCACCTAGAAAAAAGAATAATCCAATTCCTAAAACTAAGGAAACTAATCCGAGTAGTCCACTTTTGCGAATTAACAGAAAACTTGCTCCTGTGGCTGTGGCTACTATGGCAAAGTCTCGAAATAAAGAACCGCCTAAAACCGTCAAACCTCTAAAATAGGAGAGGTCTGCAAGTCCGTTTTCGCCTTCGGTAAAAAGTCCACCTAAATAACCCAAAACCAATCCCAAACCGATGGCCAGTGCCGATCCAGGAACACGCCCATTCAAAACTTTCTTGGAAATTAAATCTGTAGCCCAAGTAAGGAGACCCACAAAGAGGAAAGCCACAATCAACCCATTCTTGTCCAATATAACTTCGAGTTCCTTCATTTTGTGGTTGTAGCTTTTTTAAGGAGGATTCTTACCAGACCAAATGCAATGAATACGGGTAGTATTCCAGCCAATAAAGCTAATATACCAGAGGAAAGTGCTGATTTCACGTTTAAACTAGCAGCCATCGCAATTACAATAGGGATGTAGAGTTTGTTCCAGAATCCCAATCCAAAAGCAAATTCCTCATTCCAAGCACCTTTCCTCGTTACGTACTCTTTGCTGAATAGTAAAAAGATCATTGCAAATCCTACACCTCCTACATTGGCGTCAATCCCAAGCCAGGTGCCAAGTAATGCGCCACACCACATTCCTATCAGGAAGCAGAAAGCAAGTAAGGCAAGTCCTTTGATCATCTTAGTTTTCGTTTAGTTTTTAGGAGAAAATAGTGATTTCAATTCATTTTTAACCACTTTTCCCATCGCATTCCGAGGGAGATCTGTGACCATCTGGTAAATTTTTGGTGATTTGTAGTTTGGCAAACGATCTTTCAACCAATCTTTCAACTCCTTGATATCCACTTCTTTTTCACTCACTAAAATTGCTGCAACTAATTCTCCCCATTCTTCATTGGGAATACCGACCACCGCACAGTCATTGATCAAATCATGGCTTCGGAGAACTTCTTCAATTTCCAAGGCAGAAATTTTATAGCCTCCAGATTTGATGATATCGATGGAGTCTCTACCCAAAATCCGGTAGTACTCGTCCTCCACGAGCGCAATATCACCTGTTTTAAACCAGCCGTCTGGAGTAAATGCTTTTTTTGTTGCCTCATCCTTTCCCCAATACTTGATAAAGACGCCTGGCCCTTTGATTTGTATTTCCCCAGGTTGGCCTGAGTTTACTAGTTGATCCTTCTCATCGACTAAGCGTACCTTGACACTGGGCAAAGGCTTGCCAATGTGTCCTGCACGACGTTCTCCTGTATAAGGATTGCTGATGGCCATACCGATTTCGGTCATTCCGTAGCGCTCCAATAATCTATGTCCAGATATTTTTTCCCATTGGTCCATGACGGACACAGGAAGCGCTGCCGATCCGGACACCATTAGTCGGAAGGAGTTCATTGAGGTTTTTAGCAGTGCCTTTTTAGTTTCTGAATATGAGTCAAATTCTGCAATTAGTTTGAAATAGATCGTTGGTACAGCCATAAATACGTTGATTTTGCCTTCTAAAAAAATGGAAAAAACGGTATCGGCTTGGAAGGGATGGAGAAACTGAAGTGTTGCTCCAGCTGAAAGAGCGCAGGAGACCACATTAATTAATCCATGAACATGGTGTAATGGGAGTAAACAGAGGGTATGGTCGTTTGAAGTCCAGTTCCAGGCTTCAATCAAAGTACCAACCTGCGCTTCGAGGTTGGCATGTGTGGAGAGGACTCCTTTTGGCAAACTTGTCGTACCAGATGTATACAAAATCAGTGCTCCGCGATCAAGGCTAATTCTGGGCAGGGACTCAGAGAGCAGTCCTACTTGTAGGTCTTTAACTAAGTGAATGGGGATCCCTTTTTCTAATGCATAATTAGTTAGCAGATTTAAATAATCAGGCTCCACTACTAAAGCATCCGCTTGCGTATCCTCAATCACGTAGGCTAGCGAAGGTAGGGGGTAACTGAGGCAGAGCGGTACGGCGATCCCTCCTGCTTTCCAGATGCCCCAAAGTGTGGCCACATAATTGAGTCCTGGAGACACCATAAAGGCAACGCGATCTTGTTCCAAATCGGATCTACCTCCAAGCAGTTGAAGGGCGATTTGAGAGCTTTTTGTCCAAAGACTTTCGTAGGTATGTGCTCCTTGGATGTCTAGGATGGCTACTGATTGGGGATGTTGTTGGGCTTGATTAAAGAGAATAGACATGAATCGAATTTTCTGAAATATAAAAAAAACAGCTCAAGGAACTAGGACCTAATTCATATGCGGTGACTAGGTACTATGGATTTACGAAAAATTTTGGAAGTCTCTGAGGTGAAATACACCCCAAAATTTGGAATTAGTCCGATCCGTTTCCTAAAGCCAATTCATCCACCAGAAGCAGGGCATTCATTTGATTCACAGCACCTGCAGGGATACTGGCATCCTGGTTTAGCAAGCGCTGCACCATTTCTTTTTTTTCGGCACCAGTTACCAACCAGAGAATTTTTTTGGCTGAATTGATTAGGGGATAGGTGAGGGTCATTCGAATTCTACCTTGGTAAAGTTCTTTGGTATAGGCCACATTCCGGTCCTGTACCTCCAATACTTCATCTCCAGGGACTAAGGATGCGGTATGTCCATCACTACCCATTCCGAGATGAATGAGGTCCAGCCCTCCGCCTTCAGTGATGTTTTGGATAAGTTCAGCATAGTCTTGTGATCCCGCTTCCAGGTCTTCTGCTGTTACGGGCATCGGAAAAATCGCTAATTGGCTAGCCATAGGACTACCTTCAATCGCTTGAAAGAGTTGGGTCAAGTTTCTGTCTTTGTGTGCATCTGGAGCTATCCGCTCATCCACTTGGAAAAGATTGACACGCGACCAGGGTAAGGATGCTTTCGATAAAATTTTAAGCATTTCCCAAGGGGTGCGACCTCCACTGATGGCCATCGAAAAAGTTTTTTTGTGGGTTAGCGTCTCTTGAATAAGCTGTTCCAGATAGGCGGCAGCCTTTTCTGCTACCTGATCTGCTGATGGTAATATCTCAATCTTCATACTTATTTTTTCTGCAGAGTAGGGTTGTTCCATCCACCTGGAGGGCATATCAACTCGTTGACTTCCTCTGGCCCCCAAGTTCCTGGAATATAGGTAAATACTGGCGAATCTGCATGTAAGTAGTCATCTACCAATTTCCAGGCCTCTTCCACATAATCTTGCCGAGCAAAATGAGTGGGGTCTCCTGCCATTGCATCGGTTAGTACACGTTCGTAAGCATCCTTTTCCTTAGGAAAAGGAGTGGGGTTCCCTTGTACCTCAGAAAGCACCGATGCCATATCTTCCTCGGGTGCCATGATTAGCATGCCGAATGCGACAGTTACATCTGGACTAATCCGAAAACGAATATGGTTGGGTTTGGATGCGATGGAAGAATACGCGGAAGGAAGGTGTTTGAAACGCACCAAAATCTCTGTGCAAGTGACTGGTAGCTGCTTTCCAGCACGAATAAAAAAAGGAACTCCATCCCAGCGGGGGGAATTGATATGGAGTCGTATGGCTGCAAAGGTTTCTGTTTTGGAGCCTTCGCTAACTGCTTTTTCCTGAAGGTAGCCTTTGTATTGGCCTCGAACTACGTCTTGGGCTCGGAGAGGGGCAATGGCCTTTAATACTTTTACCTTTTCATCTCGAATAGATTCACTATCCAAGGTTTGGGGTGGTTCCATGGTCAGGTTGCAAAGGATTTGAAAGAGGTGGTTTTGGATCACATCCCGGATGGTGCCAGTTACATCGTAAAATGCTCCTCTACTTTGGATACCAAAATCCTCCGCCATGGTGATTTGGATGGATTCAATGTGTTTCTTATTCCATACGGGTTCCAAGAGCGAATTGACAAATCGAAAAAATACGAGGTTATTGACTGGTCTTTTGCCGAGGTAATGATCAATTCGGTATACAGAACTTTCAGAGAATTTGGATAGTAATAACTTATTTAAATCACGTGCGCTTGAATAATCTGTGCCAAAAGGTTTCTCCACGATTACTCGAGCACCTTTTGCGCAACCTGACTGCTCGAGTTGAGCGATGATGCTGGGAAAAAGTATGGGCGGGATAGCCAAGTAGTGGGTAGGATGCTTTGCTGCACCTAAGGCTTCACGAACGCGAAGAAAAGTTTGTGGATCGGTATAATCTCCCCCTACGAATGCCAATAGCTCTAAGAATCTTGCAAAGGTTTCCTCTTCAAAATTTCCGTAGCGCTGAATGCTTTCTTTAGCCCTCAGCTGTAATTTTTCGAGATCGTAATCCCCGCGTGCGACCCCAATAATGGGAACATGTAGGTGACCTCGTTTAATCATTAGGAAAAGGGCGGGGAATATTTTTTTGAAGGCCAAATCACCGGTAGCCCCATAGAATACCAGCGCGTCTGAATTTACTTGAGCCATAAAGGAGGTAGTCGGAGAATTGGTGTGTCAGAAAGCAATTTAAAAAATAGAGGTCAATTAAGCGTCGATAATTAAAACCGATAATCCCTTTCCCACAACTTGAATCCACCCGCAAAGGCATTTTTATTGGATCCGAGTCTGCAGTTGGGGGGAAGTACATCTAGGAATTTAGAGTTTCCTCCTCCAAGCACAATTTCATCTGGTTGAAAGCAGTTTTGAAAGCGTTCGATGGTTTCAATGACTAACTCTTTCCATTGCTTTTTTCCAAGGTGGGTTAGATTGGCATTGCCTACATGAGTTTCGAAAGTGCCGTTTCTAAAGGGGAGGTGTCCACCTTCTAGAGGTAGAATTAAATGTTCGTAAATCATTGCGGTACCCAATCCAGTGCCAAAGCCCATAAATAGTAACTTGCCTCCTTCATAGCTTCCCAAAGCCTGCATGGCAGCATCATTGATGACTTTTACTGGGCATCCAAATGCCTGTTCAAAGTCAAAACCCATCCAACCCTTTCCTAAGTTGACCGGGTCCGATACGATTTTACCCTGCTTGACTACGCCTGGGAATCCTACAGTCACCACCTCAAACTTCCAATTAGCTTCGCTTGTTGCTTTTTGGACCAAGTCTACGAGTTGGCCTGGGGTGAAGTCGACACCAGATGGAATTTTGATACGCTCTGGTTGTCCCGTGGCAAGGATTTTAATGTTGGAACCACCGATGTCTATGACTAATACATTCATTCTAGGCCTGCTGTTGGTTTAGGGAAAATGTACGATGAGTTCCAATTTTAATTGTTCCAAATCGCCCCCTAAAGATAGTACATCCTCTGGCTAAACCGAATAAAATTTTGTGGTTCCTCTCCATTTTTTGAAAGTTTGTTTCTTAAAATAGTAAGCTTTGAGGGTTTTTTATCCAAGTCTTTGGGTGTGCTAACCTCTTTTATTTTAGGTCTTTATATACCGTGTTTCGCATTTCATTTCCAAAATAAAATCCGTAAGGATTGGGACTGCCTACTGAGGCCACTTGGGTCATAAATACAGCAACGATTTTCTTTTCAGGATGGATGAAAAAGTGGGTAGAGTTCGCTCCTGACCAGAAAAACTCTCCCTTGGCTGCATCAGGACGATGGGCCATTTTTGGTTCTTGTACAATAGCAAAACCCAATCCAAAGCCATGCCCTGGTTCTAGGTTGAGAGTACCTAATTTATCGGTTACAATGCCATTGCCAAGACGAGCAAAGGAATCGTTGGCGCTTAGTCTTTGTATACCTTGGGTATGGTCTTGCGTCATCAATGTCACTGTTTCAGGCTTAAGAATACGATTACCTTTCCATTCCCCTTGGTTGAGTAGCATCTCTCCAAAGCGGAGATAATCTGCTGTGGTAGTAAATAATGCATTTACTCCAGCAAATAGGGTGTTTCCCGAAGTGGCAGGTTGGATAAAAGCCCGTGTAAGAGTTGTATCAGGACTATAGGCATAGACAATCTTCATGCGTTGTTTTTGGGTTTCAGAAAGGTTGTAGCCACTGTTATTCATTTCTAAGGGGCCAAAGAGGTGCTCCTGCAGGTATTGGTCTAGACTTTTTCCTGAAAGTACTTCTACTAGGCGACCGACTACATCGGGTGAAAAGGAGTAGTTCCATTTGCTTCCTGGATCAAATGCTAGAGGTATTTTGGTAAGTGCTTCGGTCCGCTGTGCCAGGGTTTTGAGGTTGCCGTTGAGGATAATTCCATTCCAGATCTCCTTGTCAATGGCAATTGGCGCGATGCCATGACTCATTCCTGAAGTATGACTAAGAATTTGTCGAATGGTGATGGGGGAGGGAGCAATGTGGGTTCCAGCTGAAGATCCTACAGTAGGGTCGTTGGTCACTTGGAGATTGGCGTACTCCGGAAGGTATTTGGAAACTGGATCATCCAGTTGAAACTTCCCCTCGTCGAAGAGTGTCATTAAAGCGACCGACACAATGGGCTTGGTCATCGATTGGATAAAATAGAGTTCGTCTCCACGAAGGGGATCGGTGGACTCGCGATCCCGTAGCCCGTAAGTTTGATCGTAAGCAATCTTGCCATCTTGAAAAATCATGCCGTGGACGCCAACTAATCGTCCTTCTTGAACTTCTTTCGATAGATAACTATCAAATGCTGCAAAGGATTGGGCTTGGAGCTGGAGTTGAAAACCGAGTAGGAGGCT
>JANQWS010000065.1 GCA_030729785.1 Algoriphagus sp. | reverse complement strand
GGAACTATTTTCTTCAATTTCATATTAAAAAAAACGGTTTTAGTACTTTTATCCAATGAGGAGATTTTGTTTTATTGTAGGGCTGTTCTTTTCGAGTAGCCTCTTGTTCAGCCAGCAGCTTAGTGAGCGTAAGTTGGGTCGTCAGCTTAAGAAAATTCCTCAATTGGCCAACGCCTTTGTAGGGATCTCTGTACTGTCTTTGGAAGAGCATAAAGAAGTAGCAGCTTATAATGCATCCAACTATTTTACGCCAGCCTCCAATACCAAGCTCCTTACTTTTTTAGGAGCCGTTCAAACTTTTTCCAAACTGCCCGCACTTGAATACGCCATCGAAAACGACAGTATAGCGCATTTTAAATCCACGGGCTATCCCCTACTTTTCCATCCTTTCTATCCCGATACGGTTTTGCAAAATTCTTTTCAAAACCAACAGACTTGGATCTATCACCCCGCTAAAACGGCACCTAATCTGCTCGGCTCGGGCTGGTCTTGGGACGATTATTCCTACTACTATGCTGCACCCAGCAGTGTATTTCCCATCTATGGGAATACGGTTCAAGGGATTATTAAAGAGAACAGCCCTCAATTCATCCCTTCCTTTCCAGCAAGCCCGGATTCCAGGGTTACGAATTTACAAAGATCGCTCTCCGAAAATACATTTTTATACAACCCTCAAAACTGGAGCTCTGAGGATACCCTATACCGTCCGTTCTTACCGAACGACCCCCTATTTGTAAAATTATTGGGGAAGGCTCTGGATAAAAAAGTAATTTTAGATACTACAACGGGGGATTCTTTCCCTTGGCAAAAACTCATTACCGAGCAGGATCCTCTTTTATACAAAGGCTTACTTCATGATAGCGATAACGGCATAGCCGAAGCGCTTTTGCTAATGATCGCCCATGAAAAAGTGGGTGTTTTTCGTCCTGAAGTAGCTATCGATAGTCTCAAAGAGCTGTGGAAGTACTGGCTTCCAGACCCCTTGGAATGGGTAGATGGATCGGGAGTCTCCCGCTACAATATGTTTACCCCTCGTACTTTGGTTGCTGTATTGCAACAACTCAAGCAAAAGCTGTCCTGGGAAGTTTTGTCTGCTTATATGCCCCAGGGAGGTGCCACTGGAACACTGAAAGCGTACCCCGATCTTGTAAATGTCTATGCTAAAACAGGAACCCTCAGACACAACCACAATTTATCGGGCTATTGGGTGAACGCTAAAGGAAAACACTACGCTTTTTCTATACTCGTCAATCACTTTACCACTCCTACCGCAGAGGTCCGCCAAGGAATTTCGGAACTGCTGCTTTGGATGCAGCGCAAAGCCAAGTAATTTGCCCTTAGTTTCTTAAAAGGTTTATTCGGTTCTTTGCTGAAGTTGTTCAGCAATGGTCTCTACGTCCTTTAACACACGAAGCAGATTCCCGCTCCAAATCTGATAGATTTCTTCTTCAGAATAGCCCCTTTTCACCAACTCTAAAGTTACATTAAAGGTTTCGGAGGCATCCTTCCATCCGTCAATGCCACCACCCCCATCAAAGTCGGAGCTGATGCCTACATGGTCAATGCCTATTTTGTTTTTGATATAATCAATGTGATCCACAAAATCTGAAACGTTTACTGGAGGATGCGTTTTTTTGATTTGTTCTATTTGAGGGAGGGCTTCCAACGTTAGCTTTTCCCATTGAAGCTCATAGGCAGCTTGGTCTTCTTCGGACAATTTTCTTTGCTGGGTGGAGGTTAAATACTCCATTCCGAGTTGTTTTGCTGTTTTTCGATAGACTGCCTCTAGAGCTTCTTGGTGTTTTTCCTGTTTGGTCTTGTTAACAAAAAGCGCGAGGGCTACAGCTTGAACTACGCCCCCATTGGCCTTTACCCAGTCCAGTTGTTCGTCGTCTAAATTTCTAGGATGGTCTGAAAGGGCTCGAACACCAGAATGAGATGCAATAACAGGAGCTTTGGACCGATGGATGGTTTGGCGAATGGCTTCTTTGGAGGGATGCGAAATATCTACCATAATCCCGTAATAATTCATTGAATCGATCACTTTTTTACCCAATTCACTAATGCCGTTATGCAATGCAGTAGCATCAAATTCTCCGGTATTGGAATCCGAAAACTGATTGTGACCGTTATGAGCCAAAGACATATACCGCGCTCCTAGATCAAAATAACGTTTGATCTCGCTGAGGTTTTCTCCCAGGGGATAGGCATTTTCCACCCCAATCATCGCGATTTTTTTTCCTAGCTTTCGCAGGCTATCTACTTCCGAAACAGAAGTTGCCAGTCCCATTTTCATTGGCGCATAGGTGTCAACCAATCGATGAATGCCTTCAAACTTGGATTGTGCATTTACAGCAGCCTTTTTGTATCCCTCGGCATCCAGCTCCCCTTGACCGGTATATACTACAAACCAAGCCACGTCCAAACCGCCGCGTTCCATTTTCGGGAGGTTTACTTGGGTATCCGTATCTTGAGCGTAATTGGTTTCCGCAGAGAAATGAGTAAGGTTGATGTCATCATGCGTATCTAGAGTGAGTGCGTTTAAATGAATGCGTTGCGCTTTTTGGATTAAATCAACCTCCGTAGAAGATGTTTTTTTTTCACAACCCAGTAAAAGGGATAACGCAAAAGGGAGGAATAGTGTTCTCATGACGTTCGTTTTGGATAAAATTAAGAATAAAATGGAGGAAACACCACCTGTTATAATAAGGAATGTGGATAACTCAAAAAAATATTGCTAGCGTAAAATGCTGTAAACAAATGACTTGCATTTTAAATACCCTAGCTGCCCTGTTTTTTTAACAAATATTTCACTTTGGCACGAAACTTGCAATTGTTCTCAAGTGCACTAATGCACACAAACATTTTTAATTAATTAAATTTTTATCAAATGAAAAAAGGTTTATTATCAATTTTGGCGGGAGCACTACTTGTAGTGGGATGTCAGAATTATGACGATCAATTCGACAGTATCGAAAATTCAATCAATGCGCTAAATACGCAAGTTTCTGGTTTGTCTGCGGTCGCGAGCCAACTTACAAGTTTGTCTGCGACTGTACAATCATTATCTACTACAGTTAGTTCATTGCCTTCTTCTAGCGAAATCGCTACTCAGATTTCTACTGGGTTGGCAGGTATCATTGAAGATGTAGCGGATCTTGAAGCAGCTGTTGCAGCGGCGGATACTTCAGAGGCTGTAGCTGCAATTCAAGCAGACATCGATGCGCAAGAAGAAGTTTTGGCTGATTTATTGGCAAGCTCTTCCGTATTCACTGGAGACGTAGTAGTTAACTCTGCTGCAACGCTTGATGCTTATTTGGCGATGGGTCCTGCCCTTAGCATTGTAAATGGAAATGTAACCATTACCGTTTCTACTGCAATGGATCAAACAAAAGTTCAGTCTTTGGTGGACAACATCCTTACTATCGTT
>JANQWS010000064.1:9747-18175 GCA_030729785.1 Algoriphagus sp. | reverse complement strand
GGGCGCACGAAAAACTGCATTTCCATTTGTTCAAACTCCCGCATACGGAAGATAAACTGACGTGCTACGATCTCGTTACGGAAGGCTTTGCCAATTTGAGCGATGCCAAAAGGAACCTTCATGCGGGCGGTCTTCTGCACGTTCAGGAAATTGACAAAAATCCCTTGTGCCGTCTCTGGGCGTAGGTAGATGGTGGAGGAGTCTTCCGCTACGGAGCCCACTTGGGTAGAAAACATCAGGTTGAACTGACGTACATCCGTCCAGTTGGAGGTCCCGGAGATGGGGCATTTGATGCCTTCGTTGGTGATTAAGTCACGCACGCCTGCGAGGTCTTCGGCTTCAAGCATTCTTGCTAAGGAAGCGGTCAGTTCTTTGCCTTTATCGGCTTGACCTGCTTTTTCAAGAGCTGCAGCATGTTCTTCTACGAGCACATCGGCGCGGTAACGCTTTTTGCTGTCCTTGTTGTCGATCATCGGATCGTTGAAGGAGTCCACGTGGCCAGAGGCTTTCCAGGTGGTGGGGTGCATAAAAATGGCCGCATCAATGCCGACAATGTTGTCTTGCACACGGGTCATGCTTTCCCACCAGAGGCGCTTGAGGTTGTTTTTCAACTCTACCCCGTAGGCGCCGTAGTCGTATACTGCCTGTAAGCCGTCGTAGATTTCAGAACTCGGGTACACAAAGCCATACTCTTTGGCATGGGAGATGATATCTTTCAATTGGGCGTTTTCGCCTGGAGTTTCTGTTTTTGCCATAGGGGGCAAAATTAACGAATCTAATTGATTTGGGAAGGAATGGACTGGGGCTTATTTTTCGATTGGAGATAGTTTCCCTACCATTGTCCCTCCTCTTGGCTGATTTTTCGTCCTTCTTTGGCCGATAAAAAGGCGGATTGAATAATCCGCAACACTGGAATTGCTTGTTCCAAGGTCACCAGAAGCGGAGCCTTCCCCCAAATAGCATCGGCCATATTTTCATAAAATACCCGGTAGTCTCCGCGTAGGGTGGGATAGGCCTGGGTTTCCTGATCGTAGTGAATGTATCCCCAGCGCGCTTCTGGTTCTACCCCCCAATCGTCCCCTGCCGGGATTTTTCCCTCCTTAAAAGCCTGCTCCTGCACGTCGAGGTAAAACTTTTGGTAGGTGCCTTTTTCGCCTAAAAGCATGAATTTTGGGGTGGGCACATTGACTAGGGCCCCTGCAGTGACGCGTGCTTTGAAGTCAGGATACTCCAAGGCAATGTCGAAGTAATCGTCAGAAAGTGCATTTGAACGCTGAAATCTAATATCTGCCCAAATGGCGGTAGGCTTTCCAAAAAGGAGGACCACTTGATCGATCAGGTGGGAGCCCAGGTCGTAGGTGATCCCGTTGCCAGGCACAGCCTTTTCCCGCCAGTTTTCCGATACCTGAGGACGGAAGCGATCAAAATGCGATTCTAGGTAGACGAGGCGACCAAGTAAGTTTTTTGCTACAATTTCTTGGAGAGTTTTGAAATCTCCATCGTAACGACGGTTGTGAAAAATGCTACAAATCAAGTTTTTGGAAGTGGCGAGCGTCAACAGCTCCTCAGCTTCTTCTGCTACGAGCGTGACGGGTTTGTCCACGACCACATGTTTTCCGGCGAGGAGGCATTGCTTTGCCATGGAAAAATGCAGTTCGTTTGGCGTAGTGATGCAAATCAAGTCGGCCGCATCAGCAGCTAGGAGAGCTTCCAAACTTTGGAAGGTTTGCACTTTGGGATATTTTTGCTGGCAGCGGAAGCCATTTCGCTCGACTACGGAAACGAAGTCTAGGGTAGGGCAAACTTCTAATAGCGGAGCATGCATTTTTTCAGCAACAGCCCCGTAGCCAACCAAGGCTGCACGAAGGAGTTTTGACATGAGGATTACTGGTTTATTCAATTTTGGCGAAGCCTCATCTAAGGTAAGGAACCCGCCGAGTACAAAAAAAAAGAGCGGGAATTATTCCCGCTCTTTCTAATCAAAAGAGATTGCATTTTATACTATCCTATTTTTACCAGTAACCTAAGATAGTAAGGTTTGAAATTCAATTAAATGGGCTGTGGACCGTGGTCTGCCGAATTATCCGCGATAAATAATCCTTTTATTGAATATCTGGTAAGGTTGCGGATAATTCTATTAGCCCTTTTTCGCCTCTTTAGGCACTACTGCCTGATCCAATTCCTTTTTCATCAAATCTACTACTACTGGAGTAGCGATGTAGATGGAGGAGAAAGTACCTACCGTGATGCCGACAAAAAGGGCAAAGGAGAAGCCTCTCAATACCTCACCGCCAAAGATTAGGAGGACAATCACTACAATTAAGGTAGTGAAAGAGGTAATTAAGGTACGTCCCAAAGTTTGGTTGATGGAGTCATTAAAGACCTTTATCAACTTGGCAGAACCGCGGTTATCTAGATTTTCACGAATACGGTCAAATACAATTACGGTATCGTTGATTGAGTACCCGATAACGGTCAATATCGCGGCAATGAATACTTGGTCGATTTCGAAGGTAGCTCCAAACATACTTGCAATGGCAAAGGCCGCAATGACAAATAATGTATCGTGTACCAAGGCGATAATAGATCCAAGCGAGAATTGCCACTTGCGGAAACGAATCAATACATACAAGAAAATGGCGATTAGCGCAGCAATCATTGCTTCCAATGAGGATGATTTGATGTCATCAGCAACTGTGGCACCTACCTTGGAGGACCCTGTGATTGAAAATTGATTTTCTCCTAGTTCAGCCGTGTTTTCTACAAATGCAAATCCAGTCACTGTGGCAATTCCTTCCTTTACCTTGCTTTCTACCTCTTGGTTGGAAGCATCATCGTCCTCATTGATGAGGTAGGAAGTGGTTACCTTTAGGACATTGTTTGCGCCGTAAGTTTTTACTTCTACGGAACCATCAAATTCGCCATCAAGTCCTACTTTCAAGTCAGACGGCACCATAGGTTGACTAAATGCCACTACATACGAACGTCCTCCAGTGAAATCAACTCCAAATTTAAGCCCGTTGACTAAGGCGATACCCAAACCTATGACAATGATCGAGCTGGAAATCAGGTAAGCGAGTTTACGCTTGCTCAAGAAGTCAATGTTTAGTGATGAAAGGGAGTTTTTAGCAAGTGGTGAGGTGAAGCTAATGCTGCTTTTATCTCCTTTCTTGGTCATCCAAGTGACCAAGACACGGGTGATGAATACGGAGGAAAAGAATGAACAAGCGATACCAATCATCAAAACAATGGCAAAGCCTTTGACAGGTCCTTGACCCAATGCATACAAGATTGCACCGGTTAGGAAAGTGGTGACGTTACCGTCCAAGATAGCCGAGAAAGCTTTGTTGTATCCTGCTTGAATTGCAGCAATTAAATTTACACCGTTTCGTAGTTCTTCTTTAATACGTTCAAAAATCAACACGTTGGCATCAATAGACATACCTATTGTCAACACAATACCTGCAATACCAGGTAAGGTCAATGCGGTACCTAATTGTGCAAGGATTCCAAGAATAAAGAATACGTTGAAGACCAAGGCAGCGATAGCTACCAAACCGCCTTTAGCGTAGTAGGCAATCATAAATAGGACTACCAAGGACAAGCCTGCAATCATGGAAATGACACCTTGACTTTGAGCTTCCTTGCCCAGAGTAGGTCCAATGATACTTTCTTCTACGATTTGAGTGGGAGCAGGTAGGGATCCAGATTTCAAGATGTTGGCCAAATCCTGAGCCTCCAAAAGAGTGAAGTTGCCGGAGATTTCAGACTGTCCATTAGGAATCTCTCCATTTACTACTGGTGCCGTATACACATAGTCATCCAATACTACTGCAATTCTTCTTCCCGTATTTTCAGCGGTTAGATTTCTCCATTTTCTAGCACCGTCCGCATTCATTTGCATGGATACTGCTGGTCTTGAAGTTTGATCTAGAGTTTGGCGAGCATCTGTAACCACGTCTCCTTCAAGCGGTGCCTGGTCAGAGCCTTTCTTCAATTTGATGGCATACAATTCTAAAATTTCTGTTCCATCGTCCGCTTTGGTTGGCTTAACACCCCAAAGCAACTTTAAGTCTTTTGGTAAGAAAGACTGGTACCGCTCGTTTTTCAAAATACGGTTGATGATCACGGTATCGCGAACATCGTAAACCAGGCCATAATTGGCTTTCATTAGAGAAATTACTGGAGAAATACCCGCATTTGGATTGAGTGGGTCGATTTGTGCCAATTGTTTTTCCAAGGCATTTCTCAAGGAGTCTTCCGATGAGAGGGAGTCAGCTGCTGTTTCTTCAACAGTTGGGGAGGGGGTATTTTTTTGATCGGCTACCCATGCTTGGTTGATTTCTTCGATGGATCCACCGTATTCGTTCAATTCAAGAACCTCCCAGAATTGCAATTTGGCGACCCCCTGAAGTAAGTTGCGCACCCGCTCTTGGTTGTCAGCTCCTGGAAGTTCGATTTGAATTCTACCTGATCCAGCAATTCGCTGAATGTTGGGTTGTGAAGTACCAAAACGGTCAATTCGCGTTCTCAAGATATTGAAGGAACGACCAATTGCATTTTCAATTTCTGTATCGATTAAGTCTAGGATTTCAGAATCTGAAGATTCCAAGGAGATTCTACCGCGGTTAGCTGCAGTAGCAAAAACTGAACTTAAATTTTTGTCTGGATTATTTTTTTGCCAAGCGGCATAAAATAAATCGACAAACTTTGCATTGGAGGTTTTGGAAGCTTCCTTTGCTTCAGCTACGGAGGCATTGAATACCTCATTTTTTGGGTTTCCTGCGATTCCTTTGACAATTTCAACAGGAGATACCTCTAGGGTCACGTGCATTCCACCTTGAAGGTCAAGTCCAAGTCCAAGCTCGGTTTCTTTAATTTCTTGGTAGGTATAGTTGGCGCCTAGAAAATTGTAAACTGGCTGTCTCCAAACAGAATCTAGGTAAGCTCTTTTCTTGGCAAAGTCAATGTTGCCGGAGGCGTCTGTAGCGAAGGCCGTAGCCTTTTCTTGTACGCCGTTGGATATGAACGTGAATGACAGGTAATACAAGCATAGCGCTGTAACGATGACCGTCAAAAACACGATTGCACCTTTGTTTTGCATTTTGATAAAATTTAAGGAATTGAATGAATTAGTTGTTGACTCGTTCTAGAAAGAACAAAGTATTGAATCAGGTGAAAGAGTGTGGTTTTTAGGGCCCTTGGGGGGAAATAATCCGTTCAAAAAGAATTTCAGTCAGGGGATTGACAAAAGATACCTTGCCTACTTGAGAGAGCGGTAGGGAAAAATCAATTTGGGAAATCTGTGAAATCAGGTAAAAAACGGTGTTGGCTACCTGCACCACAAATGGAATCACTGCATCTACGGCTACATCTAAAAAACTTTGATCTGGTTGTTCAGAAGATTGTTCTGACCGAGACTTTTCAGGTGTGGTTGGAAAAAATTCGACACTAGATACAAATAGGCAAAATAGCACCACCAAAGCCCACGAGAATCGCTGCTTACTGGTACTTTGGTTTGTTTTCCTATTTTTCATGGGGGACAAATATAGAAATTATATAATTATCCGCAATCTTACCTCCTGTACTTAGATCATTTTGAATTACTGCGGATAATCGTCGACAGACCGCTGTCTACAGGCAGACGATAAACCACGGTTCACGAGCTGTCCACAGACCACGGCTCACCTAAATGAACTTCAAACCTTATTTTCTTAAGGAAATGGTAAAAAAGTGGAAAATCAGGTACTCTAGTTTTTTTTATCCCTGCGGAGAGGATTTTGAATGCAAGTAGGTACGGAGTACATCCATGGCTCGGTCAAAGTTGAGGTTGTTTGGGATGATGAGATCCGCTTCGTTTTTGAAGGGCTTGATGTACTTTTCGTAAGTAGGCATTACGTGATTTTCGTAGCGGTACAAGACATCGTCTAGATCATAGCCGCGCTCCACCTTATCCCGAATGATGCGTCGCTTGAGTTTGATGTGGTCTTTGGCGTCGATAAAAATCTTGAGATCCAATAAGGCTGCCAATTCAGGGTAGTACAGTACAAAAATCCCTTCCACGACGACGACTGGGGCTGGAGCAAAGGTGAGCATTTTCGGTTTTTTGGAAGCGTTGTTGAAGGTGTACTCTTCGCGAATGACGGTGCCACCGCCCTGGATGATGCGGATGTCTTGCGCATATTGTTCGAAATCAATGCTATGTGGGGTGTCAAAGTTGGCAATCCCTTGCTCATCCACCGGCTGCAGGTGCTTGGGCTTGTAATAGTTGTCCTGGGAGATCAAACATAGTTCCTTCGGAGAGAAGCTGTGTAGGAGATGTTCCAAAAACAAGGTTTTTCCAGAGGCAGATCCCCCGGTGATTCCGACGATGAATGGCTTGGTCATGGTGGGCAAATTAACATATTTTTATGCGCATCTCAGAATTTTCCAGCGTGTAGAAAATTTAAGAGGGCTTTTACGGCTCTTCCACGGTGGGAAATTTCATTTTTCTCTTCCATTGAAAGCATGGCAAAGGTTCGTACATGCCCCTTGGGCTGGAAGACGGGGTCGTAGCCAAAGCCTCCTTCTCCGCTGGGGAAGAAAGTGATTTCCCCTTCGGCGATTCCGTCAAATTGGTACTCTTTTCCATCAAGAATAAGGGCTATGACGGTTCTGAAACGGGCGGATCGCTCGGTCTGGTCTTTCATTTTTTCCAAAAGCAAACTCAGGTTGCGTGCATCGCTTCGAGGCTCTCCTGCAAATCTTCCCGAATAGACACCTGGCGCTCCGTTTAGGGCCACTACTTCCAGGCCCGTGTCATCTGCAAAGCAACTGACCCCATAATGTTCGACTACGTAGCGGGCCTTTTCGAAGGCATTGGCATCTAAGGTGTCTCCCGTTTCGGGCAATTCCTCGTTGCAACCAATGTCACGAAGGGATACGATTTCAATGAGCCCCTTCAGGGCGGCAGCGACTTCTTCGACTTTTTTGGTGTTGTTGGTAGCGAAACAGATTTTCATGGGCTTCAGGGATAGCCTACAAAAATGGGGTTTGGAATTTGCCGCTGCAAACCTTCTTGCAAAATAGGTTTTGGGCTTCGGGTGAAATCTTTATTTTTCGGATATGAAAAGACTAACTGTTTACTGTGGTTCCAAGAAAGGAAACCAGCCGATCTACGAAGCAGGGGTACGGGCTTTGGCCCAGGAGATGATTTTACGTGACTATGGCCTGGTATATGGTGCGGGGCATGTAGGCTTGATGGGAGTGATTGCTGATGAACTGCTCGGCGCGGGCAAGGAAGTGGTAGGTATTATTCCGCAGAAGTTGGTGGACCGGGAGGTGGCGCACAAAGGTTGCACGGAGTTGATTATCGTGGAGACCATGCGGGATCGCAAGTGGCTCATGGCCGAGCAGGGGGATGGATTTATTGCGATGCCTGGAGGAATTGGCACCTTTGAAGAGTTGTTTGAAGTAATGACCCTCAACCAGTTGCATTACATTCAAAAGCCTTTGGCTTTGTACAACGTAAATGGCTACTACGACAAGCTGATCGACTTCCTCAACCACGCGATGGAAGAGGGCTTTCTCTATCCTGAGCAGGAGGAGATGCTGATCATTTCCGATGACCCTGCAGATCTATTAGATCAGATGGCCGCGTATCAGGCCAGAAGACCTGCGGATTGGTAACAAAAAAGGCGGGATCCCCGCCTTTTTTGTTTCTGTCTATTCCCGCACCCAGCTCACTTTTTCGCCGATAGGCGTTCGTCTGCCTTCGGGTAAGGTGTCGCTTGCTGCTTTTGCGATGTAGAAGAAGCCCATCAGCATGTCCTCGCCCTCAAGTCCGAAATCTTCTCGAGCTTCTGCCCAGAAGGTAGGTCCGCCCGTACCCCAGTAGCAGGCAAGGCCATGGGCACAGGCCGTCAAGTACATGTTTTGCACCGCCATGGCTACGGCGGAGATCTCTTCCATCACCGGGATGCCCGATCCTTCGGTGCGTTTCATCAGAAGCGCGATTACGTGAGAGGCCTTGCTTGGTGTATCCTTAAATTTTTGGTAAGTGCCTTCTAGGAAGGGAGTGCCATTTTTCTCAGCGCGCATTTTGTACATCTCTGCTTGGTAGTCGCCAAAAGTCTTCAAGCCTGCGCCCGTGTAGACAATGAAGCGCCAAGGCTGGGTGAGTTTGTGCGTTGGTGCCCAGTTTGCATTTTCGAGGATCTCCTCGATGATGGAATCGGCTACGGGGTCGTTTTCCTTAAACTGAGCTGGAAATTGGGAGCGACGTCCACGGATGATTTTGGTAACTTCTTCGGGATTGAATTTGGGGTGTTGCATGAGTTGTATCGTGGTCTGCTAAATAATTGAGTACAAAATGGGGATATTAATGCTATAAGGCAAAAGTCAAAGATAGGGTTCCTTTCAGGAAGAAAGAGGAGTTATTTTTCTTAAC
>JANQWS010000064.1:7721-9647 GCA_030729785.1 Algoriphagus sp. | reverse complement strand
TTTTTTTCTCGCTAAGTCGCAAAGGAGCAAAGGCGCCAAGACTGCGGTAGGCAGGCCGCAAAGGGATCAATTTTTTCTTTGCGTCTCGGCGTCTTTGCGCGCTTTTTTTCTTCACGCCAAGCCTGCGGTAGGTAGGCCCCCAAAAGGTATAATCTAGGCCAATTTCTGGGGTTGATCTGCTGCATAGTCCAGGCAAGTAGTCAATTGTTCCAAAGTCAATTCTGGGAAATCCGCTAGGATTTTCTCCGAACTCATCCCCGATGCCATCCAATCCAACACATCAGCCACTGTAATCCGTGTATTTTTGAGATAAGGCTTGCCAAATCTTATGTTAGGATCAATTGCAATATATTTTGTGTAGTTAGCAGCCATCTATTTCTTCAAAACGCCTTCTAAAAACGCTCTCACATCCTTGGCCAGTGCATCGAAGTCTTCCTGTCGGTTGTACATCATGTGCCCTGCCTCGTAGTAGGTCATCGCTACGCGATCCTGCGGGAAATTGTGGCGGGCAAAGGTAAATTCTGCATCAAAGAAGGGGGTGATCAAGTCGTAGTAGCCATTTGCTACCATTACCTTCATCTGGGTATTGCGGTGCATCACCTCGCTCAGCGCACGAGCGGTACTTATATAGCTAGGCTCGTAGTAGGCCCCATCCGGTACGGGCTTCCAGTTCCAACTCCCGCCCATCCCCGAAGCAGAGGTGAAGTAAGGTCGGTCTAGGCTCACCTTCAAGTCTCGCATCAAATAGTCGTTGAAAACGGCCGTGTACGCCGATCCAGTCATGTAACTGGCCGGGTCACCCAATACAGGTCCTTCGGCGGATTTGTCGGTTTCTAGTGCCAAATACCGTCCATCCAAGGTGCCAATGGCCTTGCCCTCGGCACGGAGCAATTCTTTTTTGAAGCGGTGCATCAAAATCTGGTTGTCTGATCGAAGAATATAGGCCTTATCCAAACCGGTAAAGTAGGCTAATTTGGTAGCGATAGTTTCTTTTTGAGCAGGGGTCTGCTTCTCTCCCAAAAACAAGGATTGCAAATAGTCGCCGTAGGCAAATGCTCTGGCTTCCTGGGTAAATGCAGCTAGGGTCTTGCCCTGCCCCGCTTTCTTGTGGTACCAGGCAGTGGCTGCTTGGGAAGGGAGGTAAGTGAAAAAGGAGGTCAGGTTATCCGCCCAACTCGAGGAACCTGCATAGTCCAAGGCTTGGGAAATCAGTACTATCCCATTTAGCGCCATGCTTTGTCCACCCTCTTCCAGTACTTCAGCTACCTTGGCAGCGCGGGTGGTGCCAAAGCTTTCGCCAGCGATAAATTTCGGGGCTTGCCATCTGCCGTGCTGGGTGACCCAAGTACGGATAAACTGTGCAATGGAGGAAGCGTCCTCGTTGAGGCCCCAGAAATCGGACGTTTTGCCTACACCCTCCACCTGGCTGAAGCCTGTTCCAATCGGATCAATAAATACCAAATCCGTGAGGTCCAGGACTGCCTGGGTGTTTTCTTCAAATCGAAAAGGGGCAGCTCCATCGTCGATGCCTGCTCCCGAATCGGTTTTGACCACCTTGGGACCAAAAAAGCCCATATGTAACCAGATGCTCGCCGAGCCTGGTCCTCCATTGAAGATAAAGAGCACGGGACGCCTGGACGGGTCTAGGACACCCTCGCGAAGGTAGGCGGTGGACCAAAGTGCACCGGTCACTTCTCCTTTGCTGTTTTTGAGAAAAGTCTCGCCAACTACGGCTTTGTAGTTAATTTTTTGTCCATTGAAGGTGCCTGAATGCGTGGATTCAAATTTTTTGGGTTCGCGAGGAGTCCACTTGGATTCCGTGCTAGCCTCTTGGGAAAAAGCAGTGAAGGAGATTAAAAATGCGAAGAAAAATAATGATAACTGTTTCATGGGAGGATTATTTGGAGCTGTAATTTAGGGAAATAC
>JANQWS010000064.1:3698-7621 GCA_030729785.1 Algoriphagus sp. | reverse complement strand
CCCAACTTCACTCCTCCATACCCATTACGTGTAGGAGCTGGCTGGTAGAATCTACTCGCAAAGGCATTCAGGTCATTGCCCAGGGAATAGGAGGCATCCAGCAGGTTGTCTACCCCAGCAAAAATCTCCAGTTCCCAATCACCAAGGGTCTTCAGCCAGCCTACCCGAAGGTTGACCAAGGAATAGGCGTCTTGGTAGATGGTATTCGCATCGTTGAGGGGAATTTCTTCGGTAAACTGATGCGTGAAATTGAGGTAGATCCCAGGACGAGTGCGCAGGTCCATTCGGCTTACGAGGTTGTGTGCAGGAACACCCGTCAAAGCATTTCCTGAGAAATCTTGTCCCCGCTTTTGGTAGTTTTCAAAGGTAAAAAACTGCCCTGTATAGGCTGTGCCCAGTAAGAAATCGCGAATAAACCCTTTTCCATTTCGGAGGAAGGCATAATCTAGGCTGGCTTCCACTCCTTTTTGGTCAGTGGCTCCGGCATTTTGAAAGAGCACCACGCCATTTGAATTGGTGTAGGTGGTGATGGTCTCCTGCAGTTTGAAGTAGTAGCCGATCAGTTCCAGGTTGAAGCGTTCCAGCCCCATGCGGTAGCCCAATTCGTAATTGATCCCTTTTTCTGCTTCTAGGTCTAGGTTGACACTGCCCTCGTTGGTGCGGACCTCATCAATGGTGGGAGGAGAAAAGCCTGAACTAATGGAGCCATACACAGCGGTATGAGGGGTCAATTGGTAATTTGTTGCTATACGTGGAACGAGGATGGGATCGAATTGGCGGGTTTGTAGCCCTGTTTTTCCTCTTGCGGCATCGATTTGTCGGTCGATTTCAAATCCAGAGAAATTTTCGCTGAGTCCCAAGGTGAATAGGAGCTTGCTGTTCCACTGCAACTCGGCCTGCTGAAATAGAAAGCCCTGGGTTGCTGTCAGCTGGTCCGCAAAGCGTACCGTATCTGCCTTGCCGGCCCGATTGCCAAAATTTTGGGCCTGGGTGATGCTTTTTTGCCACTCCCCACCTGCAAGTAGGCGGAGGGATTTGCCACCCAGTTGGGTGTCGTAGCGAACCTTGCTCCGTGCGCCATAGCCAAAGCCCAACTCCTTTTTATAGTCCAGAATAAAGGGGTTTTCAAAGGCATTGGTATTCAGGTACACCGTCGTTATGCTCGTCAATTGATCCGAATGGCGGTAGGTATGTCCCAAAGAAAGGAGGAGGGCTTGTTGGTCGATCGAACTATTTTGCCCTACGGATCCTGGCCGTGCTTGCTTGGGGTTGTCCGTAAGCTGGGCTTCAGTCAAGGCCCCAGGAATTTGGTAGTTCAAGTCGGAAATCAATACCTGGGTTCGCAATTCTTGCTTTTCGGAAACGGGGAAATATCCGCTCAACTGGACTACTTGGCGTTTGACGGCAGAATGATCTCGGTAGCCATCCGATTCCTGACTGACATAGGAGGCTTCGATTCCCCCGTCGCCAAGTTGTTGAGAAAGTCCCAATCGAAATCGAGATAGACCAAAATCCCCGACTAGATAATCCATAACAAGGCGATTTTCATCGACCTGGGCTTGGCTAAATAAGGAGATAGCACCCCCATTTCCTGCACCATACACCGACCCCGATGGGCCCTTGATGACTTCGGCCGTTTTGATATTGCTCAGATCAAGTAAGTTCAATGCGGTGGTGCCATCCGGGGAGGTGAAGGGAACGTCGTTCCAATACACCTTCACATTGCGCACGCCGAAGGGAGAGCGAAGCGAACTTCCTCGGATGGAGATGCGGTAGCTCGCAGGAGCGCGCTCCTCAATGCGGATACCGGCTTTTTGGTTGAAGGCTTGAACGGGGGAATTTTCGTTAAAGCGAAAAAGGTCCCGCTCGGAAAGTCTGGAAATACTAGCTGCCTGCTGTATCAGTGGGCGTTCGGAGTCAAAGGCCGAGACCGTCACCGCTGCCAAATTGAGGATACTGGGAACTAGCGCCACGGTATATTCCCCTGCTTGGAAAGTTTGTTCCAGTCGTTCGTAGCCTTCTAGCGCAAAGAGGAGTCGCAGGTTTTCTCCTGCAAAATTAACCGTGCCCGAAGCATTGCTTGTTTGAATAGTGCCCCCAGTACTTACCCGAACATTCGCAAGGGGAAGTTTGGAGACTTGATCGATTACCTTAACTTGGATTTGGGCCTGAAGCCCAAGACTGATTACAAAAAGCAAACAAGAAAGCAGTGTTTTCATAACACGAACATACGGGAAGTGACCATCTTATAAGCAGAATTTTGGGGTAAAGGTTTGAATTGGGGAAGATCGCGCCTTTTTTGTTTTTAGATGTGCCCCAAAATGGCTAGGTTTTCGAAAAAATAAACGCATGAGACCCTTTTTCCTTCTATTTTTTCTTCCGATGCTAGCCTTTGCTCAAACGGCCCCTCCAGCTCCAGTGTATCCCATTCCGGAGCCCCGTCAGTTGGTCTGGCAGGAGCTGCAGTACTATGGCTTTGTGCATTTCAACATGAATACCTTCTCCGATCGGGAGTGGGGCTTTGGGGATGAGCAACCCAGCCAATTTGCGCCAAGCGCACTCGATGCTCGGCAATGGGCCCGTGTGGCCAAGGAAGCGGGGATGAAGGGATTGATCATCACGGCCAAGCACCACGATGGCTTTGTGCTTTGGCCCTCAGCCTATACGGAACATTCGGTCAAAAACAGCCCTTGGCGAGATGGAAAAGGAGATTTGATCCGAGAGTTTGTGGATGCCTGTCGAGAATATGGGCTGAAAGTGGGGATCTATTACTCCCCTTGGGACCGCAACCATCCCGACTACGGCAAGCCGGAATACATCACCTACATGCGGAATCAACTCACCGAACTCCTCACCAACTATGGAGAACTCTTTGAGGTCTGGTTTGACGGAGCCAATGGAGGAAGCGGCTGGTACGGAGGGACCAATGAAGAGCGGGTGGTGGACAAATTGACCTACTACGACTGGCCAAGCATGCATGCCTTGGTGCGGGAGTTGCAGCCCGGGGCCATGCTATTTTCCGATGCGGGACCCGATGTGCGATGGGTGGGGAACGAGCATGGCTATGCCTATCCGACTACCTGGTCCAACCTGATGCGGGACTCCGTCTACGCCGGCATGCCGGAGTATTCGGATAAGTGGGCTGCAGGACAGGCAAATGGCACCCATTGGGTACCTGCCGAGGCTGATGTGAGCATTCGTCCGGGCTGGTATTACCATGCCTACGAGGACCACAAACTCAAAACTTTGCCCGAACTACTAGAAATCTACTACCAAAGTATTGGGCAAAACAGTTCCCTGCTGATCAACTTCCCAGTAGATACTCGAGGGCTAATTCCCGATTCGGATGTGCAGGCGATACTTGAACTGGCAGCCAAAGTCAAGGAAGATTTTTCGGTGAACCTGGCTACTGAAGCCAAGGTGTCGGCAAGCTCCAGCCGAGGAGCAGGCTACTTGGCAAGTCAAGTATTGGATGGAAACTATGACAGTTATTGGGCAGCTGCAGCCGGACAGGCGAGGGCATCGGTCGAACTTGATTTTGGGCAACCGCAGTCTTTCAATCGGATCTTGATTCAGGAATTCGTCAATCTCGGTCAGCGCGTGTCTGCTTTTACGGTGGAAAAACAAGTGGAGGGAAAATGGCTGCCTTTGGCGGAAGGGACGACTATTGGACATACCCGTATTTTGCGAGTTCCGGATACCCAGGCCCAGAGGATTCGAATCAATTTTCTGGAAGCAAAGGGAGAACCGCTGATTGCCGAGTTGGGCATTTATGCTGCTCCAGCCTTGGTTTTTCCTCCAAAAATCACCCGCTCCACCGCTGGGCTTGTATCGATCGCTGCTGCAGACCCTGGACTTGATATCTACTTCACGGTAGATGGTAGTATGCCCCTGGCGGGGAAAAACCGCTACGACAAACCCTT
>JANQWS010000064.1:0-3598 GCA_030729785.1 Algoriphagus sp. | reverse complement strand
TATGTCTTGGAAGGGAGTTTGGATGGCAGCACCTGGGTTCTTTTGGCCAAGGGGGAATTTGCAAATATTCAAAATAACCCCATCGAGCAGCTTATCCGATTTGCTCCCCAGCAGCTACGGTATGTTCGGCTAAAAGCCCTGCGCACAGTCGATGGCAATGCGGCTACCTTCGGGGAATTGAGCACCATTACCCGATAAGTTTTAGTTTCCAAAAATTCAGGTCGCGTTTCTTGAAAAAAAATACCTACTTTAATTTCCGAATTACCACCAACCCATCTAACCTTTTTGTATGAACAGACGACATGCTTTGCGGCATATTGCCCTGATTTCTGGAGGGCTTGCCCTGATTCCCTCCTGTGATTTTAGCAAGGAAGACATCCTTTCGGCTTACGAAAACCTCAAAATCACTGCTTCCCAGAAAGCCCTACTTGCAGCCATTTCAGACAGCATCATTCCTGCTGGGGAAATCAAAGGTGCCTTGGATTTGGAAGTAGTTGACTTTATCCTCGTGATGGTCAACGACTGCTTTACCCAAGAAAACCGAGAAAAATTCACTGCAGGATTAGAGGCATTTCCGGATTATGCAGAAAAAACTAGTGGAAAGAAATTTGAGGCCCTTTCTACCAAAGAAAAAGAAGCCTTTCTCTTGGAAGTAGGAGCAGTTAGCGGGGACGATACCCCTGAAGGCAAGCGCCTTGCAAGCATAGGCTATTTCCTGAGCAGCGTGAAGCGCTTTACCATCCAAGGCTATATGGCCTCTGAATACATTCAAACCGAAATCATTCCTTACTCCCTGATTCCGGGAGAATACAATGGGGCAGTATTGATTTCAGACCTTCAAAAACCACGAGTAAATGGCTAATCTTAACTTACGCAGTACGCAGGAGCGTACCTATCAGGCCATTGTGGTCGGCTCCGGCATAAGTGGTGCCTGGGCAGCAAAAGAATTATGTGACCTCGGGGTCAAAACGCTGATGATTGAGCGTGGTCCAGACGTGACCCACATCAAAGACTACCCGACTACGAACATGCTTCCGCATGAATTTCCCCACCGGGGGCAGCTCACCGAGAAGATCAAGGAAGAAAATCCTGTGATTAGCAAGTGCTATGCCTTCCGCGAGGATGCCATGCACTTCTTTGTGAAGGATGCGGAGCACCCTTATGTGCAAGAAAAGCCATTCGACTGGATTAGGGGCTACCAAGTGGGAGGCAAGTCCCTTATGTGGGCGAGACAAGTACAGCGTTGGTCCGACTTTGATTTTGAGGGACCTGCTCGAGATGGCTTTGCAGTAGACTGGCCAATTCGCTACAAAGACATCGAAAAATGGTACAGCCATGTGGAAAAGTTTGCCGGTGTATCTGGATTCAAGGATGGCATCGCCCACTTACCCGATGGGGAATTTCTACCTGGATACGATCTCAATGTGGTGGAGAAGTACTTCGCTGAGACCATGAAGAAGGAGTATGGTGGAGCGCGTCATGTAATTTCGGCACGTTGTGCCCATATTCACGGCAATGCAGAGGCCTTTGCCGCACAAGGCAGAGGATCTTGCCAAAACCGCAACCTATGCCAGCGTGGCTGTCCGTTTGGAGGCTACTTTAGTTCCAACTCGTCCACCATTCCTTGGGCATTGAAGACCGGTAACCTCACCATCCGTCCTGATGCGGTGGTGCATTCCGTGATCTACGACGAGGCAAAAGGCAAGGCTACAGGTGTCCGCATCATCGATCGCCTGACCAAGGAAGTCGAAGAATTTTATGCAGACGTACTCTTTATCAATGCTGCTGCTTTGAATACCAACGCCATCTTGTTGAATTCTACCTCCACCCGATTCCCGAATGGATTGGGTAACGATAGTGGGGTATTGGGCAAGTATGTGGCTTTCCACAATTACCGCGCTCGCGTGTCTGGAGAGTACGAGGGTCATTCTGAGTACACCACGTCTGGGGGTAGACCTACCAGTGGGTATTTCCCACGATTCCGAAATGTGTACAAGCAGGAAACCGACTTTCTCCGGGGCTATGCAGCAGGATTCTCTGCTGGCCGTGGAGTAGGCCCGGATACCAGTGGCATCGGGATGGACTTGAAAAATAACCTCCTCAACCCAGATAGCTACGGGCCTTGGCGTGTGGGTTCGCACATGATGGGCGAGACGCTGCCGAAGGATACCAATTACGTGGCGCTTGATGGCAGCCTGAAGGACGAGTGGGGTATTCCTCAGCTCAAGGTGAGCATGGACTACGACGACAACGACGAGAAGATGGTGAAAGACTACCTCGAGCAGATGACGGAGATGTTTACCAAGGCTGGCTTCACCAACATCCAAACTTCCGACAGCAAGCAAGCGCCGGGCTTGGATATCCACGAGATGGGTGGAGTGCGTATGGGTAAGGATCCCAAGACCTCCATGTTGAATGCCAACCATCAGTTGCACGCCGTGCCGAACGTGTACGTGACCGACGGATCATCCATGACTTCTACGTCTACTCAAAACCCATCCTTAACCTACATGGCCTTTGCCGCTCGCGCGGCGCACCATGCGGTAGCGGAGAGTAAGAAGAAGTAAGGCGGAGGAAATGCCAACAAAAAACCCGAATCAGTACTGATTCGGGTTTTTTTGTGCGGCTTAGTTGATGGGGCTCAAAAAGGCAGTTTCCCCAAGTCCACATTTCCTCCGGAGAGGATGATGCCGACTTTTTTACCTGCAAAGCGCTCCTTGTTGGCTAGTAAGGCGGCTAGGGGAACTGCGCAAGAGGGCTCGATGATGATTTTCATGCGTTCGTAGACCAGGCGCATGGCTTCGATGATTTGCGGATCAGTGGCGAGCAAAATATCCCGGACATGGGCTTGGATTACCGCAAAGTTGATGGTTCCCAAAGAGGTCAATAGTCCATCGGCGATGGTGTTTGGGCCTGTTTGTGGAATGATGTATCCTGCATGAAAGGAGCGGTAGGCATCGTCTGCCCCTGTAGGTTCCCCGGCGATAACTTCGATCTGGGGATTCAGGTAATGAGCTGTGAGGGCGGTGCCACCCAATAGTCCTCCACCACCGACGGGGGCCATTAGAATATCCAGATCCGATTGATCTTCTAAGAATTCGAGCGCGCAAGTAGCCTGCCCCTCGATCACGTCTAGGAAGTCGTAGGGAGGAATGAAGGCAGCTCCGGTACGGGCAACTACCGCCTCCAAGGTGCTTTCTCGGGCTTTGAGATTGGGTTCGCATTCGATGATTTCTCCTCCGTAGCCTTTGACTGCCTTCTTCTTGATTTCGGGGGCATTGGAAGGCATGACGATGTAGGAGGGGATTCCTGCTACGGTGGCGGCCCGAGCAAGGGCAGCGGCATGGTTGCCCGAACTGTGCGTTGCCACACCTTTTTCTCGTTCGGTGGGGGTAAGTTTCATGACCGCATTGGCAGCCCCTCGTGCCTTGAAGGCCCCAACTTTTTGAAAGTTTTCGCACTTAAAATAGATGCTGCATCCTGCAATCGCATCGATGGCCTCCGAGGTGAGGATAGGGGTGCGGTGGATAAAAGGCTGGATTCGGGCATGCGCCGCTCGGATATCGGAGAGGGTAGGAAAGATCATGAGGTAAAGATA
>JANQWS010000063.1 GCA_030729785.1 Algoriphagus sp. | reverse complement strand
CATTGAGGTAGGCGATGCGGGCCTTTTTGAAGGCCGTACCGCCTGTCTTTTTCCGTTTGCTGGTAGCCGTAAGTCGGTAAAAGAAGCCTACCTCTGGAAGTTGCACCACCTCACCCCCATTTTTGAGGAGCTTGATCCAAAACTCCCAATCCTCCCGACCCAACTGCATGTCTTCGGAAAATCCTCCTACCCCCAGCGCATCCGCTTTGCGAAAGAGGGCCGATACGAATATCATGTTGTCTTTTGCCAGCTGCTGTAGGCTAAAGGGTTTCAGTTTCCAAGGCTTCCGTACAGCCTTTGAGAATTTTTCTGCTTGGCAGTAAACCACGGTGACTTCGGGTCGCGTGGATAGGATAGCCATCCCCTTTTCGATGTAGGTAGTAGAAATCAGGTCGTCTCCGTCTAGGGGCAAAATGTATTCCCCCTGGGCAGCTGCTATTCCCACATTACGAGCTTTGGTGACGCCGGCGTTGGCTTGGTCGAGTACCCGAACTTCTGGATGCTGGGCTTCCAATTTCTTGGCGATTTCCAAGGAATTATCCGTGGAACCGTCGTTGATGATTAGGATTTCGAGTGGGCGGTAGGTAGAGGCTAGCGCAGATTGGATGGTTTCCTTCAAGTAAATCCCCTGGTTGTAACAAGGGACAATGACAGAAATCAATCCTGGGGTCATGCGGTAAAAAAAGAAGCAAATTCACCTAGCGGCTTTTGCAGAGCCAGGGTATTGGGGCCAAATTTTCTCAACTGGTAATTCTGCTCTTCCAACAATTGCAGGCAGGCGGCATAATCCGCGGCATTCAAACCTACATTTTCAAAGATGATAGCCTGTGGTCGGGTATTGGGGATGTCAAAAATTCGAATGACCTCCAAGTCGTAGCCTTCTGCATCGATTTGAAGTAAGTCAATGTGCTGCAAGTTGTAGTTTTGAATAAGCGTGGCTGGTGCAATCACTTGCACCTCTTCGTGGCTGATCCACTGGCTTTGGTCAGCTGGGATTTCAATGCCAAAGCGTTTGCAGTTGGAGGCTACAATACCATCTTCAAAGGCCTTTTCAATTTTCTCTTTGGAAAAGGAGGCGAGACCGGTGGCCCAGCGCATGGACGAAAATCCCACTTTGTAGATTGGCTGGGTGCCGTCTTTTTCGCCAATGGCGGCACAGAGAGGATGAATATCTTTGTTTTTGGCGTAAATCTTGGTCAAGAATTCATTAAAAACATCTGGCTGTGGCTCCAAAAGGACTCCTTTCCAATTGTCTCTTTTGATAAACTTGTGGATGGGGTCGTGGGTGATGCCATCATTGGCGCCGATTTGCACTACCGTAAAATTTCCAGGTTTAGATGTGGAGTACTGACTCAAAAAATCAGATAGGCTGCCCTTTTTGGGATTGTAAAAATTCCTGTAGAAACCGATAAACAGGGGATTATTCGAGGCACTTAGGTTGAAACGAACCATTTTCCAGCGCTGCTGAAGGTTTCTTTTTAAGGACTGGAATGGGGAGGAGTTCGTAGCCATAATGCGATTGAGGGGAGGTACAACAACCTCGACTCAAAATTACCATTTTTTGTGAAACTTGATGAGTCTTCTGAGTTCTTGCATTTTGGTTACCTTTGCGGTTACTAATCCAATGGCCTAGCATGTCGAGAAGCCTTGTCTTCTTATTTCTTTCCTTTTTTCTGACAGGAATTCTCCCGGCCCAAAGCAAATGGGACAGCAGCTATGTAGCGGAGGAGCCTGAATTACTTGTACTTCGGACCTACTTATCCCATAAGTATACGGCACTCTACTTCCCTAGTGATGGTCTTCGGTACCAGCCCAACAGTGGGTTGAATTTAGGAATTGGGTTTACGTATCAAAATCTGACCCTCAATCTAGCTTTTCCTCCAGGCTTTTTGAATAGCAGAAGAGAACCTGATTTTCCTCGATTTTTGGATCTTCAGGGACATATTTATCCGAGAAACTGGGTAATTGATTTTTTTGGACAGTTTTACACCGGGTACCGCATTCCCGATGGAATCAGAGATGGACAACCCTACTTACGTCCAGACTTGGATGTACTCAAAGTGGGGATTCATGCCAATTACATTTTCAAAGGAGATAAAATCTCTTTGCCTGCAGCAGTGCATCAGTCAGCAATTCAAAAAAAATCAGTGATTTCTCCACTGTTGGGATTTGAGATGTACCGAGTTCAGCTGGCAGGGGATTCTTTGATTTTGCCTACGCAACTTGCGCCCAAACAGAATTACCAACAAGCCGATTTTCTACAACTGGGGCCCAATGCAGGCCTAATAGGCACCTTGGTGCTTGGAAAGGGGTTTTTTGCGACCGGGAGTTTTACTGGAAACTTAGGTATAAGCTCCACATGGAATTCGGGTGCTACCGGAGCAAATTGGAACCTGAGTTGGGGCTACCATGCACGTGCCTATCTAGGCTACAATGGTCCACGTTTTGGGGTAAATGTAAATTATGTGTACAAAACTTTGGCGCTGCAGCCAGTAGAAGATTGGACCCAAGAAGTGCAAACAGGCAACTACCGCTTCATTCTAGTTTATAAAATTCGCCCTTCTGAAAAATTTGCCTCCTCCTTTGCCAAGTACCATCTGAATAGAATTTTTGGAAAGTAGCGGGAGAGTGGCGCTCAAAATTTTAACTTTGAGTAAACAATGAATCCATTCCCATGAACGATCTTTTTGGCATCCAGCAGTCTTTAAAAAATCTTGGCATTCAAGAATCCAATTTGGGTTCTTCCACCGGTATGACCTGGCTCGATTCAGGAGCCGCTTCCCTGGCCTCTTTTTCACCTGCCGATGGCAAAAAAATTGCTTCTGTGCAGTTGGCAACTGAGGAGACGTACGAGGCGGTGGTTGCGCAGGCTTTGGTGGCCTTTGAAACATGGAGGAATGTGCCTGCTCCCAAGCGTGGAGACATTGTCCGAGAGATTGGAAATGCCCTTCGTGAGGTAAAGGCCGACTTGGGCAAGTTGGTGTCCTACGAGATGGGCAAATCCTACCAGGAGGGGTTGGGTGAGGTGCAGGAGATGATTGATATTTGTGATTTTGCGGTAGGGCTATCTCGGCAGCTGTATGGCTTGACCATGCATTCCGAGCGTCCCGGTCACCGGATGTATGAGCAGTGGCATGCACTCGGTGTGGTGGGCATTATTTCAGCCTTCAACTTCCCGGTAGCTGTATGGTCTTGGAATACCGCCTTGGCTTGGGTATGTGGGGATGTGTGTTTGTGGAAGCCATCTGAAAAAGCTCCGCTTTCAGGAATTGCTTGCCAGCACATTGTCGCAAAAATATTTGCGCAGCAGGGCTTGCCGGAAGGGATTTCCAACTTGATCGTTGGGGATGCCTCGATAGGTGCTTTGCTTTCTCATGATTCCCGAATTCCGCTGGTGTCTGCCACAGGCTCTACCCGTATGGGCAAGGCAGTAGGTAAGGCCGTGGGTGAGCGATTGGGTCGTTCCTTGCTGGAGCTAGGGGGCAACAATGCCATCATCATCACCGAGCATGCCGATTTGGAGATTGCAATTCGCGGCGCCTTGTTTGGCGCGGT
>JANQWS010000062.1 GCA_030729785.1 Algoriphagus sp. | reverse complement strand
AAGAAAAACCAAAGACCGATACATTTTTTGTTTTAGACCTAGCGGGAATTCAAGCGCGAGGGACCTTGCGGGTGGCTGTGGACAATAATTCAAGCAGCTATTATATCTACAGAGGTCGGAGGATGGGTTATGAATACGAGCTCCTACTAGACCTAGGGAAGCGGCTTGGTGTACAAATTGAGTTTGTAGTGGCATCAGAGATAGAAGAGGCCTTCGGTCAACTTGAAGAAGGAAGGGTGGATTTAATTGCCATGAATGTTCAGAAAAACAAGGGCCTGTCCTCCGAGGTCAATTTTACAGAGGCAGTAGGAAGTACGAGTACGTATTTAGTGGGAAATAAAAAGTTGGCCAATTGGCAAAATTTAGGCTCAGACACGGTTGTAGTTCGAAAAGGGGCCGTTTACAAACAACAATTGGAGCAAATTAAGGATTCGTTGGACCTGGATTTTTTAATTTTAGAAGAACAAGCACATGAAGAAACATTGCTCGATCGGATTGTAGATCATGGAATAAAGTGGACGGTAGCCACTCAGCAAATAGCTCAAACGAATGTGACCTACTACGAAGAATTGTATCTCGGGATGGAGGTGGCAAAGGCAGGAGAGATTAATTGGGCGGTACGAGGCTCTTCCACCGAACTACTTCAACAAGTAAACGGTTGGTTAGGTGAAAAAAAGAAACGTTTTATCCCTGATTTGTACGCAAAATATTTTTTAAACTCCAAGAATCAACATTTCCGGTCTACGAGTGCCTATTCCTCACTCGGAGGCAATCGCATTTCCCTATACGATGACTTGATTCAAGAACATGCTAAAACCCTGGGTTGGGATTGGCGACTGCTAGCTGCTATTGTCTATAAGGAATCTCGTTTTGATACGACCGCAGTTTCGTATGCTGGTGCCCAAGGTTTGTTGCAATTGATGCCTGTCACCTTGGAGCGATTTGGGGTAACTAATCCCAACGATCCTGTAGAATCCCTTCGGGGTGGTGTAAAATTTCTCTTGTATTTAGACAAATTTTGGATGAAGCGGGTGCCCAAAACTAACGAACGAATAAAATTCATTTTAGCATCTTACAACATTGGTCAAGGGCATGTGGAGGATGCCTGGAGATTGACTTTGAAGCATGGTAAAAACAGTCAAAACTGGAGAGAGGTTTCTTATTATTTAAATTTGAAGAGCGATCCTACTTATTACCGTGACCCTGTAGTCAAAAGTGGGTACGCCAAAGGACACATCGCCGTCAACTATGTACGGGATGTTTTGGGTTTGTTTCAATCGTATAAAGCGCTGGTCAATCCTTAATGTAATTCAAATAGCCCTTCAATTTCCACAGGAATATTGTCAGGAAGGGATCCCATTCCTACCGCGGAACGAACTCCTACCCCTAATTCTTTTCCCCAGACTGACGCAAAAAGTTCGCTGCAGCCATTCATCACGTAGGGATGCTTTTCAAAAGAAGATACGCAGTTGACCATACCAAGTACTTTGATGACCCGCTTCACCTTATCCAAGGAGCCTAGTGAAGACTTGATTGTAGCTAGCATGGCTAGTCCAACTTGCCTAGCAGCCAATTTTCCTTGTTCGATATCCAACTCTTCCCCAATTCTTCCAATAATGAGGCTTCCATCGCTTTGAACAGTTCCATGACCAGATAGGTAGAGAAAATTTCCCACAATTAAGCTTGGAGTATACACTCCTAGTGGCTTAGGAGCTGGTGGAAGAAGTAGTCCAAGGCTTTCAAAATTTTGTTCAGGGCTTTGCATATAGAGTTGGGATTGGGTGACAATTAATTCAAACTTTAAAAAAAAGGGAGTCTAGTATACTTTCAATTTGTTTGGAAAATTTGCTACTGTGGAAAGATTAATGTGGGTGGGGAGAGGTAACTACCGCGTTAAAGCAACTTTAACAGAGAATCTAGGAGCATAACTCCAGCTAAACCTGCAACTGCTACAATAGTCTCCATGAGGGTCCAAGAACGTAAGGTGTCTTTGATACTTAGGTTAAAGTATTCTTTGAACATCCAAAATCCTCCATCATTGAAATGGGAGAAAACCAAGCTCCCTGCTCCAATAGAAAGTACTAATAGATTAGGGTCTACAGCCAAGGACGGTACCAGGGGAGCAATAATTCCAGCAGTGGTCAATCCGGCTACTGTTGCTGAGCCTACTGCTATTCGAATGATGGCAGTAATTAGCCAAGCTAAAAGGAGGGGGTGCATGTTCCAAGATTGTATTCCTTCAGCCAAGGCCAGGCTTACGCCAGAATCTGTAAAAACCTGTTTCAATGCTCCTGCGCCCGCCACAATCAATAGAATCATGGAAATGTCTTTAGTTGCTACGGTGTAAATGTCCATCAATTGGGACATGGTTTGTTTTCTTCGAAGCCCTAAGGAATAAGTGGCAAATCCTACCGACACGAGCATGACCACACTGGGGTTGGCTAAAAAATCGAGGAAGGGACGCTGTGGATGGGTAGCAGCTACCGACAAGGACAAAATAGTGGTGGCTACTAGTAAGACTACAGGAAGTAAGGCGGTGAGTACACTGTTTCCGATTCCGGGAAGCGCATCTTCAGGTTTTGGGTCGGCCTGAAAAGTAGGTAAGGGCTGAGCAGTAATCCCTTTTAGCAAGGGAGCAAGCAGAGGACCTGCAAGGATGATGGTTGGAATGGCGATGATTCCTCCATAGAGAAGGGTCAGTCCCATATTGGCATCAAACTGCCCCACAAGTGCTGCGGGAGAAGGGTGTGGAGGAAGAAAGCCATGGGTCACCGACAAGGCGGCAAGCAAAGGCAAGCCTACGTAGACTGCAGGCAATCGGTATTGGTAGGAGAGGGTAAAGGCAAGAGGTACCAAGAGTACAAATCCTACATTGTAAAACAAGGGAATCCCCACCACTAGCCCTGTTAATGCCATTGCCCAGGTAATGTATTTCTCCCCAAAAATTCCCATTAGGAAACCAGCAATTCGTTGCGCTGCGCCACTTTCAGCCACTAATTTTCCAAGCATGGCACCTGTAACAATCACAATAACCAAATCCCCCAACAAAGAGCCCATTCCTTTTTGGATAGAGCTGGCTACCTCGTTTGCAGGAAGCCCTAAAAGAAAGCCTCCAGCGATTGCAGTGATTAAAAAGGAGAGAAATGGGTTCAACTTAACCCAAACTATCAGCACCACTAAAAGGGCTATAGAAAGAAATACAAATAAAAAGGTCATGGGTTTAATGCGGTTGGTCTGCCTTGAAAGTTAGGTAAATCTTCGAAAAACTAGGAAAATACGACCTATAAAATAGATTTGACCTCTACTAGAAGTAAAATCTGCCAGAAACCACTGAAGGTTTGGAAATTTAGAAGATGGGAAGATATACCAAAGCTAGCTCCACTACTGCACTAGTAGGGAAGTTCATTTGGAGGAGGGTAGGTCTTTGAAGTTAACCCGCAGTAATTCAAACTAATTTTGAGCAACTTGCGTAATTGCGGATGATCACCCTAGAATTTAAGAAATTCAAACTAATGCACAACTGCGTCGGATAAGCCGTATATTGTAAGGCAAAAATAGATGTTGGTACAGAAGAATACCTACATCTTGGGTATCCATGCAACGTTAAGCTATTCATGAAAGCCAACTACAAATTTCTATTCTTTTTGATATTTTGGGCCTTTGTGGGGATCAGCCCTTCCCGGGCACAGCTCTGGGAAGTAAGTTTACTAACTGCAGATCCAGGAAAAGAACTTTATTCCTCTTTTGGGCACAGTGCTATTCGCCTTCGTGAGTTGGTGCCTGAAGGGAGAGATGTAGTCTTTAATTTTGGGACTTTTGACTTTGATACGCCTAATTTTTATGGAAAGTTTGCTACTGGCAAGCTCAACTATATGCTGAGTATTTCCAACTACGATCGTTTTGTTGTGGAGTATGACTATTACAAAAGAGGACTACGTGAGCAGGTGTTGAATCTAACGGATGAACAAACAGATTTTCTAGTGCAGCATTTGGATGCCCAGTACGACCCTGCAAGGAGATTTTATAAGTATGATTTTTTTTACAATAATTGCGCAACGAAAATTAGAGATGCCTTTGAAATTGCGATTGGCGATCAACTGGTATGGAATGATTCTACTGTCGAGGAGAAAAAGACATTTCGAAATTTGTTGGATGAGTTTGTAATGCCATTACCTTGGGCAGATTTTGGAATTGACTTGGCATTGGGATCGGTTATCGATCGACCTGCAAGCCCACGAGAAAAGCAGTTTTTGCCTACCTATATGGAACAAGCATTTGCAGAAGCTACTGTTCTCCAGAATGGAGTAATTCGCCCTTTTGTGAAGCGAAGCCAGGTGATTTTGGAATATCCTGAGGAGCCGTCTTCCTTTTCACTGTTCAATCCTCTTGTTGCCTTCTGGAGCTTGACCTTGATTTTTGTGGGCTTGACCGGGTATGGATTCAAAAAAGGGAAGTTGATGAAAGGTTTAGATCTCCTGCTTTTTGGAAGTCTTGGCATCCTTGGATTGGTAATCACCTTTCTTTGGTTTTTTACAGACCATACTACGACGGTGTGGAACTGGAATCTACTCTGGGCATTTCCAGGTCACTTGGTCTTGGTGTGGGGATTATTCTACCGCCCCAATGCCACTTGGCTTTCTTCCTACCTTCTCTTTGCGATAGGAGCAACGGTGATGGTCTTGTTGCTTTGGATGCTGGGCATGCAATCTTTCTCCCCTGCACTAATTCCAATTCTTTTACTTATCCTTTTGCGTGCTAATTTTCTTTTCTACAACCGGAAAATTGCTTGAGTCTTCCAGACATGAGTGTGTACTAGAACTAAACTTTTTTACCCAGAATTGATGTTGGAGATACGCGATGGAATTTAAACTAACCTCAGATTATCAGCCAACAGGCGACCAGCCACAGGCCATTAAGGAGCTGGTCTCGGGCTTACAGGCAGGGGAGCCTGCGCAGGTATTGCTTGGGGTAACCGGATCCGGAAAAACCTTTACGATAGCCAATGTCATTCAGCAGACTCAGCGACCGACTTTAGTTTTGAGTCACAACAAGACACTTGCTGCCCAGCTATACGGAGAGTTCAAGCAATTTTTTCCTGATAATGCAGTCGAATACTTCATTTCCTACTACGATTATTACCAGCCTGAAGCCTTTATCCCTAGTTCGGGCACCTATATTGAAAAAGACTTGAGCATCAACGAGGAAATCGAAAAACTTCGTTTGAGTGCTACATCTGCTCTTCTTTCTGGACGTAGTGACGTGATTGTGGTGGCTTCGGTGTCTTGTATCTATGGCATTGGCAACCCGGAGGAGTTTGGAAAAAACATCTTGCGACTACAGGAAGGAGATCGAATTCCTAGAAATCAACTTCTGTTTAAGTTGGTGGATATTTTGTATAGCCGTACCCAGCAGGAGTTGACGCGTGGTACATTCCGGGTTAAGGGAGACACGGTTGATGTGTATGTGGCTTATGCAGATTTTGGGTACCGCATTATTTTTTGGGGGGATGAAATAGAGGCTATTCAGCGAATTGAGCCGAGCACGGGAAAGAAACTTTCGGATGAGAAAATCATTTCGATTTTTCCCGCAAATTTATTTGTGACTGGGAGAGATACTATTGATACTGCTATTCACGAAATACAGGATGATTTGATGGCTCAGCTAACTTTTTTTGAAAAGGAGGGTAAATTTTTGGAAGCAAAAAGGCTTCAAGAGCGAACAGAGTTTGACTTGGAGATGATTCGAGAATTGGGCTATTGTTCAGGAGTGGAAAATTACTCTCGTTACTTTGACCGAAGAAAGCCTGGCACACGTCCATTTTGTCTTTTGGACTATTTTCCAGAGAATTACCTTCTGGTCATCGATGAAAGCCACGTGACGATTCCGCAGGTAAGGGCGATGTGGGGAGGGGATCGATCTCGAAAAGTCAATTTGGTTGATTACGGCTTCCGTTTGCCTTCGGCTTTGGACAATCGTCCCCTTAAATTTGATGAGTTTGAACAGCTAATCAACCAGATTGTCTATGTATCGGCTACCCCTGCGGATTATGAATTGACAAGAACAGAGGGACTGGTAGTCGAGCAAATTATTCGGCCCACAGGACTTCTGGACCCCACTATTGAGGTTCGTCCTAGCTTAAATCAGTTGGATGATCTTTTGGAGGAGATTGATCAAACCATCAAAAAAGAAGCCCGTATTTTGGTGACTACGCTAACGAAGCGAATGGCAGAGGAACTTCAAAAGTATTTGGAGCGGGCAGGAATTAAGTCGCGTTACATCCACTCGGAAGTGAAAACATTGGATCGTGTTGAGATTCTTCGCGAGCTCCGCTTGGGAATTTTTGATGTACTTGTTGGGGTCAACCTACTTCGAGAGGGCTTGGATCTCCCAGAAGTAGCCCTAGTTGCCATCTTGGATGCTGATAAAGAGGGGTTTTTAAGAAATGAACGCTCTTTGGTGCAGACTATTGGTCGTGCCGCTCGAAATTCAGAAGGCCGGGTGATCATGTATGCAGATCAGGTTACCCAATCCATGCAGGCGGCCATTGACGAAACAAAGCGGCGGCGAGCACTACAGATCACCTACAATTTGGAGCACAACATCACTCCAACGACCGTTATTAAGTCCAGAGACAAAATCATGGGACAAACTAAGGTTGCAGATTCTAAGAAAAACCCAAAAATGTATGCCGAGCCCATGCCGGGAGAGGCCTTTTTGGTGGCTGATCCGGTGGTTCAGTACCTCAGCAAGGAGAAATTAGAGAAGTTGATCCAGCAAACGCAAAAAGGAATGGAAAAAGCAGCCAAGGAATTGAACTTCATGGAGGCTGCGCGGTTGAGAGATGAATGGATGGCGCAAAAGAAGCGATTAGAAGAGCTGAACCGAGGGATTTAAACGATTCGATCCAGGCATCATGACAATTCAGGAGGTAAAAGAACTGGCTCTCAAGGGAGAAGGACTTCAAATCGAGTTTAAGAAAAAGGCAAACTTTCCTGAGAAGATTGTTCGTGAGGTCATTGCATTGGCCAATACACAAGGAGGAAGTTTACTGATAGGAGTGGACGATGACGGTACAGTAAGTGGGCAGCGGTTTATTGAAGAGGAGATTTTTGTGATGGAAAAGGCCATCCGAGAACTCATTTTTCCTCCTTTAGAAGTAGAGGTGGCAACTGTAAAACTATCTGAGAAGAAGGGGGTAGCGGTATTTCGAATCCCCCATAGTCCAAATCGACCTCATTTTCTGTTAGTTCAAGGAAAAAAATTCTCCTTTATTCGGGTTCAGGATCGTACAGTGCAAGCCAGTCGAGAGGTCTGGGAGGTGCTACGCAAAAGCAGGGTGCCTCGAGATACCGTATTCACGTATGGAAAAAAAGAGGAGGTATTGATGAAATTTTTGGCGGAGCAAGAAAAAATTAATGTCAAAGAATTTGCCAAGATAGCCAGTATTCCGCTTTACATGGCCTCTAAAACGCTCGTCCGCCTAGTAGTTGCGAATGTATTGCAACTTCATCCACAAGAGGGGGCGGATTTTTTTACAATACGGGAGTAGGGAGAACGATGCCTGTGCGTTGGGTAAATCCAAGATTCCCTTGAAGTCCTCCCGTGTGAACCAGTAGAATTCGTGCCCCTGGAGGAAAATAGTTTTTCTTCAGTAAATCCCAGCAAGCAAAAGCCATTTTTCCCGTGTAAATGGGATCCAGAGGGACCTGAAACATCTCCCAAAACCAATGGATAAAAGAAATCAGCTCCGCCGTCCATTTGGCATAGCCCCCTTGGTGGTACTGGGTGACTAGTTCAATACTGCCCTTGGTTTGTATGCCTTCTGTCCTTAAAAGATCAGTTATTTCATCTCGGATCCCTTCGCCTTTCAAAGCAGAAATGCCGAGTAATTTTTGGTGGGAAAAGATGGAGGCGGCTATACCGGCAAAAGTGCCTCCAGTGCCAATGGGAACTAGCACATGAGAGCTGTCTGATTGGCTTAAAGATAGAATTTCACGGGTGCCTTGGATGGCAAAGGCATTGGTGCCACCTTCTGGAATGAGGTAAAAATTACCAAATTTTTGCTGCATTAGTTCAAGAAAAGCAGGGTGGTTTTTTCCCCGATACTGTGCGCGTGAAATACCTAGAAGACTCATGCCAGCAGACTTAGCAAAGGTTAGTGTAGGATTTTTTGAGTCAAGTGATTCTCCTCGGATAATCCCAACAGCTGCTAGGCCTACTTCCTTTGCCGCAGCTGCGGTGGCATAAATATGGTTGGAATAAGCCCCGCCAAAAGTTAGCACTTGATGATGATTTTGGGTGAGGGCTTCTTTTAAATTGTACTGGAGCTTAAAAAATTTATTTCCTGATACCTTGGGATGGACCTGATCCAAGCGTAAAACTTGAAGGACTACTTGCTTTTGATCAAGTAGTGGGTGTGATAGGAGTTCACAGGGGACGGACTGGTGGAGGAGCATTAAAACTATTTTGACAAAGTTACGGGACATCCTCCTATTTTTGTAGCATGAGCGAACAGCATCTTGAAGAAGACTTTGAAGAGGATGAGTTAGCCTTGTATGAACACCATCGAATTGTGGTGGACAAGGGTCAGTCTCCCGTTCGAATTGATAAATTTTTAACAGAAAGGATTGCCAATGCCACGCGCAATAAGGTGCAGCAAACCATCGATTCTGGAGGGGTACAAGTCAATGGACATTCTGTCAAGTCCAATTACCGAATCAAAGGGTTAGATGATATTCGGGTGCTTTTGGAAAAACCTCCCCGAGATACTGAAGTGATTTCTGAAAATATTCCCTTGGACATTGTCTTCGAGGATAACGACTTATTGGTAGTCAATAAGCCCCCTGGCATGGTTGTTCACCCGGCACATGGCAATTGGTCGGGCACTTTGGTAAATGGCTTGGTTTTTCATTTTGAAAATTTACCTGAGATGAAAGGAAATGTAGGAAGGCCTGGGCTGGTACATCGAATCGATAAGGATACATCTGGTCTTTTGGTGATTGCAAAGACCGAAGAAACAATGGCTCCCTTGGCAGCTCAATTTTTTCACCATACTATTCAGCGAACGTACTTAGCACTAATTTGGGGGGAGCCAGAGTTGGATGAAGGTACTATTGTAGGAAATGTGGGCCGTAGTGCCAAGGACCGCAAGGTGATGGATGTTTTTCCAGATGGAAGTCAAGGCAAGCATGCGGTTACTCATTGGAAAGTAGTGAAGCGCTTACGCTATGTGTCACTTGTTCAGTGCACCTTAGAAACGGGGAGAACACATCAAATTCGTGCGCATTTTAAATTTTTGGGCCATCCCTTGTTTAATGACGCGATGTATGGGGGAGACAAGATTCGAAAAGGAACTCAATTTGCCAAATACAAAAGTTTTATCAGCAATTGCTTTGAAGCCATGCCTAGACAAGCCTTGCATGCCAAAAGCTTGGGTTTTGTACACCCAATTACTAAAGAAAACCTCTATTTTGAAGCGCCCTTACCCGCTGATTTTTCTACTGTTCTTGCTAAATGGGATCACTATGTGCAGATAGATTAATACTTTTTTTTGATTCAAGCTGGGGGATAGCCTGCTTATAAAAATTGCAGCTATTAGTAGTGGACTACCGGCTGATATCAATTCTTCAATTTTAATTGGTCAAATCGGCACAAAATTTACATGTCCATATATTTCAATCGATTTCTTTAAAAATAATGTAAATTTTTAGAATTTTGATTGAAAAATATGTAAAGAAACTGCTCGTTTCGTACATTTGTGTTGTTGAAATACTTCAGGTATTTCATTCTTGTAGGGCAAAAAAAATTGAGAATTCTGTCTCAATTTACTCGGAAAAAAAACAAAATTTTACTCATTGTAGTTTAGTTTTTTTGAAGGTTCGATTCCTTCCCTTACAACAGGTTATTTTGGGTTTATTGTTAATTGACTAAAACCATGAAATTTTATTTCATGGTTTTTTTATTTGCCTACCTGGAGGAATTTAAATTTTCAAGACAGCATTTTTGACTACAATTTTTAAGTTGAATTTATCAACTAAACACCTTTTTAGCCATTTAAATAAAAAAACCATAAAAAAATCAACAAAACATTAAAAAAATTTTAAAATAATATCCTTTTTTATACATTTGCTTCTGTTGCCATTAAGGGGAACGAAATAAGTGTACTAGTCATTCAAAAAAATACCTTGTAGGGTGTTGAAATTGGCAGACAAGCCCTCCTGTCTCGGGGGTGGGGATGCCGGTCATTAGATCGGAACGGGATAAAGCATGTTTCAACTAGAGCATGCCTAACTGCCGCGTGGAGGTTCGAATCCTTCCCCTACAGCAATTAAAAAGCAGCCATTTGGCTGCTTTTTTCGTATAAGGGATATAAGTTGGTATATTTAATCCGTATTACTTTTATATGGGGACCAAGACTATTTCTCAGGAAAATCCCAAGAGGTCTGCCTTACGGAAAAGAGTGCTAAGAGTACTAGGGTTGTCCTTGCTTACGATTTTAACCTTAGAGTTTACGCTCTATTTTGGATCGAACCTCTTCCTAGGGAACCTCCTCCGAAAAAAATTAAATGAATCCTTTAATGGAGTTTATGAACTGGAATTTAATCGTGTTCATCTTTCGCTAATTCGTCGAGGAATAATTTTTGATGGGATTGTTATGCAGCCCATTCACCTTGAAAAGGCTGGTTCTGAACAGGTTTTATTTGAATTGACCTTAGATGAACTTTCATTTACTGGCCTTTGGTATGGACTTCAAAATCAAAAGCTGTACGTTCGTGAGGTTCGGCTAGACCGCCCAAATTTTAGAGTTGTAGCCTCCCCAAGTCACTCTGTTTCGCAACAAGACAAAGCTCCTCAAAGAAAGGTTCGTTCCCCGATTGCACTCTTAGAGAATGAATTAAGGAAAAGTATCAAAAATTTACCATTGGCTGGGATTCATGTAGGAAGAGTTCTTGTAAATCAAGCCCAAGTATTTTTTTTAAATTTTTTAAGTCAACAAGAGCTACTGGCTAAAGAAGCTTCTTTTACAGCCTTGGACTTGAATTGGACTCCAAACCAACCTTGGGAGACTCCCTTTAATGCACGAGGTTTCGAATTTGAATTGGAGGGAGTTACCTACGCATTGCCTGATGGCATACACCAGATTTCATCAAAAAAGGTCTTTATTTCTTCTCTTGAAGAGACCATAGAACTTCAAGAATTTAAATTGGTTCCTGACTTGAGTCAAGCTAGCTCTACCTACTATTCCTTAGCTTTGGCTAAGCTACAACTTCGGCAAGTAGACTTAAATGAGGCCTTTAGGTCGGCAAAGCTTGATTTGGAAGAGCTTATTTTGGTTGAGCCGCAAATAGAAGTGATTCAATCTTCATTTCCGGCCGCTTCTTCACAAGTATCTGGGGATTTGCATGCATTCATTCGAGGTAAATTAAATCAACTTACCATTAAAGAATTCGCTATCCAAAAGGGTAGTTTTTTAAAAAAAGATAAAGAAGATTCTCTTCGAAATCGAATCCAGTTGGATGACCTTGATTTGAAAATGGTCAATTTTTACCTAGGGCAAGATTCCCTAAGAAGGGAGCAGCAATTTTTTTATGGCTCAGATGCTTCCCTCGCTATTGCACATGCGGTACTCTTTTTGGGAGATGGAATTCATAGTGTAGAAGGGGAGAATTTGGAAGCCTCTACTTTTAAGAATGAGCTGAATGGAACCAAAATCAAGCTCATGCCAAGGGACTTGTCTTCTCTTAATACTATTAATCAGCCTAGTTATCAATTGGATCTGGCAGAGTTTACCTTTGGAAAAGTAGATTTGAAAAAGTGGTACAGTAAGGGAGAATTAGAGATTGAAACCTTGTTCTTAAAAAAACCTCAGCTACTAATTCGTGAGACCAATTCCTCCCACTCAAATTCCGAAAACACTTCTTTTATTCCCTTGCTTAACGGGATAGTAAATCGTGTTGCAATCCAATCATTTAAAATTGAGGAGGGAACCCTAGTATTGAATGAAGAATCGGGGGTCAAGAGTACTGACTTGGATTTAGGTAAGTTTAGTCTTGCCTTGGAGAAATTGCAGCTCGAACCAAAAAAGGAGGCGAGCTCCATCCAGCAACAACTTCAATTTGCAGAGGTGTTACTGACCTTATACGATTACCGACTTAAACTTCGGGATAACCTTCATGAGTTTTTAGCAGAAGAGCTAAGTATCGATTCAAAAAGTGAATGGTTAGAAATTAAAAATCTCAGGATACAACCTGCCGATTCCACTCATATTGAGGAGCAATTGCAGGTATTGGGAAAAACTACTGCGGTAAATTTCTCAGTACCATTTTTTCGAGCCAATGGAGTAGGCTTTGTGGAGGCCTTATTTGAGCAGAAGTTAAGACTGAATCACCTTCAATTGGATTTGCCACGAGTCCATTGGTACACTTATCGATCCAGGGAAAGTAAGGCTTCTGAAAGTGCACTTGGTTCGGCAGAGGATCTAAAAGCCCTTTTATTGGGTTATTTTGAGGATATTGAGGTGGATTCAGTTTCGATTTCCAATGCAAAAATCAGGTATGTGAATGGAACAAAAGAAGCAGTGACCAAGTTTGAAGAGGATCAGCTTTTTTTTAAATTAAAGAATTTTGCACTTCACAAAAATGGCAATCTTTCTGAAAACCGTGCTTTATTTTCAGATGAGGTAAATCTAACTTTCAATTCCTATACGTTTAGTCTGGCGGGAGGAAAATACCTAGTAGATACAGATTTCCTGAACTACAACTCGCGGACACGCACCTTGGATTTTGAAAACTTGAGGCTACTACCTGGAAAAGTGGAAGATCGTCGACTAGCATTGGGATTCAATTTTCCAAAGGTGGCATTTCGAGGGGTGAACTTGGAGGAGTTTATTTTTGACAATGTACTTGACCTTGAAAAGCTAGAAATCGATGGGGGAGAGATCTCAGTGGGGTTGGACCCGCAGGTAAGGACGTCTAGCAAACTAGCATTACAAAGAAAAAAATTGGCCTTGGAACGTGCGGTGGAACGGATCCATATTGACACCATATCTTCGGAAAATGCTACCTTGCAGCTTAATTTTTTGAACCAAAATCAATCAAAAAAGGGGATAAAAACGGGCTTTGGTCTCTACATCACCCAGTTTGACTTGGATAGCCTTCGTGTCCGAACCCAGGATCTTTCCAAAACCTACCAAGGGGTTAATTTGGGGCTTACCAACTTTGAATTCACCCTTCCCGATAGTGTTCATACGCTTAAATTTGATGCATTTGGATTTGGTGATAATCAAGAAGAATTGATTTTTTCAGGATTGAGTATTCACCCTAAAAATAATTCAGGCACCTCTGGAATTCCTGTTTTTGATGGAAAAATTGAACGGGTGGTACTCAAGAAGAATAGTATGCTGGATATATTGAATACCAAAAAGGTAGACCTGCGGGAAGTACGAATTCAAAATCCGAGTCTCTCTATTTTCTTGGATAGTTTGCCAATTCCAAAGACAAATGGGTTGGATGTAACCCAAGAAAAACCGGCTCGATTCATCCAATCCCTCGTACTAGGGGATCTTGTTGTTGAAAATGGGAAATTTGATTTTTTCAGAAAAGGGGGGCAAGCACTTCCAAACCTCAGTTTTCCGCAAGTGGATGCTAGATTAGCTCATCTGGGTATTGATGTATTAGCAATGGGGCAGCTTCCTACCTGGCAGGTGCTCTTCTCAAAAATCTCTTCGTTTAACTTAAGCAACTACCAAGCGTACCTGCAGGATAGTGCCTACCTCCTTTGGGTAGATCGTCTTCAATTTATGGATCAGGACCTTCGTGTACATGGGCTAAATTACCGCCCTGTTAAGGGGATTTATGGGTATTTGAGCAGCTTGCCTTTTCAACATGAGGCAGTAACTGCCCAGATTAAGGAACTTGAATTTCAGGGGATAGAATTACAAAAATTAGGTAAAGAGTACTTGATTAATGGGGATTTGCTGCGGCTTGAAAGCGCAAGAGTAGATCTTTTTAGAGATAAAAGGAAGCCTATGGACCCACTGATGTACAAGCCAATGCCTCAATATTTAGTAGAAAACGCGCCTTTGAATTTGGATCTGTCTTCTTTTCAGGTCCGAGACAGTCGCTTGCGGTATTGGGAATTTGGAGAAAAGTCTACGCTACCAGGAAGGGTAGCTTTCCAGAATGTCCAATTGGATTTGGCTCCACTTTTCCTTCGTCGTCAAGGACAATCGTATCCTATCAGTTCACTTCGTCTCGGTATTTCTGCTCAAATGAGTGATAGTAGCCAGCTTCAGGTGCGTAGTCAGTTGTATTTTGAACAAGACTATCCCATGGAAGTGGCGGTAGAGTTGGACCGCTTTGCTTTTGCGGAGGCAGAGGATTTTCTTTCAAAAACAGCATTTGTAAGGCCGTTGGCTGGAGGAGTTTCTCATGGGGCATGGCAATTCCGCTTGGATGAGCAGGTGGCAGTGGGGAGTATGGCATTGGCCTATGAAGGCCTAAAATTTCAATTATTGGATAGTTTAACCCTGGTTCCGGGTAAGGGTAAATTGAAATTATATTCGTTCTTAGCCAATAGCTGGGCCAAGAAGTCAAATCCACCAGCAGGGACTACTGCTAGTCGACGTAGGGAAATTTACCAACTAAGGGATCCACAAAGGTCGGTAGTAAATGCTTGGTGGAAAGCTACTTATGCTGGATTAAAAAGTTCAATCGGATTTGGAAAGTCAAAGGTTCCAAAAAATATCCGAAAGGAAGACGATAATTAAGCCTTTCAAGCGAAATGGTAATCTAAACCTGATCACCACAAAAAAAAGGAGTCATAAAGACTCCTTTTTATCGTTGTAGTGGTAGTGACTTAGCTATTCATACTGATCAAGAATTCTGCATTGTCTCGCGTTCCTTTCATACGCTGAAGCAGGAATTCCATGGACTCTTGAGAAGTCATGTCACTCATTAGTTTCCTTAATATCCAAACACGCTGCATTTCTTCTTTATCCATCAATAAGTCTTCTCTTCGTGTTCCAGAGCTAAGGACATCAATTGCAGGATAGATTCTACGGTTGGCCAATTTACGGTCTAGCGCCAATTCCATGTTTCCGGTACCTTTGAATTCTTCAAAGATAACTTCATCCATTTTTGATCCCGTTTCTACCAATGCGGTAGCAATGATGGTTAACGAACCCCCATTTTCCACATTTCGTGCAGCACCAAAGAAACGCTTCGGTTTGTGTAGTGCATTGGCATCCACACCTCCAGAAAGGATTTTACCTGAGCTTGGTACCACTGTATTGTGAGCTCTAGCAAGGCGAGTTATGGAATCCAGAAGGATGACCACATCGTGTCCAACTTCTACCATTCGTTTTGCTTTTTCAAGCACGATGTTCGCCACTTTTACATGACGTTCCGCTTGTTCATCAAAGGTAGACGAGATGACTTCTGCATTCACCGATCTTGCCATGTCAGTCACTTCCTCAGGGCGCTCATCAATCAGTAAGATCATGAGATGCACTTCCGGGTGATTTACCGTAATCGCATTTGCAATTTGCTGCAAGAGGACAGTTTTACCTGTTTTGGGCTGAGCAACAATCATTCCACGCTGGCCTTTTCCAATTGGAGCAAATAAATCTAGAATTCTGGTGGAATAGCCATCTGTTTTTGTTGACAAGTTTAAGCGTTCCTCAGGGAATAGGGGAGTCAAGTATTCAAAAGGAACTCGATCTCTGATTTCGTCAGTGGTTTTGCCATTCACCGTATTGATTTTTAGAAGGGCAAAATATTTTTCTCCTTCTTTTGGTGGGCGAATGGTTCCTTTAATATGGTCTCCTGTTTTTAGTCCGAAGTGTTTGATTTGACTTGGAGACACGTAAATATCGTCTGGGGAAGCAAGGTAATTGTAGTCCAAAGAACGAAGGAAAGCATAGCCATCTTGTACAATTTCCAATACGCCTTCATTCTCAATGACGCCATCAAATTCTCTAGGGCTTATGAAGGGCTTTTTACGCGCATTATTTGGAAGCATTTCTCCGGAAGGACTAGTTGCCTCTTCTGGGGAATTGAAATTTTTTCTTCTTGGGAGCTGTACGTCTTCACGGTTCTGATTTACTCCTTCTTGGCTTGCTGATGGGTTTTCATCAACTGCATTTTCTTGGGGGGCTTCTTCTTCAACCACACGTCTGCGTGGTTTAAACGATTTAGGTTCTTCTGAAGAATCACTTTGAGGAGCTCTTCGCTCAGGTCGAGGAGTAAATTCTTTGACAGGCTTTACAAAGGGCTTCGGTGCTTTTTCTTCTTTTGGAATAGATGGGAGCTCTTCCTCGGTAGCTGGTGATATGGCAAGCTCTGGGATTTCAGTGACGTTTTGTCTTCTAAATTTGGGTTTGAATTCCGTTGGTTCTTCGGGAACTTCCAGGGAGGGTGCTGTTGGAGATTCTATTTTCTCTTCTTCCACTGTTCCAGTTTCTACAATGGAAGGCTTTTTCTTTGGAAGTGCTTGCTCTGGGATAATTGCTTGCTGGTCCAGAATGGCATACACGAGTTCGTCTTTTTTCAAAGATTTGGAGTTTTTTACTCCAAGTTCCTCAGCAATCTCTTTCAATTCAGATAAAAGTCTGATTCTGAGTTCTTCTATGTTGTACATAAAGAGGGGATCAAATAATTAGGATCGATAAAATGTGGTTTTGGGATCGTAAATAATTTTCTGTGCGAAAAAGTGCTGCAGGAAAAGTTCTAGCTAGTGTGAGCCGAATGCTTTATTTACGTATTGTCTGCAATATTACTTGTTGAAGTTGGATTTAACAAATTTTTCTTTTTTTCAAGTTCCTAGATCTGTTTATCTGGGCTCAGCGAATGAGCTGCCGAATGATTGGAAGTGATTTTAGAGGTTGAGGTTGTGCTAGGTGATGGGAATGAAATTCTACCAAGTGGTCCAACAATTTGCGCCGAAGTGAAAGGGGAAGGGAAGTCGTTGGATAAAAGGAATGGGTCAATAAATCCTTGAGATAGGGTAGTACTAAAGAAAGTTCTTCAGAATTAAAGGGATGGTGCATGCTTTCTATTAAAAATCCATTTGCAAGGTCTGGAGCAAAGCCAAGGTGCTTTGCATTTTCAAGTAAAAAGACAAGGGGAAAATGAGCTAAGGGGGTATTGGAGTGGTCTAAAATGGAAATACTTTCCTGTAAGAAATCAAATAATTCTTCATTTTGATAGCCTTCAAGAATACTTCGATGGATGACTTCTGTTGCGAAGAGTGCTAGGCTTGTACGGGCCATATCAAAGGGGATATTTCGCTGGGGCTGCTTGATTTTGGCTTCTGAAATACGCTGTAATCCAGGATTTTCCTTGTCGTATACCACTAGCTCAAGGAGGGTAAGCGGCTGGTATAAGGCAATTTTACTTCCCTTACCTAGGCTCCTCACCCCATGGACCAAATATCCTTTGAGTCCAAGTTCGCGGGTAAAGATCCGGACAATAATGCTACTGTCCTTGTATTTAATGTGGTTTAATACGATGCCGAGCGTTTTTTTAAGCATGGGGAGATTATTTGCCTAGATCCTCGTAGAAGCATTTTCTACATCGGGCTTCGTAACTTTCCTTTTCACCGAGGACTACTTTCTCTTTTAGAGCAGAGAGGCGAAAGGAAAAAGTAGCCAAATCCCCACATTTCATACAAATGGCATGTACTTTGGTGACGTATTCGGCGATTGCCATTAGCTTAGGCATGGGGTCAAAAGGGTTGCCTTCAAAGTCCATATCCAATCCAGCAAGGATAACTCGCTTCCCTTGGTTGGCAAGTAGTTGGACCACACGCACGATGTCCTCATCAAAGAATTGAGCCTCATCAATACCTACCACATCACAGGTTCCGCTTAGTAATAAAATATCTCCTGCAAAAGATACAGGAGTAGATCGTATGCTAGTGTCGTTGTGAGACACGATATGCATTTCATCGTAGCGGGTGTCTACCTTAGGTTTGAATATTTCCACATGTTGTCTTGCCAATCGTGCTCGTGTAAGTCTACGAATCAATTCTTCTGTTTTCCCTGAAAACATAGACCCACAAATGACTTCTATTTGGCCTTTTTGCTCGGCATGTTTTTTACGGATTGGCGAGGGCTCAATAAACATACTTATTTGGTGTACATTAAATGGGGAAACTTATAGGGGTCCAAAACCTTAATGGTTATTGATTTTTTCAGTAGTTGCGTTTGACAAGCCAATCGCTCCGAAGGAGCCAATCTTCCTAATGATCTAAATTGCAGTTCCTGAGGTGTTTCTAAACTTAAATTTTCTCGTCCTTCTAAAATAAGCATTTTGCAAGTAGTGCACCTTCCTTTTTTGCCACAGGAATGCATCCAATCTATTCCGTTTTCATGAATTATTTCAATAACTTTACGTGAGGTATCTGCTGAATCTATGCGTCTATTTCCAAGATTTTGAATGCATATCTGTACCATCACTTTGTTTTTTTTGAAAACTAACTGCTTATATGACCGCTCAAATTAACGGCAATTATTTAGAAAAATATGCCATTGCTTATGCAGAATTGGTTTGTAACCAGTTCTTCAATGGTAGGCAATTTATCACGGGGCAAGAGATCATCCAACTTACGCCCAGTGCTCAAGTAAATTTTTTTATCATTAAACGCTTGTTTGAATTGTGGCAAGAGGAATTGGGCAAGCTGAAGTCTAGCCCTTTCTTCGATTACCGAGATATTGCTGTTCATGAGGCTCTCACTCAATTTATGAATGTGCTCTCTCGGCGAATTAAAGTCGAGCGTCACCATCTAGAAGGAATAGTACAAGTTGCGGTTCAAAAATCAATTCAAGTGGCTACTGACCCTGTCACTTTTTATCAACATGAAGTTGCCAAAGCCCCTGCTGGAAAAATTAATGAATACCTCAAGGAGAATAAAAAATACTACAAATGGAATGAGAAGCTGGTCACTTCTTTAATTGACAAAGCGGGGATAGGGATTGAGGTAGCTAGTTATTGCCAAGCAATTGAAATGAACTTTAAGGCACTTGAAGGGAGCTTAGATGCGACGCCTGAATTAATGGCAACGTTGGGAGAGACACTTGTTTTTGATCTTGTCACGTATGGGGGAGAAGAAATAGGCGGGCAATTAGCAGCCGAAGAAAAATCTAGTCAAGTCGAAGAAGAAGAGGTCGAACCCATACAAGGTACCCTGGATACCCGCCCAGACCAAGAGGATTCTTCTTTTCCTTCTACCAATGAGGACGCAAATAGCCCTGTTTCACCACCTCCCACTACTCAAGAATTGGATGCTGTTCGTCTGAAAGCACTATTTGCGACCGAATCCTACCGAGGTATGAAGGGGATTTTAGGCGAATTGTCAGAAAGTCTAGCATTAAATCAGCGGTTTATGTTTACCAAAGAGCTTTTTGATGGAAATGCGGATTTACTACGCCATGCATTAAAATCCATAGACGAGGTAGCAACCTTTGAAGAGGCGGTTGCCTTAATCAATGGGCGTTTTGTGGTTGAGTTGGGTTGGAATTGTGAGTCTGAGGAGGTTTTGGAATTTATGCAGCAGGTTTACCGCAAATTTGTCAGTTAACGATAAGGAAAAACCAAAAAAGAGGGACAAGAATTATTTCTTGTCCCTCTTTTTTTACATTTTTTTAAATTACTGATTATCCGATTTGTCACCAGTAACCTAATAAAAATTAGGTTTGAAGTTCATTTTAATGAGCTGTGGTCTTTGGACTGCCTGTAGG
>JANQWS010000061.1 GCA_030729785.1 Algoriphagus sp. | reverse complement strand
AGATGATACCTCAAGAAATGTGGGATATGATGGAGGCATCTCGCGGAAAAAAGCCTTAAGCCCCAAAGTAATTTGGGGCTATGTCAAAGCCAAATGGAAAATTAGAAACGCTTAGAATTCAGTTTCTTGAATGCCTTCCTCCTGAAAAAATAGCACCTTAAAAAGTAACGGCAAAAAATGCAAACGCTTTCCTTGAATCTAAACCGCCAAGAATTTGGAGATCCGATCAATAAAGACCAAGTACTTACCTTGACTGAGGCGCATGCCTTATTGAATGATTGGGTAGCGAATGATCGGTTGAAAGTACACATGAAACAAGTAGGTCACCTGATGAAAGCCTATGCGCTTGAGCAGGGATTGGGTGCCGTAGAAGCACACAAATGGCACCTTGCAGGACTACTTCACGATGCAGATTGGGATCAATGGCCTGACCAACATTGTCGAAAAATCATAGAAGAATTGGAGGCAAGAGCCATCGATCCAGCGATTATTCGAGCGATTGCCTGCCATGGCCCTCGGTATTTTGGAGTGGAACCGCGCACCTTAATGGATAAAATGCTCTATGCCTTTGACGAACTCAGTGGCTTGGTACATGCCTACTCGCTCATGCGACCAGAAGGCTATATAGGAATGGAAGTGAAGGGAGTGAAAAAGCGCTTAAAAGACAAAACTTTTGCTGCACAGGTGAGTCGGGAGGATATTGAAGATGCTGCCCAGCGAGCGGCTATCCCGGTGGATGACTTGATTGCCTTTGTGGTGGCCAATCAAGGATCCGCCGAACTCAACTAAAAAAATATGGGCCGCATCAATATGCGGCCCAGCTTTATTCTTCTCCCAATTCTTGGACAACAGGTTTGAAGTTCCCTGGAGGTAAATCTGGACTTACTTCTGATTTTTCAAAAGGAAAGACATCTAAAATAGGACTTTCCGTGATATCCGGCACACGGAAACTTACTAGCATGGTGCTCAAGCTTTCTTGGATTCGGTCGTAGGCTTGCTTGACATCCTCTGCAGTCACGATCATGTATTGGGTTACTTTCTTTTCTTTTCCACTATCCCCATCAGCAACCAAATAAGAAACTTTGCACTTGTGCCATATATCGGCATCTTCGTAGAAAAAGACATCTACAATATTGCTCTTGCTGATTCCAGTGACTTGAAAATCTCCACGAATTTGAGACCCAAGTCGATCGTAGAGGATTGCTTCGGCTTCGGTAAAGGATACCGCATCGACCAAGTATTGCTCTGAAATACTTTTCAAAAGACCGTCTTCCGTTTCTTTTGCATACTTCACTTTACATAAAAACCAGATTCTCATTAGCTATTTCGTTCAAGTTTCGAATCTACCTTATCTCTTTCAAACTGCTAAAGAAACGCTAGAAAATTTTTGGTTTAATCGATAGATTTTGGACAGATTTCTGAGAATCAAGTGGTTGTAGGGAAAGGAAATAAGATTCCTTTCGGCAGGTGGCGCTGCATCGAAAAAATAGTTAAGTTGATCTTTCCAAACGTGTATACTTACCTCGAAATGGCCAATAATAGGCTCTCCCGAATTTGAATGACTAGGCATTTTAACCAATATCCCATGTGGCAGACCTTTACGCGTAGTTTTCCAGTTCAACTCCTGCTACTTCACTTACAGAAGAATCTTTCTTTGTTGCTAATTTGGTTGGTGCTTTTGGGATTGGTGCTGCAGCAATTTGGACTGATGCTGGGGATTCCTTATTTGTTTTTGGACCCCGAGTATTTACACCAAGTTTCTTGGTTGAGTTTTTTTTGGATGGGGCTAGGGGTAGCGGTATTCACCATGGCTTTCCACATGACTACTTACATCATGGATGGCTGGCGCTTCTCTTTCCTCGCGGTAGTACACCGTCCTTTTATTCACTTTTGTTTTAATAACGCACTAGTCCCTTTACTTTTTTACCTGGTGTATACGATTGAATTCCTACGTTTTCAGCTTGGAAATGACCTTGAGTCTCCTTGGGAACTGGTCCAACTTTACGGGGGGTTTTCCCTAGGAAGTATTCTTACTTATGCGATTGTATTTGGGTACTTGAGCCTTACGAACAAAGGGTTTTTTATGATTTTTTCAGAAACAATCGATAAACGATTGCGGCGAGTGAGTCGTCAAAACCGACTTAAAAAAGGAGAAGCAGATCCTTTTAGTTTGGAAGGTCCAAGCGTTCGAGTTTTCCTCAACCTCCGCCTGCAATGGGAGCAGGTTCGTCCAGATATTTCGCGTTTTGAAAAGGCTAAGTTATTGCGGGTTTTTCATCAAAATCACTGGAATCTTTTTTTGATTCAGACTTTTTTGGTGGCTTTGATTTTATTTCTGGGGGTTTTCAACGAGCAGGAACTTTTGCAATTTCCTGCGGCGATGAGTGCCCTCTTACTCGTTTCTATTTTGTTGATGGCAATTGGTGCCCTGACCTTTTGGCTTCGTACTTGGGCTGCAGTGACCGTTTTGGTGCTAGTGTTGGGCGCTAATTATTTTTCAACTTTTTCAGTCCTCAATCGATCTCATCCTGCTTATGGAATGGATTATGCATCGACACCTGCGCCATTTAATTTGGCTCGATTGAATGCACTCACCCATCCCGATACTTTACAAAAAGACAAGCAAAATCTCATTCACATCTTGGATCAGTGGAGAGCGAAGTTTCCGGAGGATCATCCACCCAAACTGGTTCTTGTCGCCGCAAGTGGAGGGGGGCAGCGTGCGGCATTGTGGACCTTGAAGGTGCTTCAGGAACTTCATTCTGCTACAGCAGGTACACTTACCCAACATACTTTTCTTTATACAGGCGCTTCTGGTGGGGTTCTGGGAGAAGCTTTTTTTAGGGAATTGTATCTTAGGTCCCAAGCAGACTCAAGTGTGCAGGTGACCAATCCGGATTATTTAAATCAGTTGGCAGCAGATAATTTAAATCCGATTTTATTCAGTCTTTTAGTGAATGATTTATTGTTTCCTACCCAAAAATTGAACTATAAAGGGAAGGTTTATTCCAAAGATCGGGGATTTGCATTTGAAGAACAGCTCAATAAAAATACCAAAGGCATCTTGGATAAGTCCTTGGCCGACTACCAGGAACCAGAGGCCAAAGCCCTAATTCCATTGATGCCGCTTACCACTTTGGTGACAAATGATGGGAGGAAATTGGTTATCTCCCCGCATTCTTTCTCCTTTTTCGGAAGTTCCGCACTAGACAAACCTTTACCAAAAGAAAAGAAGCAATCCATAGATTACATGCGATTTTTTGCAAACCAAGACCCAGGTAATTTACGCTTTTTGACAGCCCTTCGGATGAGTGCTACTTTTCCTTTTGTGACCCCCAATGTGGAACTTCCTTCTGCTCCTGTGATGAAGACCATGGATACGGGCTTATCCGATAATTTTGGAATCCAAGATGCGCTTCGATTTGGCTATGTGTTTAAGGATTGGATAGAAGCAAATACCGCAGGAGTAATTTTGATAACCATCCGTGATTCAGAAAAATCTCCCGAAATCTCCAGTACTGAACCCACACGGATTCTTGAAAAAGTGCTCACTCCGCTCCAAAATATTTATGTCAATTGGGACATGATTCAAACCATACATAACGAAGTACTTTTTAACTACATGGCTGAATCCATGCCGTTTCGAGTGGAGAAAATTGAGTTTGAGTATGCTCCAGGAAAGCTTCCATCAGCGGGATTGGAAACTCTAGGGAGTATGCAGCGAGCCTCACTCAACTGGAGATTGACGGCCAAAGAAAAGCGATCTATTCTGGCCAACATCCAAACTAATTCCAATCAGGCAGCCTTGAATCGTGCGAAAAAGATTTTTTTGTATTGAGGGTATTCCAAGGTTTTTGGAATGTTTAGTACCCTATGCCTACTTTTTTGTAAATAAAATGCATAAGCCAGGCAGGTCCTATCATTAGGAATTGCACATCCTTGAGAAAAGAGGGTTTTTTGCCTTCGATTTTGTGTCCATAAAATTGGACAACCCAGGCGATAACAAAAATTGCCAGGCTAATGGTTGCCAAGTTGCCGGGGAAGGTAATGCTTAAGTAATTGGCCAATGCCAAGCAGCAGGCAGAAAAAAGCAACATGCCCAAGGTAAGGGCAGGAGAAAGCGAAATGTAATAAATCAATACCAAGAAAAGGGTGAGCGTAGCCCAATTTGCAAACTCTCCTAAAAAGGAAAGTTGATCCACAAGAAACCCGCTGGGGATACTAAATACAAGACCGACAACACTGAAGAAGATAGCAGGAACGCAAAACCAGTGAATTAGTTTGTTGGTTTTGTTTTGATGACTTTCTCCGTATTCGAGAAGCAAGGAATCAATTTTTCTCATGGGATTTTGGGTTTAAATGTGGTACTTGATGAAGCAAGTTAATGAACCAAAACTAAAAAGTAAATTCGCTTCGCCTATGTTAAGTTATTGGGAACAAAAAAATTTTTTGAACTACGATTTAATTGTCGTTGGTGCAGGTTTTACAGGGCTTTCTACAGCGATTCATTTTAAAAATAAGCATAAAAAGGCCAATGTTTTGGTGCTTGACCGAGGCGTTTTTCCTTCAGGGGCAAGTAGTAAAAATGCTGGGTTTGCCTGCTTTGGTAGCCTTACGGAGATTTTAGATGACTTTTGGAGCATGACTCCTGAGGAGGTCCTGCAGTTGGTCGAAAAAAGGTATACCGGGTTATCTCAGATTCGGAAACAATTTGGGGACCGTGCACTGGGCTACCAACACCGGAATGGATATGAAATCTTGATGCAGGAGCAATTGGAGGCTTTGGATCAGCTCCCTGACATCAATCGATTTTTGAAAAAAATTTTTCCAAAAGAGGTTTTTTCTGTGGTCAAGGAGCCGGGTAAGTTTGGGTTTTCCAAGGCGGTCAAAGCGGTGGTAAAGAATCGGTACGAAGGCGAATTGGATCCTGCAGCCTACCTCAACGCGCTCTGGTCCAAGGCTTCCAAACTGGGAGTTCGGATTATTTCTGGGATATCGGTGGTGGAAGTCAATCACGAAGCGGGACAAGTGTTAGCCGAAAAACGGGATAAAAAAGAAATTTATGAGTTTGTAGCTCCTCGGGTGGCTATTTGTACGAATGCATTTACCCAGAAGCTCTGGCCAGAGTCCCCTATGGAACCCGGTAGGGGATTGATTCTTTTGAGTACCCCTCTGGCAGGAGGAATTCCATGGAAGGGAGCTTTCCACCTAGATCGTGGCTATGTATATTTCCGAGAGGTTGCTGGCCGAATATTACTAGGAGGTGCAAGAAATCAAGATTTTGCTCAGGAGAGAACCACAGATTTTGGTGTAAATCCGGCTATAAAAAGCCATTTAGTACAATTAGCGGAGGAGGTGATTTTTCCAGAAAGGCCCCTGGAATGGGAGATGGAATGGACTGGAATTATGGCATTTGGCACAAAAAAAACACCCATAATTCAACAGATTGGAAAGAAAACTGCGGTGGCTGTACGATTGGGAGGAATGGGGGTGGCTATCGGTTGGCAGGTAGGAAAAGAGCTTTCTGAACTGCTAGCAGACCTGTAATTAATTTTTTTTCTTTAGCTTCATGGCTTGTAAACTTTCGACCTTAGTGAATGACTAAAATTCCAAAAGTACCCACAGTGCTGGATGCGCTGATTCCCTTGGTTTTTTTAATCGGTCTACTGATCGTTACTATTCAGTTTTTTGGAACTGATGGTCTTTCAGGAGCAAATCAAATTGTCTTGGTTTTGTCGGCAACTGTAGCGGGTTTGGTAGCTGTTTTCCGTTTGGGCTACAGTTGGGAATCACTTCAAGACGGAATTGTCCGTAGTATTGGGTCGGCCATGAGTAGTATTTTGATTTTGTTTCTAATTGGCGCGTTGGCAGGTACCTGGCTCTTGAGTGGGATTGTACCAGCCATGATTTACTATGGACTGCAAGTGTTGAGCCCGACTTTTTTCCTTTTTGCAGCTTGCGTGATTAGCGGGATAGTTTCCATAGCCACTGGAAGTAGCTGGACGACCGTTGCCACGGTTGGCGTTGCCCTGTTGGGTATTGGTAAAGCCTTGGGCTTTGAAGAGGGAATTATTGCAGGAGCAATTATCTCTGGGGCCTATTTTGGCGATAAAATGTCGCCGCTGTCAGATACGACTAATCTTGCTCCAGCCATGGCTGGAACGGATCTATTTACACACATTCGCCACATGGCCAAAACAACCATTCCTTCCATACTCCTCGCACTGATCTTATTTTTTGTGATTGGACTTAACTACGAATCGGATGGAAAGGTGGAAGATGTGCTCGTTATTTCCAAGGTGATTACTTCCACTTTTCACATCAGCCCTTGGCTATTTGTGGTCCCTATTCTTGTAGTAGTCATGATTATCAAGCGTGTCCCTGCCTTGCCGGCTCTGTTGGCCGGAGCTTTATTGGGAGGGGTTTTTGCCTTGATTTTTCAACCTGAAATTATTGCAGAAGTAGTTGGTGAGAAGGGATCTTCTGCCTATCTGGGCTTTAAGGGGGTAATGATGGCTTTATTTGGGCGTATTTCTATAGTGACAGAAAATGCCTTGGTCAATGAATTACTCATCACTAGAGGCATGGGAGGTATGTTAAACACCATTTGGCTGATCGTATGCGCAATGGTTTTCGGGGGGATTATGGAGGAAAGCGGCATGCTGAAAGTTTTGGCAGAAGCGATTATTCGAAAGGTACACCGAGTAGGGTCTTTGATTGCATCTACAGCAGCTACCTGTGTGTTTTTTAATATTACCACCTCGGATCAGTACTTGGCGATTTTGGTTCCAGGAAGGATGTTTGCAGACGTGTACCGGAAGCGCGGCCTAAAGCCTGAAAATCTTTCCAGGACCTTGGAGGATTCTGCGACGGTTACCTCTGTATTGGTGCCTTGGAATACCTGCGGAGCTACCCAAGCTTCTGTGTTGGGGGTGGCCACATTTGCTTATGCTCCCTATTGCTTTTTTAATATCATCAGTCCAATCATGACGATCCTGTATGGCTACCTCAATATTGGAATTACCTATTACGACCAAGAAGAAGAGTTGGCATGATCCCATTCAGTATCAGTAAAGAAGAAATAAATGAATTGCCCTTGGGTCAATTTGAAGGTCCTATCTACCTTATTGATCGCCCAGATCAAGTAGGCGATGCAGTTGATTTCTTAGAAGATCAACCCTTAATTGGATTTGATACCGAGACCAAGCCCTCCTTTCGAAAAGGGGAGATTAATCAAGTGTCGCTGTTGCAATTAGCAACTGCAAATCAAGCATTTATTTTTCGTCTAAACCACATTGGCTTCCCAGCCCCATTGCGAAGCTTATTGGAAAAAGAAAATGTAGTCAAAGTAGGCGCGGCTGTTCACGATGACCTGAAGGCCTTAAAAAAACTGACTGACTCTTTTTTTCCGCAGTCTTTTTTTGATTTAAATGATGAACTTAAAAAGGTAGGCTTCCACAATGTAGGCGTTCGAAACCTTTGTGGAATGGTGCTTAAGATTCGTATTTCAAAGGCGGAACAGGTCTCGAATTGGGAGGCAAGCCAATTGACAGAGCGACAGCTTCGCTACGCGGCGACGGATGCTTGGGCTTGCCTAGAAATTTTCCAACGATTAAAGGGAGAAGGATTTTTAGACGACTTGCTAGGTTAACTAGCAGCGTTTACTGCCTAAAAAGTTTACCCTACCCGTATTTTCACTCGATTCAAAGAGGAAAAATAACTTTGGCCGCTATGCATAAGGTCCTCTGCAGTAAATTTTTTTAAGTAGTTGAATCGGTTTTCGTAATAGCTAAAATCCAATCCTGAATAGTGTACGTTCTTGAATTGATCGATTAGGTCGAAAGGGGAACTGAATTTGGCAAACAATTGCCCAATCAGATAATTTCTTAGGATTTCAATCTCCTCTGCATCAGCCGACACAGTACAAAGCTGCTCGATCTCCCGATTGATTTCCTCAAATACCTCCGCTTGATTTGCTTTCTTTACATCGGCAGCAATCACCCAGTACGCGTAGGACTCAAGTTCAGCTAAGGAGGAGTGTATGCCGTAGGTATGTCCCTTGTCTTCTCGAATATTTTTGACCAATCTTGAGCCAAAGTATCCACCCAAAAGTGTATTAAATACCGCCAATGCATGGTAATCTGCATGATTCTTGGGAATGGACCAGCCTCCCAACCGGATACTACTTTGAACAGCACTATCCCGTTCCTCCTCTATAGTTGCTGTTAGCCTAGGCTTGGGTAGAGCAACTTTTTGAGCCCCTTGCTTGAAAGGGAGTTGCTCAAGTGTGCGGATAAGTTGTTCAAGTTCTGCTTCACTGAAATCCCCGGAAAGGAATAAACAGCAATCCTTCCATAGATGGTTGTGGTAGTAGTCCTTGAGTATACTGGAGTTGATTTCGGCCAAATGGATTTCGGTAATTTCTTGTCCAAAAGGATGTGATGGACCAAACAAGCCCTTTCTAAATAGTTGGCTTGCTCGAGTACTCTGCTTTTCTCGATCCAATTGAAGGCTTAACTTTCGCTGAGAAATTCTCTTTTCCAATCCTTCCTCAGGAAATTGGGCCTCTGAAAAAAGTGAAATAAATGTAGGAAGTAAGTGTGCTAAGTGCTTCTTGATGCAAAGTAAGCTTATTCCCTCTTGGGTATAGCTTAGGGTTGGGTACACCTCTGCGCCATGGTAATCAAAAAATTCTGCTAGCTGCTGTGCATTCGCTGATTTAGTTCCTTCCTGAAGCATTTGCATCGTGAAGGAGGGGATTAATGCTTGGCTGGTAGGGAGCAAGGACCTAGAACTTTTTCCGATGACTTCGAGCCGGACAGCGGCAATTCCTGGTGTAGGGAAAAAATAGAGGGACGTATCACCTTTACCCAATTCAAAACGCTGAGGTGCAGGTAAAATAAATTCATTCGGTACTGCAAATAGCGGTGCGTTAGCGCGATCTAAAGGCATTAATTAGCAGCTGTTGAGGCTATTGAGTAGCGCAGTGAAAACCGAAGGGTTTCCGCCAGAGGATGGTTTTGAACCTGTGGGACCAAATAAGAGAAATCTAATCCGAGACGTTTCATAGTAAATCCAGCGCCCATGGTTAGGTATCTTCTTCCTCCTTTGGTATCGTCCTCGTAAAAATAACCGGTTCGCAACGCAAACTTATTGGCATATAAGTATTCCATTCCAAAAGAGAAAGTCAGCTCACTCCACTCTTCTTGAAATCCTCCAGGAGCATCACCGAAAGAACCAAACATACCAGAAAGCAAGGCACGATTGGGGTCTTTGCCAGCAGAAATGACCAGATCGCCATTTGAATCCGTTACCAAAGTCCCATCTGCATTGGCTTGGTACAGCGGTGGGGTAGGCACCATCAATTTGGCAGCATCTAGCGCAAAGGTCAATGAGCTAGTGGTATTCACATTGATTTTATAGGCAGTTCCAGCACGAAAAGTAGTGGGTATGTAATCGAGGTCTTCGGCACTGTTGTAGGTGATTTTTGGCCCAATATTGGACAGCGTAAGCCCCCAAGACCACATCCCTTCTTTTTGACCCACCAGGGTAGGTTTTTGGTGATACAGTCCAATATCCGCTCCCACACTTGTACCTGGGCGAGAATCAGTACCTCCCGAAGAAGTCATATTTCCAGAAAGGTTGGAATGGATAAATCGCGCAGAAATACCCAAACCTAGATTGGCAGACAATCTCCTAGAGTAGGTGCCTCCGAGTGCGATGTCTCGAGGATTAAATTCCCCTATTGGATTCCCTCTTCCATCGGTTAAGGAGATGTCACCCATATTAAAGTACCTTAGATCAAGGCCAAAGGCGGAATTGTCATCAATTTTTTTGTAGCCTGCCAAATAATTCAAGGACATGTCGTTGACTAATTTGCCAAGCCAAGGAGAGTGAGAAAGGGAAAACCCATACCCATCTTGGAGGAAGGCTAATTTCCCTGCATTCCAATGGGCAGAATTGGCATCTGGAGAGGTAGCCACCCCTGCATCACCCATCGCAGAATGACGGGAATCAGGAGAAAAATTCAAGAAGGGAACAGCAGTCGTAATGACCCTACGCGTTGGATCTTGTCCTGAAATGATGACGCTGTTTTGCGCGTAGGAGGAAAGTCCTGTAAGCACAAAAACAAGGGTAAAAATAGACTTCTTTCCTAAAATGGCTTTTTTGTTCATTGAATCACCAGTTTTCCGCTTACGAAATCTAGCTCTAAGCTAGACTCATTCTGTAAAGTTAGTTTGTAAATATAAGTTCCTTTCGCTGGATATTTCGTTTTGGACTGTAAAAAAATCAGCTCCCAATCCTGAAGTATTTCTGCAGCTTGAATAAAACGTTTTTTCTCAGAAATTAGTACTTGTCCATTGGATGAATAGAGGCTCCAGGTGGCAATTAAGTTTTCTTGAGGGCGATTGTGCTGAAAACGAATAGACACCCTGTCAAGAGCAGGATTCGGATAGATTTGGTGTGAAAGTACCTGTAAACTAGTGCTATTTCGAACTTCCAAAGTAAAGGAATAGGTACTGAGATTGCCTAAATTATCTGAGGCGAGAACTTGGATTTCATTTTTTCCTTCTTGCAATCCTGTGATTACAACCCTTGCCTCTCCTTTTTCAAAACTTCCCTCTAAAGCCACATAAGATTCGTGAATGAAGCGTGGGGTCCCATTATTTACACGAATTTGTAAGGTTCTCTCTGGAAAAAGTGAAGTAACCAGTATCCCGCTGGGGTCTTCAAAAATAAATTGTACCTCAGCTTGAGTACTTGCTGTAGATGAATTATTCAGTAGGGGCTTTCCTGCTCTGGTTGCTACAATACTGGGACCTGTTTTGTCTGTTGAATCAGTTAATTTTTCCTTTTTTAAAGGAATGGATACCCAGGAAGATGCCTGAATTTTTTTTACTGAATCCCAGGCTTGAATCCGGATTTGTACTTGTTGCAAGGCGTTTTTTTCCTGTTCTGGTACTATAAATTGAGCAAAAAATTTTCCTTCACTGACCGTTCCTTCGCCACTAAATAGGCGTTGGGTGTCCTCGGTAAATTCGAAAGGAGGGTTTTCATCTCCCTTAGTGGTGCGCATGTCCGCATGGCCCCAGATTTCTAAGTTAAATTTCCCATTAAAACCAGCTAAGGAAGCTTTTGTCTGAAGGTCTTGGATGGTACCAGATAGGCGTAGGGGGACGAGTGGGCGGACTGTGTCTGCAGGAGCTTGGCTAGAAAGGAAGACCAATTTATCGATGGAAATTTTTGCTTCTGGGATCGCCAGTCGAAGACTTGGATCACCAAGAAGCGAAAAGTTTCGATTGTATGCGCCATTCAAACTTTCATTTTTTGTTTGCCGGTAGAGACTTCCCAAATCCAGTTCTCCGCGCTCCATGCCTGCAGCTAATGCCTCAAAAAATGCTTGGTTGATATTAAAATTGACACTACTAAATACAGGCCTGCCAGTTGCCAAGAGTCCGATAGCGCCCTTGGCTGGAGCCAATAGTAATTCTTCTGCCGCAGATCGTAAAAAAGGGCTGTCATGCCTTCCAAACTCACAGGTGGCTGTAAACCAAAGGGGAAGCTGGGTTTGTTGCGGCCAGTTTTGTAGGTCTTGGGCTTGTACTACTTCCTCCGCCATCAGCGTTGTTTCATTCCCATGACCGACGTAGTTGAGGAGTAGAGTGCCTTGGGAAATACGTTCCACAACTGCTTTTTTTGCTTCTGGAGATTGTTGTGCACCTCCCACATTAATTTGTTCGTAGCGGTCAAGATAGAGTTTGTGGTGCTTAAAAAAAGGATGTGCTTCCTTCATCAAGGCAGCATGTACCTCCGAATCCCGCATGTGGACTCCATTGTCTCCGTCATCAGCTAGGAATGTAAGCGAACTGCTAGGAAATACGAGCTCTTGCTTTTCATAGGCAATTGTTTTTTCGAGCCAATTTTTGGCTTCTACATAGGAAATGGCAGGAATGCGCCCGATTCCTATACGCAGAGTGGCATCCCCAGTTGCATCTTCCTCCCAGTTGCCCAAGCCCCAATCCACTAGACCAAAGTAATCGTCTGAGCTGTAGGTAGTCAATGGATCAAGACTAGATCTACTGGTGTAAATTGGAATCAAGTTGGGACGTCCGCCTAATTTCTTTTTGTAATCGAAAGTACCCTTACCTAGGATTAGTACATTTTTCAATTGCTTGCCCTCGTGGTATTCCTGAGCTATAAAATTTCGAATAGCACTAATATCGGGGTTGCCATATCCATGGCTATCGTAAATTTCCGAGGTAATAATCAGCTGGGTAGAAATCCCCTGACTGACTTTGAATGCTTGAAACTGCTGAGCAATCGCTTTAAATTGGGGAACAGAAATGACTAGTAATTCGGAACCTTGTGGGCGATTATTTTTGGGTGTGACAGGTCGGAAATCGATAAGTTCGCTGGTGGTGGAGGGCTTAAAAACTACCCATTTGCTACCGATTGCAGATTTTCCTTGCAAATACCGCTTTGGATGGTAGAAATCACCTACTTCCCAGGTTTCTAATCCAGTTTCTAGGGAGATTGAATTTTCTTCCTTTGCTGTATAAATGCCCTCCTTCAAACTAGAATTTGCAAATGGAATTCCCAGAACTGCTAAATCTAGGTGGCCAGAGCCTGTTCCTTGGAAGCTGAAGCGGAGCTGGTCTAGGCGATTACCTTTGGGAGAAAAAGGGAGTTGAAGAGCAGCAGTGGCTCCCTTGATTCCATACGTGTTGGTAGGAATGGGTGTGAACTTGACTTCCTCCAGCAATACATCGTCAGCAGTAATTCGAAAGCTAGAAAGGGCTGTGGACTGGCTCATCAGCAGGGTATATAGGAGCCATGGGGCAGTTGTGTCGGTACTTTTACCATAATTGATAGCTAGACTTTGCCCTTGGCGAATGGGTAGCGAATACCAAGATCTTCCCGAGTTGAGAAGATTTATTTTTTCCTCCTTTAGGGACAGCAATTGGTACCAAATCGTGGTAGTGATAGAAGGGTTTGCTTGTCCAATTTTTTCTTCAATTCGTTGAGGGGTTGTACTTTTTCCCAGCCCATAGCGCAGCGTATCGGTATACAAATGATGGGTATAACTCAATTCTCCTTGCTCTGTGAAGCTACTTTGGTGAGGCCCTTCCAAATAAAAATAGAGCTGATTGGAGGCGAGCCAAGAAGGGATCTCTTGGAGACGAAGTTGTGCAGAGTCTAACTTTTGTGGCAGCATCCCTGGGTAGCCATAAAGAGCTACTTCTTCCAAGCGCTCAAACCCAAGTTTTCGGGCTTGGTCTGCACTTAATTTGTAGACTCCTGATTGGGTTACTCCAACCGTATGGGTAAGCGTTTGACTAAAGGTAGTCTGGTAGACAAGTCCCAAAAGCAAGAGAAGAGCCCGGCCTTGCATCTTCATTTTTTGGGTAGTGCTTGTTCAAGAATCGATAAGGCCAGGTAGGAGAGGATGACTAAGGGAAGGCCAGCCAGCTGCATCCAAGCAAGAAAAAATGCACCGCTGGCGAGTAAAGCATAGCGAAAGGCATTGTCAGAAAGCCTTCCATTTTTAAATTTTAATGCAATCAATGGGAGTTCTGAAACTAGTAGAAAGCTTGCTGCCCAAGCGATCAGGACCCCTGCTACGGGACTTGTAAGCCAAGGAGCTAGTTGGGGCCAGTAGACAGCAAGGTGGGGAAGACTAGAGAGTAACAGTGCATTGGCAGGCGTAGGAAGTCCAAGAAATCGATCACTTTGCCGTGTATCCAAATTGAATTTTGCTAATCTGTACGCGGAAAACAGCGGAACTATCAGAGTGAAATACGGTAGGATTTGCGACTCGGTTTGTGATTTGGTGAGTGTGTACAAAATTATACCTGGTAAAACTCCAAACGAAACTACATCTGCCAGGGAATCCAACTCTTTCCCTATTTCACTTTGAACTTTTAGAATTCTGGCAGCAAAACCATCCAAAAAATCAAATCCTGCAGAAAGAAGCACAAAATAGGCGCCGAACAAAAGCTGACCTTCCAACACCCAAAGGATACCCAAAACTCCTGAGAGGAGATTCAATAAGGTGATAAGGTTAGGTATTTGGGCTTTCAAATTCACGGATTTGCTTTTAAACCTACAAAAGGATTGTTCTTTTTTTCAAAACCAATGGTGGTTTCTGGCCCATGGCCGGGGAAAATTACCGTTTCTTCAGGGAGAATAAACAATTGGGACTTTATCTTTTCCAGTAGCAGGGAATGATTTCCTCCAGGAAGGTCTGTGCGTCCGATACTGCCTCTAAAGAGTGCGTCTCCAGCAATACAGCGCCTACTTTCTTCGTGGTAAAATGCCAGGTGTCCAGGTGCATGTCCGGGTACAAAGATGCATCGTAGCTTTTCCTTACCCACATAAATTTCTTGTCCTTCAACTAAATAGGAGGTTGCTTGAGAAGGAACATAGTCCCGAAAACCATAGTTAGGGGCATACACTTCAACTGATTTTAAGACTGGAACTTCCAGGATATGGATGTGTAGAGGAACCAGAAATCGATCCATGGCCCAAGCATTTCCAAGTACGTGATCGATGTGGCAATGGGTATTGAGTAGTTGGCTTACCTTCAAATTCTGGTCTAGTACAAATGCTTCTAGCTCCTTTTTTTCTTCGGGGGCATGGCATCCAGGATCAATTAAGGTAGCATTCCCTTCCTCATCGTACAGGAGGTAGGTATTTTCTTGAAAAGGATTGAAAGTGAAGCACTTGATGTGGAGCATGTGAAAAGTCTTCGAGATAAAGACAAAGTAAAGAATTATGGACTTAATTTAGGACATGGAAATTGATTTTTTAATCATTGGACAAGGTTTGGCAGGTTCTGCCTTGGGGTATCGCTTGATTCAACAAGGAAAGAAGGTAGTGCTGTTGGATCAACCGGATAAGAATCAAAGTAGTCAGGTGGCGGCAGGTCTATTCAACCCCGTTACTGGCAGGAAAATGGTGAAGACCTGGAAAGGAGAGGTACTTTTTCCTGAGATTGCCCCGTTTTACCAGGAATTAGAGGAAGTTACGGGAAGAAAATTTCTGACTTTACAACCGATTTACCGGCCTTTTTTGTCCATTGAAGAACAAAATGAGTGGATGGGCCATTCAAGTGATCCAGAAATTCAGCCTTTTTTAAAGAAAATTGAAGTTGAAAGTCAACAACATAGGCTAAAGGATCCCTTTGGAGGAGTGATGCTTCAAGAATCGGGATGGTTAGATGTCCCAACTCTTTTGGAAGGGATGGCATCCTTTTTTGGGGAGCGTTTGCGGCAAGAGGAATTTAAGGAAGAGGAGTTGATAGAAGAGGGAGATTATTGGAGCTATGCGGGTTGGAAGGTCCAGGCAATCGTTTACTGCAATGGGCTAGGGGCCTTGCATTCTAGATTTTTTTCCTTTCTTCCTTTTGCTCCTGTCAAGGGGGAGATTTTGGAAGTCAAACAAGATTTTAACCCACCTTACATTGTCAATAGGGGTGTTTTCCGAGTTCCCTTGTCCAATGGAAATTTTAGGGTGGGCTCAACCTATAGCTGGCATGACTTGGAGGAAGGGCCTACAGAAACAGCTCAAAAGGACTTACTGAATAAGTTGATGGAAGTGGTGCCTGTACCTGTGGAGGAAGTGGTCGCGCATCGGGTGGGCATTCGCCCGGCCACGAAGGATAGAAAGCCGTTTTTAGGGAAACATCCTTTGCAAAAAAACGTTTACATCTTCAATGGATTTGGGGCTAAGGGAGTTTCTTTGGTTCCGTACTTTAGTGCGTGCATGCAGGATTTTCTTTTGGAAGATCGGCCTTTGCCTGCTGAAGTGTCGATCTCTCGGTATTTTACTTATATTTAAAATCGTACTTGATTGTTGGAAATGCGTATGCATGTGATTCGAACTCTTTTTTTTATTCTTCTAGTAGGCTGCACGACACAAGCCTGGGCACAATTTGACCAGGAACGTTTTGGTAAAAACCGAATTCAACACAAGGAATTTAACTGGTACTTTTATACGTCTGCAAATTTTGAAGTTTACTACTACGATAGGGGTGGTGTAAATGCAAAAATGGCTATTGAATTTTTGGAGTCAGAATTCAATAAATTGACACAGAATATAGGGTATGTTGCCTACACCAAGCCTCGAATTTATCTGTATAATTCCCCAGAGGAGCGCCTGCAAAGTAACTTGGATCTGAACGCAGAACTGTACAACGAAGAAGGAGAAACAAAATTCACTCGGCTGGTAGCAGAGGTCGCCTACAAGGGTAGATCGGATTTATTGAAAGAGGATTTACTTTTTGCAACCTCCAAGGTCATCGTCAGAGAGATGTTGTATGGGGCTTCTGTTTCCGATGCCTTTCAGTCTAATCTAATTAGCAATTTTCCAGATTGGTATGTAGATGGAATTGCCCTCTACTTGGCAAAGGGATGGAGCAGGGAAATGGATGACTACATCCGTCGTTACCTTAAAAACACCTCAACCCCCAAGTTACACACCTTAACTGACTTGGAAGCGGGTCTTGTGGGGCAATCTATTTGGAACTACATCGCTGAGAAATATGGCCGACGCTATGTTTCTAGCATTTTAAATCTTTCTAGAATCAATCGAAGCGAAGAAAATAGTATAGCCAATACAATAGGAATCAATATCAAGGCATTTTATTCCGATTGGCAGCAGTTTTACTTGAAGGTCAATGAGCCTGTTTACGCTACTTTCAAAGGTGTAGACTCTAAAAAAGCTGTGGCATCTACCTCCTCCCGTGTTAACGGGGCTATTTCAGACCTTAAATTTAGCCCTGACGGGATACACCTCGCTTATGTTTTAAATAATGCGGGCAAAGCAACGGTTTGGGTCCGTGAACTGTCCTCAGGGATGGAGCAAAGGATTTACCAAGGGGGGTCCAAGCACGAGGAACTTCCACCCAATGTATTTTCCCCTGTGATCGCTTGGAGGGATTCCGCTACTTTAGCTATTGCCACCTTCAAACGAGGATTAACCACACTTAGACTACGTTCCTTGGATGGGTCTTCTCGAGACAAAATATTCCTTCGGAATATTACTCAGATTCTAAGTTTTGATTTCAATGAATCAGGAAAGAACATGGTGCTCTCTGCCATTTCGAATGGAAAAACGGACCTTTACTCTCTCAACACTAGGGGTCAGGGGAAACGATTGACAGACGATGCTTTTGACGAACTCAACCCTGTGTTTTTGAATGATTCCACCATTGTGTACTCTTCAAACTTCACACAATGGTCCGATTCTCTTGTAAAAGCAGCTCCTGTGTTGGCAAACTTTCCAGAGCAGTACAACCTGTTTCAGGCTCAAGTGATGAAAGATACCACGGTATTTTCTAAGCTAACGAACGCAAATAGTAAGAATACGCTGCCAAGAAAATTAAATTCAAACAACTTGGTTTTTTTGAGTGATCTGAGTGGTATTTCAAACCTCATGCGCCACAATATTGGCAACCAGGTTTCTACACAGATATCGGCCTATGAGACGAGCGTTGAAGTGTTTGATGTGAGTGCTCGAATGAATAGGTTAGCCTATGCCCTCCGCAATGGGAAAGAATCTCAACTTTTCGTGGAGGGATATACGGGGGCTGACCAATTTACGCCAAGTACCCCAAGAATCCAGTTGGCCCAGGTAAAGGAGTTAAATGAACGGCTTGCTGCCCGCAGGCAATTGGAAGCAAAGACCCAGCAAGTAAATCGGGCGAAGGAAGAACAATTAGCAGGGCCTGAGCTAGTGGTACCTAGGAGTCCTTTGGATACACTAACTAAGCAAACCTCTTCCTTGACTACAGATCGTCTACGATTTGAGACCCGAAAAGGGGTGAATACGGATAATTATACTTTCGATTCCCTCCCAAACAGACTAGCTGTTCCTGCTAAAGTTAGCTCAACTAATTCTGATGCTTCAGGGAGTATTTTGGATACGTTTAGAAAGCAAAACTTACGAAAAATGGTATCTGGTCCTCGACCAATGGAAACTCAATTTTTCACCAACCACATCAACTCTCGGTTTTTAGTAGATCCACTCCGAGGGTTTGGGATGAGCCTCCAAGGAAAGATGACGGATGTATTGGACAACCATCAGTTTATGGGTGGAATCATGACTGCTTTGGATTTTGACTCGGGTGGGGATATTTGGTTTGAATACGAATACCTCAAATCTCGACTTGACTTTCGAGGAAGGTACGATCGTAAACTCCTCAGAATAAGCGATGGGGATGTCAACTTTCAGAAATATGTTTTGACCAAGGTGGAAGCAGGGGTAGCTTATCCCATGTCCATCCACTCTCGAGTCTATGTTGCCCCTTTTGCTGCCAAAACCCAGTACTTCAATTTGAATGAGGATTCATTGATCTACAGCAATATCCCAGAGCTGAATCAATTGGATGTTTCCTATGTGGGTGGAAAGGCGGAGTATGTGTACGACCGAACGGAACCGATGGGCTTGTATTCGTTTACAGGCACGAAAGGGAAGATTGGCTTTCAACACTACCAGGGATTGAATTTAGGCAATCGGTCCTTTAGTAATTTGTATGTAGATCTCCGTAACTACCAGAAAATACACAAAAATGTGGTCTTGGCATCCAAGTTCTATTATGGATCTTTCCTAGGTCCAAACCCCCAAAATTACCTAGTTGGGGGGATGGACAATTGGTTGTTTAACTCTTTCTACAATCCTCCTACAAATAGACCTGAGCCTTCTCCAGTGCGGAATCCACAGGGGATTGAAAACTCAAATTTGCTTTTTGCTGATTTTGTGGACTTAAGGGGGTTTGATTACGATGAAATTCGCGGAAGAAATGTCCTCACCTTTTCCACGGAATTGAGGTTACCCTTGTTTTCCTATTTAACACGAGGAAATATCACCTCCAATTTCATTAAAAATTTTCAGTTGGTTGGTTTCTATGACATTGGTTCAGCCTGGAACGATGCCGCTCCTTGGGAAAAGATCAATGATCAAAATACTGAAGTCATCAATACTTCAGGTTCCCCTTTTGTGATTGTATTGAATAATTTTAACAATCCATGGTTACAAAGTTATGGTGCAGGATTGCGAACAGTATTGCTCAATTACTATGTGAAATTTGATGTGGCACGTCCTGTGCGGAATTATAAAAATGAAGATTTGAAATTTTACTTTACTTTGGGGTATAATTTCTAAAAGAAGTACATATGATCAAATCCATGACTGGCTATGGGGTAGCCGGATTTGAGAATGAGCAGCTGGTAATCCAAGTAGAGGTTCGGACGCTCAACTCGAAAATGCTAGACGTATCTATCCGAAGTCCTAGGCAATTTGCCGATAAAGAGTCTGAGATTCGAAATCGTGTACAGGCGAGTTTGGATAGAGGGAAGGTCAGCATCTCGATTGATTTTTTTGCCAAAGGAAATCAAAACTTACCCGTGCAACTCAATGAAGAGTTATTTAAAAGCTATTACCATGCCTTTGAGCAACTAGCGGCTTCGGTAGGCGGATCAACAACAACTGATTTATTTAAACTTGCGCTTCAAGCCCCACAGGTGATGGTCAATAGCCCAGTGGAACGAGAGGATCAGGACGATTGGGCACAGGTAAAAGTAGTGTTGGAAGATGCGTTGCGTCGTTGTGAGGCTTTTCGAGAAGATGAAGGAGCCTCACTTTTTGTGAAATTAAAGGAGAATATTGATCTCATCCGGCAGGGATGGACAATAATTAAAGCGGAGGAGTCAACCCGTAAAGAAAAAATTCAAAATCGCATTCGTGGACATTTTTCTCAGTGGATGGATGAGCATGCTTTTGATGCAAATCGATTTGAACAAGAGCTCATCTATTATTTTGAAAAATTAGATATCAATGAGGAGCTAGTTCGATTGGAAACTCACCTAGATTACTTCATTAAGTGTATGGAATCAGAGGTGAATCAAGGCAAGAAACTAGGATTCATTAGCCAAGAGATTGGTAGAGAGATCAATACCATTGGTTCAAAAGCGAACGATGCTGGGATTCAAAAGATTGTGATTCAAATGAAAGATGAGCTAGAAAAGATAAAAGAACAAACCTTAAATGTGTTGTAAGTTCAATAGGCCAACGGATGGACAATCCACGGTACATAGCTTACTTTCTTGAATAGTAAATCTTTTACTGATAATTAGCGAATCTATCATTCACTAAAAAAGGCCTGAATTTCAGGCCTTTTTTAGTTTCGATTTTAGGGGGATTTTGTCAATTCAGCAAAGCTTGTTGAACAAAAAAAAGACCCGATTAATCGGGTCTTTTGGAATTAGCTTAGTTTGAAGCGGATTGGAAGTCTCATTCGAGTACGAACGGGCTTGCCTCGTTGCTTACCTGGCTCCCATTTAGGTGCTTTAGTTACTACTTTCACAGCTTCCTCATCACAACCTCCACCGATACCTCTCAAAACTTCAACGTCTTGAATGGATCCGTCAGTGTTGATTACGAATACGACGATTACCGTGCCTTCAACACCCATTCTACGGGCTTGAGTTGGGTACTTTAAGTTGTTAGAAAGGTATTTGTTCCAACCAGACATTCCTCCAGGAGGGTTTGGTTGTGTTTCTACCACGTCGAAGATTTGATCGGCTTTTTCTTCTTCAATCACCACTTCTTTGATAGCAACTTCTGCAATTACTGTAGTTTCTTTAACGTCAACGTCAAAGTTTACTTCAATTTTTTCCTCGATTTCTACCTCATCTGGAATTTCTTCGATCACCGGCTGCTCCATTGGGGGCGGCGGTGGCGGCGGTGGTGGCTGCTGGGTGATAGGCACATCAAGCAACTCTTCGAAATTATCCGCGACAGATCCTAGGTCTTTAAGACCGCTATCGTCAAACGATTTGTATTCGAAGGCAGCAAGTGTGAGTCCAACCGCAACTGCTAGACCTAGGTTGGTAAACATACCCACCTTTTTTGTCAAGTCAGCACTAGGAGTCTTTTTTGCTTCCATGGTGAAATTGGTTTATTGAGGTTAATCGGTTGTAATTTGAATAACAAGTCTAAGAATTATTGGAGATTAATCCAAAATGAATTTACAAGTTGGACGATATAAATAACCAAATAACCCTGAAAATACCCCTAACTCATTGAATAGCAGGTCCATTAAATCAAAGCTTCGGTAAGGAATTAGGTGTTGAGCGGTTTCTAGTACCACGCTCGGCAGGAGAGCGAAGAGTGCGAAATTGATCCAGAATCGGGTATTTCCTCTAAGACTTCTTTTTTCTTTAATCCCTAAGCCCACAGCAAGGTAGGTAAGTACGAAAAAAAGAAAAAAATGAAGGAGCTTATCCTGAAAACGGAATACCGAGACATCGGGCAGTGAACTCCCTGGTGTAAGCATAGCCACAGTACATACTGCCAACCAAGCCCAAGTCAAAACGCTCCTGCGCATGCAATCCCTTATTCTCCGATCAACTCCTTGTAAGCAGCCGAATCCAAAAGATCAGCAGGAAGAGAGTCAGTAAGTTTTACTTTTACCATCCATCCTTCGGAGTACGGGGCATCATTGACTAGTTCGGGGGCTGATTCCAATTCACTATTGATTTCTAGAATTTCTCCAGTAACTGGCATAAACAAGTCGGAAACAGTTTTTACTGCTTCTACAGTTCCAAATACTGCTCCGGCTTCCAAGGTTTCGCCAAGCGTTTCTACTTCTACGTAAACAATGTCTCCCAACTCTTTTTGTGCAAAGTCGGTTACGCCAATAGTGGCAATATCACCTTCGATTTTAACCCACTCGTGGTCTTTGGTGTACTTTAATTCGTCTGGAAAATTCATGATGGATCGTTTATTTCTCTCAAAATTAAAAGTATTCGGGAGAGATTGAAATCTATTGTGATAAATTAAATCGTAGTTGCCCACCAAAGGCCGTGGTAGATCGTCGGAAGGCTGTTGTCACGCGTGGGTCATTGACCGTACGCTCAAAATATACAGTTAAGTTTAGGCTCCGATTGATGACATAGCTCAGGGTAGGGCGAAATTGAAAATTGAAGTTCCCGTTGGTAACTGTAGCCTTTTCTTCAATTTTCCGTTGTACCTGTTGGGTACTTCCAATCTTAGTATCCAAGCGGATTTGAAGGTCGTTCTTTAATATTTTTTGTTGGCCACTTATTTTGAATGGAATCTTTACCCCTGCTTTGGTGTAAGAGAGCGTTAATCCAAAATCACTGCTTGCTTGCTCGGTGATTTGTGAATTTGAAAAATTTAAACCCAAATTTCGTTCTCTATTGTAGTTGATGGCAATATTCATTCGTTGCTTAGTCAGTAAATCCAAGCCAATTAGGGGAGCAAATCGTTCGGTGAGTACTACTTGGTTTAATATGTAAATTGGAATAAACTGTCCCTCTAAATTGGTCAAATTTGGACGCTGCATTTGTTGCAAGGTGTTGAATAGTTCCAACCCTTCTTGGTATTGCAAGGAATTGGAGAAATTGCTTACGTCGTAGGTGGAGCTGTAAGCATGAGTCAAGTTGATGCTGCTAAAAAGTTCACTAAGTCCTTTTAGACGGGACAAGCCACGGTAATCTATGCGCCAATTGGGTAGGGGTGTTTTTGGAAATGGATTCAAATTGGTCGTCTTTGCATCTTTCCCTTGGTAAGCAGCCAAAAACGAGGGGATGAGGACATCTTGTCCATTGATTGGGTATTCACCAGGAGCTGTAGCTTGTTGGTCCAGACGCTGCTTGATAATGGATCTAAAATTTTCAAAATCCGTAAACAGTTGCGATTCGTTTTGCTGCTTGTTTTTAGCAAAGGCAGTACCCAAAAGAACGGTGGTGATGCTGTATGAACCCATTCTACTTGGGCTGAGTGATTCGAAGGTTCCAGGATCATCAAGGCTATTCCGGAAGATTTCACTGTAGTCCCCAATTTCCCGTTTATTTGCTTCTAGGGTCACTCTAAAGTCACGGATTGGTTCAGCCAAACCTTTAATTGACAGGTTAATGGCTTTATTTTGACGGAAATTTTGGGTCAATTCAGGACTTGGTGCGAGGTTTCCATTTTGACCGAGTTGGTACCTTAAATTTGCATTTTGGGCACCAAAAACAAAGGCCCATCCAGGATTTTCCCAAGCACGGTCCATTCCTAAAAGCCCTGTGTTTGGCATATAGCCAGGAAGGAAGGTGCCTTCAATGATGCTGTAATTAAAAGTTACTTCTTTGAGTAGCATCGCCACTTTGAGCACTCCTCTAGTGAGTGGAGTGCCAATCGTATCACTGGCATTGGTACTTGGTCTACCAGGGATACTTGGGCGTTTGGGAGCGTTGATAGCGGCAAGTGATTTGCTCTTGTTGTAGAGTTTGATCAAATCTAGCTTTCCTGAAAGTGTTTGTTCTCGGGTATTTTGGATGACATTTCCCAAGGTGTCTCGTTGTCCTATGGCCCCAGTTTGCCAGGTGTAGGTGCTGAGGTGTCGGTAATCCGTCTGAATCCAATCGGTGAGTGGCAACTTTGCAAATGGAAGGGTGTAATTGACTGTTGCCGAGTGGTTGTAATTAGTTGTACGTCCGAATCGCAGGAAATTCGCTCGTACAGAATCGATTTTAGCTTGTGTATCTAGATCTCCTTCTGGCTCATCTACCACGGCAGCTGCGCTTGCTGCTAGGTCCACACGTAAGCTAGAGGATAGGTCCCAGTTGATATTGAAGGACCGGTTCATGAAGAAGGATTTTTGAAAGAGTGGATCTACACCTGTCGTGCTGAGTTGGTCATTTCGGTATTGGGAACGGGTAAATCTTCGATCCACATCCATTCTTGCCAAAAGTAGGGTAGGAGACAGGTTTAAGTTGATGTCCTTGATCAGCTTTAAGTAAGGGCTTTTCATTCCTTCAGACTTCTGGAATGGAGCTATTTTTAGTTCTTTTGGTTGAAAACTGTAGGTTACGTTTCCCTTATTGGTCTTGAAATTATAGCCCTGAAGTTGTGCATTGGTTTGGGTGACAGTACCGGTAGCATAGGAGAAGGCCAAATTGGATAAGTCGTAGATGCGACTTGGTGACTCCTGATTTTTCTTCAGTTTTCGGACATTGTTCAAACTGATATTTTGGCGTGATAGCTGGTCCATTGCAATATCCCGGTAGGCATCTTTGTCTGAAGTAGTGGTAAATTTTTCTAAAGCTACTTCAAAAGGAACATCTGGGTTTAAGGGATCGTACTCAGGCCGAGTACTGGAGTTTTCTAATGAAAAATATAAAGGAATACTTACCCCTAATTCTTTGGGGAGGAGCTTATCTACCGCAACATTTGTTGAGATATCGTATTGAGTCGTAGCTTGGCGGCTACGTTGGGAGAGTTTTGTTTCCAAGCCTCCGAAGCCAATAGAATTGTGACGAATGGAGGCAGAGACTACTGCCACATCAGCAATTTTAGTATTCAGATAGGCATTTGCTGCCCAGCCATTAGTCTTTGTAAATCCAGTCGCTCGAAGTTCATTTGCCCAAATACAAATACTCTTGGAAGAGCCAATTCCTGTTCCAGGATTTCGTACTCCAATCATCATTCCTTGTACCTGGTTGAGCTCAGGTCTACCCATTACGGTTACCTTGTATTGGCGGATGGATTTACTGTAGGGTAGTGTTAAGGGAGACTGCGTATTGTCGCGCTCCGCTTTGATGGCAACAATTTCCTGGATAGCGATATCTAATTCATTTTCTTCTGGCCAAACTAGCTGGGGATCATTGCTTCCTAGGGAGGATATTTTTAATGGAACTTCAATTTCGTAGTAGTTGTCCGTGTAGTCTGTACCCAATCTCAAAAAAGCAGTGACTTCCCCATCCCGAGCATCTTCGCTGTTGGCATGAAAAAACATTTTTATGCGCTCGTATTGAACCAGGTCCAAATTGGTGTTTTTGAATACGGCACGGGCATCTTTTGGAGCTAAGTCTTCGACACAAAGCCGTAGGGACTGTTCATTAAGCCTTCGCTCAATGGCGGAGGTATTGTCTCGGTCACGTTGAATTCCTGGAGGCAACACATAAGGACTAGACGTTTCGCTTCCTTGTGCATTTTGCTCAATATTCACCACATCTACGGTGAGATTAGAATTATCTGGCTCAGGCAACTCAAAAAAGCCGCGTTCAAATAGTGATTCCTGGAAGGATCTCCATTGGCTACCAACCATTCGGAATTCGGCCATACGTAGTACTACAGGTTGCTGGAAGTCGGTCAGATAGGTTCGCATCCATCGGATAGATTTAAAGCCAGAGATGTCCCCTTGGACGCGATCGGGCTGACGCACAGGAATTCGAAATAAGTACCAGTTGACTTGCTCCCCGCCTTCTGTGTGGGTCACCTGATCCACGATGTACTTATTTCCTACTTTCAGCTGACCCGGGCGGAGTTCAATTTCGTACTCGTAGTAATTTTCCAGTTCATTGATGGTATTGTCTGTATTTAAATCCTCGTTATCGGGGTTGTTTGTTCCAGATGGAGTATAAGAAAGATTTTGGTCTGCAGTAACCGGTGTATTGCCCTCCATTCCATTGAATTTTTTGTAGCGCTCCAAAATTTTGGCATTGTCTTGGTCAAATTTGGAGTCCAAGTAATATTGAAACCCATCCGCTGAAACATCTAGTAACAATGCATTTTTGGCAGTTGGAGAAAGGGTAAGGCGATCTAAAAAACGATTTTTAAAATAGCTAGCTTCTTCTTCATTTTTCAACCCATCAAAGCCCACATCTTGATTTACCCTGGAAGTAGCTGAATTATCGAAGGCAGGTAATAAGTATTGCTGTCGTGTAATTCTACCCCACTCGTTTTCCGAGGTTTCGGTAGGATCCCCATCTGCAGGAAGTCCATTTTCAAAGGCATGACTACCGTCTTTCATCACATCCTCTGAAATATCTCCGAGGTTCAAGAAGAATTTCCCTCCCGTGGTGTTGTTCTCATTGAAGATTCCATCCAATACCTTGCCGTTTTCACCTGGCAGAAAGGGATCCATCAACCAAAATTCGACATATTCGATATTTGTTCGGTCAAAATCTACCTCGGTGGTGATTGCTCTAGTGATTCCACCATAATTTTGCCTTGGGTTGGGTAGTAAACCTTCGGAAGTAAGTTTAGGATTGTAGTTGTACATACCCCTTTCTTGTGGGAAAAAAGCAAGTTCAAAAAGCGGTTGGGGAACTAAAATAACTTCCCGGTCTTGGTTTTTAAATATCTCCTGAGGAATTACCCGTCTGACATAGTGATTTCTGCGATCCTGAGCAGTTATGTTGGCAGGGACTCCAGGACCTCCCTCTCGGTAAAATACATTGTCAATGTTGTACCAAGCTATCCTGGCTCTACGGTATCCATCGCCTAATTTATCTTCCGTTTGACTGCTCAGATCAAATCGATTATCGGCTGTTTTTGGAGTAGAAGCAAGTTTCCAATTTTGATTGGCCTGTGCACCCAAGTAAAAGGGAGTAACAGCTGCTTCAAAGTCATCGATATAGGAGGCAGCATCTCCATTGACGGTATTGGAAGTTCCAGGAATAAGGTGTGCAAATTCTGCGTTAAACTGGACCAATGACTTTTCCTTTGTATCTGTGAAGGGGAGTGCATCTGCCAATTTGGTCAAAAATCGAGACTCGTTGTTGTAGTTTACATCTAATCCCCAAAGGCTATTGCGTAAGGTCTCGTTGCCTGTAGCGATACGGGATACATTGGGTCGCTCATTCAAGAACAGAAAAGTTCCTCCTACATTTAATTTCTTGTTGGCTAGGTAATCCAATCGAGTTCCTAGCAAACTGCGTGTTTGGAAGGAAACGAGATCAGCTTTTTCAAAGCTGACATTTATTTGTTTACCAGATTGTAGGATGGCATCGTTGATGATGACGAGTCGCCCTACATTGTAGTCAATCGTAAAATCTACACCCTCAGTAAGTGGAATGTTTCCCGCCTGAACACTAACAGAACCAGGTGAAATATTTAATCCTGGAAGTTGAATTTCACTCGCAGAGCCGGCAGTAAGCCGCCCTTTAATGAAAAATTTATTGAGTCGGGTAACCAATTCAGCATCAGCAAGTGTGGTCTGGTAAAGGGTGTCGTATACATATTTCTCGCTGAGTACTCGTTCGTCGTCTGTGAATTTTCTTGCTAGGTTGGAACCAAAGGGTTCGAGCACTGGAAAAATCAACAAACCACGGTCTGAAAGCATGGTGATTCCTTCGACAAAATCAAAGTTGCCGTCAGGCGCTGGGTCATTTTGAGGATTTAGGTTGTCTAAGCCTGTGAGGCGAATCAAGGGGATATCCTTTACATTTTTTCCTTCCAATAGAGCGGGATTGTCAAGTCCGGTGCGGTCGTCTCGGTAGATTACTTGCAACTGAAACCCATCGCGCAATACCTGACTGGCATTGAGGCTATAGATGTTTTTCATCATCAAGTCCCAAGTTGGGACGCGGGTGTTGATCCGTGCAGGACGGAGTAGTTTTAAGAAAATTAGTTCATCCTCGCTACGAGACTGGTAGTCTTCTGTAAGTTCACCTACTTTAAAAACCTGACCGTTGTAGGTGTATTCGTAGGAGACTGCTACGACCTCGTCGTTTTGTAGTCGTCGGAAAAGGGAGATAAAGCCGAGCTGTCCATTAAAAAAATATTCGGAGGGATCTAGTTTTCGTGCCCCATTGATTTGTTCAAAATCTACTCCTTTTTTTATCCCCAAACTTTCCTCCAGGGCACGAGCTCCAGCATCAAAGGGTCTGTAGCTTGGATTGCTGCTGATACTGGCATAGAGCTTATTTGCTCCATTCTGGGCGGGGCTGCTGGGGTTGCCTGGTCCAATGGCAGGATTCGATGGATTCAGTAATACCCGGCCTTCACCGAGATCCATAAATGCAGCAAAATTTCGTAGGGTCTCAGTGTTGGTCGCCCGATTCATTACATAAACTTCCACTCGGGTGATGTTGATGCCTGAAGTTACCTGGGGGAGCCCTTTTAGCCAGCGCTCGTAGTTGTCTCTGAAAAAATGACTGAGAAAGAAATGCCTATTTTCATCGTATTTCGATCCTTGGATATCAAAGGCACGGCCTTGGCCATTGGCATCAATGACCAAGTTGTCCCGTCTTCCTCGCTGGGTGGAGGCGACGGCAGTCACGTTGAGCTTGCCAAACTTCATTTCTGTTTTTACCCCAAACAGATTTTGAGCTCCTTGTATTAGTCGATTTTGGATGGGTAAACTCACATTTCCCAATTCGATGGACTGGATAATGTCCTCATCGAAGCCGTCGTATTCGAGTTTGAGTTGATTTTGGAAATCAAAAGAATTGTTGGAGTCAAAGTTGGCTCCGATCTTTAATTTCTGACCAAGGTTTCCATTCACAGCCATTTGAATTTGCTGCTGAAAGTTGAAATTCCCATTCTTTTGCTGACGAATTGGAATAGTTGGGTTATCAATCCTTCTGAAAATAGCACCAAAATCCAAGTTGACGTAACCTGTAGGAATGATGGTGATGGAATCCCCGCCAAAAATTCGATCAAAGGTGGGACTCACAGTAATTGGTGGAATGAGATTTCTTCCTTCTACCGCACTTTCACCATCTATCCCTTTTGCTCGTGTTCTCCAATAAGATTGCCTTACTTGGTATTCTTGAAGTGGAGCAAATTTTTCGAAATCATATTCCTCCTGGTTTCCTAAACTCATGCTGTCCAACTGGTCGGTCACCTGGTAGCGTAGGGTAGAATCCAGGACCACCTGTACTTGTTTTTCTACCTGTGGATTGGGGAAAAAGAGTGATTTTTTTGATGAAAAAGGGTTTTTTGTTGGAAAAAGTGGGTTGGTCCGTTTTTGTTGCCAAAGCAAAAAAGAAGGAGCCAGCCTCCGTTGATTTAAGGAATCAATCCTAGAGTTGGATTTGGGTAGTTGTTGCGCAAGTAGGGTATTTAGTGGGATGGAGGCAAGGAGGAGCAAGAGGAGTAAGAGGTGGCCCTTAGTTCTCTTTTTCCAAAAAATAAATTTTCCCTCAACCTTCAATTTAATCGATATTAAGGAGTTTTTAGCGATGCTTTAATTAATTCTTCCAAGGACAGAGGGCTACCACTTTTTTTAAGTGCAAGTGCAATATTTTTTTCTGCGATCGCTTTTGGAAAACCCAAGGTAACTAGGGCTTGTAACGCTTCTTCTCGTACTTTATTGCCTCCATTCAAAAATCCCAAAGGAGCGGAAGTTTCACTGGTGCCTGATTTTCCAACTTTATCTTTTAGTTCCAGAATGATTCGCTGGGCAGTTTTAGAACCAATCCCTTTGACCCCTTGGATACTTGCTACGTCACCAGAAATAATCGCCTGTTCAATTTCTGAGCTACTCATGGAGGATAAAATCATCAATCCAGTACTTGGACCTACTCCTGTGATGGAAATCAACAAAAGAAAAAGTCTCTTTTCTTGTTCCTCCTTAAACCCGTAAAGCGTATGTGCATCTTCCTTGATATGAAGGTAAGTAAGAAGGCGCAATTGCTCCTGGTCTTTGATCGCCGTATACGTTTGAAGGGATATTTTAACATGGTACCCGATACCACCTACATCGATAAGTACATAGGTGGGGTCTTTGTATACTAATTTTCCGTTGAGGTAATCGATCATGCGTTTTCTTGGGTGGATTGTGCATCTACCACAGCTACTGCCACCATGTTGACAATTTCTCGTATGGAGCTTCCTAGTTGTAAAATATGCACGGGTTTGTTCATTCCGAGTAAAATAGGGCCTATGGCTTCTGAATTCCCTAATTCAGCCAAAAGTTTGTAGGCAATATTAGAGGAGGATAAATCCGGGAAAATAAGTGTATTGACTTCCTTTCCTTTGTGAGCGGTAGCTGCAAAAGGATACATTTCTTTTTGAATCTCCTGGTTCAATGCCACGTTCGCTTGCATTTCCCCTTCAATTATCAAGTCTGGATATTTCAATTTTGCCAATGCGGTAGCCTTAGCCATTTTTGTCTGAATATCTCCTTGAGCTGATCCAAAATTAGAATACGATAGAAGGGCTATTCTAGGAACCATATTGAAAAATTTGACTGCTGTTGCTGTCAATCCAATGATTTCAACAAGCTCTTCGGCGGTAGGATTTAAGTTGACCGTGGCATCTGCAAAGAAGTAAGGTCCTCTTGGTGTATTCATAATGTACATACCTGCCACTCGATTTACTCCTTTTTTTACGCCTATGGTTTGTAAAGATGGGAGGATTGTCTTTGGATAATCACGAGTGAGGCCGGAAATAAAGGCATCTGCTTCCCCAGTTTCTACCATCAAGGCACCAAAGTAATTCCGTTCCTTGACCAATCGAAAGGCATCTGCTTGGGTCATTCCCTTCCGCTGTCTTTTTTGGGCAAGGATTTTTCCAAATTTTTGATTCAGTTGGTACTCCTCCATAGGATCAATAATATGGACTCCATCCAAGTCAAGTGCGTTATCTTGAATTAGATCAAGAATTTTAGCTCGATTTCCTAGGAGGATAGGGATGGCGATTTTTTCATCTCGAATCAGTTGCGCTGCCTTCAAAATTTTGAGGTTATCGGCTTCGCCGAATACCACTCGTTTTGGATCTTTTTTTGCACGACCGATTACGATGGACATCAATCGTTCATCGATTCCTATTCGTTTTTGTAGGGCAACTTCATAGGCATCCCAATCTTTAATTTCGTGTTTAGCAACACCAGAATCCATTGCTGCTTTTGCAACTGCCGGTGCGATAGTCGTAATTAATCTCGGATCTACGGGTTTAGGTATAAGATAGAGGCGGCCAAAGCTCAAATTACTTTCCCCATAGGCCTTAGTTACAATTTCCGGAACGGGTTCCTTGGCGAGTTTGGCGATTGCATGGGCTGCAGCTAGTTTCATTTCCTCGTTGATAACAGTAGCTCTCACATCGAGGGCACCTCTAAAAATATAGGGAAATCCCAAAACATTGTTTACTTGATTGGGGTGATCGGAACGGCCAGTAGCCATGATTACATCTTTTCTTGCAGCTACGGCAGTTTCGTACCCAATTTCAGGATCTGGATTGGCTAGGGCAAATACGATTGGGTTAGCTGCCATCGATTGAATCATTTCTTTAGAAATGATGTTCCCCGCTGATAAGCCTAAAAACACATCGGACCCTTTCATCGCCTCTGCAATAGTCTGAATGGATTGGCGCGTTGCGAATTCCAGGTGTTCTTTTGATAATTCTGGGCGTTGGGCATGGATAACCCCTTCCTTATCGCAAACGATAATATTTTCTTTTTTTGCTCCCAAGCTCAGGTAAAATCTGAGACAGGAAATGGCTGCAGCTCCAGCTCCACTGACGACAATTCGGATGTCCTCAATATTTTTTTCCACCAATTCTAGTGCATTCAGGAGCGCTGCGCCAGAAATGATAGCTGTCCCGTGCTGATCATCGTGCATAACGGGGATTTTCATCTCCCTTTTTAGCGTCTGTTCAATTTCAAAACATTCAGGGGCTTTGATATCCTCTAAGTTAATCCCTCCAAAAGTAGGCTCAAGGGATTTGATGATCTGAATGAGTTTTTCTGGGTCTTTCTCATTGATTTCTAGATCAAAAACATCAATTCCAGCAAATTTTTTAAACAATACTCCTTTCCCTTCCATGACTGGTTTGGAGGCTTCAGGACCAATATCTCCAAGCCCTAATACGGCGGTTCCATTGGAAATAACGGCCACCAAATTACCTTTTGCGGTGTATTTGTAGACGTTTTCTACGTCTGCAGCGATTTCCTTACAGGGTTCAGCTACACCTGGGGAATAGGCTAAAGCCAAATCCAGCTGACTGGAGACAGGTTTGGTCGGGTTTACCTGGATTTTTCCTGGAGAACCTTGACTATGGTAGTTTAATGCATCCTCTTTTCTAATCTTAATCGCCATAAATGGATAGGATATATTGGGTTTAAGTTCCTTGATTTTCGGACCAACTCACGTTGGTATTCAGTAAAATGGTTTGGATTTCACGGAGAGCATCTCGATGGATTTCATTTGGAAAATAGACGAATCCCTCCATGTAGTATAATTTTCCTTTTTTCTCGTCTATCATGAGGTAACCCAAATAGGTTCCACCCATGCTCAAATTATTTGTTTTCCATGTCCCTCGGATTTCAACCGTAAAATTATCATTTATCACTAGGTTTCGGAAAGCTGGGGGGATTTGTTTTTCACTGGTAACAAATGATGTGGGATCATCTGGGTCTTCGAAAATATGGGTTTTGGCCAGTGAATCACGGAGTGCTAAAATATTTTCAGGAAAGGTTTGTTCCTCTTGCGTGTAATCGGTTACGTAGTAAAAAACACTGATGTCTGGTCTTCGCTCTGTTGGGGAAGGTTGACGAAGCCAGAGGAAATCAGGAGCTGTTTTGGCAAGCTGGTAGGAGATAGGTGGGGTTATTTCAATCCCTAGATTTTTTCGGGCTTCACTCTGTGCTTCAGCATTCTTGCGCGCAAAAAGGGCCTTTCCAAGTCGGTTTCGCTCCCTCATTTCAAAAAGGTTTTGTACCTGCCCCTTGTGCTTCCTTAGGTTGGCAATGAGTTGCTCTTCGGTATTGCCAAACAAATACAGTACTTCTTGACCTTGAGCAAACTCATCTTCCATGCGAAGTGAGTAGAGGTTCGGATCTGCTGCTGCCTTTGCTTTTGATTCAGCAGTAAATTGAGAGTTGATGACCTGACTTCCTCCTTTTTTGTCGTCAAAGGTCGTCACATAAACCAGGTTGGTGTAGATTTTTAGCATCCGAGTCATGGCTCTTGGGTCTACCCGATGTACTTTAAACTGTGCTTCGGAGCGGAGCATTCCTGGTAGATCTTCCTGAAATATGGCACGGAGTTCATCGCCTACAGGCCCTGCCCATTTGGTCGAATCAATGGCAAGCACAATCTCCCCAATCGATCCTCGAGCTTTGGGCTTTGTACCTCTTGAACTTCCTTCTGGTCCTTCTTCACAAGAAAAAAGGAGTAAGACAATGACGAATAGAAATTGGAAAGCTTTCATGATTCAAGTTTTTTGTTGAGGAGAAGAAAAACGTATTTACTTCAAAGGCACTCCTAGGTGTTGCGAATGAAATCTTAGAAGCCGTGAAATTAACCGATAATTAACCGTTGTCCAGGTTTAATTGTCGTGGAATTGAGGTTGTTTAATCGCTTTAGTTGGTCAATACTTAGGGCGTGTTTTTGGGATATAATCCATAAGGAATCCCCCGGCTTCACCGTGTAGGTCTTAGGAGTAGGAGATTCCCCTGTATTTTGTGCCAGGGGTTGGCTGTTGCTGCTTCCTGAACCTTGCTGACTACCGGTGTAAATAACTAGGGTTTGCCCAATTTTTATCAGGTTTCCATTTAAATTGTTCCAGTCGCGCAGCTGAGTGAGCGTGACCCCATACTTGCTGGCAATTTTCCCCAATACATCCCCTGATTTTACTTTGTAAGCAAGACGGCTTCCATTTTGGACCTCAGATCGTAGGCTAGCTGTCAACGGAGAAATAGTCATTGCAGGGACGGGGTCAGCACCTAAGGAATCGCTAAGCCAGACCAAATTTTCCTTGATAAAAAAAGCTTTTGTTTTTGGAATTCGAATGGCCATCGAACGATTAGCCTCCGGTACAAGCCCTCGTTTGATCGAAGGATTTAGTTTTTCAAGGTCTTCAGCACAAATCCCGGTGAATTGTTCCAACTTATTAAAGCTTAGCGCTCGATCAAAATTGATGGATTCGTATTCAAGTGGATAGCTTGGTTCTTCTAAGTGTAAGTTATGCTCTTCCAAATGGTTAAGTACGTAGAGCATGGCCTGAAATTGGGGAACATAGCCCCGTGTTTCCTTGGGCAAGTAATTGTAAATGCCCCAGAATGTTTTTTTACCTCCAGATCTACGAATTGCTTTTCGAACATTGCCAGGTCCACAATTGTAAGCGGCAAGGGCTACTTCCCAATTCCCGAACATTTTATACAATGCCTTAAGGTACTTTGCTGCTGCTTCGGTGGACTTTTCGGGATCCATTCGATCATCAACCGCAGTACTTATCTGCATGCCGTACATTCGGCCAGTTGCGGGCATAAATTGCCATAGGCCCATGGCCCCCACACGTGATTTTATTTTGGGATCTAGACCGGATTCAATGATGGAGAGGTATTGAATTTCAGTAGGCATTCCTTGCTTACGCATCGTCTCCTCATACATGGGAAAGTACTGTTCTTTCCTTCCAAGGACCATTTTGACATAGTCTCGGTTTCTTACAGTAAAATATTGGATGAAAGAAAAAATTCGATCATTTAATTCGAAGGGCATCTCCAAGTCCATTTTTTGAATGCGAGCATCTACTTCTTCGAAAGTGAAATCGGGAACATAGTCGTAGTGGTAATTGGGCACTACAATATCGGTCAACTCATTTATTGATGCTGTTTGTTGTGAAAAAACGGCTGAACCAGCAAAACAAAAGAATACTACGGCTACTTGAGTAAGCTTGAGAATCAACTTTTTCATCGTTAGACGTTAATTTAAGGTTAATGTACTTAAATAATGGCTAAACGCATACAATTCCGTTTCTTTGAAAGTATTGGCGAGGACTTGTAGTCCAATGGGGAGCCCTTTTTCGTCTTTTCCATTAGGAATCGAAATTGCAGGCACACCAGCTACCGCTGCCTGTACGGTAAATAAGTCTTCCAAATACATGGAGACAGGATCATCCCCGTGTTCTCCAAATTTGAAGGCCGTCGTTGGAGTGGTCGGAAGGAGTAGAAAATCAAATTCGGTTAGCAGTTTTTCTGTTTGATCCTTGATTATTCGTCGCACTTGCTGTGCCTTGGTAAAGTAAGCATCGTGATAGCTTGCTGATAAAACAAAAGTTCCGAGGAGAATCCTTCGTTTAACTTCTTCTCCAAACCCCTCACTTCTACTGTCTTTGTAGAGCTGCTCTAGATTTGGGGCTTCTGGACTCCGATGTCCGTATTTTACCCCATCAAAACGCGCTAAGTTGGCACTGGCCTCAGCAGTAGTTAGGATGTAATAGGTGGGCAAGACATAGGGGAGTAAGGGGAATTCCACTTCCTCGACCTCATGACCTGCTTGCTTCAGTTTTTCTGCAACCGAAAGCGTGTTTTCCTTGATCTTCGCCTGCAAGGAAGGTGTATGAATTGCTTCCTTTAGGAGGGCAATTTTTACTTTTTTGTTGAACTGTATAAAATTGGAATAAGGGCCTACTTCTACACTGGAGGAAGTGCTATCCTTGTCGTCGTATCCAGCAATTACTTCGAGTATTCGGGCATTGTCGGGAATGTTCGTTGAAAATACCCCAATGGTGTCAAATGAAGATGCGTAGGCGATCAAGCCCCATCGGGAAACTCTCGAATAAGTAGGTTTCATGCCGATTACTCCAGTAAATGCCGCTGGCTGTCGTACCGATCCACCCGTGTCTGTTCCTAACGAAGCTGTACAAAGATTTGCTTGTACAGCAACGGCAGAACCTCCTGAAGATCCGCCAGGCACTCGATTGGGATCGATTTCTTGAAGGACCTTGCCGTACACAGAACTTTCATTGGAGCTGCCCATTCCAAATTCATCGCAATTCAATCTACCAATGATGATGGCATCCTCGTCAAGCAGCCGTTGTACTGCGGTAGCCGTATGCTGAGAAACATAGCCATTTAGGATTTTGGAACTAGCCGTACAGGGATGCCCTTCGTAGGTAAGTACATCCTTGATACCAATGACCATGCCAGCCAATCTTCCTGCTGTACCTGCAACTAGTTTTTGATCCACTTTGTCCGCTTGTTCGAGTGCGGATTGGGCATAAACTTCGACGAAGGCGTTGAGATGCGCCTTCGTCTGAATATTTTGTAGGTAATAGTTTACAATCGATCGACAATCGGATTCCCCTTTTTTCAGGGCAATTTGGATTTCGTCGAAGGAACGATACTTTTCCAAAAGAATAGGTGTGAAATTATTTTTTCTTGTCTTTCATCCCCTCTTCAAGGTCATTTTGAATGTCCTTGGTAGCATCTTTGAATTCACGGATTCCACGTCCGAGTCCTCGTGCCAATTCAGGAATTCGTTTTGCGCCAAACAAAAGAAGAATTACCAGAATAATCAGGATCATCGAAGGACCGCCAATATTGCCAATGAAGCCTAAAGTAGTCATAAAGCTGTGCGTTTAATGGTAGATATAGATACAAAGATACAAGTATACACCGCTTACCCAAGGAGGGAAGACACTGATAAGCATCTTTTTTATGAAGATACAATTTTTATTCCTATTTGGCAGTAATCCAGGTTGCAGGGTCCATAATTTGCAAACCTTTCCATGTTTGAAAGTGAACTTCAGCCACTCCTTCCGCATTTGTGGCAACCTGTCCTATAACTCCTTTTGCCTTTACGGTTTGGCCGGTTGTTACTGAAATTGATTTCAATTTGCTATACATGGTAAAGTATTCCCCATGTTTGATGATTAGCGTATTGCCATACCCAGGAATGGTAGTGATTTTGGTAACTACACCATCGAATACTGCTCGAACGGAGGAATTTGGCTGGGTGCGGATGTCAATCCCATCACTTTCTAAGGTAATTCCTTTTAGGGTAGGGTGTGGATACGTCCCATACTTTTGGGCAATTATTCCCGTCTCAACAGGCCAAGGGAGTTTTCCTTTATTTCCTGCAAAAGAACTTGATAGAGCTGCTGCCTCTGGTGTCATCGGCATGCTGGTGCCTGCTTTTTTTGTACTCGTACTTTTCTCCTTTTTTGCTGCCGCTTCTGCCAGTCGAATCTCCGCTTCAATTGCAGCTTTAATCATTCGGTTTAATTGTTCTTGTTGCTTTTTTGTTGCAGCAATTTGTCGTTTAATGTCTCGCTCTTTTTTGGACAGGGTGTTCACCAAGCTTTGCTGCTCTTTTCGCATTTGTGCTAGCTTTTCTTTCTCTGTCTTTTCTTCCGCCAATACCTTTTCCTTATCAATCTTTCTTTCATCCAACTGAACTTGCTCTTCGGCTAGGAAAGTAGTTAATTTTTCAATTTGGGCTGCCTGCTTTTTGCGACTTTCCGTATACTGCTTGAGGTATTTCAACCGCATGTACAATTGATTGAAGTTTGTGGAACTGAATACAAACGAGACAATAGAGAGCCCTCTATTTAGTTTGGAAGAATTGTAAATCATTCGTCCATATTCTGCTTTCAATTCAGTCAACTGCTTCTCCAAGGAGTTAATTCTCCTCTCTAGACCCACTATTTCATTGGTAATTAAATTTACTTCGCGGTCCAAAGTAGTTACCAAGCGGTTTTGACTTTGGTATTGTGCGGAAATTGCATTCAACTGGCCCAAAGAAGTTTTTTTTGTGGCTGTAGTCTGTTTGAGAATGGCGTCAAACTCTTTTAAGCGAGATTGAATTTCTAGCTTGTCCTTTTCAAGCTGCTCCCTACTTTTCTTCGTTTGCCCTTGTAAGGAAAAAGTGAGAAGAAAGGTAAACAGAACGAAAAAAACCGTGCTAAGGAATTTCATAAGCATTTAATATCGAAAAGGGAAACTCAAGGTGTTCGACTGCGGATCCACAGAAGTCCATTGTAGGTAAATTCTGAAATTCCGTGTTCCCTGTGGAGCCTTTAAGTTAACTTTAAATAAAGACTCGCTGGGAAAGAGTTGGGAGTGTGTTTCTTGAAATTTGGGATAGCTAGCCAATAAGGAGCTTTCCTCTGTCAGTGAATTACTCAATACTTCCGAGACTTTTCCATGTCGGGTATCTATCTTACTAAAATACCGGACTTTATTTCGGACTTGGGTGAGTTCAAATTTTTTGCCCACCCGTAGTAATCGATCCTCGGAACTAGCGGAATAGGGGACATTTGCCCACAATAAGTTTTGGAAAAGTTCAATAGAGAGGTCTATTCCGTATTGCTTTTCAAATTCTTCGTAGCTGAGTTGTAGGCTTTCTTTTCCCAAGCGATCATTCAACTGAATTTTATCGGTAGTTATCAGTCCTCGAATCGCTTCTACTCCCAATCCAGGAGATAGAGAAAACCAAAGAACACTGTCTTTTTTCGCTCGAACTTGAAGGGTTCCTCGGGTGATTTTACCAGATTCTTCTTCTAATACAAACTTCGCTTTTCCTTGCAAAAATTGATAATCGACTAGTGTGGGACTGAATGTTTCCATCTCTTTCCCTCCTTCTGGCAGGGAGATGTTTTTTGCACAACTCCAATTCAAAAGCAGGATGGTGAGCAGTAGAAAGAAGCGTGTACTACTCATGGATTTTCCCGGATTTAATTTTTTGAATCAACTCGGCAGAACCTTCTGATGTCTTGCTCGCCTTAGTCCACCAGATAATGGCTTCCTCTCCTCGCTCTAGTCGGTACAAGATGTCTCCGTAATGCTCCATCACTACACCGCTTGGTTCTTTTTCGTGGCGCAGGGCTTCTTCCAGATGAACGGCTGCCTCAGCATAGCGTTTCATTTGGTACAACACCCAAGCCAAAGTGTCTAGGTAAGTCCCATTTTTTGGATGTTTTTTGACTACTCGCTGGGCCATTTCCAATGCTTTGTCCAATTCTTGCAAGTCTAACGCTAAAAAGTAGGCATAATTGTTTAGGACCTGCTCATCGTTGGGATTGAGAGTAAGTGCCTTTTCAAAATTGGCAAATGCCGCTTCCTTATTTCCAAGTTGGTACCAACTAGCACCCAAGCTACCATGCGCTACTTGCGCTAATTGAGGATTTTTATCCGCATTCAATTGCAAGGCAGTTTCCAAGGCATCGACTGCTAGTGAATCTTTCTTTAGTGCAGAAAGTAAGATGCCTTCATAAAACCAAAATTCAGCTTTTTCGGGAAATTCTTCCACTGCCATTCTGCTGTACTGAGCTACTTCCTCAAAATCGGCTCCTTCCCCAAAAGAATTTGTAAGCACCTCTTCCAATAGCCGTTCATTTTTAGGCTGGATTTTTAAGGATTTTTTAAAATAGGTCAATGCTTCTTCTTGCTTTTTTTCTGCTTTCCTCCGGTTGCCAAGTGCTTCGAGTACGGAGGCATCCTCGGGATGAAATTTTAAAAAAACCTGCTCCAAACTATCCAATTCCTTTTCCCGCTCTACAGTTTTTAGTTCCTGCAGCAGTCCTTGAAAGGCATTCGCCTTTGCTGAAGCCGCTAGGTCAGGGCTTGCCATAGCCGAATAGAGGAAAGTGTTTGCCTGTGGGAGCAATCCTTTCTCTTTAAACAAGGTATACGCTGCTAGTTGTAACTCAGGTTGGTTTGGATAGCGGGTAATCTCCTTGTCTACTAGTTGAATTGCTTGGTCTAGCTGTCCATTGTTGTAAAGAATTTCTACCAGGGAAAGAACATGGGATGGATTGCCTGGAAAAGTAGCGATAAGTTTTTCTCCTTCAGCTACCGCTTTATTCAATTGATTTTTCCGTAGGTATATGCGTTGTTTTTGTACAGTGAAGGGCTCTCTAACTCCAAAATAGGCTTCCGCACGGTCGAGGGCTATAAGTGCTTTGTCAAATTCATTTGCATTTAAGTAGATAGATGCTAACTCTAGGTTGTACTGCTGATTTTTCGTAGGCTCCTGGGTCAATTTCTCTAGGAGTGAAGCAGCCTGCAAGGGTTGTTGGAGTTTGGTGTAAATTTCAGCTACAAGTAGCGTGTAGTAAAGGTTGCTTGGGTCGATGGAAGCAGCCTTTTGAGCATATGGAAGTGCTTTGGCAGCCTGGTTGGTTCGTAGAAAAACGGTAGCTATTTTAAAGGATATTGCAGGTTCCTCTGGGGAAAATTCCAAGGCTTTTCCCAGGTATTGGCTCGCTTTTTCTAGGTCTCCCAACGCGAATGCCTTTTCACCTTCGATAAAAAAGCGGCTCGCATTGGCTTTTTGTTCTTGGGCTTTTACTTCTTTTTTTGACAAAGAGGCTTGTGAAAACCCTGGATTTAAATTCAGGAAAAAGAAGGCAAGTAGAAGAAAAATGGAGGTAACTCTCACTGCAGGATGTAATTTCAAATCAATGCTACAAACATAGTGCCTTTTCCTTAATTTGACTGAACAAAAAAGGGGTAGGAATTGCTTATTTAGGATTTTTTGGGAAGCAGAGAGGTGAAAAAATGGCGCTCACCAAAAAGGACGGCACCGAGAAAGAAGAGGGTGCACGAATTTTTAAGTAGTAGATTTAAGTTAGCTGTTCCAGTTTCCAAATAAAAACCACTGTAACTTAAGAGAAAGGCCAAAGTCAGGTAGACGAATCCCCGTCCTGTTTGGTAGGGTATAGGGTAATAGTGTTGTCCGAAGTAGTAACAGGCACCGGTCATTACCACATAGCAGGCTACGGTACTTACCGCTGCGCCCATAAATCCCCAAATTGGAACCAAAAATGCAATGCCAACTATACTGACCAAGGCGCCTGCAAAAGTGATCCAAAAGCTGTAGCTGGTCTTGTCGGTAAGTTTAAACCAAATGGACAAATTGAAATAAATACCCAACAGGAGGTAGCCTAGCAGTAGGGTGGGGACAATAGAAAATCCAAGTTGATAGGCTCCTCCTTGTAAGAAAAGTGGCCCTATCCAATGGAGGTTGACTGAAATCAAAATCATCAAGAGGGAACAAAAGAGGATAAACGCATGCATGACCTTTGCGTACAATTGAGGAGAGTCTTTTTCTTTGGACTCCCTAAAAAAGAACGGTTCGGCGGCATACTTAAAGGCTTGGATGACTAAGTTCATGAGGATGGCCAACTTAAAATTAGCACCAAATATACCGGCTGCTTCTCGGGAACTTAGTCCTGGGTAATAGTTGGCAGGAAGTACGTATTCAAAAAGTAAACGGGAAATGAGTTCATTGGTCACTCCTGCCAAACCCATAAAAAGAAGTGGGAGGGAATAGGCCCACATGGGCTTTAGGATTTCTTTTTCCAGGCGTAAGGTAAAAAAACCTGCTTTCCACCAGACAAAAGGGATAATCAAGCCATTGGCAATCAAATTGGAGAGGAGGATGTATTCCACCCCCCAGTCCGATTGGAAGCCAAGGGTCCCTTGGGGGAGCAAATCTCCCTGAATCCAACTCGGAATCCAGATTAAAAAGAGCAGGTTAAAGAATACGTTGAGGAGTATGTTGATCAGTTTTGCTCCAGCAAAAGTTTTCGCCTTGTTTTCTAGCCGGAGTTTGGCAAAGGGAATGGCCAATACCGCATCAAAGGCGAGCAATAAAGCCGTCCACTGAAATAAGTAGGCTTGACCGGGGTAGTTCATCCATTCTGCTAAAAGCGGTGCAGCAAGGTAGACAGCTGATCCTAGAACTAGGCTGGATAAGACGAGTAGTGTTTGAGTAGTGTGGTAAACTCGATGAGGGTCCTGGTTTTTACCAGTAGAAAACCGGAAAAAAGTGGTTTCCATCCCATAAGTAAACACGATGTTTAAAAAGCCGATCAAGGCATAAATACCCGTGAATGCGCCCAAGTCTGCCTTGCTCAGGTAGCCGGTATAGACGATGATCAGTAAAAAATTGATAGAGCGTCCTAAAATGCTACTGAGGCCATAAATGGCGGTTTGTCCGGCAAGTTTTTTGAGCGCGCCCATGGGTTGCAGGATCACTTACTCACCACGAAATACGGGTTTCCGCTTTTCCAAAAAAGCAGAGGTTCCTTCCTTGTAGTCACCTGATTTGACACAGCGTGCAAAGGAATTGGCCTCTGTTTGGTAGCCGTTTTCTTCCAGGAAAACAGCATTTACGCAATCTACCACCATGCCAATTGCAAGGGGTGCTTTGCTTTTAATTTTTTCTAAAATTTCTTCTGCTGCAGCGATCGCCTCTTCTTTGGTCGGCAGGATGTGGTTGACTAAGCCAAGTGTTTTGGCTTCCTCAGCACCGATCCTGTCTCCTGTCATCATTAGTTCATTGGCTTTACCACGGCCTACGAGGAGGGTGAGGCGTTGGGTGCCTCCATAACCAGGGATGATTCCCAAATTAACTTCTGGCTGTCCAAATTGTGCATTGGCTGTGGCAATACGCATGTGGCAAGCCATGGCCAATTCGCAACCACCGCCAAGTGTGTACCCGTTGGTCACCGCGATGACTGGCTTGTGACAATTTTCAATTCTAGCAAAAATTTCCTGTCCGCTCTCTGCAAATTTCCGTGCATTGACCTCGTTGAGAGAGGCGATTTCGGTGATGTCTGCCCCAGCGACGAAAGCTTTTTCCCCCGCACCAGTAAGGATTACTCCTTTAATGGCCTTGTTGTCCATTACTTCATCAAATACCTGTCTGAGTTCTTCCAAGGTATCCAAATTCATGGCGTTCATTTTTTCCTCTCGATTGATCGTTAGGTAGAGGATTCCTTGTCGTTCTTCGGTAAGGAGGTTGACAAATTCTGACATACATATGCAGGATAGTTCAAACAAATATACCTCCCCCTCCAAGACTACCAAACTCAAGTGGGGAGAAAAATCTAAATTCTACCTAAGCATTGGAGTGGAAAAAATAAATTTTATACACATCATAACCAGAATTTTTAGGCCAAAATACCCATTTTTGGGCATTTTTTAGTACTTTTGCACCGCGAAAGACCAGAACTAAACCCAACTGTACGATGAACGACAAAACTAAAATTACCGTTGCCTATGGCGATGGAATTGGCCCTGAAATCATGAAAGCCACCCTAGCTATTTTAGATGCTGCTGGGGCTAATTTGGAATACGAGGTGATTGAAATCGGGGAGCAAGTATACCTCAGGGGGATCAGTTCAGGCATGGAATCAAATGCCATTGAATCTCTTCGCAACACTAAGATTTTTTTAAAGTCACCCATCACGACGCCTCAGGGTGGAGGCTTCAAATCCCTCAACGTGACTACACGGAAATCCTTCGGTTTGTTTGCCAATGTCCGCCCTTGCAAAGCTTATGCTCCGTTTATTAAAACACACTTTCCAAAAACAGATTTAGTGATCATACGGGAAAATGAGGAGGACTTGTATGCAGGCATTGAGCACCGACAAACCCAAGAGGTATACCAATGCTTGAAGGTGATTTCCCAGCCTGGATCTGAAAAAATCATTCGCTATGCCTTTGAATACGCCAAAAAGTATGGACGCAAAAAGGTGACTTGCATGACCAAGGACAACATTATGAAGCTGGCGGATGGCTTATTTCACAAAACCTTTAACGAAATCGCAAAAGAATACCCAGGTATTGAAACTGACCACAAAATCATCGATATCGGAACCGCTTTGATTGCTGAGCGGCCAGAGATTTTTGATGTCATCGTAACACTCAATCTGTATGGAGATATTATCTCCGACGTAGCAGCGCAGGTAACCGGTTCAGTGGGCTTAGGGGGATCTGCCAATGTAGGCGAAGAAGTGGCCATGTTTGAAGCCATCCATGGTTCTGCGCCTGACATTGCAGGAAAAGACATCGCTAATCCCTCAGGGCTGTTAAATGGAGCCATCCTAATGCTGGTACACCTTGGTCAGCCAGAAATGGCGGAGAAAATTTCTAATGCCTGGATGAAAACTCTCGAGGATGGAATCCATACCGGGGATATCTACCAACAGGGATTGTCCTCTAAAAAAGTAGGTACTCAGGAATTTGCGCAGGCAGTCATTGCTAGATTGGGACAGATGCCTGCTAAAATGGTGCCTGCCTCCTTTGGTAAAGAAGGTACAGTTCCCATGGATGTAACCCTTCGACACAAGCCCAAGGCAAAAAAAGAATTGATTGGAGTGGACGTATTTCTAGATTGGGATCAAAACGATCGGAATCCGAATGTCTTGGGCAACCTCCTAAATACACTAGATACCGGTGGGTTAAAGCTGAGTCTAATCACCAATAGAGGGGTAAAGGTATTCCCTGACGGCATGAAAGAAACCTTCTGTACCGATCATTGGAGATGTCGTTTCAAGGTAGAAGAAGGAAAGGTTCTCTCGCATATTCAAGTGATTGACTTGCTTCAAAAAGTAGAGCGACTCGGCCTAGATTTTATCAAAACAGAGCACCTCTACACGTTTGATGGCGTGAAAGGTTTTTCACTCGGGCAAGGAGAATAAGATCCATGAGGTGGAAGAAGGGGAAAGTAAATTTCCCCTTCTTCTTTTTTGTACATTTGTAGGTATCAATTTTTAGCTAGCGCATCGAATCCCATGCAAAAACGCGTGTTAATTATCACCTACTATTGGCCTCCGAGTGGAGGCTCAGGTGTTCAACGCTGGTTGAAATTTGCTAAATACTTACCTGAAGCAGGCTGGGAACCTGTTATTTTTACCCCAGAAAATCCAGACTTCGATCTTCAAGACGAGACACTCCTCAAGGATATTTCTTCGGATCTAGAAGTTATCCGATTTCCCATCTGGGAACCCTACCAACTCTTTGCATCCCTAAAAAAGCAAAAGACGCATCCCGGGCGCTTGTTAGAGCTGCCCAAGCGAGGAGCGCTTGAAAAGCTGGCCATCTGGCTTCGTGCTAACATGCTTGTGCCCGATCCACGGGTATTTTGGGTGCGACCTTCGGTCAAATTTCTTTCTGAGCTCGTGCAGTCAGGACAGTTTCAGGCCGTGATCACCACTGGCCCCCCGCATAGCCTGCACCTGATCGGCTTGCAGCTCAAGGAGCGGTTTGGACTCCCGTGGATTGCTGATTTCCGTGATCCTTGGTCGCAATGGGAATTTCTAGATACCCTACCCATGCTCTCTTTTATCCGGAGACGACACGAAGCCCTAGAACAAAAGGTTTTGCAGCAAGCGGATGTGGTGGTAACCATTTCCCCGACCTTCCAACGTGATCTGGAGCGGCTCTCAGGAAGAAAAATTGAACTGGTCACCAATGGTTACGATCCGGCTGATATTCCTGTAGATTTTACTCCTCCACCTAAAGTAGCCAATCAACTTCACTTAATTTACACAGGCATTATTGACGCTATCCGCAACCCGCTTCCTCTGATGCAGGCCTTGAAGGATGAATTTGAATCCACCGGGGAGGAGGTCTCCTGGACTTTTGTAGGGAAGGTAAGCGAACAAGTGCAGCAGCAGGTGCAGTCCGATCCTTGGCTACAGAGCCACATCCACTTTGCAGGCTATGTCTCCCATCAGGAAGTGTTTGACTTTTATGCCAAGGCAGATGCCTTGGTCCTGATTCTGACAGATACCAAGAATGCGAAAGGCAATATTCCAGGTAAACTCTTCGAATACCTTGCTACAGGACTTCCTATACTGGCTTTGGGCGATCCGCAAGGAGATAGTTCGGAGATCCTCAGCCAAGCAGGGGCTGGTGCCGTTCTGGGGCATGGAGATCTAAAAGGGATGCAAGCAAAACTACGGGAGTTGTATGATTCAGCAGGTACTCAGCAAACGCTAGGTCCTTTGGAAGCCTATTCTCGAAAAACTGGAAGTAGGCAGGTAGCGGAATGCTTGGATAGGGTGGTAAGTATCAAGTAGTAAGTATCAAGTAGTAAGTACAATGTACCAAGTACCATGTATCTTGCTGCAGCAGAATTCAGGTCTTGATGCAAATCCCTACTTCGATATTCAGAGTTCAGCATCCGGCGTTCGATATTAAAGAAGTAGCAAGTAGCAAGTAGTAAGTATCAATTACCTTTTTAGAAGCAAGATACAAGAGCCCTGCCTGCGGCAGGCAGGCAAGAGATTAGACTAAATACTGCTTGATTAAAAGACACTGCCTACCCGGCAGGCAAATCGCAGTCTATTTCCATCGTATTTCTTTTTATTTCACGAAGCGAAGCGGAGTCTATTTCAATTCTATTTCCATCGTATTTCCTGCTTTCTTCCTACAATCCAAGAATTCAAGAAACCATAACTAACTAATTTTTTCCTACTTTTCGGCATGACTAGCCCTGCCTCGCTCATGCTCGTTGCTGCCTCGCTCTGCTTATCCGTATTTTTTGCGGTTTGGCTAACTCGCTTTCCTTGGGGCAAGTCGGTGGGCACGCCCATTTTTGTGATTGTAATCTGTGCGCTGCTATCCAATCTGGGCCTTATCCCCAGCGCCATGGCTTCGCACCCCATTTACGACGGTATCTTTACCTATATTGCTCCACTGGGCATCTTTATCGCACTGCTTGAGGTGGACTTGAAGAGCGTCAGAAAAGCCGGGCTCCCCCTGCTTGCAATGTTTCTGCTCGGCTCCTTTGCCACCGTCATTGGCGTACTCGTCGCTTGGTTGCTCGTGCAGCCAGCAGCGGCCATTGGGCCTTTGGCACCTGCCCTAGCGGGGATGTTTACCGGTACTTACATCGGTGGCGCGGTCAATTTTAGCGCGATAGCGCTGCACTACCAGGTAAACGAAGCAGGCAACCTATTTGCTGCGGCCACCGTCGTGGACAACCTGGTGGGTACCCCTTGGATCATCGCCTCGCTCATTTTGCCCAAGTACTTGCAAAAGCTTTTTCCCCGAAAAAAACTCGCCTCAGCTGGCACAGGGAAGCAGGTACGTGGTGCTGAAAATATCACCCTAAGTTCCCTAGCCGCCTTATTCGCACTCAGCTTGCTAGGCTTAGCATTGAGTCAAGTGCTTGGGGGTTGGTTTCCACAGGTACCCCAAATCATCTTTCTCACCTCCCTGGCGCTGCTCTTGGCGCAGTTCCCATCTGTGCAGCAGCTTCAAGGCAAGCACACGGTCGGCTTCTTCTTCATCCTTTTATTTCTGGCAGTGATCGGTACCCTATGTGATCTCAGTGCCCTGCTGGGTGTCGGCGACCTGGCGGTGACCCTACTCTTATTTGTCGGTACCCTCGTGCTCGTGCATGGCCTGGTGATCTTTGGCCTTGGTGCCCTCTTCAAAGTAGACTGGGACGTGATTGCCGTAGCCTCACAAGCCAATGTAGGTGGCAATACCACCGCCATTGCTGCTGCTGAAAGCCTAGAACGTCCCGACCTGCTGATACCTGGCATGCTTGTGGGCAGTATTGGCAATGCGCTCGGCACCTATGTCGGCTTTGCGGTAGTTAGCCTCTTACTTTAATTTTATTTATTTTCCCCTTGCGTTTATCTTTTCCCTCCCAATATACCCATGGAATCTAGCCTTCTCACCGAACTATTTCTCCCTTTTTCGCTTGCCGTCATCATGTTTGGCATGGGCCTCAGCTTGCGCCTAGAAGACTTTAGACGTATCCTCGTTTACCCCATGGCGGTGGGCATAGGCCTGCTCAACCAGCTTGTGCTGCTGCCCTTGGTCGCATTTGGCATTGCCATAGGCTTTGCCTTGCCTTCCGAACTCGCCGTAGGGCTCATGATCTTGGCTGCTTGCCCTGGAGGGGCTACGTCCAATTTGATTACGCACCTAGCCAAGGGAGATGCTGCCTTGAGCATTACACTCACGGCATTTTCCTCGCTGATCACTGTAGCTACCATCCCTTTTGTGGTCAACTATTCGATTGCCTATTTCATCCCTGGTGGTGAGGCACAGCAGTTGTCCGTGGTGGGTACCGTGGTATCCGTATTGCTGATTACCATCATTCCTGTGGCTCTGGGCATGCTTGTCTTGGAAAAAGCCCCTGCGCGTGCAGCCAAATGGGATGACCCATTCCGAAAGTTGTCGGCCGTGTTTTTTATTGTGATCATCGTGGCAGCCATTGCCAAGGAGCGAGCAAACCTCGTGCAGTACTTTGTGGAGGCTGGTCCTGCTGCGCTAGCGCTAAATGTGGCCACGCTAGTGCTAGGATTTTTGATGGCAAAGTTGGTGCGCCTCGATTTTCGTCAGGGTATGACGGTAGCCATTGAGTCGGGTGTCCAAAACGGCACCTTGGGCATCACTATTGCGGCTACGTTACTAATGAACTCTGTAATGACTATTCCATCGGCAATTTATAGTTTGCTAATGTTTGCAACGGCGGCGGCGGTGATCTTTGTGGGGAATCGTATGGCTAAAAAAAGATCTGCTTGAGTAAAATGCGGTTTTTATTTACTATTTGGCTGCTGCTGGGTGGAGGCCTAGGACTAAACGCCCAAACCTACTTCAATGAGGCGGGGCGGAGGATTTTATACACCGAATACGAAGATAAGATCCTATCGGGTCCCTACTTTGGGGTGCCGGCTGAGTCGCCTGGGGATATGCGCCTGGTACACCGGATGCCAGTAGGGGTGACCAATGCCAAGTTGTTGTATGAAAAATTGGGGATGTTAGCTGATTTTCAGGCAGGTAAGCCTTTGGTGGTTATTTTTTATCCGGGCAAGGATGAGTGCAATTCTGCTCCTGCTACTTCAGACCCGAAATTGCTCCGTTCCAATTACGATGCTGTTCTCAAGTATGCCAAAAAGTTTGGAACAGCCCCACCAGTTTACTTATACCAGCAAGCACATGGATTGGAAAAATATGCAGGTATTCACTCTTGGATTCCTGATCCAGAGGGGGTTTTTGCGAAGTATTTTTTTCAATTCCCTTATCCATGTAAGAGCTTTGTAGTGATTAGTCCCAAAGGCAATTACCGAGCGATTTTGGGAGAGTTTCCCATTTCGCAAATTTCAGTAGCCCTCAAAAAACTATAATCAAGTGAACACCTCTGTTCCCAAGCTACGGAAAGCCACATTTTCTGATTTGCCTGAGCTTTTAGCCCTGGCACGGACCGCTTTTCTGCAGGCATTTTCCGCAGGAAATAAGCCAGAGAATGTGCAAGCCTATCTTGAAGAAGCCTTTACCGAGGAAAAGTTGACTAATGAAATGAAGGAATCGGCTTCGCTATTTATTGTGGCAAGTTTGGAAGGGAAACTCGTGGGCTACACCAAACTCAACTTGGCAGCTGCACAGGCCGATATACAAGACCCTACTTCTGTAGAGGTGGCGCGCTTGTATACCTTGAAGGAAGTATGGGGTACTGGGCTGGGGCAATTGCTCCTGGATGCGGGGATTAATTTTGCGAGGCAGGAGGGAAAAACTTGGCTATGGTTAGGTGTTTGGGAGCACAATGCCCGTGCAATTCGTTTTTACGAGAAAAATGGACTTCGCATTTTTGGAAGTCATCCCTTTCCCTTCGGGAATGAAATCCAAAACGATTGGTTGATGCGAGTGGAGATTTGATGGGTAATTCTTTTAGATCCGCTCAATTTTTGCTTTGGTAAGTAAAACCTAGTTTTTTCAAACCTTCTTGAACTTCTGGTGCTTGCATGAACAGCTTCCATCCAAGTCCTGTTCGGTAATTTTCGAGCATGGACACTGCAGGTCCCTGATCAATTGCCAAGTATTGCTGGGGAAAATAATCGTATTCAGGACTCAGAGCATCGTAAAATCCATAGGGTCCAAAAACCTTTTTTCCATAAGTTTCATAAAGATTTCGAATTACTGCCATCGATTCTTTTGGTGTGTATACGATTGAGGAGATGGCTGCTGTCGGGGAAATGACTCCTTTGTCATCGTCTGGGCGGTGTGCATGATATCCTGAGGTGGAATAGGAAGCAGTGAGTCCCCAAAGTTTTTCACCATAGCCTTGGAATCGGCCCGGATTAGCAATGCACCAAGCTCGATTGATCAAGGTTTGGTTTCTATTTTCAGTCCAATAATCTGCGTACTGGTCTTTAAGGCCTTTGGGATTGAGGCCTAAAAAGGAGTAATGTGCCCAAAATAAAGGACCTCCGTATTTTTCAGCCCCTTGGTGTCTAAGTTGGAGAGAAAACCCATAAGCTCCGGCATTTTCTGCACGAATTCTACCAGATCTTCCCCAACCTTGGTGGTAGGTTGGTGCATCGACGGAATAGGTAGGGGATGAGGCTGCTAAAATGTAAGCAATGAGAGCTTCATTGTAGCCTTCCAATGCGAAATTCATGTCCCAAGAAAAATTTGGTGACCAATGCCAATACAGCACATTTTCACCCCTACTATGAAAATCCCATTCCATTTCCACCCACAATTGATGAATTCGTGAAGCAATGGACCTTTCTTCAGCAGGTCCATTTTTGTAGTACTCTCGAACAGCCAAAAGCCCCTGCATCAAGAAAGCTGATTCTACTAAGTCAGCCCCGTCATCTTTTTGAGAAAAAGGTTTTACTTTTCCGGTCTTACCATCTAGCCAATGGGGCCAAATTCCCTGCCATCGGTCTGCCTTTTCTAAGAAATTAAGAATTTTTTGAAAGCGTTCTATGGCTTGAGCTTGGCTGATCCATCCTCGCTCAATAGCTCCCAAAATCCCAATAAGCCCCATACCAGTCCCCCCAGTAGTGACGATATGAGCATCCTGGGCTGGGTAGTTTCCATCCCAATGGATTCGCTCAGGAGCCATTCCTGAATTGGGTTCCGCCCCCTTCCAAAAATATTGAAAGGTATAGTATTGGACTGTATCCAAGAGTTGTTCATCACTCAGTTGGATTTTTATGTCTGACGAGTTCTTTTCTGCGGAGACGCAGGCGGTAGAAAAAATAGATAAAAAAAGAAGGAAGGTTCGCATAGTAAATTGAATTTCTAGGAAATATCAGCAATACTTCTTGTTTGACAAGACACGCTATTTACTTTAGTGTAAAAAAATAAAGGATGCGTGCACTACTCATTTTTCTAGGTCTATTTTGCGTAGCTAAAACAACTTTTTCTCAGGAGAAAGAACCCATTGTCATCTTGATTTCGCTAGATGGCTTTCGCTACGATTATGTGGAGCGCTTTCAGCCCGAGAACCTGACCCGATTTATAGCTGAAGGCACTGCTGCCAAAGGGCTAATTCCTTCTTTCCCCTCCAAAACCTTTCCCAATCACTACAGCATTGCTACTGGGATGCTTCCCGAGCACCATGGCTTGGTAGATAATGCCTTTTACGAGCCCTTCAAAGACCAAGTGTACACCATGGGCAATCGAGAGATTGTGCAAGATGGGTATTGGTATGGAGGCACGCCGATCTGGGTACTAGCCGAGCAACATGGGATTAAAGCGGCGAGTTACTTTTTTGTGGGTACCGAAGCCCCGATTCAGGGAGTTCGTCCCAGTTATTACTACGATTACGATGGGGGAGTGCCGAACTTGACCCGAATTGCAAAAGTTTTTGATTGGCTGCGATTGCCTGCCACCGAGCGTCCTAGATTGATCACTCTTTACTTTTCAGATATGGACGATACAGGTCATCGGTATGGGCCCAACAATGACTTGGAGTTGAAAAAAACGGTGGATCGATTGGATCACGAGCTTGGCGCCTTATTTGAAGGACTGGAAAGCTTTGATCTTCCCATCCATGTGGTACTTGTGTCGGATCATGGAATGACAGAAGTGAAGCAGGAAAATTTAATTTTGCTGGAGGACTTGACCGAGGGGATACAAGGGCGTGTGGTCAACAATGGAGCTTTGGCTCACCTTCATTTGGAAGACCCTAGGGAGAAGGCACGTGTAATTCAACTTCTTCAGGCTCGCCATCCAAACATTCGTATCGATGACCTAAGTACCACCGATAACTACAAGGACTTGGCTGCTTTTCCCCAGCGCAAAGGGGACCTCTTGATTCTGCCAAACCAAGGGTATTATTTGACCGATGTACGAGGAAAGGTTCGCTATCAAAACAATGCTGCTCGCTTTCAGACAAAGGTCTTTGGGGAGCATGGATTTACACCACGCTACGAGGATATGCACGGAATTTTTTATGCGAAGGGACCGCAGATCAAGGTAGGTTTGGAGTTGGAACCGTTTCAAAACATCCATATCTATCCTCTTTTGTGCCGAATTTTAAATCTTCCCCTTCCTGCAAATTTGGATGGGGACCCTTCAGTTTTGGAATCCGTGCTCCACTAACAGGTCTCCTTTGAGTTAAAATTATATCTCTCAACGGAGGCTATTTTTAGTATATTTTACTAAAATCACGACTTTCTATTCATTTTTTTGCTGGATTTACTACCTCTCCTTTTTTAGCTAAAACAATTGGGTTTAACTACCAAAAATCTATTTCTCCAGTGTGGAGGCTTTTCCTGTATTCCATTCGTTTACAACTATCTTTCTTTCGCTTACCAGGCAGGAGAGGAAGCATCAAAGGGTGATTTTTTTACCTATTTTTTAATCTAGTTTTTTAAGAGGAAAGGGCAAGTCTTCTTAAGGGTGATTTTTTGAACTGATTTTTTTAATCTGCTCCCTCTCCTGGCTTGGTGGTGGTTAATCGTGGTAAAAAAGTGCAGAGGCACCGTGATTTTTTAAGGGTACAGGCTTCCCGCCCGGTATTATGCGAAAGGGGACAAACTAATTTTTTGAAAATGAAAGCTTTAAAATTTAAAAAAGTGTTTCTTGTAGGGGTGTTTGCAAGCTTATTTTTCCTGCCTTATCAGGCAGAGGCTAAAATGTTTGGTCAGGAATGTTCGTCAGTTACTACTGACAATGGTGTTTGTAGTGTTACAATGACAACATGTAAGCAAAGGTTTTTCTGGATTAATGTTGGGTCAATTACCGATATGACTGACATGTTCTGCCGATATGACTGAAATGGATTACAGGCTAAATCAGCTATAAATTTAAATTAGAGGGGATATTTCCCCCTCTTTATTTTGTATTTCTCGTGAAAAAAATAATCATACTTTATTCTATTGTTTCTTTGATTGGATTCAACTTGATAGCTCAAGAAATTCAAATAATCGAGTTAGATGCTGTTGAAATCATCCCTACGGACGAGCTATTGATCTATTCCAGTTTTTCAAAAAAGCATAGAGAAAATAAAGTTAATGCTTTTGGACCTGGAATACGGGGAAAAATTGCAGTAGTAATGGGTTTTTTAAACCCGGAAAAATCTTCTATTCAATTGGATGGTTTGGAGTTTTACTTCAATTATGAATGGGATCAGGATTCGTCTGGCTTTTATATACAGCCGGTGGTGGTCAAAGAAGAAGATGGGATGCCAATGGCTTCTTATACTGATTTTTCAGAGAAATATTTGGTGACCAGTAAGTTGAAAAACAGTCTGTACATAGATTTATCCACCAAAGAAATAAGCTTGTCACCTAATGAGCGTGTTTATGTAGGGATCAAATTTTTAGAAAATGTTAATCCAAAAACCCCTGACATTTTCAACATTAACGCCATTAGTGGAAAGATTTTGGAGTATACGTACATCTTGTATTCAGATGGAAGTAGACCTCAAGAAGTAGTTGGACCAGGTAAGCATTCTGCTGGCCTGAAGTATTCGGTAGTGTACAAATTGAAGGAATAACTTAACTGGTAAAGAGGTAGGGTTTCTTGGTGTTTTCCTTCATACTTGGCTAAAAACGCTAATCCCATCTCCCTACCCCTCCGCATTCCAATAGGCCATCCGTTCCATGCGCTGCACCTCGAGCGAGTAGAAGCCAAACTCTTCCACTACCTTCCCCTCGATGCAGTAGATCGCTCGACCTTTGAATGGATACTGTTTGACCGTAGGCGGGAAGTGGACCGTATCGATCCAACGCCCTTCTGAATCGATAAAGGTCCCAAAATTCATGACTTCCCCCTTGATCGTCCGGGTGTACTTGACGGTGACCAAGTAGCCAATTACCTGTACGATTTTTCCTAACCGCTGCGGCAGCTCCTTCGCCTTTACCCCCTGGATGTCTGGATCCTGGAGCAAATGAAAGGGGGATTCCAGTGGAAATTCCAAAATATCGATTTGATCCAAGATGTCCTGACGCACATCTAACTCCTCCAATACCGGCACCTGAGGAGGCAAGCTCTCCCAAGAATTGCCTCCTGCCGAATGCACAAACAGTTCCTCCGTAGGTCGTGCTCCCACCTGCTTGTGGTGGAGAAAGTGGGCCTCCCATAAGAGCTGCTGCTTGGGTTTGCCCGTGAATCGGAACGCCTGGATTCGAATCAAAATCAGCAACTGCTCCAGTCCACAGGAGACCCGTCGCACAAAATCCTCCAGCCCCAAAAAAGAGCCCTGTGCCTGCCGCTCCTGCAAGAGACGCTCCACGGTTCGTTTTTCAAGGTGCTTCAGGTGGATCCAGCCCAAGTAAACGGTCGTCCCACTGATTCGAGTCAGGTAATCGCTCTCGTTGAGGTGGGGGGCTTCTATTGTGGCCCCTTGCATGCGCAACTCATGTACGTAAAATTCGGTGGAGTAAAACCCTCCAAAATTATTGATCACCCCCACCATAAATTCCAAGGGGAAGTAGGCCTTCAGGTACATGCTTTGGTAGCTCTCCACCGCAAAGGAAGCAGAGTGCCCCTTGGCGAAGGAATAGCCTGCAAAACTCTCAATCTGCATCCATACGGCAGCCGCCTCGGCATCCTTCCTCCCCAGTCGCTTGCAGTTGTTAAAGTAGGCAGCCTTCACTCGCTCAAACTCGTCCTTGGAGCGGGATTTGCCACTCATGCCCCTGCGCAGCACATCCGCCTCAGCCAGGCTCAGCCCAGCAAAATGATGTGCTACCTTGATCACATCCTCCTGGTACACCATGATGCCGTAGGTCTCGGGCATGATCTCCGCGAGCACGGGATGGGCTTGTTTTCTGCGCTCTGGGTCCCGATGCCGTAAGATGTACTCCCGCATCATGCCCGATCGAGCTACCCCAGGGCGGATGATGGAACTGGCAGCCACTAGCTCCAAGTAGGTATCGGCCTGCAGCTTGGCCAGCAGCATGCGCATGGCTGGAGATTCTACATAAAAAGCGCCAATGGTATGCCCGCTTCGAAGAAGTTCCTTGATTTTAGGATCTTGCTTAAATTGTGCTACTGCTCGGATATCTACTTCAATCCCCCGGTTGCGCTGGATCAGCTCCAAGCTGGACTTGATGTGTCCTAACCCTCGCTGACTTAGGAGATCAAATTTGTGTAAGCCGATGTCTTCGGCTACGTGCATGTCGATATGGGCCACAGGAAAGCCTTTGGGAGGCAAACTAGTAGCGGTATAGTAATGTATGGACTTATGCGATAGCAACAGTCCACAGGCATGAATAGTCAGATGGGAAGGCATGTCATGCAGTACCTGTGCATAGCGAAGGATCAACTTGCCCAAGCCATCGGGGCTATAGCCTGCTTTGTTGGCCTGCTGCAGCAGGGACTCAATCTCTGCTTTGGGTAGGCCAAAGACCTTACCCAGTTCGCGGATCACAGAGTTGTACTGAAAGGTGCTATACGAGCCGAGTAGCGCTACATGGGCCTCTTGACCTACATTGTATTTTTTAAATAAGTAGTCAAACACCTCATCGCGGTCGGTCCAACTAAAGTCAATGTCAAAGTCGGGAGGGTTTTCGCGGTACAGGTTGATGAAGCGCTCAAAGTAGAGGTCTAGTTCCATGGGGTCTACATCGGTGATTCCCAAGCAGTAAGCGACCACGGAATTGGCCCCAGAGCCTCGTCCCACATGGTAGAAATTACGACGATGGGCAAACTGCACTAGGTCGTAGTTGATTAAAAAATAGGATACAAAGTCTTTTTGCTGAATCAATTCCAGCTCCTTTTCAATGCGCTGTTGCACAGCTGTAGAGAGCTTCGGATAGCGCTGCTGCGCTCCTCGGAAGGTTTCCTGTCGGAGGTAGTCCAAATCTTCTCCTCCGGTACCGAGTAGGTCGCGCTTGTTTTTGACCGCTTGAAAGTAGAAGGAAAACTGGCACTGCTCCAGTAACTTTTGGGCATTGAGGAGGAGGTAGCTATGGTTTTCGCAGCGAGCGATGAGTGCTGCATAGCCATAGAGCTGATCCGAGGGATCTGCCTGTTCCTGCACAGGAAGTTTGCTAAGCAGTGTATTCAGATCCATGCTGCGCAGGAGCCGGTGTGCATTAAACTCCAATTTGGAGGAAAAACTAACTGGCTGCAGGAGTACTAATTTTTCTCGTTTCCGGTACCAAGGCGAAGAATGTAGCTTGTTGAGTTGGCTGGGGTGGATGCCAATATATTCGTGCTCGGCCAAGGGAAAGTACTCCTTCGGAAAAGGATAGACCACAAAACTATTTACAAAGTGCGGTGCCTTGTCCGCAAAAGGCCGCTTGTGTAGTAGGTGCTCGGAGAGGTGCTTGTTGAGTTCGTACAGGCCTTCCTGATTTCGTGCGAGGCCAATGTATTGCTGGATGATGCCGTTCCTAAAATCAACTCCAATTACCGGATGAATGCCTGCTTTTTGTGCTGCTCGGATAAAAGGAAATACCGCGGCACTGCTGTTGATGTCTGTGAGCGCCAGGGCGTCTACCTTTCTATTTTTTGCTTCGGATACGAGCGCATCTACCGACAAGGTGCCGTATTTGAAACTGAAGTGGCTGTGGCAATTGAGAAACATGGAGTCGGCAAGATCTTTCCCGAAGACTATCCTCGGAATGAAGGAGATAAGTAAAATAGAATTCAAGGAGATTGCCCTTTCCTGAAGATCAGGGAGGGATCAGAGAATTAAAATGGTTAAGATTATCCGCAATCCTAGCAGTATCGATGTGATCGTTAACCAATGCGGATAATCGTCCACAGTCTGCAGGCAGACGACAGACCTCACGGTCCACAGGCAGACCACGGTCCACGGCTCATACAAATGAACTTCCAACCTTATTTTCTTTGGTTACTGTTAAAAATGGGATAATTATAAAATGTTAATATTATTAACATTTTAATGTTTATAATGTAAACAAAAAGAAGAATAAAAAAAGCTCACCCCCAGAAAATAAAGAAAATTTTCTATTCGTTTCCAATAGCTCGAATAGACTAAATCAGCGTATTTTTCCTTCTAGATCTGTGTGAAAAAAGTGTACTGCGGATTTCACGGAAAAATACCGCAGATCTATTGGGTTGAATCCCCTGGTAATTTCTTTCCTTTTTGCTCCGGAGGGGTAAAATAATTAATCAGCGTATCCTTTCTGTCTTGATCCGCGTGAAAATAGTTTTCTGAAAGCTTAGGCCTTGGCAAGGAGGAGTTGAAACTCTAGGGCACTACAGGCTTTGAACTCATCGGCTTCCAAGTCCTCAAAAATTTCTTCGTCGACGACGATATTCGTTTTCTCAACATGTCCATCGGGATGAAGAATAAGTTCAATCCCAGTATAGTCTTCTGGATGGATACAAACCAAGACTTGGTAGTCGTCAAAAATTCGTTTGAAGTACTGCGAAATTCCTTTTGCCACGATGAATTCTCTGTTTGATTAAAAATAATTCAAAAAAACCGAGGAGAAGCATTGCTTTTTCCAAAGCCTTTCTAAATTTGTAGCAAGCTAATGAAAACAAACGCAAACAACTACTGGTGGTGGCATTCCAAAACTTTCCTCGGGAAAGCTCAGAAAGCCGTTGCCTAGATTTTGCGCAATACATACCTCAAAAGGCTTACTGGTTTTCCCCGGTAAGCCTTTTTTTGTGCCTTTACTTTAACCAAAAATGTCACAGACCATTCTCCTACACACACAGTACCGCAAGCGATTGGCCGATACCATCACGCCAGTCAGTATTTACCTGCAAGTGCGCGATCGCTTTGCGAATCCCATTTTACTGGAGTCCTCGGATTATCGAGGGCAGGACAATAGCTATTCCTATATCTGTTTCAACCCACTAGCTTCATTTTCCTTTACCGCAGGTACGGTTTTAGAAAAAATGCCCACTGGGGAGGAGAACTCCTATCGGGTAAGCCCAGAACAACCGCTAATGGATTGCTTGCGGCGCTTTGGAAATTCCTTTCAATCGACCCCAGACTCTTTCAAATTCAGTACAAACGGCCTTTTTGGCTACACTCAATACGATACCGTAGGCTGGTTTGAGGACATTCAGCTTCAAGGTACTCCTTCGAATGAGGTACCCATGATGCATTATGCCATGTACCAAAACATCATCGTGGTGGATCATTACAAAAACGAGCTACACCTTTTTGAACATTTGCCTGAGGGACCTGAGCGTGTCTCTCACTTGGATGAAATCGAAACATTACTGAATAATAAGAATATTCCAGCCTACTCATTCAAGAAAGAAGGTGAAGAGTTTTCCAATTACAGTGATGACGAGTTCTTGGGATTGCTCGCTCAAGCCCAGAAGCATTGCCAGCGTGGAGATGTGTTTCAGTTGGTCCTTTCTCGCCGATTTACCACTGCTTTCAAAGGGGATGAGTTTAACGTGTACCGCGCCCTTCGCTCGGTCAATCCCTCTCCCTACCTATTCTATTTTGATTATGGATCCTTCAAGATCTTTGGAAGCTCCCCAGAAGCTCAAATTGTGGTAAAAAATAGAAAAGCAACCCTCTACCCAATTGCAGGCACCTTCCGCCGCACCGGCAACGATGTGGAGGATGCTGCCCTTGCACGCAAGCTCTACGACGATCCCAAGGAAAATGCAGAGCATGTCATGCTGGTAGACCTGGCACGGAATGACCTTTCTCGTTCTTCCGATCGGGTGGAAGTAGAGGTCTTCAAAGAAGTGCAATACTACTCCCATGTGATCCATTTGGTATCTAAAGTAACAGGTCAGCTTCCCGAAGGAGCAAATCCACTTCAATTAGTTGCCGACACCTTTCCTGCTGGAACCCTTTCCGGCGCACCAAAATACCGAGCCATGGAATTGATTGATGAATTGGAATCGGTCAATCGTCAATTTTATGGAGGTGCTATCGGCTACTTGGGGTTCAATGGGGACTTTAACCATGCCATTGTGATTCGCTCCTTTGTGTCCGAAAACAACCAACTTCGGTTTCAAGCCGGTGCTGGCGTAGTTGCCAAAAGTGACATCCGCTCCGAATTACAAGAGGTGGCCAACAAACTGGAAGCCTTGCGAGTGGCATTGAAAACTGCAGAACAGATTTAAGCGATGCATTCATGAAAATTTTAGTCATAGACAATTACGATTCTTTTACCTACAATTTGGTCTACCTGATTCGTCAATTGGGGTATGGACAGCAATTGGACATTCGTCGAAATGATGCCTTTGCCTTAGATGAGGTGGAGCTCTTCGATAAAATTCTCCTTTCTCCAGGACCAGGTATTCCGGAAGAAGCAGGGCTCATGCCTGCGCTATTGCAACGGTATAGGGCGACCAAATCTATTCTAGGCATTTGTTTGGGACACCAGGCCATCGCAGAGGCTTTCGGCGGCAAATTGCATAACTTAGCTGAAGTCCAGCATGGGGTAGCAGCTACCTTCACGGCAGTGCCTGATCGACTATTTGCTGGACTACCTAGCCAGTTTGCAGTAGGGAGGTACCATTCCTGGGTAGTAGACGAAGCATACCTGCCTGTAGACCTGGAGGTGATTGGACGCACGTCGGACCAACAGATTATGGCCATTCGGCACAAGCAGTATGACCTACGAGGACTACAGTTTCACCCAGAAAGTATTCTTACCGAACACGGATCCCAGTTGATCCAAAATTGGCTTCAATCCTAAATGATCTCAATCCACCGATGAAAGACATATTAAATCACCTTATTGCACACAAAACCCTCTCTCAGCTGCAGGCAAAAGAGGTCTTGAAAAATTTAGCCACAGGATCCTATCCGAGTAGTCAAGTAGCCGCCTTTATGACCGTATTCCTGATGCGGAGCATTACTGTGGAGGAGCTGCGGGGTTTCCGCGAAGCCATGCTCGAGCTCTGTGTCCCCATCGACCTATCAGAATACGATGCCATGGACCTCTGTGGCACGGGAGGCGATGGTAAGGATACCTTTAATATTTCCACGCTTTCCTCCTTTATTGTAGCCGGTGCCGGGCAAGCGGTGGCCAAGCACGGCAATACAGGCGTCTCTTCCATTTGTGGATCTTCCAACTTGCTTGCCCATTTTGGATACGAGTTTAGCTCGGATTCGGACCAGCTTCGACGCAGTTTGGACCAGGTAGGTCTCTGCTTTCTGCATGCCCCGCTATTTCACCCTGCCATGAAAAGCGTGGCTCCCATCCGAAAGGAACTCGGAGTAAAGACCTTTTTCAACATGCTCGGACCCATGGTCAACCCAAGTTTTCCCCGCAAGCAATTGGTAGGTGTATTCAGTTTGGAACTGGCTCGATTGTATGGTTACCTCTACCAAGAGACGGAGGGCCGATTTGCAATCTTGCATGCCTTGGATGGCTACGATGAAATTTCCCTGACGGGACCCTTCAAAATGATTACCAATGGGGGTGAGAAACTTTACCATCCTCAAGGGTTAGGATTGGAGCAACTTTCACCAGAGAGTATCCTCGGGGGGGCCACAATTGCAGCTTCTGCACGTATCTTTGAGCAGGTACTTCGAGGAGCTGGTAGCGCTGCGCAAAATCAAGTGGTGATCGCCAATGCTGCTGCTGCACTAGTGACCGCACGGGAAGGCCTTGACTTTGCAGAGGCCATAGCTATTGCCGAAGAAACTTTGATGAGTGGAAAAGCGCTCCGTGTTTTTACGGGATTGATCCAGCCCCAAACCTCCGTATCTTTTAACTAAGCTGCTTCAGATGAATACGCTAGAAAAAATCATTGCCGATAAATACCTGGAAGTGCAAGTACGGAAGCAGCAATGCCCTGTATCGCTTCTAGAAAAAAGTAGCGCTTTTACCAGAAGCACTCTTTCCTTAAAGTCATTTCTACTAGATGGTAGTAAGTCTGGCATCATCACCGAATTTAAACGAAAATCTCCTTCCAAAGGATTGATCAATGGCACCTCCTCGGTAGAGAAAGTGAGTAAGGGATACGAGTTGGCTGGTGCCTCAGCCCTTTCTGTGTTAACCGACCAGGAGTACTTCGGAGGAGCTACAGCAGATCTTGAGGTAGCCAGACTGCAAGTGGCTATCCCAATCTTGAGAAAAGACTTTGTGGTGGATGAGTACCAGATCTTGGAAGCCAAAGCCATGGGTGCCGATTGTATATTATTGATTGCAGCTGCTTTATCCCCTTCAAAAGTCAACTCCTTGGCCAGCTTTGCTCAAAGTTTGGAATTAGAGGTGCTCTTGGAAGTGCATAACTTGGAGGAATTGGAGCAGTCGTTTTGTGAGCCCCTGGATGTGGTCGGTGTCAACAACCGAAATCTGAAGAATTTTGAGGTCTCTTTGGATACTTCCCTGGAGCTAGTGGATCGTATTCCTAACCAAGTGGTCAAAATTTCAGAAAGTGGAATTTCGGATCCAGCTACTCTGGTAGCCTTCCGAAAGGCAGGCTTCGATGGCTTTTTAATCGGGGAAAACTTCATGAAGACCTCCAGTCCAGAGCAGGCAGCTATGGACTTTATTCAAGAGTATAGACGCTTAATGGGAGAGTAAACTAGTGGATAAGCAGCGTATGGAAATTAAAGTTTGTGGGATGCGAGAGCAAGCCAATTGTCAACAATTGGCTGTAGAAGTTGTTCCAGATTGGATGGGGTTAATCTTTTATCCCAAGTCGCCCCGTTTTGTGCGGGAGGAAGAATCCAACTGGTTAAGAACCATTCCTTTAAAGAAAGTTGGGGTAGTAGTAGGGGAGCAGCAATCCATGATGCTACAAAGAATTTCAACATTTGGGCTGTCTGCTTTGCAATTACATGGAGGAGAGTCTTTGGAAGTGGTAAAAAATCTCAAAGCAGCTACGGAGGTTCAGATTTGGAAAGTTATTTCCGTAGCGGAAAATTTAGATTGGAAGTTCATGGAAGCTTTTGTTCCTCATGTAGATCGCTTCCTGTTTGATACCGCTTCGGCAAGTAAAGGGGGATCAGGAAAGCAATTCGACTGGAGGCTCTTGGAGGACTATCCCTTCGATAAGGGATTTATGCTCAGCGGAGGCTTGACTGCTTCCCATGCACTAGCCATCCGAGACTTAGCAGGCCGCATCCCGCAGTTGCTAGGAGTGGATCTCAATTCGGGCTTTGAATTGGCTCCGGGTCAAAAAGATGTGACTGCCTTGCAGGCATTTAAACAAGAATTAACGAAGTAAATTAGTGGAAGATGAAAACTAGTGAGCAGATGATACAAGTTGACGAAAAAGGGTTTTATGGAAAATTTGGGGGTGCCTACATCCCCGAAATGTTGTACCCCAATGTAGAGGAGCTTCGAGAAAACTGGGAAGCTATTGTAGCAAGCCCGACGTATCAAGAAGAATTTCAAAGTTTACTCAAAGATTTTGTGGGAAGACCTACGCCGCTCTATTTTGCAGAAAGGCTTTCCGCAAGTTTTGGTGCTAAGATTTACCTCAAGCGGGAAGACCTCTGCCATACCGGTGCGCACAAGGTCAACAATACCGTAGGGCAGATTATCCTAGCGAAGAAGCTGGGTAAAAAGCGCATCATCGCCGAAACTGGAGCGGGACAGCACGGAGTGGCTACAGCTACCGTCTGCGCGTTGATGGGAATGGATTGCACCATTTACATGGGGGAGTTGGATATCAAGCGTCAGCGTCCCAATGTAGAGCGTATGCGAATCCTTGGAGCCAAAGTAGTCCCGGCTGTGTCGGGCTCAAAGACGTTAAAAGATGCCACCAACGAGGCCATGCGTGCCTGGATTGCTGATCCTGTGGGTACGCATTACATCATCGGTTCGGTGGTAGGACCGCATCCCTATCCAGAGATGGTGGCTCGTTTTCAATCTGTCATCTCCGAAGAGATCAAATGGCAATTGCTTGCCAAAGAGGGTAGAGAAAATCCTGACCTCGTGATTGCCTGTGTAGGTGGAGGATCCAATGCTGCAGGAGCATTTTACCACTATTACAATGAGGCAGCGGTTCGATTGATTGCTGTAGAGGCTGCAGGACACGGGATTCATTCCGGTAAGTCTGCAGCTACTTCCGTATTGGGTACTCCGGGGATTTTGCATGGTTCAAAAACCTTGGTGATGCAAACTGAAGATGGACAGGTGATAGAACCACATTCCATCTCTGCAGGATTGGATTATCCAGGAATAGGTCCAGTCCATGCCCACCTGCATGCCGTGGGACGGGCGGAGTTTGTCGGTGTAGAGGACGAGGATGCAATGAAGGCAGGCATCCTATTGAGCCGGACGGAGGGAATCATTCCTGCCATCGAAACGGCCCATGCCATCCATGCCCTGAACCAAATCTCGTTCAATCCAAATGACCTCATCGTGATCAACCTTTCAGGAAGGGGAGATAAGGATTTGGAAACCTACATTCAATGGGGGAACTATTGAAAGATAGCGCTTTAAAGAAGGGCTATTCATTACTTTTCACCTTTGTCTTCAACTTATGAATCGAATCGACTATTTATTTCAAACCAAAAAAGAGCGGGTACTCTCCATTTACGTGACGGCAGGGTTTCCGAAGTTGGAAGATACCCTTCCCGTGATGGAAGCTATTCAAGCGGCCGGCGCAGATATCATTGAACTAGGGATACCTTATTCGGATCCCATTGCCGATGGGCCCACGATCCAAGAGAGCAATACCCAGGCCTTGGAAAATGGGATGAGCATTAAAACCCTTTTCAGTCAACTAGTAGGCTTCCGTGCCAAAATTCATGTTCCTGTAATCCTTATGGGCTACCTGAATCCAATCATACAGTTTGGGGTAGAGGAGTTTTGCAAAAAGTGCAAAGAAGTGGGAGTAGATGGACTTATTCTGCCAGATCTACCTATGAGCCAGTATTTGGAGGAGTACAAAGCCCTTTTTGAAGAATATGGTTTGTTTATCAGTTTCCTAATTTCTCCTCAAACCTCCGAAAAGCGAATTCGTGAAGTAGATGAAAACTCCAGTGGCTTTATTTATATGGTTTCTTCCCATGCCATCACAGGGGCCAAGTCAGCAATTTCTAAGGAGCAGGAGGAGTACTTTGAGCGGGTAGCGAATATGAATCTGACGCATCCGCGATTGATTGGATTTGGGATTTCGGATGCTGCTACTTTTCAACTTGCCTCGCGCTACAGCCAAGGGGCGATTATTGGTTCGGCATTTATCAACGCGATCGCCAATTCCTCAGATTTGAATCGGGATATTCAAGCGTTCCTTGGGGGAGTGCTAGCTGAAAATTAATAAAAGCAAACCATCAAACGAATTCAATAGTGGTTGGGCTAAGAAAATAGAAATTATAGACCCCCTTAATTTTAAGTGAAAGTTCTGCTTTAAACTAGGCCATGAAAGTAGCATTAATCAAGTACAATGCCGGGAATGTTCAATCCGTACGCTATGCGCTAGAGCGCTTAGGGGTAGACGCTGAACTCACGGATGATTCTGAAAAAATACGGTCGGCCGATCGGGTAATTTTCCCTGGACAGGGAGAAGCGAGTTCAGCCATGTCCTACTTGAAGGAACGGAAATTGGATCAAGTAATTCGAGAAATCAAGCAACCTTTCTTGGGCGTCTGTTTGGGTTTGCAATTGCTATGCACGCATACTGAGGAGAACGATACTACCTGCTTAGGGATCTTTCCAGTAAAAGTAAAGCGATTTGTTCCCAGTGCCAGTGGGCAGGAAAAAGTCCCACATGTAGGTTGGAATTCCTTGGAAAACCTGGTGAAGAATCCCTTGCTAAAGGATCTTCCTGATTCCAAATTTATGTACTACGTCCATAGTTACTTTGCCGAATTGGGAGAACACACACTTGCAACGACCTCTTACATTCAGGAATTTACAGCTATTTTACATCGGGACAATTTCTGGGCTATCCAAGCCCATCCCGAGAAAAGCAGTGTGTTTGGGGAAAAACTATTGGAAAATTTCTTGGCTCTGCCTTCTTCTTCACCTCAAATATACTAGCAACTAAAAAAGCTTTTAATAGCTCCTAATTCTAAAACCATGCATGTAATTCCGGCTATTGATTTGATTGGAGGTAAGTGTGTCCGCCTTAGCCAAGGGGACTATCAGCGCAAAACCGATTACCACGATGATCCCCTAGAAATGGCAAAGCGCTTTGAGGATGCAGGATTGACACGACTTCATTTGGTGGATTTAGATGGCGCCAAAGCTAAAAAAATCATAAATGGAGACGTTTTGCAGCGTATTTGTTTAGGAACTCGTTTGACAGTAGATTTTGGAGGGGGTATTCAAGCGCAGGAAGAACTCGAAAAGGCCTTTTCTTTGGGTGCTCACCAAGTGACAGGAGGTAGTATCGCGGTACGGAATCCAAGTCTGTTTGATGCTTGGTTGGATACCTATGGTGCAGATCGAATTATTCTGGGTGCCGATGCCAAGGATAAAAAAATTGCTGTTGGGGGATGGGAAGAAACTACGACACTGGAATTGATCCCATTTATTAAAGGATATTACCAAAAGGGCGTTCGCGAGGTAATTTGTACGGATGTGGCAAAGGACGGACTGCTTCAAGGCCCTTCTTTTAACTTGTACAAGGAAATTTTGCAGGAGTTGCCAGAATTAAAACTTATAGCCAGTGGAGGCGTGTCCTGCCTAAAGGATCTGGAAGTATTGCGGGAAATAGGCGTGTATGGGACGATTGTGGGGAAGGCTTACTACGAGGGAAAGGTGAGTTTGGAAGCACTGGCCCAATTCGAAGAAAATTAACTTCACTACTAAATCACTCCATTCAACATCTACTTAACTTACTTGTTTCTAACCTACCCATGCTAACCAAACGAATTATCCCTTGTCTTGATATCAAAGATGGCCGCACGGTCAAGGGGGTGAATTTTGTGGAACTTCGAGATGCGGGAGACCCTGTGGCTTTGGCCAAGTTGTATTCCGAACAGGGTGCAGATGAACTTGTCTTTTTGGATATTACTGCTACGGTGGACAAGCGTAAAACGCTAGTAGATTTAGTCACACAGGTTGCCAAGGAAGTACGAATACCTTTTACCGTGGGTGGAGGTATTGGATCGGTAGAGGACGTCTATTCCTTACTTGCAGCAGGTGCAGATAAGATTTCTATCAACTCTGCTGCTGTGGCCCAACCGGAACTGGTAGATACCTTGGCGCGGGAGTTTGGCTCCCAATGTGTGGTGGTGGCCATAGATTCTAGGCAAATGGATGGGATAGACTGGGTACATACCCATGGAGGAAGGAAAGCGACCTCGCTACAAACTAGAGCTTGGGCAAAGGAATTAGCCGATCGGGGTGCTGGAGAGATACTGCTCACCTCCATGGATCATGACGGGACCAAGGCAGGTTTTGCATTGGAATTGACTGCTGCGATTTCAGGAGCTTTAACTATCCCAGTTATTGCCTCAGGTGGAGCGGGAACTATGGTTCATTTTAAGGAAGTATTTACCTCTGGGAAAGCAGATGCAGCACTTGCAGCAAGTATTTTCCACTTCAAGGAAATTGGAATTCCAGAATTGAAAATGTATTTAAGTGATGAAGGGGTAGTGGTACGAAATTGAAACACGATAGAAATACAATTGAAATAGACTCCGCTTCGCTTCGCGAAATAGTATTCGAATCAAATCTATTTCACCGAGCTTGGCTCGGTTTATTTCCATTGCATTTCCATTATATTTCTTCTTTAAGAGTAAAAAAATAGTTAAAATGAACATAAATTTCAAAAAAATGGATGGCCTCATTCCTACAGTGGTTCAGGATGCCCTAAGTGGGAAAGTACTGATGTTGGGCTACATGAATGAAGCTGCATTGACGCAAACGGAAGCGTCAGGTAGAGTGACTTTTTTCTCCCGCAGCAAAAATAGGTTGTGGACCAAGGGGGAGACCTCAGGCAATTTTCTAGAAGTCATCAGCATGCAAGAGGACTGTGATGGGGATGCCATTCTCATCAAAGCCAAGCCACTCGGACCGGTATGCCATACGGGCGAGGATACTTGTTTTGCTGAAGCAAACACCTCTCAAACTGGATTTATCGACCAATTGCGATCTATCATTAAGGATAGAAAAGAAAATCCAACGGAAGGCTCCTACACGGCTAGTCTTTTCGCCAAGGGCATCAATAAATTAGCACAAAAAGTAGGGGAAGAGGCTATAGAATTGGTAATTGAAGCAAAAGATGACGACAAAGGACTTTTTTTAGGAGAGGCGGCAGACTTGCTATTCCATTACTTAGTGCTTCTTGAGGCTAAGGGTTATGAATTGGATGAGGTAGTGAAGGTGCTTAAGCAGCGGCATTCAAAATGATTCAGGATTCAATAAGACAACAAAAAAGAGTTCGATGGATTTCGAACTCTTTTTTTGTTGGGGTTTGTACTGCCTTAAAACACTGGAAATTCTTGTTGCAAGCCTTTGAAGGCGTCGATAATTTCCCAGCTAGGCTTGAAGTAGCTGTCTTTCATTCGGTTGCCTACGGTGCCAGTACGAATGTATTGGATGGCAGCTGCCAAACGAAGGTCTTTTGTATCTCCCCAAGCAATCTGGGGACTATCGCCTATCTTAAAATCAGCTGGGAAACCATCAAAATACTCTGCTTTTCCAGCTGAATTGGCGATCGCAAAGGTAATTGGGACGACCTCCACATTATTGGTTTGGAGGATACGGTTGTAACTTGAGAGAGGAAATGAACCAACTGGCTTGCCAAAGGTATTGTCTCCAATTAAAACTACATCCATGTAGGGATCCAAGGCATTGATGATCAATTCAGAAGCGGAAGCGGAACTTCTCGAAGTAATAAATAGCACCCGACTTAGGTTGATATTTCCGATTTTATTAAAGTTCCGAGAGCTATTTTGCGCAGTTTTCGTGGCATTTAACTGGTTGGTATACATTAGTTTGCCAGTATTCGAGGATTGCACGATGTAATTGCAAATTTGCTCGGCTACAGCGACTGAACCTCCTCCATTGTAGCGAAGGTCAATAATCAGTTCTTGTACTCCTTGACTTTGGAAGTATTCCATGCTGGTTTGTACTTCAGCACTCCGTGTCGGGCTAAGTCCTGCAGTAGCCTTGAAACTTTGGTACGCCCAATACCCCACTTTTTTAGTGTCCACTTGGATTATCCGTTGATCCAGTACCGAATTGGATTGGTATTCCGCCTTGGTATTGCTACGAGTAGTGGTGCTGCCGTCGGGTAATTTGAAAGTAAATTTGTTGGTAATTCCTGGGTCAGGACCTCCTAATTTGAAATCATATCCACCTGTACTTGTTTTGTAATCTGCTATGGGTTTGTCATTGATTTGAGTGATTTCCCAGCCTCTTTTCCACCCATCTTTTCCTGCAGGGGATTCGTTAAAAACAAAGGAAATATACAATTTCTCGTCTGCAGTGAAGGCAAAACCAAACCCATGACCAGCATTTTTACCAACAAAAGAATTGTTGAAATTCTCTTGAGTAGTCAAGTAAGAAAAGCGATCCAGCGGTTTGTAAAGGATGCCATCTAAAAGTTCCTCATTGGAGGGGAATTTGGATAAATCAATGGTAGCAGGAAGTTGATCATTCCAAAAGTACCATTCCCGCATAACGTCTACAATGGCTTTTTTGACTTCGTCTTCTACCTTTCCTGGATCCACAGGCTCTTCCTTTGGGGTACAAGCCCCTACACACATCCACAACCAAACACTTATCCAGAGTATTTTTTTCATAGGAGAACCGTAATTTTTAATTCAAACGTAAAATTCCAATTCTTGTTTTATAGCAAGATGTCATAGACTTTTACCGTCTTCCAAAAAGAAGCATATTTGGCGATAAATTCCAGGTGAAGTGGATCTATTTGGTAGGCTGCTTGCCCTTCCAAAGAGTCAAAAAATAAGGTACAGGAAACGTGAAAACTGTGGTCTACTACTTCTCTTTTTTCAGTAGGAGCGGGGACACCTTGGTAAAATTGAATAACATCGTTGCAGCGACCTAGCATGGGAACGGCATCTTTTAAAAATTCAGCAACATCTGATTCTTTGTGTAGCCAGAAATAAACTTGATGGATAATTTTTTGGGAAGCCATAGGTTTGGAATGGGTCAAGTGAATAGGAACTAAGCTTGCAGCACTTGCAAGTGAGAGGGTTTGAATAAATTTCCGTCTAGATTTCATGTTTTTTCGATTCAGAAACTCCTTTGGGATTCAAATGAGTTTTTCCGAGGTGGGTTAAAGATAAAAATTTATCTTGCTTTCTCGAACAGCAGAGGCGGATATGTGCTGGTAAAAATAACTAGTAAATCAATTGAAACTATGAATAATCGTATTCTTGGAAAAACAGGATGGTCTATTTCGGAAATTGGATTAGGGACCTGGCAGGTAGGAGGGGGATGGGGAAAGCCTTTTGATTCCAAAATCGCATCTCAACTGCTGCATGCAGCATTTGATCAGGGAGTGAATTTTGTAGATACCGCCGATGTGTACGATGCAGGACTTAGTGAAGCGGCTGTAGGGAAGGCAGTACGTGAACGTAGTGAAAAAATCTTTGTGGCTACCAAATGTGGTCGACGTTTGCAGCCGCATGATGCGGCGGGATATACTACAAAAAATCTCCAAAAGTTTGTGGAAGATAGCCTTCGGAATACCCAATTGGAATGTTTGGATTTGATTCAGTTGCATTGTCCACCCAGCTCAGTATACTACCAAGACGAGGTGTTTGGACTATTTGAAGACTTGATTAAACAAGGAAAGATCGCGGCACTTGGAGTCAGTATTGAGAAAGTATCTGAAGGAATTCGTGCCCTAGAATACGATGTGGTCTCTTCTATACAGGTAATCGTTAACTTATTTAGGCAAAAGCCGGTAGAGGAGCTTTTCGAATTAGCCGAGGAGAAAAATGTAGGCTTAATCGTTCGCGTACCGCTTGCCTCCGGTTTGCTCACAGGAAAAATCACCAAACAATCTACTTTTGATACGGAGGATCACCGATTTTTCAATCGGGAGGGCAAGGCATTTGATAAGGGGGAAACCTTCTCTGGGGTGCCCTTGGACTTGGGCTTTGCAGCAGTAGAGGAACTGAAAACTCATTTTTCGGAGGGGCATGATCTTGGGGCCCAAGCGCTTCGTTGGGTGTTGATGCACCGACAAGTAAGCACGGTGATACCCGGGGCTTCTTCTTTGGCTCAGGTAGAACAAAATATTCGTGCTGGTCAATTACCTCCTTTGAGTCCCAGTCAGATGCAGGAAGCTGTCCGTATTTACGAGCAACACATCAAAGCAGAGATACATCCGCAGTGGTAACCTCAAAAAAAATGTCTCCAAAAATCTTAGAGACATTTTTTTTAAACCTAAAGAAAAGAGAATTAATCCTCCTTCTTCGCCATACGGGTACGCTCGTTTTCGTCCAAGTAGATTTTCCGCATACGGATGGACTTTGGCGTAATCTCTAGGTACTCATCCTTTTGAATGTATTCCATGGATTCTTCCAAAGAAAAACGCTTTGGAGGAGCGATGCGCACGTTGTCATCCGAGCCAGAGGCACGCATGTTGGTCAATTTCTTCCCTTTTTGTACGTTGACTACAATATCGTTATCTCGGGAATGTTCTCCGATTACTTGTCCAGTATACAAATCATCTCCCGGTTCGATAAAGAAGACCCCACGATCCTGTAGCTTGTCAATAGCATAACCAGTACATTGTCCGCCTTCCATGGAGATCAATGAACCGTTGATTCTACCTGGAATAGGGCCTTTGAAAGGCTCATAAGCAGTAAATCGGTGGTTCATAATCGCTTCCCCTTGAGTAGCAGTAAGGACGTTATTTCGCAAACCGATCAGGCCTCTTGAAGGAATTTTAAACTCCAAGTGTTGTAAGTCGCCCTTAGGCTCCATGATCAGCAATTCTCCTTTTCGCTGGGTAGCCAATTCAATTACTTTTCCAGCAGTTTCCTGAGGAACATCCACTACAAGGGTTTCGATAGGTTCGCATTTTATGCCGTCTATATCCTTGAAAATTACTTGTGGCTGTCCTACTTGAAGTTCATAACCTTCTCTACGCATGGTTTCGATCAACACGGACAAGTGAAGAATGCCTCTGCCGTACACCAAGAATCGGTCTTCAGAATCTGTTGATTCTACCCGAAGGGCCAAGTTCTTTTCGGTTTCTTTCAACAAGCGATCTCTCAAGTGGCGTGAAGTCACAAACTTGCCTTCCTTACCAAAAAATGGAGAGTTGTTGATTGTGAAAAGCATATTCATTGTAGGCTCATCGATCGAGATACGCTTGAGTGGCTCTGGCTTGTCCACATCCGCAATCGTATCGCCAATTTCAAAATCTTCAATACCTGTTACAGCGCAAATATCTCCTGCGGTTACGGTTTGAACTTTATTTTTCCCAAGACCCTCAAAAGTATGGAGTTCCTTTACGCGCATTTTTTTGATGGAGCCATCTGCCATGCAAAGAGCAATTTGCTGGTTTTCAGAGATGGTTCCTCGGGCAACGCGCCCTATAGCAATACGTCCTACAAAATTAGAATAATCCAAAGATGTGATTTGCATTTGCAAGGTGCCTTCTTCGATTTTTGGGGCCGGAATGTGGTCGATAATTGCGTCCAACAAAGGTAGAATGGAGTCGGTTGGGTTTTTCCAATCCGGTCCCATCCAGTTTTGCTTCGCAGAACCGTAAAGGGTTTGGAATTCCAGTTGTTCTTCTGTAGCATCCAAGTTGAACATCAATTCAAATACTGCTTCGTATACCTCGTCCGGTCTACAATTTTCTTTGTCCACCTTATTAACTACGACAATTGGCGTTAGGCCAAGGGCCAAGGCTTTACCCAATACAAATCGTGTTTGTGGCATAGGCCCTTCGAAGGCATCGACCAGGAGGATAACTCCATCGGCCATTTTCAGTACACGTTCTACCTCACCTCCAAAGTCGGCGTGACCAGGAGTGTCAATAATATTGATTTTATGATCCTTGTAACGAACAGATACGTTTTTAGAAAGGATGGTGATCCCGCGTTCACGCTCAAGATCATTGTTGTCCAAGATAAGATCTTCAAACTGTTGGTTTTCTCTGAAGATTTTGGAAACGTGGATGATTTTATCCACAAGGGTTGTTTTACCGTGGTCAACGTGTGCGATGATCGCGATATTCCGAATTTGCTGCATGGTTTGCCTTATTGAAGCCGCAAAAGTACAAATATTATTTGGGAATAAGGTTACTGCTATGTGAAGTTTAAAGGAGATTCAGCAGTAAGATATCTTTTGCTTTCTCATCCATTAAAAAAAGCGAAAGTGAAAAATTAGTTGATCATTAAAGAAATAAAAATTACTGTGATACGACCTTCTCAAAATGATGTGGGATATTTTTAAAATTATCTTGTTACCAGTCGGTG
>JANQWS010000060.1:34643-72071 GCA_030729785.1 Algoriphagus sp. | reverse complement strand
TCTTGCGCGGTGCATTTTCCACCTGATTGCCTTCCAAATTGCGTGTTTGAATCTGCCCATTGTTTACAGACGTCACTTCAAAATCCCCATAGGTAGCATCTACAAATGCCAGAGAAGCAAATAGGTGTACATAACCTACTCGGGAGGATTTAAAGAGTGCCGTGATAGGATCTACCTCTACATAGCCTTCAAATCCACGGCTGATGGAAGTGCCCAAATTGGTTCGGAATTGTGAAACACGGCCATTGGGGTCCAACTGGGCGATAGTACCGATCCGATCGGCATAGTTGAGGTGAAAGTAGCTCAGGTCAAACTGCAGCGCTGGGGTCCAGCTGCCACGATACCCTAAATCAAAATTATAGCCTTTGGAATCGGTCAATTCCGGGTCAATGATATCGGTGGTCGCAGGTGGCGTCAGGTCTGAAATCAGCACTGGACGGTAGGCCTGAGACAGATTGGTATAGAATTCAGAGTTCTTCGTGATATGGTATTCTGCCCCTGCCCCAAAAAGCGCGAATGATCGGCTTCGTGTGATGGGTTCCAAGAATTGCGGCACGCCATTCACTCGGTTGAGCTGCCCTTGCATGGTGGACTGGATCTGCTCCAGACGGACCCCTCCGGTCATCAGGAAGCGATCTGAGAATCGAACTACCTGTTCCGCAAATGCGGCCAAGTTGGTATTGGAAAAGTCTAGATCTCGGGCAAAAGGACCAGCAGGAACGCTGTAATCCAGGGCATCGCCTGCAGTGCCCAGCCCCAATTGCTTTCGGTCGATGTGACCATCAAAGTAGCGCATACCAGCAACTAGCGATTGCTCTTTTCCAAACAGCATGTAAGAAGTACTAAGGCGAACTTCAGATCCGTAAGTGGTGTAATAATCTCGGTCCACTTGGCGGTTGCCAAGATCGTCTTCCACGTTGATAGGGCGCATAAAGCCCACACTATTGCGCTCGGCGAAGGTACCAAAGGCCTTCCAGCTGAGTTTGGTCTTGGGAGAAATCAGGTACTCCGCAGTGACTGCAGGAATGTACCAGGGGGTACTAAACCAGTTTCTATTGCGGGTACTTTGCTGGGGATCGGTGGCAAACTGTGCGTCGGTCAATCCACCAGGCTGTTGGGTATCTGCAGTCATGTAGGTCATCTCTAGGCCCAATTTGAGCCGGTTGCTTGCTGCATAATTCACCACGACATGGGCATGGTTGGTGTCAAAAGCACCATTTTCTCGCCAGCCATTTCCCGTTCTTCTTTGGTAGTAGGCGGTGTAGCTCCACTTCCCTTCGGTACCTCCCAGGTAGTTGAAGGAACTTAGAAGCCCATTGCTGCCAACGGTATTGACTGTCTCCGCAGTGAAGCGAGTAGAAGGGTCCGGCTTGCGTAGGACAAAGTTCATCAAGCCCCCAAATTGGGACCCATATTGTAGGGAAGAAGCGCCTCGTACGATTTCAATTTGCTCGACCACTTCCATGGGCGGGGTGAAGTAGGCTTCTGGGTAGCCCATGGGATCCGGGGTGATGTCGTAGCCATTCATGCGCACGTTAAATTCCCAAGAACGGTTGGGGCTAAGGCCGCGGCTGGCCACACCCAATTGAACCCCCGAGCCGTCGTTTTCCCAGATGCTGATCCCTGGGGTTTTGGCAAAAATCTGTCGACTATTGTTCATGGCCAGGTTGGCATTCAGTTCGCCGATGCGAATCACCTCATTTTTCTTTCCCGCATGGATGCGGTAGTCGGCTACTTCTGGCAGGTGACCCTGCCCCTGAATTCCTCTGCTGGCCGAAATACTAAATTCCCCTAGTTCGAGCGCAGCTTCTTGCAAGACCACATCCACTTTTTGCTGTGCATTTGCCGCTAGGTCGATCTCCTGTGTATACGATTGAAACCCTACCTGGCTGACTACCATCTGGTAGGTTCCTGCTGGAATATCCTTGAGGATATAAGTGCCCGTACGGTCCGATTGGACCCCACGAACAGTACCCTGTAAGTATACAGAAACACCTGGCAAAGGCTGCTTCTTTTCATCTAGGATGGTGCCCGAAACGGAATTTTTCTGAGCGAATGTGCTTGCGGTGGCGAGCAAAAAAGAAAGAAAAAACAGGGTAGAGCCAAAGATTTTCATATATTTATTTAGACTTATTACAAATAATAATACAAACATAGGCCAGGAAGTGTTTCGAGTCAATTTTTATTTAGACTTTTTCTAATTAATATTTTTATCCTTCTCCAAAGCTTCCCTTATCCCCCGAAAAAAACGCTTTAAAATAGCCTAAACATCCATTTTGCAACTTTAAGAGATTTACTCTTTCCTTTATTCTAGAGCGTCCCATCTTGATTTTACTTGGATTTACCTGTAGCTTAACTCAAAAACTACCCGATGTCGCTCCGTTTTTGCTGCTTCTTTTTTCTACTGCTATGCCACTACTCACTCTCCGCGCAGGACAAAATTCCTGTATTCACCAGCGGACAAGAGGGCCATGCCACCTACCGCATTCCTGCCATCATCTCAGTCCCCAATGGGGACCTACTAGCCTTTGCCGAAGGTCGAGTGAAGGGAAGTGCGGATTTTGGAGACATCAACCTCGTTCTCAAGCGAAGCAGTGACCGTGGCAAATCCTGGTCTTCTTTACAAACCCTTGTAGATTACGATAGTCTTCAAGCAGGCAACCCTGCTCCTGTCGTCGATCTCCTCGACCCAGCATATCCAAAAGGGGTAGTCTATCTTTTTTACAATACGGGCAATAACCACGAGTACGAAGTTCGCCTCAACCAAGGCCTCCGAGAGATCTGGGTCATCAAATCCTTCGACCTAGGGTCCTCCTGGACCTCCCCTGAAAACATCACTACCCAGGTGCATCGCCCCAACCATCCGGCAGCAAACCCGGCCTACACCCATACCGCCGACTGGAGACATTATGCAAATACCCCGGGCCATGCCATTCAAATTACGGAAGGGCACTACAAAGGGCGACTCTATGTGGCTGCCAACCATTCGGTAGGGGATCCACAAGAGCGCTTTCGGGAGTACCGTGCCCATGGATTCTACAGCGACGACCATGGCAAAAGCTACCACCTCTCCGAATCCCTTACGTTTCCTGGTTCCAACGAGTCCACCGCCGCTCCCCTCAGTGGAGACCGCCTGCTCATGAGCGTGCGCAATCAAGAGGGAACGGTGCGGCAACGAATCCTAGCCTACTCTTCGGACGGGGGCAGTACGTGGGAGGAGGAATATTTCGAACCCCAACTTCCCGATCCTGTTTGTCAGGGATCTCTACTCGCACTGGGTTCTGAAAAAGGAAAAACAATCCTTGCCCATTCTAATGCAGCCGATCCCAAGGACCGAAATCACCTGACTGTAAAAATATCCACGGACGAGGGCCGCACTTGGGATCGTGCCATCCCCATCGACTCTAGCTCAGACCCTAAAAAATCCTCTTGGACGGCTTACTCGGATTTGGTTTTACTCGACCCAGCAACCCTCGGTATCCTGTACGAACGGGATAACTATCGGGAAATTATTTTTCACGTCTTTCCCTGGCGGTAGGCACAGCAGGATTGCACTAGCAAAAATTAGATTGCCCTTAAAATGCCAGTAGTTTCGCTTAAAAATAAGTAACTTGTTGGAATACGGTTGCTTCAAAGAACCAGATGTACCACCAGAACCAGATGGTGAGGGGAAGGACTTGACCCGATTTGGTGCTGAGCCAGGTGATGCGAGCAACAACGAGCATAAAAAGCACAATGTCCACCAAAATCAAATCAAGGCTTACTTCCTTCTACTAGAGAAAAGACTACATGCTAAAGAAGAATTGCTCCTCATGGGACCGGGGATTAGTAAAACCCAGTTTTTTCATTACCTACAAGCGAACAAACAGTTTAGCAACCTAAAAATTGAGGTAATGGACAGCGAAAAAATGACTGAAAATCAACTCCTAGCCCTGGTAAAAGAAAAATTTACTGAGGCGGAGAATAGCTAAATAAAACTTGGCATGCAGCGAAATTAAGGCAGTTAAAAAATGAGCAATACCCCTTATTTTTTTTGAAGGTGTCCCAGGGAGGATGCTAAAAAGGGCATCCATTCGGGTGCCTGTCGCTCGGCATAGGATGCCAAAAAATAGGACAAGGAGGGAGTAAATGGAGCAATGCGTAGCTGCATCCCCACCTGCTCAGGGGTTTTATCTCCCTTGAGTACATTGCATCGGTTGCAGGCAGTCACCAAATTGGTCCAAGAAGTTTTGCCTCCTTTGGATCTAGGAATGACGTGGTCGATGGTCAGCTGCCGCATGCTCCCACAATACTGACAGGCCCCACGATCCCTTCGAAACAGATTGGCACGATTCAACAATACCCCCCGGTAGGGAATTGCCTTGTACTGAGCCAAGCGAATCACAGCCGGATAGGCAAATGTTCGACTAACTGTCCGAATTTCTAACAATTCATAGGTAGAAAGAACAAGTGCTTTTTCCAACAGCAGCAAGACCATCGCCTTCTGCACCGGCACGACAGCAATTGGATAATGATCCAGATTCAATACCAATACTCTTTTTTCCATTCCTTACCCCACTACACTGTGCATCGATATTTCCAATTCATTTTCTGTACTTTCTCTCAAAAAATCCTCCCAATCATCCAAATCAGTGGTTTGCATCCGGTGATCCATCCAAAAAACCTGTTCGGACCCAAGATACAAGGCATAATGATCTTGCTGCTCATACGGATCTCTTGCAACCAACAAATCTCCTGCCTCTAGCTCCTCTGGAGCAATCTGTACCCCAGGTAATTTTCCAGGACTTAGGTGGTAACCTCCAATCCAAAAAATCAAGGGGAAAACATGCTGCGCATCCATCCCAAAGATACTACGTCCACCAGCCTGAAAAGGGGCATTCAAAAAACGTAAGGCCAACTCCAGCAGCTCTTCCCGATTGGTCTTCACTGTAAAGGGACGGTAGGTACCAGTAAAACCCAGGTGATCTTGCCAGTTGAATAACTCCATTTCTGAAAAATGAAGCCTACTTCCAGGCAGCAAATACAAATGGGCACCTTGGTAGTCGATGGCTGCAATGGGACTAGTCACCACCTGAAAATCTGGATTGAGAAAATTAGCATACGCCTCCGCAGTGATTTCCTTGATGGACTTGGCCCAAACCCAGCCTCCAAGTTGGCTATCCTCATGAAATACTTTGAACCATTCTCGATTTGCAGTCAAACCGGTTAACAAGTAACACTCTCCAAAAAGGAGCTGGGTCACTAAGGATGAATCCGTTTTGGGACGTGCATAAACAGGCAGCATGGTCTGCCGTACGATGCCGTAGGCATCAATCAAAGGCCATTCTTTGGAGCTCCCTTTTCGCATCTTTTTCCTTCAGGTCCTGCCGCTTGTCTTGATTTTTCTTTCCTCTAGCCAAGGCAATTTCCAATTTTGCCTTGCCACGATCGTTGATAAATATACGAACAGGAATGATTGCAAGCCCTTTTTCAGCAGACTTAGTTTGAAGTTTGACCATCTCTTTTTTCTGCAAGAGTAACTTTCGATCCCGTACAGCCTCGTGGTTGTAACTGCTCGCCATGCTATAAGGAGAAATGTGAAGCTGACGAACAAAAAGTTCCTCTCCAAAAAAAACGCAAAATGCCTCGGTCAAAGACACCTTTCCCTCCCGGATGGACTTGATCTCCGTTCCCTTAAGTACCAAACCGGCCACATAGGTATCAATAAATTCAAACTCGAAACTTGCCTTTTTATTTCGAATGTTGACGACCTTCTCAAATCTGCTGGACTTCGTGGACATGTTACAACTTTAATTTGGCTAAGGGGACGAGGTCGTCACCGACAAATTCCTTTCGAAGATACTTGTAATGAGCGGCCATTGCAATCATCCCTGCATTGTCGGTACAATATTGAAATTCGGGAACATACAACTTCCAACCTTTGCGCTCGGCAAGGCCTGCTAGAGTGCTTCTTAATCCTGAATTGGCAGAAACACCACCCGCAATGGCTACCTCCTTGGTCCCCACTTGTTTCATAGCCTCCTTCAACTTGATAAGCAGCATTTCTACCAAAGTATACTGGATGCTGGCACACAAGTCAGCTAAGTTTTCGGTGATGAAATTTGGATTCTCTTCCAAACGATCTCTCAAAAAATAAAGCACTGCCGTTTTGATTCCTGAAAAAGAATAATTCAGCCCAGGCATGCGTGTGATCGGAAAGGAAAAAGCCTTGGGATTTCCCTCCTTTGCATAGCGATCTAGCAAGGGGCCTCCAGGATACGGGAGTCCAAGGAGCTTGGCGGTTTTGTCAAAAGCCTCTCCCACCGCATCATCCTGAGTTTCACCGATCACCTCCATGTCCAAATGATCCCGTACCCATACGAGTTGGGTATGGCCTCCACTGACGGTCAAACAAATAAATGGAAAGCTGGGACGAGGTTCTTCAATAAAATGTGCCAAGACATGGGCTTGCATGTGGTTGACCTCAATCAGGGGAAGGTTAAGTGTTTTGGCAAAGGCCTTTGCAAAACTTACTCCTACCAACAAAGAACCCATCAGACCAGGACCGCGGGTAACCGCGATAGCACTGAGCTGCTTTTTGGAAATACCCGCACTAGAAAGTGCCTCATGCACTACAGGGATTAGATTTTCTTGGTGCGCACGTGACGCTAATTCCGGAACTACTCCCCCATATTTTTCGTGTACCGATTGCGTAGCGACAATATTATTGAGTACTTTGCCATTAACTATAATGGAAGCAGAAGTCTCGTCGCAAGACGACTCAATAGCAAGTATAGAAATATCGGTTGTACCCATTGGAAAATAAAGCCAAAGTTACGGATTTTTTACACAAAGCTTTCCGAGTAATGGGTTGGGCTGTCTTTTCTAGTTTACTACTACTATTCGCCCTTGGACTTGCCCTTCAACTTTATCCTGTTCAAAATTGGATACTGGGTAAACTCACTAGTTCCCTGGGTGAAAAATCCGATTTTCGTACCGAAATCGGAACGATACGGCTCCGCTGGTGGGATGCTCTAAGCTTAGATGACATCGCCGTCTATGACCAAAAAGACAGCCTTATACTGGGGGCGAAAGAACTCTATGTGGACTTTTCCCTCTTTTCACTCCTACCTCCTGGTGATCCAGAATTGGATCAAATTCGCGTAGAGCAAGCCTACATTCACCTAATCAATCACCCCGGCGATAGCGTTCTTTCCATCAACCGTTGGATCACTACCCTGGGAGAGGTATTCGGCAATCCATCCAGCACGAATCCCGCAAAAATCGACATTCGTTCCCTAGCACTACGCAATACAACCCTCGCCTACTCCAACCTACAAGCCCCAGCGATTACCCAAGGGTGGGATAATTCCAAGATAGAATGGAACGAGCTCAGCGCCAATATGGCAAACTTACACGTTGAAGGCGATCGTCTTGAACTAGAACTACTCCAGTTGAGTGGCCAAGAGCGGTATACGGGGATGCATATTCGGCAGCTGAAGACCGAGATTGCCTACAGCCCTGAGTATTTGGAACTGACTAACCTCGACCTACAAACAGATAAAAGTAGAATCAAAAACTACCTTCGACTTGCTCCCAAAGGGCCCAAAGGCTATGCAGATTTTATCAACCAAGTTGAACTGACCGCCTTCTTTGACGAAACCGTCATTCACCTCTCGGATATCATTCGATTTGCTCCAACAGCACCTGTTATTGACGATGAAATTGTTTTGAGTGGCCCCCTCACGGGAACCATTGCCAACCTCAGTTCAGAAGAATTTTTGATCCGACTAGGTGAAAAGACAGCACTTTTTGGTTCTATTCTTGTCAAAGGACTTCCCCAGCTGGATAGCACTTTTCTCCAGTTGAATTTGAAAAATTCAGTGGTTGCAGCAAAAGACTTGAGACCCTACCTGAATGCCAGCACCCAGCGGGAACTTAATAAGTTTGGAATACTTCGATTCAATGCCGACCTCAACGGAACCCTCCAGAAGCTGACTACCACAGGATCCTTTTCCACTTCTATTGGCAACTTCAACGGCCGTATCGAGTACGCAAAAACAAATCAAATCAGTTCCATTAACTCCCGACTCCGAATTCAGAACCTAGATTTGGGAGTCTTAACCGGCAATCGAGAAGTTTTTCAAAAAATATCCCTAGAAGGAACCCTACAGGCAAAAGGGGAATCCCTAGAAACAGCACTCGTTGATCTCAAGGCTACCATTAGCAAATTAGGACTGAACAACTATACCTACACCAATATTGAGACCGATGCCATTTATGGAAAAAACCTTTTTCGGGGCAACTTATCCATTGATGACCCAAACCTCAAAACCCGCGTCCAAGGCTCCCTCAACCTAAACGAAGGGGTGGATTCCGTCAAACTCCTAGTGGCGGTAGATACCGTGTTTTTGGATCGCATCAACCTAACACAAACACCTGTTTTTTTTAGTGGCAACTTGGATATGGATACCCAAGGAATTACCATTGACGACATCCAAGGGATCGCACGTGTACGAGACCTAAAGGTGGGCTACAAAGACCGAAGCTTGGATGCTGGAGATTTTTTTGTACAGTCTTTATTTGCAGGAGGCACCCGTACCCTTTCCCTCAATTCAGATTACCTGGTCATGGCAGCTTCAGGGCATTTCGAGTTGGAACAAATGGGCCAAGACCTACAGGTACTCGGTAAGCAGTACCTGTCTATTTTACTAAATGAAACCCCTCCCTTGGCTGACTTGAAGAAGAATTTTTCTCAAGACTACGACTTGGACTTAAACGTACGGATGCTGGATATCAATCCTCTCATTCATTTGTTTGAACCCCAACTTACCGTCTCCAAAAACACTAGCCTGGAAGGAGCATTTTACCAAACTACAGAAAACACGGTATTTAATTTTTTCACCTCCCTAGATACCCTTACCTACAAAGGCAATACGGTGTTTGATACCAATATTGATTTCAATACCTCCAAAATCATCAATAGCGACAATATTCTAGCTTCCTTTTACATCTTTTCCAAAAGGCAGCAGGTGGGAAATACACTTGGATTTACCAACCTAGGACTGGAGGCAATTTGGGATCAGACCAACCTGGATGTACAGTTTAGCTTGGATCAGGACTCTACCCAAAGCAAGGCCCGGATTGAAGCAGAAACACGCTTTACCAAGACAGGCACCTTCTTGAAGTTTAAGCCTTCGCTCCTACGCGTCTTAAATCGAGAATGGCAATTTGACCCGGACAACCTAGTGAGCCTACAGGAAGGGGCACTTACACTCTCCAAGGTAGGCGTCTTGAATGAGGGGCAATCACTTGGGCTGGAAGGAAAAATTAGTGCCAATCCAAAAGAATCTCTAGAACTAGATCTCAAAGGAGTGTCGCTAGACCTCCTCAATACCGTAAGCCCCTTAGAAGTAGAAGGGATTGCAGACGGTCGCTTTGCGCTGTCTTCCCTACTTGGCGAAGCGACCCTAACAGGATCGCTCCATGTCGAAGGATTAGCAATCAATGATTTCCCGATTGGAGAAGTGGACCTTTCGGCCGCTATGGAAGAACGAAACTTACGCCTCCACCTGGAAAACTACTTCAACGAGCAAAAGAAAATCGCAATTGATGGGACCATAGATTTGGACGCGCAAAACTTGGACTTTGCTGCCAACCTAACCCAGGCCAACCTGGTGATCTTCGAACCTTTTCTCTCCAAATACATCTCCAACCTGGGAGGAACTTTAACGGGAAACTTACAACTTCAAGGCAACCTAGACCGTCCCGAATTGATTGGCAGCACCCGGGTAGCACAAGGGAAAATGAGGATCAATTACCTTAACACGGACTACCAACTGGATGGCAGCCTTCTTTTCCGTCCGACCCAAATGAGCTTTCAAGACTTAGTCCTTCGTGACCTCAATGGGAATCGAGCCACCTTCACAGGAGGCCTCAACCACCAAGGATTTTCGTCTGTTTTTCTGGATATCAACTCCCAGCTTACTAATTTTCAAGTCTTAAATACAAGCTCCAAGGACAACGCGCTTTTCTTTGGAACAGCCTATGCTACAGGTAGCCTAGCCATCAAGGGAAGTACCAGCAATCTGGATGTAACTGCTCGGATGACCTCCCAACCCAACACCCGGATTGCTATCCCCTTGACGAGCTCCAAAGAACAATTCCAAGAGGACTTTATCCAAGTGATCAACGTACGGGATACCGTACGAATCCAGGCCCTAGCGGAGGAAGTCAAGCGTTTGGAGATAGAAAATATCCGGATGAATTTCATTCTTGATATCACACCAGATGCATTTACGGAGATCATTATCGATCCAAGAACAGAGGAAAGTATTCAAGGTAGAGGCAGAGGCACCCTGAATATGAATGTGGATACGCAAGGAAATTTCTCCCTGGCAGGCAACTATGACATTGTAGAGGGCAAGTACAACTTTTCCCTCTACAACGTAGTCAAAAAACAGTTTATCGTCCAGCCTGGGGGAAGAATCACTTGGTATGGCGATCCTTATTCGGGAATCATGAATCTGAAAGCCAGTTACGAGGAAAATGTATCGCTCCAACCCCTACTCAATGCTACTAGCGCCGATCAGGAAAATAGTCAGATGCGCAGAAGATTCCCTCTTAAGGTGCTGATGGATCTCCAAGGAGAATTGCTTTCTCCCACCTTCAAGTTTGGGTTTGACTTCAGTGCCTTCCCTTCCAGTGGGGATATACAAACTACCATTTCGGCCTTTCAAAATAGGGTGGCTGCCGACGAACAAGAGATGAATCGGCAGGTCTTCTCCGTCATTGTCGCGCAAAGCCTTTCTCCTGAAGGGCAGTTTTCTGGTGGATCTACGCTTTCCTCAAGTCTTGGAAACCTACTTTCCTCTCAAATAAACCGGTTTATGGGGCAGCTAGATAAAAATCTAGAAGTATCCATAGACTTGGCCACTTTGGATCAAAATGCACTAGAAAATTTCCAAATTAGCGTAGCACGAACCTTCCTAGACGGCCGACTTCGAGTTTCTCGAGATGGAGGATTTACCGACAACAATGGGACAGCCAGTGCTGCTTCGATCATTGGCGATTGGCAGGCAGAATACCTAATCACCGAAGATGGCGTTTACCGACTGCGAATCTTCAATCGCAATAATTTCAATACCTTCACCTCCCTATCCCTTTCTCAAAATGTGCTTTCTTATGGGGCCTCTGTGACCCAAAACGTATCTTTTAATTCCTTTACCGAACTCTTCCGAAAACTTGCACGGAGAAAGGCTGAACGCCTCAAACTTCAGGACTCTGATGATTTTTTACGCGAAGATTATGGAGGATCGGAGGAGTGGAAACCACTTGAACTAGAAAATTTACCTCTCTTAGACGAATACATCCCTCCAGTACGCTTGGAAAAAAATCCTCCCAAGGAAAATTAATGTGAATGGTCAACTGCTAACGGTCCACGGTCCACAGCAGCTAGTCATGTGTGATTAAAAGTGATGTATCACTAGAATTGACTGTCATCTATGGACTGTCAACTGTTGACAAAAATTTTAAACAATTTCTAGCGACTCGCTATTCTCTACTTAAAAATCACGCATGAAAAAAATTACCCTTTGCTGGTTTCGAAGAGACCTGAGAATTGAAGACCAAACTGCACTTTATTACTCCTTGCAACAGGAAGAACAGGTACTCCCCCTTTTTATTTTTGATCGCCATATCTTAGATGCATTGGAAGATAAAGGCGATGCCAGGGTTTCTTTTATTCATGATCAAATTACGAGATTAAAATCCTTTTTTGAGCAGCATGGAAGTTCCCTGCTCGTCCGGTATGGGTATCCAGCGCAAATCTTTCAAGAACTCCTCCACGAATACCCCATGCAGGCTGTCTACACCAATCGGGATTACGAGCCCTACGCTGTGTTACGGGATAGTCACCTAGAAGAACTACTTAAAGAAAACCACTGTTCCTTCTTCTCCTTCAAGGACCAAGTCATTTTTGAACCCAACGAAATTGTCAACGGTTCGGGAGAATTTTACAAAGTCTTTACCCCCTACAGTAAAAACTGGTTGGAAAAATTTAAAACCACCCGGGTGCAACCCCTCCCCCCAGCCAACTGGGGCAACTTATTCCAAATTTCACCACTCCCCATGCCCTCTCTTTCGGACATGGGATTTACTCGCTCTTCAATCGAAATTCCCAGTAGCGACTTGGACGAAGAGATCGTTCGTCACTACGAGGAACGTCGAAATTACCCAGCTCAGCGAGGCACGAGCAGATTGGGAATCCACCTTCGATTTGGAACCCTTTCCATCCGCAAACTAGCCCTCAAGGCTGCCTCCCTTAATGCCACCTATTTAAATGAATTGATCTGGCGAGAATTTTATGCGATGATCCTCGGTAATGCCCCTCAGGTGGTCGACCGGGCTTTCAAGCCACAGTACGATCGAATCCCATGGAGAAACAAGGAAGACGAATTTGAAGCCTGGTGTGCAGGCACCACCGGCTATCCCATCGTGGACGCTGGCATGCGGGAACTGAATGCTACCGGATTTATGCACAATCGCGTCAGAATGATTGTAGCCTCCTTTTTAACCAAACACCTGCTCATCGATTGGCGTTGGGGAGAGGCCTATTTTGCAAAGAAATTACTGGACTTCGAACTGGCCTCCAACAATGGAGGTTGGCAGTGGGCAGCAGGGACCGGTACCGATGCGCAACCCTACTTCCGGGTATTCAATCCCGATTCCCAAACCGAAAAATTTGACAAAGATTTAGTCTATATTAAAAAATGGATTCCAGAATTAGGGACTACAGCCTATCCAAAACCAATGGTAGACCATAAATTTGCGCGGAATCGAGCCATAGAAACTTATAAAAAAGCGTTAACCCCATGAACATAGGAGATCGAGTACGTGTCTTGCACGGAAAAGAAGAAGGCGTAATTCGCAAAGTTTCTGCAGGAGGAAGACTCGAAGTGGAAATTGAAGATGGATTCGTTATTCCAGTCCTGAAGTCTGAAGTTGTGCTGATCGCAGAAGCAGAAAAAAATTACTTCGGGGACACCCAAACTTCTACTGCAGACATCGAAACACCCCTTCCTATCTCAGCCCCAAAGGATCAAGGCCTTTACCTGGCATTCTTGCCCATCAACGACCAAAACTTGAGCCTTTACCTTATCAACGATAGCCCGAAAGCCTATCTTGCCCACGCCTCCGAAGTATATGGCTCTAACCACCGAACCTTGTATGCAGGAACTCTTGGTGCTGGTGAAGTCAAAAAAATTGACGATCGACTCCTCAAGGAATTAGAGGAGTGGCCCTCGTTTTTACTGCGCTTTATCCCCATTCAAGCCAAGTTGGAAAAAGCAATTCCTGCCTTTGAACGACAGTTTAAACTTAAGGCAACCCAATTTTTCAAGCATCTAAGTACGGCTCCACTGCTCGGAAAGAAGGTGTACTTGTTTGCCTTGGAACAAACCACGAGAGAACTGGACATTCGCGGATTGAATGCCGAACTCAACCCAGTCAGTTCCAGTCCTCCACCCACAAAAGTACCGGCACCCCCAGCCTCCATCGACCTCCACATCGAAGCAATTCACCCGAAGCCGGATAGCTTGAGCAACTCCGAGAAGTTGCGAATACAATTGGAAGTTTTTGAGAAAAATCTAAACCAGGCCATCGCGGTAGGGATGGATCAGATTACGTTTATCCATGGGATTGGCAACGGGGTACTTCGAAAAGAAATTCACAAGCGATTGAGTCAAATTGGAAATATTTCCTACTTTCAAGACACGCAGAAAGACCAATGGGGCTACGGTGCTACCTTGGTGAAAATTTCCTAAGAAGCTCACCCAATGAAATCCCCTGTATTTCAACTCTTTTCACACCAACACCAACAGGCAAAAGCCCTTTTTTTAGAATTAGGGAAGGAAATCAAATCTACCAAAGCAATTGCACTCTTAGAGCAATTGGAATTTTTAGAACTCTATTCTGAGCTGCTCGAAAAAATTCATTTTGAGGACAAGGAACTTGGTTACCCTCTATTTTTCCCGTTGAAAGCCCTTAAAAAATCCTTGAAAAAAGTCCATCACCTCAAGCTGGTGGAGCGGGGTTTCAAACAACGAGAAAAATCACTGTCGCTTAGCTACGAAACTTTCAAAAGTTACTTGTTTGACCAAAAACGCGAAATACAAAAAGAAGCATTCGATCTTATGGTTGGCAGCTCTTTGAAAATGTGGGAAGATTATTTTCAAAAAGCCTATGAAGCAAGCAAAGGAATTAAACCCTTGGTACTGACTACCTCCATCCACCAATTGGTGCAGGAGGAACTTGAACAAATACGCAAGGAGGTAACAGCTCCTATCAGTACACAAGGCTTCCGAGATCTATTTGAGGGACTACGGAAGGTGATCATTTTGGAAAATCTACTCGTGCACCTGGGGCTAAATGCTATTTTTATCTCTCAAATTCATGAGGAAATTGAGCGACTAAAAAATGGTCTAAAACCCTGGTATGCCAACCACCTCAGCCTTCAAAGCTTGACACACTTTATCGGGCAACAAGATGAAGTATCCAAAAAATACCTAGACTGGGTGAAGGAACTCAAAGAGGAAAAGAAAACTCTCACGGCATCGCTTGAAAAACAAGCGATCCACCTCCTTCGGAAAGTAGGGGCCTAATTTTCACCTACTTCTTCCGCTGCAATCCAAAAAAAAATCCCCACCGCGTAGAACGCAGTGGGGATAACTAAAGTGCTTTCCTTAGTTTAAATGATCGCTAGCGCGTCAGCAAGGTCCTTTTTGAGGTCTTCCACATCCTCTACTCCTACACTGAGTCGGATCAAAGAATCCACCAAGCCTACCTTTTCACGCTCTTCCTTTGGGATGGAGGCATGGGTCATGCTAGCAGGGTGCCCACAAAGTGACTCCACGCCACCCAAGGATTCGGCCAAAGCAAAAAGGTGAAAACTCTCCATCACCTTTTTTGCATCTGCAAGTTGATTGCCTACCAGAGTAAAGGAAATCATGCCTCCAAAATCACGCATTTGACTTTTTGCTACCTCATGATTTGGGTGATCTTCAAAGCCCGGCCAATAGACTTTTGCTACTTTGGAATGATTGCGCAAAAATTCCGCAATGACTTTTCCATTGTAGCAATGACGCTCCATTCGGAGGTGCAGGGTTTTGATGCCTCGTAGTACCAAGAAGCAATCCTGAGGTCCTGGGGTAGCTCCACAAGCATTTTGAAGAAACACCAAGCGAGAAGCAAGTTCGTCGTCGTTCACTACCAAGGCTCCCATCACCACGTCGGAGTGCCCTCCCAAATACTTGGTCACCGAGTGCATCACGATATCTGCGCCCAGGTCTAGAGGATTCTGAAGGTAAGGCGAGGCGAAGGTATTGTCCACCGCCAGTAGCAAGCCGTGCTTCTTCGAAAAGGCAGCCATCGCTTTCAGGTCGATGATATTCATCATTGGATTGGTAGGCGTCTCCACCCACACGAGCTTGGTACGTTCGTTGACCAGGGAAGACAAGGCCTGGGGATCGGCCATAGACACAAAATGAAACTTGATACCGTAGCGCTCAAAAACCTTGGTAAACAAGCGGTAGGTTCCCCCATACAAATCGTTGGTCGAGATGATCTCGTCTCCTGGGTTAAATAACTTGATGACCGAATCGATGGCGCCAAGCCCAGAGGAAAAGCAAATGCCGTGTTTTCCATTTTCCAAAGCCGCCAAGCTTTGCTGCAAGGCAGTACGAGTTGGGTTGTGCGTACGGCTATATTCGTAGCCCAGATGGTCTCCAGGAGATTTTTGAACGTAGGTGGAAGTCTGAAAAATAGGAGTCATAATGGCTCCTGTGGAAGGATCCGGGGCTACTCCCGCATGGATGGCTTTGGTACCAAATTTCATCTAAAGTGGATTTAGGAGGGTTGGGTTTACATAGAATTCAAAACCTATTTTGGATAAATGAAGGCAATTCCAATACTAGGTGCTAAACTTGTCAGCTTTTACTTCAAAAGCGTATCAAAGATGACAAAAAAGGACAGCATATTCAAGGACTTGGCAGGCTACTTTCGTAGCCATCCCAGCACGACTCTCGGCTGGCTTTGGGTTAGTTTTGTCCCGCTCTTGGGCTCCCTCTTACTCAGCACCAACTACCAGGCAATGGAGCAAATCGTGGTGACCGGAATTGTGGACCAGGTCCTGCTAAGCCTAATCCTAGCCTTCCTTGTTGGACTCGCATTTCTCCCCACTACGCTCACAGCAATTGCCTCCGGCTTTTTTTGGGGATGGAGCGTATTTCCCCATCTGGTGATTGCCTACCTCCTGGCCAATGTGCTTGGCTATACCTTGGGCAAGTGGATCAATGCAGACTTCAGAACGATCCTATATGCACGGCATCCGAGTTTGAAGGAAGAAATCGAAAAACGAATCGAACAGCCGGCAGGTCTTGTATTCTTCGTTCGTATCAGTCCGGTGATTCCCTTTGCGATTTCCAATTTCCTATTTGCCTCCTTGGGAATTCCCCTTTCAAAAATCATTCGCTTTGGACTACCAGGCATGCTGCCACGAACTATCCTCGCATTCGCTTCAGGCAAGGCAGCAAACTCCTTTTTGGATGCACAATCCTCCTTGAAAGATCCACAAGATTGGCTGGCCCTTGGACTCCTTCTCCTTGGGAGCGTCTGGGGAATTTGGTATTTTTGGAACAAGAAGAAAACCGAATCCTGACGCTAAGGGTAAGTTTGGCTACCCGTACTAATTCCACTGAAGCATGATTACATCCATCCACCCCAAGTTGCCCATGCGCAACAAAGCCGTTACGAAGGCCTATTACCTGGATCAGTTGGGCTTTCAGCGGGTAGGTTCACAGGATTACCCGGACTACCTGATGGTGAAAAAGGATGCAGTCGAACTCCACTTTTTTCTTTTTCCAGACCTAGACCCGTTACAAAATTACGGACAGATCTACCTGAGAACAGAAGAAATAGACCGCCTTTACCAGTACTTTTTGGAGCGGAAGGTAGCTATACACCCCAATGCACCGTTGGAAACCAAACCCTGGGGGATGCGGGAGTTTTCACTGCTAGATCCAGACCATAACTTGCTGACATTTGGGCAATCCACCCTTTAAAAGGAATCCATGGTAGCAAGGATTTTTCAAAGTAGATAGGAGGACTAAATCCATCTACTAGGAAGAGGACCGTTGATGGATCCAAGAATCCACAGATACCTATTAACTGTACATTTTCGGTCACTTCTTTGTTCCATTGGTGAACAAATTTTTCAGAATGAGCAATTCTTTAAAAAAATAAAATTAGGAGAGTTTATATTTAAGTAAGAAAATTAAAATGGTTTAATTAATTGTAAACCAATTATTTATAATTTTTTTTAGCTTCTTTTTTTCAAAAATTACCTACTATGAGGTGATATTAGGTACTGAATTAAAAATGTGGTATTACTTTTTCTCCTACTGAGTAGAGAAAAAAGCAACAGCTTACTTCATTAACCTGTAGTAACCATCCCCATGAATCAAACCAACACCCAAGTACAAATGCGCAAAGGACTGCTAGAATACGGTGTCCTGCACATCATTTCCCGAGGAGAAGTGTACACCTCGGACTTAATCGATGAGCTCACCCAAGCAAAGTTGATTGGGATAGAAGGCGCCCTCTACCCTTTACTCAACCGCCTCAAATCTGCAGAGTTGGTTACCTACCGCTGGGAAGAATCAGAGACAGGCCCTCCTAAAAAATATTTTTCCATCACTGAAAAAGGCAAGGCAAGCCTAAAAAATCTTGCCGATACCTGGAAAGCACTCGTACTATCCATCAGTCAAATCACCAAAAAGAAACATCAGTCAACGTCGATTACCGCATGAAAAAGACCATAAGCATCACGATCAGTGGCATTGTATTCCATATCGAAGAGGATGGATACGAAACCTTAAAAAATTATTTAGAAAGCATTACCTCTCACTTTTCCGGCTATTCGGATAGCAAAGAGATTGTATCCGACATTGAAAACCGTATCGCTGAGATTTTTCTTTCCTACCTAAAAAACAACAACCAAGTCATCACAGCGGAGAATGTGGCTCGCCTTATTGAAAAAATGGGAACCATTGCAGACTTCAGCACTTTGGAAGATCCCACAGCCGAGGACGAGGCAAGCGAACCCACAGGAGATGATTTTTACAAGTACGTCACGCCACCTTCCTCTGCTGAGGGAGGTTATAAAAAGCTCATGCGGATGGAAAATAAAAAAATCCTAGGTGGGGTCTGTGCTGGAATCGCCCACTATTTTTCCATCGATGCGCTATGGATTCGACTGATTGCCATTCTACTCTTATTTAGCGGAAATATTCATATCAAGCCCATCCTTTTTGACTTCAATCCCTTCGATTGGATTGAGATAAATTTCAGTTTCGCAGCACTTGCCATCATTGCCTACATCGTCTTGTGGATCATACTTCCGGTATCGTACACGCAAGAGGAAAATAAGGAAATCAAAAAACTCTATCGAAATCCCGATAGTAAGGTTTTAGGTGGTGTCGCTAGTGGTCTTGCAGCCTATTTTGGGATCGAGGAATTGTATGTTCGACTAGCCTTTATCTTCCTATCTATTGCAGGGGGCTCCGGTGTTGTGATCTACCTGATTCTTTGGATCATTACTCCAGTGGCCAACTCCATCACGGAACGAATCAAAATGAAAGGAGAAGAAATCACCTTGGACCGAATTAATTCCAAGCTAAAGGAAGCGACCAATCCAGAACCATCTACGCCTGAATCCCCTTTAACAAAAATACTAATCACTCCTTTTCGGGTGATTGGTCAAGTGATTGAAGCTCTTGGCTCTGCATTTGGGTCCTTAGGAAAAATTATACTGACCCTACTCCGCGTCTTTTTCGGATTGATTATTTTCTTTTTTGGAATCGGTCTTGTAGCGGCTCCTCTGGTAACTTTCACCCTATACCTAGGTATTATTGACCCTGTCGTTTATGGAACAGTGAATGCATTCCCCTTGGATATGATTACAGAATTAGTTCCTACAGGACTAGCAGCTGCCGGCCTTGGGGTCTTAGCAGTCCCTGGAATAGTGGTCCTAATGCTCGGTTTGAGTGTCCTATCCATGAAAAATCTAGTAGGCACCAAATTTGGTATCACAGCCCTTGCCCTTTGGCTTTTATGCATTGGGATAGCAGGATTTCAGATTCCACAAATTATCTCCAAATTTAAAGTGGAGGAGCGCATTCAAACCAATATTGTACTGCCAACTACCAAAGGAACCCTGCTAGTCAAGGTAAAGGAGCTCCAGGAGGAAAACAACTTCAAAAACTTAGATCTTCAGTTGATAGGGAACAGCGACACTACTTTGGTCCTTACCCAAGAAATAACTGCGCGGGGAAAGGACAAAGATCAAGCGCGAGCCACTGCTGAAAAAGTAACCTACAACTACGTTTTGGAGGATTCTGTACTGACCTTTGACGAAGGGTTTGACCTCCTTTCACTAGGAGCCTTCAGAGACCAAAGAATTAAATTAAAGTTGGCAATTCCTTACAATCGCCCTTTTATTATGGATAGAAGCCTGTTGCGTATTCTAGAAAACACACTCTACCGAAATGGATACGAAACTAGTGACGTACGTCGAGAAGCCGTGTGGGTATTCAATGAAGCAGGGCTCACCTGCCTCACTTGTCCAGGTAAAAAAGGAGAACGACGAGATTGGGATTCATTTGAATCTGAAAAAGCCCAACAAGACTCCCTTATCAAAGCTCAACAAGACAGCTTGAGCAGAGCTAAGTTTAAGGATGCTTATTTCCTCAAACCCTAACGCATTCCCAAAAAATTGTTTAGTGAGGTTGATGGAGGAGGCTCCGCCCTGTATTTGCCGGGCGGGCCTCTTTTTTTGTTATTCAATCCAAAAAAAGAGCCTTGAAAACTATTGTTTTCAAGGCTCTTTTACGCATTAATTTATCCTGGTGTGAGGAGCTCCTTTTTTTAAAAGTAACCAAGGAAAATAAGACTTGGAGTTCAATTTAATGAGCCATGGTCTGTCCACTATGAACTGTGGTTCCTTAATCCGCCTTTTCTTTCTTGGTTACGGAGATAGTCAGTTCCGTGGCTTCCTCCACATAATCGGCAGTAATCACATCTCCTTCAGAAAGGTCTCCTTTCAAAATCTCTTCCGCAATCGCATCTTCCAAATACTTTTGGATGGCACGATTCAAAGGTCTAGCACCATACTGCTGGTCATAGCCTTTGTTGGCCAAGAATTCTTTTGCCTTCTCCGTAAGATCGATCTTGTACCCCAAGTCGGTAATTCGGTGAAACAATTTGCCTAGGCTAATGTCGATGATTTTGAAAATATCTTCCTTGCTGAGCGTGTTAAACACCACTACATCATCCAATCGATTCAAGAATTCTGGACTGAATGCCTTTTTCAAAGCAGACTGAATCGTAGACTTCATGATTTCATCCTGATTATCTATTTTGGCACGGTTTGCAAAACCAATACCCGCACCAAAGTCCTTCAGATCACGTACCCCAATATTGGAAGTCATGATGATGATGGTATTTCGGAAATCAACCCGTCTACCCAATCCATCCGTCAAGATACCGTCATCCAGCACCTGCAGCAGGATATTGAACACATCCGGATGTGCTTTTTCGATTTCATCCAGCAGGACTACAGAATAAGGCTTTCTACGCACTTTCTCGGTGAGCTGTCCCCCTTCTTCATAGCCCACGTAGCCTGGAGGTGCTCCCACCAGCCGGGATACGGAGAATTTCTCCATGTATTCGGACATGTCAATACGGATCAACGAGTCCTCCTTGTCAAAGAGATAGGTAGCCAAGGTTTTTGCCAGCTCTGTTTTTCCTACACCTGTAGGGCCTAGGAAAATAAAGGAGCCGATCGGCTTCTTCGGATCTTTCAATCCTACGCGCGTACGCTGTATGGCTTTGGTCAACTTCTTGATGGCTTCTTCTTGGCCTACTACTTTGCCCTTCAGCTCCTCACCCATATTGAGCAGCTTGTTGCCCTCATTCTGTGCGATTCGCTTGGCAGGGATTCCTGTCATCATGGCGATTACCTCTGCTACATGATCTTCGTCCACGGTAAAGCGCTTGGTTTTTGTTTCCTCTTCCCACTTCACCTTTGCTTCATCCAATTGTTCCAAAAGTTTCTTCTCCTTGTCGCGCAGTTGAGCAGCCTCCTCGTACTTCTGAGATTTGACTACCCGGTTTTTCTCTGCCTTGATATTTTCTACCTCAGACTCCAAGCTTAGAATATCCTCAGGAACATGAATGTTAAGGATGTGTACACGCGCACCAGCTTCATCCAAAATATCGATGGCTTTGTCAGGAAGAAAACGATCGGAAATGTATCGATCCGAAAGCTTCACACATCCTTCAATCGCTGCATCGGTATAGATCACGTTGTGGTGGTCCTCGTACTTATCTTTGATATTATTAAGAATTTGAATGGTTTCTTCTGGAGAGGTAGCATCTACCATCACCATTTGGAAACGTCGTGCCAACGCACCATCCTTTTCAATGTACTGTCTGTATTCATCCAAGGTGGTCGCACCAATGCATTGGATCTCCCCACGTGCTAGGGCTGGCTTAAACATATTGGATGCATCCAAAGATCCGGAAGCACCACCTGCACCTACAATGGTATGTAATTCATCGATGAAAAGGATAACATTTGGCGACTTCTCCAATTCGGTCATGACCGCCTTCATACGCTCCTCAAATTGCCCTCTGTACTTGGTGCCCGCTACCAAAGAGGCAAGATCCAAGGTCACCACGCGCTTGTTAAAGAGGATTCGGGATACTTTTTTCTGGACAATACGCAAGGCCAAGCCTTCTGCTATGGCTGTTTTACCTACGCCTGGCTCTCCAATTAGAATGGGATTATTTTTCTTTCTTCGAGAAAGAATTTGTGCTACACGTTCGATTTCTTTTTCTCTACCAATGATCGGGTCGAGCTTATCGTCCTCAGCCATTTTGGTTAGGTCGCGACCAAAATTGTCCAAAACTGGAGTTCGGGATTTTTCTGCTCCAGGCTTTTGTGATCCCCCTCCTGAGGAGGAAGAACCAAAGAGTTTGGAACCGTCTTCGTCTCCATCTTCTGCCTCTGCACGAGCTCTTGGGGAATTACCAGTATCTGATTGCATCTCCAGCATCTCCTTGATGCTGTCGTAGTTGACCTCAAACTTATTCAATATCTGCGTGGCAATATTGTCTTCATCTCTAAGGATTGACAAGAGCAAATGCTCGGTACCAATCAACTGACTTTTGAAAATTTTTGCTTCTAGGTATGTGATTTTTAGAACTTTTTCCGACTGCCTCGTCAAAGGAATATTGGCCATATTCTTCACATTGTGATTGGCCGTACCTTTTACCGCTCGCTCTATCGCATTCCGTAATTCATCCATGGGAATCCCTAGCTTTTTCAAAATGGAAACAGCTACCCCTTCTCCTTCACGGATCATCCCTAGCAACAGGTGCTCTGTGCCAATGTAATCGTGCCCCAGGCGAAGGGCTTCTTCGCGGCTGAGAGAGATTACCTCCTTGACTCTGTTCGAAAATTTTGCTTCCATTTAACCCTTTTCTTTGTATGAGATGAATCTTGATTCTATGTTACCGAATTTGTTTTAAAAACACAATCGGATCCCTTATTGTTCTCGTTTTTTTTGAGATTTAACCAGTAAACTCCCTGTTTCCGGTCCCAAACAAAACAAACCGTCTAGAATAGAAAGGTTAGGGACAAAGTCTAGGCCAAAAATTTGCCCATAAGGCACTTCCTGATAAAAAGGACGGTCCAAAAAACTTCCTGAAGGGACAATAAGCCCCCTAAAATCGACTACATCCGCGGGAATGGCCCCTTGATGCTGCACAGTGACTTTGACAGGCCTTCGTAAAAGTTTCAGACAGATTGTCAGCAAATTAAAATTCAAATCCCATAAAAAGCGTTCTTGACGGCTAATTACCTCTTCAAAATATGGGAAGAAGTATTCAAAAAAAGGAGCTTTCCCGTAGCCACTTTGAATCCCCCTCAAATGAGTAAGCGCCCATTTTTGTCCGTAATCAATACGAACTTCTCCCAAGGGTACCCGAGGTCGCCTTCCTTGTATGGGTACACTCAAGGTATGAACCTTGTTGGCCAATAAAATCTCCGCTCGGTTAAAATAAGATTGCCGCGTGTAGTAATCTCCCGGAAACAAAAATACTTCCTCTACCTCGCCCATTACAGCAAAGTACTCCAAGCATGGGAGGTAGTGGAGGTCTAGGGCGATACGTTTCACAGGAGTGGGTAGGGATAGAAAGTACGAGATACGAAATACGGAATCGAAACCAATGTCGAAGGTCCAAGGGAGGTACAATGTACCAGGAAGAGATACGAAATACGAGATACGAAATACGAAATTGCAACCAATGTCCAACGCTGAACGCCGATTGAAGAATTAAGAAAGAGGTACAATGTACCAGGAACCAAGTACAAAGTAGAGATTCGTATTGGGATTGAAGTTCTGGAATTTAAGGGTCTTGGTACTTGGTACTTAGTACTTAGTACTTCGTACATTATTCAGCGTCTTGCTACTTGCTACTAGTTACCTCTTCCCCATCCCTGGAGGCATCATCCGGCTCATTGCCGCTTTCGCTCCTCCCATTTTATTCATCTGCTTCATCATCTTGCGCATGTCCTCAAACTGCTTCATCAAATTGTTGACTTCGGTGATGTTTCTTCCCGAGCCATCCGCAATTCTTTTTCTTCGTCTGCCATCAATGATGTCCGGATTTTGACGCTCTTTGGGGGTCATGCTGCGAATGATGGCTTCAACTGGCTTGAAAGAGTCGTCATCAATATCTAACCCCTTCATGGCCTTGCCCATCCCAGGAATCATCCCCATCAAATCCTTGATATTTCCCATCTTCTTCACCTGCTCCAGCTGAGAAAGAAAGTCGTCAAAGTTGAAGTTGTTCTGACGCATTTTCGCATTCAAGCGCTTGGCTTCGTCCTCATCAAAAGACTGCTGTGCGCGCTCAACCAAAGAGATGACATCCCCCATGCCCAATATTCGCTGGGCCATGCGGTCTGGATGGAATGCATCCAAATTCTCCATCTTTTCCCCCGTAGAGATAAACTTAATCGGCTTATTCACTACGTGACGAATGGAAATGGCGGCACCCCCTCGGGTATCTCCATCCAATTTGGTCAAGACCACCCCATCAAAATCCAAGCGATCGTCAAAGGTCTTGGCCGTATTGACCGCATCCTGACCTGTCATCGAATCGACCACAAAAAGTGTTTCTGAAGGATTGAGCGCTTTCTTGAGCTGCTCAATCTCCTGCATCATCTCCTCATCCACCGCCAAACGACCTGCCGTATCGACTACCACGGTCTTTTTGCCAGTTTTCTTGGCGTAAGCAATCGCATTGCTCGCAATCTGAAGTGCATTTTTATTTTCTGGCTCAGCATAGACCTCCACCCCGATCTGCTCGCCCAATACCTTGAGCTGGTCAATCGCCGCTGGTCGGTAAATATCACAGGCTACAAGCAGCACTTGACGTCCTTGTCGCTTCAGTAAACTTCCAAGCTTACCCGTAAAAGTAGTTTTACCCGATCCCTGAAGACCAGCAATCAAAATGACAGAAGGATCACCACTGAGTTTGATATCCACCTTGGTACTACCCATCAATTTGGTCAGCTCCTCTTGGGTGATTTTTATCAATAGTTGCCCCGGAGACACCGAGATCAAGACGTCTCGACCCATGGCCTCTTCCTTGATTTTGTCCGTGACTTCCTTGGCTACTTTGTAGTTCACATCGGCATCAATCAAGGCTCTACGAATCTCCTTTACGGTAGATGCGACATTGATTTCGGTGATTTTTCCGGTGCCCTTCAGTGTCTTGAATGCCCGGTCAAGCTTCAAACTTAAATTATCAAACATGCTGCTTTACGGCTATATACTGCAAAAGTAATGAATTTGAAGCTTTTCTCGACAATTCATCTCAGGATTTAAGTGATTCAGAAAGTGCCTTGGCCCCAGCTACTCCTATTCTTCAAATCTTATACCGAAAAAGGTAAGTAATCCCCCAATGGCCTTTCCCACGAATTCCTTAATTTGCGGTTCAAATCGCTCAACTCCTGCATGAAGCTTCAATTTCAAAAAGACATCCTGCCTCACCTCCTCGGAATTGCCTTTTTCTACCTACTCGTGGTGGGCTATTTCTCGCCCCTTGTTTTTGATGGGCAAATCATCTTCCAAGGCGATATCCTCCAATGGGAAGGTTCCGCTAAAGAAGTGCTTGACTACCGTGCAGCTACGGGGGAACAAGCCCTCTGGACCAATCGCATGTTTGGCGGAATGCCTACCTACTTCATCAGCCTGGAGTTTGCTGGAGACATCACCAACTTAGTCATCTCTATCTTGACGCTGGGCCTCCCACACCCCATCAATGGCTTATTTTTTGGGATGCTCGCCATGTACCTTTTGCTGCTCAGCTATGGGGTACGACCGATTTTCTCCGTGGCCGGCGCTATTGCCTTTTCTTTCAACACCTACAACTTGCTTTCCCTCGAGGCAGGTCACAATGCTAAAATCTGGGCCGTCTGCTTAATTCCATTGATTCTGACTGGAATCCATCTTGCATTCGATCGCAAACGACTCCTCGGAGCGGCGCTTCTTGGGCTTGGTCTTCTGCTGCAACTCAAGTTCAACCACCTTCAGATCACCTACTACACGCTGATCATTGCGGTGATTTATGTGCTCACCCGCCTTGGGTTTGATTGGAAAAAAGAAGGGCTTGCAAGCCTATCCAAAACCATCGCACTTTTGACTCTAGGAGCTATCCTGGGCGTTGGAGGAAATTTGGGCAGAATTGCCACCGCCTTGGACTACAGCCCGTACTCCACAAGAGGAAAGGCCACCATCGAAACTGCCGGAGCAGGTCTCGACAAAGACTATGCCTTTGGCTGGTCCAATGGCATTTTGGAAAGCATGACCCTCCTAGTTCCTGACTTTTACGGAGGAGGAAGCACCACCCCGCTCTCGAAAGGCTCTGCATCCGAAAAAGCGCTTCGCTCTCAAGGATTGGAACCTGCCCAAATCAATGATTTTGTGAAAGGTGCACCTACCTACTGGGGAGACCAACCCTTCACTGGCGGACCAATTTACGGCAGTGTGATACTAGTATTTCTTGCCATTTTAGGCATCTGGGCAGCACCACGCGCCAGTCTAATCACTTTTGGATCCATCATCGTACTTTCATTGATGCTCAGTTGGGGCAAAAACCTGGCTTGGTTCAACTACACTTTGTTTGATAGTTTACCGGGTTACAACAAGTTTCGAGCCGTGTCCATGGCATTGGGCATGACCTTATTTGCAGTTCCAGTTTTGGGAATGATCGCCTTGGAAAAATTAACCCAAACCAAAGTACTAAAGCCACTGCTGATTTCAGGAGGAATAGTAGCCGGAATTACCCTGCTGCTGGCAGTCATGGGAACTGCCTTCTTCCGTTTTGAAGGAGCTGGAGATGCTAATTATCCAGATTGGCTCGTCACGGCTCTTCAAGCAGACCGCAAGGAGCTGCTCTCCTCCTCCGCTTGGAAAAGCTTCGCCTTTGTAACACTTGCAATTGGTGCCATCTACTTTTACCTCAAAGGCAAAATCTCAGAAAGTATCTTGGGGATTGGCTTAATTGTCCTTATCACCCTAGATGTGTGGACCATCAACCGCCGCTACCTCAATAACGATTCCTTCAAAGCCAACCCAGCGAGACAATTTTTTGCTGAAACCCCTGCGGAAAAATCCATCGCTGCCGACAAAGGTTATTTCCGAGTGCTCCCACTCACAGAAGGGCTCACCCAGGGTGCACGCACCAGCTACCGATTCAATAGCCTAGGAGGCTACCATGGTGCCAAACTTCGACGCTACCAGGATTTGGTGGACTACCAACTGGAATTTGAACTACAGGACTTTATCAAAAAAGCACAAGAGGGTAATTTTGACTGGGCGGGCATTGGCACGATCAACATGCTCAATACGAAGTACCTGATCGCAGGAGCGGAGTCCAACGCGGTTTTTGAAAACCCGGAAGCAAATGGACACGCTTGGGTGCCGAGCCAACTCGTCCCAGTGGGCAGTAATAAAGAGGAAATGGACAAGCTGGGCACCCTAAATACCAAAACGCAAGCGACTATCAACACGCAGGAGTTTGGCGAGCAAGCTGCAGGAGTTGGTGTCATCACCCTGACCAAGCAGGAGCCAAATAAACTGGCCTACCGTGCAGAAATGACCAAGACAGGATTGGCTGTGTTTTCGGAGATCTATTACCCAGCAGGCTGGACTGCCACCATCGACGGTAAGGAAGCCCCCATCCTCAGAGCCAACTACTTGCTCCGCGGACTACACATTCCTGCCGGTACTCACGAAATAGTCTTTACCTTTGCCCCTGCAAGTTACACCGCTACCAAGACACCCATGATTCTATTCCAGTATGCATTGGTGCTTTTGTTGATTGCGGGACTAGTTACCACCTACAGAAAATCAGATGCAAGCCGCTGAAGAACAAGATAAAGTCGTTCGCTTCTACGACCAGTTTGCTGAGAAGCAAGAAAAAACAGGTATCAACTCCCGACATTTGAGTATCCTGGATAAGGCTAAGCAGGCTGGACTGGCATCCAATCACCGTGTTTTAGAGGTAGGCTGTGGCATCGGTACCGTTTCCCATCTCCTAGCAACTCAAGTACCCCAAGGAAAGGTACTTGCGGTAGACATTTCTCCAGAAAGCATCGAGAAGGCGCGTATGCTTTGGAAAAAGCAAGGCAACTTGAAGTTTGATGTGTCGGACATGTCCGATTTCAACCTCCCGGGAGAAACCTTCGATTTTTTTGTGTTTCCAGACGTTTTGGAACATATTCCAGTAGCCCAGCATGCGCGCTTGTTTGAAAATATTCAGCGCCACGCACATGCTGATTCAGTGGTCTTGATTCACATTCCAGCACCACGTTACTTGGAATGGATGATTGGCAATCAACCGGAGAAACTTCAGGTAATTGATCAGCCACTAGACACAGGGGTCCTAGTACAGACCTTGGGAGCGGCTGGTTTTTACCTAGAAAAAATGGAGACTTATGCCCTCTTTTTTGAAGAAAAGGATTACCAATATTTTGTATTCCGGGCCAAAAAACCCGTTCAACAATCCACCGAAAAAAGTAAGTGGCAAGTCCTTAAAGAACGAATTATCATCCGTCTGAAATACGGAATCAGCAGCTAATTAATATAACTAATGGAAATTAAAGCCGGTACCGTTGTAGGACTTACCTACGAACTCAAGGTAAGCAAAGAAGAAGATGAAATTGAATCCGCTCCTTTTAGTGTGGAAGTTCGAGAGGAGGACGACCCCTTTTACTTTGTATTTGGACAGAGTGGCCTTCCCGAAAAATTTGAGGAGCTGCTCCAAGGAAAAAAATTAAAAGAGGAGTTTTCCTTTTCCTTGACCACAGCAGAAGCCTACGGGGAAGCAGACGAGGAGCTTTTGGTAACCCTTCCTGTGGATCAGTTTTCCAAAGAGCGCGGGTTTAGCCCATCCATGCTAGAGGAAGGCAACTTTCTTCCACTAGTCGACGAAAATGGCTATCCCATGCAGGCGAAGGTTTTGAAAAATTTGGGAGAGGAATTGCTATTGGATTTCAACCATCCCTTGGTGGGCTTCGATTTGCACTTTGAGGGTAAGGTCATTGAACTACGCAAAGCCACCAAAAAAGAACTGGAGCAGGGGCATGTAGAAGAAGAAAATAAAAATTAGGTAGAAATACAGTAGAAAAGGACTTCGCTTCGCTTCGTGAAATAAATGGAAATAGCAGCAGAATCTTCTATTTCAACTTATTTCTATATGTGTGTCCACATGTTTGCACGTTACCCATTAAAATTAGGTTTTGAGGTTCTAAATAGGCGGATTCCCCCTTCCTAAGGGGGCTAGGGGGATTTTTCATAAAGGAAAATTCGCTATTCAAGACTTACGTGCATGGTTCCGGATACACATATATTTCTATTGCATTTCGATTGAGATTCAATTAGTTAAAACCACTAAGGATATTTACTGCCATTTTCTCAAAAATAATTGAGGTTTAAACCTCAACTATTTCTTGGTACTTGGTTCTTCGTACTTTATACTTTTTCTAAGACTTCAGTACCAATACTTTTTCTTCTTGAATGTGCAGGTAAACTCGGTCGCCAATTTGGTATTTTCTGGCTGGGTCATCCACCTCCCATAGCTGCCCCCCCTTCTTTAGGCGAACCTGAAGGCTATTGTAATGCACTAAAAACCGCTGATCCACCACGTGTCCCACAAGACCTCCTCGGGTACGAATTCGAATGTCAGCTGGCCGAATAAAGGACTGCTCTCGATCTGGAAGTGCATTGATGGACGAAAAAAGTCGTGCCACATACTTCGATTTAGGTTGCTCACATAGTGCCTTGGAATTACCTTTCTGGGTAATTTTCCCTTTTTGAAGGACCACCAAGGAATCTGTGAGCCAGAGCGCATCGTCCAAGTCGTGGGTCACAAAGATTACTGTGGTACCCATCTCGCAAAGCAGTTCCTTCAGTTCGTAGATTAGCTTCCGCTTTTGAATCGCGTCTAAGTGGCTAAAGGGCTCATCCAAGAGCAGCACCTCCGGCTCCACCGCTAATGCCTGCGCAATGGCAACTTTTTGCTGCTGACCCCCACTGAGTTGCCGTGGGAGCCTATCCTTGTAGGGGGTCAACCCAAGTCGATCGAGCAGATGCCCTACGCGTTGATTCCGGTAGTTTTCTTCGTAATTCAACAGCGGTCGGGTGATATTTTCTTCGACGGAGGTATTGGGAAATAACTGGTAATCTTGATGGATGAGTTTGATCTCATCGTATCCAGGAACCAGTTTTTGTTCTGGGTTTTCAATTTTCTTTCCATCCAACAGCACCTCTCCCCCTGTTTGGGTTAACAAGCCTGCAGCGATGCGAAGTAGCGTACTTTTGCCCGAACCACTTTCGCCAATAATAGAGACAAACTCCCCTTTGGCCAGCTCCAGATTAAATTCCTGCAAGGCAACATGTGAATCATAGGATTTGGTGAGTGTGCGGAGGGAAAAATAGGACATGGTTAAAAATGAAGGGCTGGAAATGGAGGAAGATAATCAGTCTAAGATAGAAAGAGGTTTTGAAAAATCCACTTTCCAAAACCATTTCCAAAGGTTAGCCCAAGTTCAACCGCTTTTTGTAAACAAGGGCCTATTTTTTTTGTTAGCTTCACGGCATAAATGAAAAATCAACCATGAAAAATCAAACTCGTATCCTGTTGACCCTAGCCCTGTTTTTTATGGGAATAAGTGTGTCACTAGCGCAACTTCAGCAACCAGCAGCAAGCCCTGCAGCTCAGGTAAGCCAAGTAGTAGGCTTCACCAAAATCAGTATCGACTACTCTTCTCCTGCAGTGAAGGGAAGAAAGGTGTTTGGTGGAATCGTCAAGTACGGCGAAAGCTGGAGAGCAGGTGCCAATGGCCAGACCATCATCGAATTCAGCACTGCGGTGAACGTAGGTGGTAAGAATTTGGCAGCTGGGAAGTATTCTATTTTTGTAACTCCTGCAGCTTCTGGTGAGTGGACCATCCACCTCAACAAAAAAGCAGAGAGCATCTACAGCTACATGAAAGACAATAAGATCGATGAGGCAGCACTTGCTGCTGACGATGCAGTGGCTGTGAAGGCAGCTCCTGCAACTGTAGCTGCTACCGAGCGTCTTCAGTACCATATTTCTGCTGGCAACAACAAGGTAGCGCAAGTAACCCTAGCTTGGGAGACTTCGGCTGTTTCCTTTATGGTAGATACCCAGGTAGATCAAAAAATGGAGCAGTTTAAAAACCAGTTTTAAGCTTTTCCGAGAAAGACTTCCATCTCCCAAAACTCCTACCTGGTTCATTCGAGGCAGGAGTTTTTTTTTACTCAACAGCATTCTGCCTGTATTCAATCTGGACCACCTTTTTAATCTTCAATCAAAAAATCTTCCGCTTTTTAGTTTTTTAATGTAATTTGAATCACTCGGCGGTGCGCTAAAAAATCTAACTACCGAGGAAAGGCAACGAATCCTTACCAAAGATTGCAGGGCCAACATGAATTTAATTTTTAGTAACCAAAAATAAATTTACCAATACCTGATTTCCATCCTGTATGAATACCCCAAACACCCAGTTTAACTACGTGAACTACCTCTGGAATGAGGAGAAAGCTGCGCAACTCGAAGGCAATGAAGTTGACCTATTCCTCTACCGATCCAACCTCCTCGGAGCTGACCTCAGAATCACAAACTATGGGGGAGGAAATACTTCCTGCAAAACAAAAGAACTGGACCCCTTGACCAAAACCTGGGTGGAAGTGATGTGGATCAAAGGCTCAGGTGGAGATATCGGAACGATGACTCGCTCTGGTCTTGCAGGATTGTATGTAGACAAATTGAATGCCTTGAAAGGCATCTACCGAGGTTTGGAACACGAAGACGAAATGGTGGGGTTATTTGGGCACTGCCTCTACGACTTGAACTCCAAAGCGCCTTCCATTGACACGCCCCTCCATGGATTTTTGCCCTTCAAACACATCGACCACCTCCACCCAGACGCAGCTATCGCCATAGCCGCGTCTAAGGATGGAGAGGAAATCACCAAAACCCTCTGGAAAGGAGCGATTGCTTGGGTGCCTTGGCAGCGGCCTGGATTTGACTTGGGACTCAAACTCAGGGAGGCCTTGGACAAAAATCCAGGAATTAGAGGTATTATGCTCGGAGGTCACGGCCTATTTACCTGGGGAGATACCTCCTACGACTGCTACCTCAATAGTTTGGAAGTCATTGAAACTGCCTCTGCATTTCTAGCAGAAAACTATGGCAAAAAACGACCTGTTTTTGGAGGAGAAAAAATCAAATCACTGCCCCCAGAACAACGGAAAAGCCAAGCGGCTCAACTCGCTCCGCTTTTGCGCGGATTGGCATCCTCAGCATCCCGAATGGTGGGCACCTTCACGGACAAGGAGGTAGTTTTGGAATTCAGTAATAGCCAAGATCTGCAACGACTAGCCCCCATGGGTACCAGTTGCCCAGATCACTTTCTCCGCACCAAAATCTCACCTTTGGTTCTTGACATTCCTGCAGCTACCGACCTTTCAGATCTGAGTGGACTACGCACCCAATTGGAAGCTGCTTTTCAGTCGTACCGAGAACGCTATACTGCCTATTACGAGCAACACAAGCATCCTAACAGCCCTGCCATGCGGGACCCAAACCCTGTGGTTATAATTTGGCCAGGAGTCGGGATGTTTAGCTTTGCCAAAGACAAGCAAACCAGCCGGGTAGCCTCTGAATTTTACATCAATGCCATCCAAGTGATGCGTGGTGCGGAAGCCATATCCAGCTACGTTTCCTTGCCACTACAAGAAGCCTTCGACATCGAATACTGGTTGCTCGAGGAGGCAAAATTGCAGCGTATGCCTAAGGAAAAACCGCTTTCCAGAAAGATTGCACTCATCACTGGAAGTGCGGGTGGCATAGGAAAAGGCATTGTAGAAAAATTCCTGCAGGAAGGAGCCTGTGTAATTATCTCTGACATCAACCAAGAACGGCTAGATCAAACTTCAGCAGCATTTGAGAAAAAATACGGCAAAGACAACGTTTTCGGACTCCAGCTAGATGTGACCAGTCCAGAAAGTATTGCCAGCGCTTCCCAGGCCATAGCACTCCAATTTGGAGGACTGGATATAGTGGTCAACAACGCCGGCATATCCATTTCCAAATCCTTTGAAGACCATAACGATCAAGATTGGGACAAACTCAACGACCTCTTGGTGATGGGACAATTCCGCATCTCCAAACTGGGTGTTAGCCTGATGAAGCAGCAAGGTCTTGGGGGAGACATTGTGAATATTGTAAGTAAAAATGCCCTGGTGGCAGGTCCAAAAAATGTGGCTTACGGCACCGCCAAGGCAGCACAATTGCACATGTCTAGGCTGATGGCCGCCGAACTGGCAGAAGATAAAATCCGAGTAAATGTGGTCAACCCCGATGCAGTCATCGAAAATTCCAACATCTGGGAAGGGGGCTGGGCAGAAAATCGCGCCAAAGCCTACGGAATCGAAGTGACTGATCTCCCACAATACTATGCCAACCGCACCCTACTCAAGGAAAGCGTCAAGGTCAGTGACATTGCCGATGCAGCCTTTGCCTTTGTAGGAGGATTGCTCAACAAATCCACAGGAAATATGCTCAATGTGGATGGCGGTCTGGCTGCAGCTTTCCCAAGATAAACCCGAATAGCTCCTGTAATTCCAATGCCAAAAGCCCCAGTAACAGCCGTATTCGACATCGGGAAAACCAACAAGAAATTCTTTCTCTTTGATGAAAATCTTAGTGAGGTGTATCATAGTTACACCCGTCTGGATCCCATTCCAGATGAGGATGGCTTCCCGAGCGAACCAGTACTGCCACTTCGAGATTGGATGCTGGAGACATTTCATGACGCGTTAAATTCGACAGAGTTTGAAATTACACGGCTCAATTTTTCTGGACATGGGGCATCCTTTGTTCATACGGACCTGAAGGGAGAACCTGTAGCACCACTCTATGATTATTTGAAGCCTTTTCCGGAAGAACTTCTGGAACGGTTTTATTCCGAAAATGGAGGAAAATTCACCTTTTGCAAGGAAACCTCTTCCCCTCCTTTGGCCATGCTCAATTCAGGCCTGCAACTCTATTTTCTAAAGTATGCAAAGCCAGAAGTCTACCAAAAGATCCAAAAAAGCCTGCACCTCCCACAGTACCTGAGTCTGGTTTTTACAGGCCAATTTGTCTCTGACTACAGCAGCATCGGTTGCCATACTGCCTTATGGGATTTTGAAAAGATGGACTACCACGATTGGGTGAAACGAGAAGGAATAGACCGCCTTCAGGCTCCCATATTGCCCGGAGATTCCCTTTTAAAAACCAAGCCTGAGCTAGGTGGAATCCCCTGTGGAATCGGCGTACATGACTCTTCGGCAGCCCTTCTCCCCTACCTGAAACAGGAAACCGAACCCTTCGCCCTCCTTTCTACGGGCACCTGGGCGATTAGCATCAACCCTTTTAATAAAACCCCACTCACGGAATCGGAGCTGACTAAGGACTGCCTCCAATTTTTGAGTATTTCCGGGCAGCCCATTAAGATCTCACGCCTCTTTATCGGTGAAGAGCATAAGTACCAAGTGGAAGAAATGTATGCCTATTGGAACCTGCCCTTAGGTACCTACAAAAAACTTCAATTTGAAGAATCCTGGTTCCAAAAAGTCAGCAGCCAGCCTACTAAAAGAATTCGCTTCCATCACATTCAACCAGAAAATTTTGGGATAGAAAATGGAGAATTCAGTGATTGGAGTAGCTTCTCTGAATTTACTGAGGCCTATTACACTTTTCTACATGAGCTAACCAGCATTCAAGCTGCCTCTGTGAATCTCGTTTTGGAGGGGGCACCCGTAAAGCGGCTTTTTGTAGATGGAGGATTCAATGCCAACCCGATTTTTCTAGAGCTGCTGCGCAAAAAGCTTCCTGGAATCGAACTTATCCCGAGTGATTTTCCAAATGGCTCGGCTTTAGGGGCTGCAATGCTCGTAAATATGAACGCTAGCGCTTAACTTACCACAATGAAAGCCAATTCCCCATCTGTGGCCTTGTTTATCCCCTGCTACGTAGATCAGTTCTACCCGCAAGTAGGCATTGCGACGCTGGAATTATTGGAGAAATTGGGCTGCACCGTGACCTACCCCTCGGGTCAAACCTGCTGTGGACAGCCTCTCGCCAATGCTGGGTATGCACGGGATACCGTAGGGACAGCAAGGCATTTTATAGAGACCTTCAACGACTATGACTATGTAGTTTGCCCTTCTGGAAGCTGCACCCTGCACGTAAAAGACCACTTTCCGGCTATTGACGGGCTAGAAAAGGAGCAGAAAGCCCTGGAGCATAAAATCTATGAACTCATCGAATTCATCTCCGACGTGCTTAAAATTGAAAAGCTGGAAGGAAAATTCCCCCACCGAGTAGGATTTCACTCCTCCTGCCATGGGCAGCGTGGGCTGCATCTCTCCTCTGGATCGGAACTCAACCAACCTCCATTTAATAAGGCCCGTAAACTCCTAGAAAATCTAGAAGGATTGGACTGGGTAGAACTCAGCAGAACAGACGAATGCTGTGGCTTTGGAGGAACTTTTGCCGTGACCGAGGAAGCACTATCCATCCAAATGGGCAAAGACAGACTGGGAGATCACCTGAAGCACAAAACCGAAATCCTCACCGGAGGAGACATGTCCTGCATCATGCACTTGCAAGGCATTGCCACCCGATCCAAGCAAGAATTGAAGTTTCTTCACCTAGCGGAAATTCTAAACCAGGCCCTGTCATGACACATCCAGAGAATGCAGCCGAATTTCTGAAGGATAGCCAAAAGGCAAAATGGCACGATGAAACGCTTTGGTTTGTTCGCGACAAGCGAGATAAAGTTAGCAAAGGCATCCCCGAATGGGAGCAATTACGGGAACTAGCCTCCGGAATAAAAAACAACGTCCTTGCAAACCTTGCAGACTACCTGGAAGAATTTGAGCGCAATGCCACTAAAAATGGAATCATAGTCCATTGGGCAGCAGACAGTGAAGAACACAATCGGCTGGTACTGGAAATCCTTCAACAGCAAAACTGTACAGCCGTAGTCAAAAGTAAGTCCATCCTCACGGAGGAGTGCCATCTCAATCCCTATTTGGAAAAGCACGGCGTAGATGTGGTGGACACAGACCTGGGAGAGCGCATCGTCCAGTTTCTCAACCAACCCCCCAGCCACATTGTCTTGCCAGCAATCCACCTCAAAAAAGGAGAGATTTCCGAACTTTTTCACGAGAAGCTGCACACTGAAAAAGGCAATGAAGATCCGGCTTACCTCACGCAGGCTGCCCGAATTCACCTGCGGGAGAAATTCTTTGCTGCCAAAGTGGCCATTACTGGGGTCAATTTTGGAATAGCAGAGACAGGGGAATTTGTCGTTTGTACCAACGAAGGCAATGCCGACATGGGTGTTCACCTGGCCCAGGTACACATCGCCTGCATGGGCATCGAAAAAATTCTGCCCCGACGAAAAGACCTGGGGGTATTTCTTCGCTTGCTGGCAAGATCTGCCACTGGGCAGCCCATCACCAATTACAACTCACATTTCAGAAGTCCATCGCCCGGAAAAGAAATCCATATCATCCTCGTTGACAATGGCCGTACGGCACAGCTGGCACGCGAGAAATTCAGAAACTCCCTCAAATGCATCCGTTGTGGGGCCTGCATGAATACCTGCCCCATTTACCGCAGAAGTGGGGGATTCAGTTACAATAGCACTGTTCCAGGACCGATTGGCTCCATTTTATCACCAGGACTAGATTTGAAGAAGCACAGTAGCCTTCCCTTTGCCTCCACACTTTGCGGAAGTTGCACGGATGTATGCCCTGTGAAAATCAACATCCACGAGCAATTGTACGAATGGAGGCAAGAGGTAACCAAAACGCAAGGGGAATTCGCCAAAGGACTATCCATGAAGTTGGCAAACGGAATATTCAAGAGTCCTCTCGCCTACAAAATTTCTGGAAGCTTGATGCGGAATGCGTTAAAGTCCCTTCCAAATAGCCTGATTTATCATCCTTTGAATATCTGGGGGAAAAATAGAAACCTCCCAGATGCTCCTAAGGAATCTTTTCAACAGTGGTATCGAAAAAACAGGTCATGAGCAGCAGAGAAAAAATCTTAAGCGCGATTCGAAGCCTGACCCTCGAACCCAAAGCGTTGCCCGACATCCCTAATTTCAGCGGCTCAGGAGATTTGGTGGAACGATTTACGCAGTCCATCTCCAGCAACAAGGGAGAAGTGCTATCCAAAAGCGAGTTCGAAGAGTGGTTTTCATCTTCGGGATTTTCAAAAGTAATTTCCCTTTCGGTACATTTTTCCGAGCTGGCAACTCTTTCCTTGCCGGAGGACCCACATGCCTTGGAGACCTTGGAAGTAGCTATCCTTGACGGGCAATTTGGGGTAGCAGAAAATGGTGCCATCTGGCTTGAGGACACCCAGCTTGGACTTCGTGCACTGCCCTTTGCTACCGAGCACTTGGTGATTGTTCTCGATCGCAACCGTCTTGAAGACACCATGCATCAAGGCTATGATAAAATAGCAGGAGCCCAATCCGGCTTTGGACTATTCCTTGCTGGCCCTTCCAAAACCGCAGACATTGAACAGTCCTTGGTCATTGGAGCACAAGGAGCGAAGAGTTTAAGGGTAGTATTGGTTTAGATTGTACGAAGTACTAAGTACAATGTACTAATTACCAAGACGCTAAAAATTGTACGAAGTACCAAGTACAATGTACCAAGATCCTTAAAT
>JANQWS010000060.1:5818-34543 GCA_030729785.1 Algoriphagus sp. | reverse complement strand
GGTACTTGGTACATTGTACCTCCCTTCAACATTCTGCACTGGGCGTTCAGCGTTCGACATTAGGGAGAAGCAAGAAACCTAAAGGCGACAGGCAGGCAAGACGCTAAAAATTGTACGAAGTACCAAGTACAATGTACCAAGATCCTTAAATACCAGAATTTCGATCCCAATACGAATCCCTACTTTGTACCTGGTACTTGGTACATTGTACCTCCCTTCAACATTCTGCACTGGGCGTTCAGCGTTCAACATTAGCCTAGATCCCGTATTTCGTATCTCGTACTTCCTATTTCTACCTCCTATTTCTAATTTAAGAAACCAGCCCTCACACCTTCTCTACCCACTCCACCCCAGTATCTTTCCAGGCTCGATCGCGTGCTGAATCGAGTACTGCCTCACACACTTTCTGCGTTTCAAAGGCATCACGGAAGGTAGGGTGACAAGCCTCACCAGTTTCCAAACTGTGGAAGAAATCGGCCACTTGGTGGATAAAGGAATGTTCGTAGCCAATGGAGGTTCCCGGGATCCACCAGCGGTGCATGTAGGGGTGGTCTCCATCTGTTACGTGAATGGATCGCCAGCCACGCACCTTGCCCTCGTCGCTGTGGTCAAAATATTCCAAACGGGTCAAATCATGCAAATCCCATCGGATGGAAGCATGCTCTCCATTGATCTCGAGGGTGTATAAGGCCTTGTGCCCACGTGCATAGCGCGTAGCTTCAAAAAGTCCCAAAGAACCGTTGTCAAAGTGGCAATGAAAAATACAGGCATCGTCGATTCCTACTGCCTGCTTTTTGCCCGTATCCGAATGCACACGCTCCTTTACAAAGGTCTCAGTCATCGCGGAAACATCCTTGATTCCCCCGTTGATCCACATGGCCGTATCGATGCAGTGTGCCAGCAAATCGCCCGTTACTCCGGAGCCTGCTGATTCTACATCCAATCTCCAGGTTCCATCACCCCCTTGTGGCAAGTCCGGATTGATGGTCCAGTCTTGAAGAAAGTTGGCTCGGTAATGGAAAATCTTACCCAGCTTACCCGAAGCAACGATATTTTTGGCCAGGGTCACTGCCGGCACTCGGCGGTAATTGTACCAGACCGTATTTTTTACACCTGCTTTTTCAACTGCCTCTAGCATTCCCTTGGCTTCAGCCACAGTTCGGGCAAGGGGCTTCTCACAGAGAATCATTTTGCCAGCCTTTGCCGCAGCAATCGCAATTTCTGCGTGCATGTCATTTGGCGTACAAATATCCACTGCATCAATATCCTCTCGTGCTAGGAGCTTGCGCCAGTCTGTTTCGTAGGAAGCATAGTCCCAGCGCTCCATAAAGGCCTTGGCATTGGCTTCTCTTCGGGAGCAGCAAGCTTGCAATACAGGTCGGTATTCGTATTCAGGAAAAAAGTCAGCCAAGCGCTTGTAGCCATTGGTGTGAATTCTGCCCATCAGCCCTGTGCCGATGAGCCCTACACGGATTAATTTTTTGTTGCTCATAATTCTAATAAGTAAGAAGTAAAAGATGAAAGATTATCCGCAATCTACCAGAGGTTCAAAATAAATGTTAGTTCCTGCGGATTATCGTCGACAGCTGACCGCCCACAGTCCACAGCACATTTTCTCAAACTTCAAACCCTATTTTTTAGGCTATTGGTATTAAAGAGGATATTCATGAATTAAAAGATATATGTTTCAAACAGCGACAGGCCAAGGGCAAAGACCTGCTCAATGACCTTGTGCATTACGAACAGCAATCATCGCAGCCAGGATGTCGTTCCAAGTTTGCTGCTTTTCCATCACAGCATTGGGAAACATGCAGCCATCCCAGCAAATATGAGTCAAGGCTTGGTTGTAATTCCCAGCTGCATCTCGCATCCAATAGCCTGCATCATGGGCGATATCGAGCAGTCCATTTGGATCGGTAGCCTGGCAGTGACGGCCAGTTTTATCGTGTGATCCAGATCCAAATACTGAGCCGTCATTCTGGGCCACGTGAAAGTCGATGGTCCAAGGGCGCAGTGCATCTGAAACAGTTTTAACGGCAGCTTTGATCACTTCTCTATCTTTCAAATCTGCATCTGCTGGCAGAATACGGTGCTCCGGAGCATTGTAGCCTAGGGTATACAGGAAGGTATGCGACATGTCGGCCTGAAAACCCACATTCTTTCGATCGGTCATCTCTAGCAATTCGACCATATGCTTCCAGCTATGCATTCCTCCCCAGCAGATTTCTCCTTCTGCGGCCAGCTTTTCTCCATATCCTGCGGCAACATCTGCAGCTTCCTGGAAAGTTTGGGCAATCAATTTGGAATTGCCGAGTGGATCCTTGGCCCAGTCGGATACGCCTGCAGCGGAGTCAATTCGGACGATTCCATAATCCCTGACGCCAAGCGACTTCAGCTGCTGGCCAAATTCGCAAGACTTGCGGACCATCTCCACAAATGTTTTGCGCTGATCGGCTGTACCCATGGCGGAGCCTGCCCAGATTGGGGCTACAAGAGAACCTACTTTAAGGCCATGTTTGGAAACTTTGTCCGCTAGCTTTTTCGCTTCTTCGGCCTGATCGAGGTAAATATGTGGTTCGAGTAAGCCCACATCAATTCCATCAAATTTGACTCCGCCCACTTCAGCTGCAGCGGTCATTTCGAGTAACTGATCAAAGGCGATTACGGGTTCTGAGTCTGGACCTTTTCCAACCAATCCAGGCCAAGTGGCATTGTGCAGTTTGGGTAATGTATTCATTGCTATTTTGGGTTAGTATTAAAGTTGAACAAAACTTCCTCTAATTTTTAAATCACAGGACGGTCAAATCAGGATTCTTGGGTCCAAAATGCTTGAGCATCACAATAGGATCTGATTTGGAGGTATTGGTGATTTTCACTCCTGCCTTGGCTGCGGCTTCGGACACAAAATATTCATCATGGGTCAATTGGCCAAAACGGATCAGCGAAGGAGTTTCAATATCCCAAGTACCCATTTTTCCATGCCCTTGCATCATGATCATCCCATAGGCTGCCGCATCTCGAATCACGACAGTTTGCCCAGGAAGCACAGTAAGTTCCTTGGCACTATAATCATGAGAGCGGTAGCAAATCCAGGTTTCCTGGTAGCCCGCTGCCTGCATTTGAGTAGGATCCGCTACCGGTTTTGGCTCCATGTAGTGATTGTCCATCAAGTTGGGATTGACGTTGAGATCCCAGTCGATCATTTCCAACAAGAGTTCGTAATCTCCCCAACGATTTTTTGGACAAGCATTCCAGAGCAACTCATCCGGAATAATGGCTTCGTTCACCAAGGATTGGTACATAGCAAAGATGTCGGAAGCTTTTTGGGGTTCGTAGGTACACATGCTACCAGGCGCATGGAGCATCCCGGGAGGTACATCCCAACCCGTACCTGGCTGCAAGCGAAATGCCTGGGAGTAATTGGTGATTTTATTGTCCCCTTTGTTGAAATTTTTCAAGCAATCCAAAATCGTCTCCTTGCTCGTTCCCGGAGCAATACCAAAGAAAGTATAAGGAAAATCCCCTCCATGATTATTCACTTGTGGGGGAAAATAGTAGGCCTCTGGCTTTCCATTCTGGCCCGTCAATTTGCCAAACTCATCCGAAGGGTGAATGTGGTGTGGCAAAGGACCCATGTTGTCAAAAAATTTGGAATACATGGGCCAGGACTTGAACTCATCCCATAGGCGAGAGCCGATCAGGTCAGCTCCGAGTTCCTCCACGGCATCCTTGAGCAGCCCAAGGGTTACTTTTCCTCCCTCCTCTAGGGCTATGTGACTTAAGCCTTCATTTTTTGAGGTCAAGGGCCCATTTTGAGCAGCAGTGGTAGAGGAAAACCAGCGTTCATCGATCCCTCCACGCATGCCTCCAAAGGCATAGTAATCGTCAGGATGCAGTTTGATTCTTCTCCCCGGCACACAAAAAGACCGGGGTACCCAAGTAGGGGTCAATCGTACAATTCCTTCGCCCTGTTCGAGCGCTTTTTTGGCAAAACTCATAGGTCTGTATTTTGGGTTAGTGTAAGTCTTTTTTTGGATTATCCGAAATTATGCTTGTGGCTCATGGTATCAGTTAATCACCGTGGATAATCGCCAACGGACGACAGACCACGGTCCACAGCTCATTCAATTGAACCTCAAATCTCATTTTCTTCAATGCTAGAAACGAAGTGAATAATCATGTTTTTTATTAGTTAAAATCGGTAAACAAGTGGCAGTTCCTTATGAACTGGGTCAAGTGAATTCTCGAGCAGCCTCACCTACTAATATACTAAGGTGAAGGTCATAACTTCGGTTTTCTCCGGGCTCAAGTTCTAGCAAACTCTGATTTGCTCGTGCAGCAGCCTGTCCAATCGGAGGATTTGTAGCTGGCTCAAGCGCAGTTACGTATTCATTTTTCCCCCAATGCTGCCAATTGATGAGCCAGGGCAATTGGGTTTTGGAAAAGGAAATCTTTAATCCCAAACCCAATTGATCGTTGACATAGCCGCAAACTACTTGTTGCTCTTTATCTCCCTGCGGGTCAATAAAGGCTACCTCCTCCCCAAAGCCAGCATGGCTGTCCATAGGGGCTGGACAGTGTCGAAATCCATCTTTTCGAGAATTTTGACGAATGTCGGACTCTCCATGTCTCGGTTGCAGGGCACCCTGCCAAACAATCCTCGTTCCTTCATCTATCAAGGGCCACCCACAATTGATATGGTACAAGAGCATGTGGGGGGCCTTTGCATTCCCTCGATTTGTGACTTGGTCGTGTATCCTAATTTCTGCCGATCCGATTGTTCCAGAGATACGTCGGACGAGTTCCAAACTGGGACCAAAGGTGCTGCTTTCGGTAACTTTTCCGACCAACTCAAACCCCAAGTCCCCTGAGAAAATATTTGGCTGTTTGATCGAAATTAGTTCGGCAGACAAGTTGGAATAATTCCCATGCAATCCTCTAGATCCATTTGCATCAGCGTTGGGAGGACCGGCATTGGATAGTCCGCAGGTAGTCAATAAACCTCCACCAAAGGTGCGCAGCCAATCTATACCTTGGTTGGAAAAAGGTTGGGGAGCAGTAAGGCCAGCATGCGAAATCCAAGCCAGGCTATTTTCATTGTGGAATGCATCCAAAATATCCATCCCACGGTCAAGCACGACTTTATAGCGAAGCCCAGTTCCCGTATTGATCCAAGCAATTCGAACTCCTCTACCTGCTCCATTATCCAAAATAGAAGTTTCAATACCTCCTAGTTGCTGGCTGTTGGAGAGGGTATGCTTCCAATTTTGAGAATTCGTGTGCTGCATTATTTATTCCTTTAAATCCATGATTAAGAAGCAAATATCCCTACCCCTTTTTCAAGAGAATATTCTTAAACATCACCTTCATGGGCGGGCCAACGTGTACCTGAAATCCCATTAAACCTTGAGACATGCTATTCTTGGTATCCTCATCATGCACTTCACTCATCAGAACTCCGTTTACAAAGTGTTTTAATACTTGCCCTTTCGCCACGATATGGATAGTATTCCATTCTCCTTTTTTAATTAGAGCCCCAAGTTCGCTTCGGTCTCCCAATTCAGCGATTAGATTTAAGCCCTTCCAGGCATTCCGTTCTATAAAACCACGTGGTTCAAGAATGGAATCAGGTTGTGAACTAATCCGTGTTTTTTGACCACGATAGGCAAGGGTGGTCCGCTTTCTTTCCTCATAGTTTTGACCCGTGTAGCGATTCCCTCCATCAATATCTGCCTGATAGCCACGCAGTGCAAAGGGGACCTCCTTCACTCGATCGCTTCGGTATTGTACGCCTGAATTGCCGCTTTCAGATATCCAATAATCTACTTTCAACTCAAAATCACCAACCTCTCCGCCCTTCCAAATGATGAAAGTATTGTTCTTTAGGACAGTTTCAGCGGTAATTTCTCCTACCATTGCCCCCTCTTTTACTGACCAGTAAACAGGATCAAATTCCCAACCCACAAGACTTTCCCCATCAAAAAGAGAGATGAAGTCCTCTTGCTCCTTAGATGCCTGTGCAGCGCTGCTTGCGTCTAAGAATAAGGTCCAATAAGAGGTAAGCATTGCCAATCCTAGGATCCCCCAAGTTTTGAGCTTCGTGGTGCGAATCATTTCTGTGTAAGAGGTTGTTTGTACACCGCATGGTTTGCGTTGCCTCCCGAGATCAAATAGGCCATTAAGTCCTTCAACTCCTCTTCATTGAGTCGATTGACGAGACCCGGCATCATGATGGATATGTCTGAATTTTTCTTGAGGGAAACGGTGTTTTTAGGTACCTTTTTGATATCCGCTGGAGCAAATGGATTCTGAGAAAGGTAGTAATGTTGTGCATCCTCATCGGTTATTTTTCCAAGTAAGGATCCTCCTGCTTTGAGTTCAAGGATAGAAGCATGGTACTGATCGGAAATAGTGGCGTTTGGATCCAGCGTGGCCACAAGTATATCCTTGGGCGAGAAGCGTGTTCCCAACTGACTCAAATCCGGACCAACAGCACCCCCTTCACCTTGCATACTATGGCAAGACTGGCAAAGGCTGGCGGCGTACATGGCTTTGCCTTTCACCAAATCCCTGCCAACAAGGTTGGCAACCAAAGGCTCGGCTTCTTCAAGAGTCCATCGACGGCCTGGGCCTTCAGGCTGGACACCTGAATTTACAATATCATTTCCGCTAGCGGTAAGCAGTTTACCCCCTGATAGCTCATCGTACTTTTCAAATTCAGCCTGATCCACTGAGGCCAAAGCCATTTTTCGAGCTCGATCTAGGAATCCTACATAACTGCGTCCTCCTTTGTAGGCAGTGAGCGCATTTTTTATCCATCCAAAATATTCGCCTCGCTGGGCCGCAGTCCAGCCTTTATCCGCGCCACCTAAAACGGTAGCATAGAAGGTAGCTTGGGCAGGGGGAACGTTGGCCAGCATGTTGGCGATATCCAACCCATATTGAGGGTTTCGGAAAATCAAATCAGAAGATGCGGTAAATGTCTTTTGGTAGTTGGGATCGTCCTTCGCATTTTTCAACAAGGCAAGCGTTTTGCCTACTGCATTGGGGGCATCCAAATGAACCAACAGGATAGCTAGTGATCTATCCAGCAAGTTGTCATTTGAAGGATAATGCGGATCCAAAAAGGAAATCAGTTGAGGCTTTACGGCTTCAGCATCTGAGCCATGACGTGCCAATATCACCTCCAGGGTGCGGAGAAGATCCTGTTTATCCTTAGCAGAAAGCGCTTTGTAATCCACCTGCATCAAGCTGCTGATCATGGCTGAAGCATCCTTGCTAGAACCATGACGCCCAAGGGCAAGTAGTGCCTGGATTTTCTTGGCGGCATTTGGCTCTGCCAAGGCCTTGCTTTTCCAGGTATCCACAGGCTGATGCTCAAGGACCAGTCGCGCAGCATATTGAACATGTCGATCATTATGTCCCAACTGGGCCCATGCTTTGTCGAGCCCCTCGGCTGGAGCACCAGCGGAATGATAGCGCTCCAAATCTCTACGAATCTTGGCTTCCTGAGGAAGGTCTGCTTCTGTCATGGGTAGGTAAGAATCTAACTCTCCTTTGTAAGTCACTCGATACAGGTCTGATTCCAACCTTCTGCCTCCAGTAGCAAAATAAAATGCACCATCTGGGCCAATGATCCCATCCGTCAGCGGAAGGGGTGAGCCTGAAATGAATTCCTCCGCCTCAGCTTTGTATGTAGCTCCTTCGGGTGTAAGGTGAATGGCATAGATGATTCCAAAACTCCAATCAAATGCATACAAAGCTTTTTTGTATTTGCTTGGAAAATTTGCTTTAAACCCAAACATGGCATTTGTTGGAGAACCTTGCCCTATGTTTAATACAGCTGGAAGGTTGTCTGGATAATTTGGAGACCACTTGGAATTCCCTGTTCTCCATCCAAACTCTGATCCGCTAGTCGCATGGTTAATACGGGTGGGGCGGTACCAAGGCATCCCAAAATCCCATTCCATATCGGCATCGTAGGCGAAAATGTCCCCCACCTCATTGAAGTCAAAATCAAAGGCATTTCGGTAGCCTGCACTTAGCAATTCCCATTCGGTCCCTTCAGGGTTAATTTTTGCAATCCATCCTCCAGGAGCCATTCGACTATTTGCATGGCCCCGAGGGTCTTTGATCAATGGAAATAGGTTGTCCTCTTGCCAAACTTTTGGCAGCCGGTAATGATTCATTTCTGGAACATCCACATGGTTACCTGCAATCAGGTAAATCCCTTTTCCGTCTGGAGTGAGCTTCATGGAATGTGGTCCATGCTCACCTTGCTGACCCTTCAACTCACGGATCGTGGTCACAGACTCAAACTGATCATCCCCATCCAAATCTTGTATTCGGTAGAGCCCTGTAGGTTTACTGAATTTTTCATTGGGGTTGTGATTGACCATCACATAAAGGGAGTTGAATGCATAGAGCAAACCCTGCGCGTAGCCCATCCCTACCAAAGTATCTGCCACATTGCCGACCTGAAGTTTTTCCACCTTTGGTTTTACGGTAGAATCCGAACCAATTGGAGGCAATTCCAGACGGTAGAGATACCCATATTGATCCGAAGTGATCATTCTTCCTTGGTCATCAAAGGTCATGGCTACCCAAGAACCTTGGTCGTTTTCACCTGGGCTATAAATTAATTCAGCTTCAAATCCATCTGGAAGTTTTAGCTTATCGATTTTAGGGTTGCCAGTGAGCTGCCGCTCTTGGCCTGTTGGACTACAACCAAATCCAACAAGAAGGATAAGTCCTAAAAAATATAAAAAACGGAGCTGATGTATTGAAAACATAGGTTTTTGGGTTTTGCATGGTAAGAAAATGAATTTCTATCTGTCAATATGAGAAAAATTTTATATGGATAAAAGCAGCTTAAACAAGTTTTATAGTTAAAAAGTAAGCCAAATACCATTCAGAAATTTGATCCTTACCAAAAATCCATTGACAATGGACCACATTCTGCTTAGTATTAGGTAAAAATACCGCCTCCCAAAATGAAAAACCTGCTACATCTACTCGGAAGTTTCTTGGTTATTGCCCTAATTTCCTTGACTTTAAGCTGTACTTCTGGACCTACCTTAGAACTTCAAAAGGGAACTCGAATAGCCTTTGTAGGCAATAATTTGGGGTCTCGCATGATGGAATTCGGTGGACTGGAAACAGAACTTCACCTCCGGTACCCCGATAGCACCCTTTTTATTCGCAATCTCTGTGATCCAGGCGACACCCCTGGATTTCGCCCCCGCTCTGGCACCAATGATCCTTGGGCTTTTCCTGGAGCAGAACAATTTCAAGACGAGTATGCCAACAAATCTGGGTCAGAAGGTTTTTTTGAAAAACCCGATCAGTGGCTGACTAGATTACAAGCCGATGTGGTCATCGGATTTTTTGGATTCAATGAATCTTTTCAAGGCGAAGTCAAACTTCAAAACTTCAAGGACGAACTGGAAGCTTGGATTCTTCATTCCAAAGCCCAACGCTATAACGGAAAAGGAGCACCACAACTTGCCCTCGTGTCTCCCATTGCCTTTGAAGACCTATCCGAAATCAAAGATGTCCCCAATGGAAAGTTAGAAAACGAAAACTTACAGCGCTACACCGAAGCCATGGAGGAAGTTGCCCAAAAGCACCAAATCGTCTTTGTAGATGCTTTTTCACCCAGTAAGAGTTGGTACCAAAGCAGTGAAGACCCGCTTACCCTAGACGGAAGCCAACTTACCGAACAAGGCTATGAAAAACTGTCGGAGCTACTCGCAGACAAACTTTTTGGAAAAGCCTCGCACCAAGCAGAAGCAAACAAAGACTTGATCGAACTAGCTGTGCTGGAGAAAAACTGGCTGTGGCACAACGACTACAAAATCCCCAATGGAGTCCATGTTTTTGGGAGACGCTACGATCCTTTTGGGCCAGACAACTATCCTTTTGAATTGGAGAAAATCCGTCAACTCACCGCTATCCGAGATTCAGCTATTTGGGAAGCGAATGTAGGAAAAACAAAAGACCTCAAGACAGCTGATGCCTGGACACGATCCTTGCCTGATGTGGAGACCAACTACAATCCAAAGGCAAATGGGAGCCTAGATTATTTGTATGGAGACGATGCCCTAAATTCCCTGAAGGTTCCTGAAGGGTACAAAATCGAACTTTTCGCCTCTGAAAAAGAATTTCCAGACCTAGCGAATCCAGTGCAGCTCTCCTTTGACAACAAGGGCAGGCTCTGGGTGGCAACTATGCCAAGCTACCCTCATTACAAACCAGGAGACTCGCGCCCATCGGACAAACTCCTGATCTTGGAAGACACCAACGGAGATGGAAAGGCGGATAAGGAAACCGTCTTTGCGGACGACCTTCACATCCCCGTAGGCTTTGAATTGGCTACCGAAGGGGTGTATGTTTCTCAAGGAACCAATTTAATCCTTTTGGAAGATACCAATGCAGACGACAAAGCCGATAAGAAAACTGTCTTGCTTTCCGGATTTGATGACCACGACACACACCATGCCATCTCCGCTTTTGCGGCAGACGAAAGCGGAGCAATCCACATGGCGGAAGGGGTGTTTTTGCATACCAATGTGGAAACCTCCTATGGCCCAGTGCGCGCTACCAATGGAGGATTTTACCGTTACGAACCCAAGCGACATAAGTTGGAACGAGTCAACCAAGTGAGCATACCCAATCCTTGGGGTATTGCCTTTGATGCTTGGGGCCAAAACTTCTATGCAGAAACTTCCGGTCCCAATGTCAACTGGATGCTACCAGGATCTACGCTTCCTCGCTATGGGAATGGAAACTTCAAAGGACCCAATCTCATTGAAAAAGACCATTTGGTCCGCCCTACCTCAGGTTTGGAGTTTATTTCTAGCCGACACTTTCCAGAGGATGTACAAGGCGATTTGATTATCAACAATACCATTGGATTTTTGGGTACCAAGCAGCATCAGGTACTGGACGATACGGTGGGATTTACCACCAAATGGCGTCAAGATTTGGTCATTTCCTCAGATCGGAATTTTAGACCTGTAGATATGGAAATTGCTCCAGATGGATCCCTCTACATTGTGGATTGGCACAATATCCTCATTGGACACATGCAACACAATGCAAGAGATCCCCTTCGTGACCATGTACATGGACGCATTTACCGAGTGACCTATCCATCGAAACCTTTGGTAACGCCTGCCAAAATTGACGGCCAACCCATCCCCGCCCTACTGGAAAATTTGAAACTTCCCGAATACCGAAGCCGGTACCGTACCCGTCGAGAACTGAGAGGTAGGGATGCGGTAGCAGTCACCGAAGCAGTTGAAAAATGGGTAACTACCTTGGATAAAAAGGATATGGACTACGAGCACCACCGCTTGGAAGCACTTTGGGTTACTTGGGGTGCAAACAAAGTAAATACCTCGCTACTCAAGGAGCTACTTGCATCCAAAGATTTTAAAGTACGCGCTGCTGCCACTCGTGTACTGCGCTATTCGGGTCACCAGATCCCAGAGCAAGCCCAGTTACTCACCCAATCCGTACAAGACCCCCATGGGCGTGTGCGTATGGAAGCAATTGCAGCAGCATCCTGGCTACCAGCCTCTCAAGGCATTCCCATACTCGCACAAGCCGAGAAGCAGGCCAAGGATGCAATATGGCTACCGAGAACCTTAGAAACTGCCATTGCTCACCTAAATGGTCTTTCCGTAGCCCAGAAAAAGGAGGAAGACATCAAGTCTTCGCTGACCGGATCGGATCGGGAACTTTTTGTCCTGGGCAAAGAAATCTATGCCAAAGAAGGATTGTGTAGCACTTGCCACCAGCCCGATGGAGGTGGCTTGACTGCTTCCGAGTTCCCTCCATTACGAGGTACTCCGTGGGTTACTGGAAGTCCCGAAAGACTCATCAAGCTGGTGCTCAAAGGGCTGATGGGTCCTATGGAAGTCGCAGGCAGAAGCTATTCAGGACAGGTGCCGATGACGCCGCACGAAGGCATGCTCAACGATACCGAAGTAGCGGCAGTACTCACCTATGTACGCAATTCTTTTGGCAATAAAGCTTCTCCAATTTCTCCTGATTTAGTAAAAATTGTTCGTGAAGAAGTCAAGGACAAACAAGGATTTTGGAGTCCTCAAGAACTGTTGAAAATGCATCCTTTAGAAAAAAACTAGGCTTATTTGCCTAGTTTTTTTCCATTTTTTGGACTAGATACCTGATGCTCACCCTATTCTTTAGCGATGATCTCAATGCAGAGGTAGTAGATCTTGGCACCATTTAAGGCTTTAATCAAGTATTCATTCCCGCTCAAAATCATTGCATAAGTGGACTAATTTCCCTGTGGAATCTAGTCGGTGAATTACCACTTCCATAATTGAAGGTCAAACCTTTTCCTAACAGTCTTGTTGTAAAAATAAATTTATATATTTGTCACACTAACAATTGCTATGACACAGGAACTTTTTGCGCGTTATTCCTTCTTATTGGACCGGACGGCCCGTAAGGTTAAGCAGTATGCGCAGCAGCAGTTCAAACAAGGCGGATTCGATGTGACTGTAGATCAATGGTTGGTATTAAAAAACCTAGCTGAAAACCCGGAACTTAGCCAGACTGAATTGGCAAACTTAGTGTTTAAGGACCATCCTACCCTGACTCGGATTTTGGATTTACTCTATAAAAAAGGATACATTATCCGGGTACAACATCCACAGGATCGTAGAAGTTTTCAATTGCACTTAACAGAAACAGGCGTGACCAAAGTTGCTGAATTGAGGCCGAAAGTACTTCAATTTCGCGAAAAGGCTTGGGAGAATCTGACTGAAAAGGACTTCCTAGAATTCAAGCGCATCTTGAATACTATCTATCAAAATTTGGACGAGTCAAACAAAGATATCAACAGCTAGTTTGAAATTCAGAAGATGAATATCAGACCTTAACCAAACGTATTTTACCACTCCATGAACACCCCCACCATCCACACAGATCTTTGCATTATCGGTGCAGGCCCAGTAGGACTTTTTGCAGTTTTTGAGGCAGGATTACTCAAAATGAGATGTCATTTAATTGATGCTTTGCCACAAATTGGAGGTCAACTTTCTGAAATTTACCCACAGAAGCCCATTTACGACATACCAGGATACCCTGAAATCAACGCCCAGGATTTGGTAGACAACCTCATGGAGCAAGCCAAGCCTTTCCATCCCACCTTCACTTTGGGGGAACGAGTGGACTTTCTCGACCGCCAAGAAGACGGGAGTTTTATCGTGACTACAAGTGACAAGACCGCAGTGCATGCCAAGGTCATCGTCATTGCAGGAGGTTTGGGCTGTTTTGAGCCTAGAAAGCCTGTTTTAACGAACCTAGAAACCTTCGAAGGAAAGGGAATCCACTACATGGTAAAAAACCCAGAGACCTTCCGTGACAAAAAAGTAGTCATCGCAGGCGGTGGAGATTCCGCCTTGGACTGGACCATTTTTCTGGCCAATGTAGCCGAGCGCGTGACTTTGGTACACCGAAACGAAACTTTCCGAGGAGCCCCTGATTCCGCCTCCAAGGTCTTTGACTTGGCCCAAGAAGGGAAAATTGACCTGATTCTTTCTGCTAACCTCAAGGAAGTAACTGGCGGAGATCGATTGGAGAAAGTCATCTTAGAAGACAAAAACAACCAAGAAATAGTCCTGGATGCAGACTACTTAATTCCTTTATTTGGGCTATCACCAAAGTTGGGGCCTATCGCGGATTGGGGATTGAGCATTGACAAAAATGCGATCGAAGTAGACACGCGTGATTACTCCACCGGAGTAGAACGCATCTATGCGATTGGCGATATCAATACCTATCCGGGCAAGTTAAAACTCATTCTTTGTGGCTTCCACGAAGCTGCCATCATGATGCACTCCGCCTTCAAGTACGTGTACCCAGACCAAAAACTAAGTTTCAAATACACCACGGTAAACGGGGTGAATGCATTCTAAGACGAATTATGGAATTGATCAAATTTACCGTAGAAGACCAGCAAGGAGAACGCCAGGAAGTGGAAGCACCCACTGACATGGGCCTCAGTCTGATGGAAATCCTCAAGGCCTCCGAATACCCCATTTTGGCTACCTGTGGAGGCATGGCTCTATGCGCCACCTGCCATGTAGAGATTCTGGATGGCCAAGCAGGCTTGGGTGATGCGACAGACACCGAATTGGACCAGCTGGAAAACCTTCCCGAATATTTTCCTACCTCCCGTTTGGCTTGCCAGATTCGAATTGGAGACCAATTGGAGGGCGCAGTAATCAAACTTCGGGGCGAAGACGTGGTCTAATCCCTAGTTGACTTCCAAAAAGGAGTAGTCAACTTTTATAAAAAACTTCAAAGTAGCCCGATGCCTGCATCGGGCTTTTTTTAAGTTGATGTAGCGAATCCCTACATCTTTTCGTTCTAAGAAAAAATCAGAGAAGCCATGAAATATATCCCATTTTTTTTGATCTCCCTACTGATCTACTCTTGTGAACTTTCGTCGACAGAACCGTTAATTATTACTTCGGAAGAAGTACTGAACTACCAAAAGGAAATAATCCAGCTTTCAGAATCGATCTCTTGCACAGATGCTTCAGAATGGAAATTTGCACCCATGGGGAGTAAGGCTTGTGGAGGCCCTATTCGGTACATTGCTTACCATCAAAGCATTGAACAAGCTTTTTTAGACCTTGTGGAAAGATTTACAACTTTGCAAAAAACATACAACGAGCAAAACAAGGTAGTGTCGGATTGCTTGTTAGTGGGGCCGCCTCTTCGCGTTCAATGCGAAGGCAACAAAGCCATTCTTGTGTATTGATTTTTTAATGATTCCTGATGTAAACTTTTTATCAGGCGCCCATTTTTTTCCTGGCCGTCCCAATGAGGCGACCATTTTTTTTTAGACTTCAAAAATCCTTACTCCTCTTGAAGCAGGACATTCAAAAGCTCACAAGCAGCCTCCGATAGGATGGTTCCAGGTCCAAAAACAGCAAGTACTCCCTCGCTTTTCAAAAAGTCATAGTCCTTTGCGGGAATCACTCCTCCCGCCACTACGCGTATATCTGGGCGGCCCATTTGCCGCAAGCAGGAGATTAATTCCGGAACCAGGATCTTGTGGCCAGCTGCCAAAGAAGAAACGCCCACCAGGTGTACGTCATTTTCAATAGCCTGCTCTGCTACCTCTTGAGGGGTTTGAAACAAGGGACCAATATCCACATCAAATCCCAGGTCCGAGAAGCCGGAAGCAATCACTTTGGCCCCTCGATCGTGACCATCTTGCCCCATTTTAGCCACCAGAATACGGGGTCTTCTGCCCTCTAACTGGGCAAATCGATCCGAAAGACGCTGGGCTTCTACAAATGATTTTTGTTGTTTCACTTCTGCTGCATATACGCCAGATATGGATTGGGTTTGAGCCTTATGGCGACCAAAAGCTTCCTCCATAGCAAAGGAGATTTCCCCTAAAGTAGCTCTTTTTCTTGCTGCATCTAAAGCCAGTTCCAGTAAATTTCCTTCTCCAGAAGCAGCCGCTTGACGAATTCTAGTCAAACTAGCTGCTACTTCCTCCGGATTCCGCACACTTTTTACATGCTTCAAACGCAAAATTTGGGAATCCCTCACCGATTGGTTGTCTACTTCCAAGAGTTCTAATTCTGTCTTTTCATCCGCTCGGTAGCGGTTGACCCCAACAATAATATCCTTCCCTCCGTCGATTCTTGCCTGCTTTTTGGCTGCGGCCTCCTCAATCCGGAGCTTCGGAAGCCCGGTTTCAATGGCCTTGGTCATCCCGCCCAACTTTTCTACTTCTTCAATCAGACTCCAGGCTCTCTTCGCCAATTGATCTGTCAAGTACTCTACATAATAGGCCCCTCCCCAAGGGTCTACAACCTCTGTGATCCCTATTTCTTGTTGCAGCACCAACTGGGTATTCCGTGCAATGCGGGCAGAAAAATCAGTGGGAAGCGCAATTGCCTCATCCAAGGAATTGGTGTGCAACGATTGGGTGTGCCCCATGACGGCAGCCAATGCTTCCAGGGCGGTTCGAGTGACATTATTGAAGGGGTCTTGTTCGGTGAGTGACCAACCAGAGGTTTGACAATGTGCGCGCAAAGCCAACGATTTTGGGTCTTGAGGACCAAACTGAGCGACTAGTTTGGACCATAGTAAACGCCCTGCACGTAACTTAGCCACTTCCATGAAATAGTTCATCCCTACACCCCAAAAGAAGGATAGTCTCGGAGCAAAATCGTCGATCGCCAACCCTGCCTTCAAGCCCGTACGGAGGTATTCCACCCCATCCGCCAGGGTGTATGCCAATTCCAAATCCGCCGTAGCCCCAGCCTCTTGCATGTGGTAACCGGAGATGGAGATGGAATTGAATTTAGGCATCTCCTTGGAGGTAAAGGCAAAAATATCCCCAATGATACGCATGCTTGCCTGTGGGGGATAGATGTAGGTATTGCGCACCATGAATTCCTTAAGAATGTCATTTTGGATGGTACCCGAAAGTGCCGAACGAGGCACCCCTTGCTCTTCTGCTGCCACAATAAAAAAAGCCAGAATTGGAATTACCGCCCCATTCATGGTCATGGAGACTGAAATTTGATCCAAAGGAATCTGGTTAAATAAGACCTTCATGTCCTCCACCGTATCGATGGCCACCCCTGCCTTGCCCACATCTCCCTGCACTCGAGCGTGATCCGAATCGTACCCTCGGTGTGTAGCCAAATCAAAGGCGACGGAAAGGCCTTTCTGGCCTCCTGCCAAATTGCGACGGTAAAAAGCATTGGACTCCTCCGCTGTAGAAAACCCTGCATATTGACGAATCGTCCAAGGCCGCTGCAAGTACATGGTAGCGTACGGTCCGCGAAGAAAAGGTGCAATTCCTGCCGTAAAATGTAATCCTGGTAGTTGGGCAATGGATGCAGAATCAAACTGATCAGGAATTGACACCTGCTCTGATGATTCCCATTTAGTAGTGGGAACCTTCGTCACCTTGGACTCATTTTTGACAATCCACTGCTTAAAATCTGGTCTCATAGGGCTTCGAAGGTTAAACTCTCAACCAAATACGTGGCGCGAGTAGGCTTCAACTCCTGGGCTGCTTCTTCAAAAGGGAGGAAAGGCTTATTAAAAGTTAAAGATGGCGGTGCGGGATAGGTATTTGCACCCACTTTTACCTGATTTTTATCCAAAAATTCTCCTTGAATCTTTGCCCGATGTTTTTTGACACGTGACTGAATTGCTCCTGTTTGGCAGGCCTTCCACCAACCTCCCTCCTGCTCGAGGAGCGTCACAGCAGTTTGGATTTCTACCACTAGGTCAGCGATCAAATTTTCCAAGAAATAGGATCCTGTACTGGGATTTTGAACCTTATCCAAGTACCCCTCTTCCCTCAAAATAGCAGAGACGTTTCGTGCGATGCGCCGCTCCTGGGCAGAGGCATTTTCCTCGTCCAAAGGTCTTACCCAAAGCACATTTGCTCCTCCCAACACAGCCGAAAGCGCTTGGTAGGTTTGGCGAATCGTATTGGTATGGGCATCCAAAATGGATTGGGACCAGTGGCCCGTCTGACAAAAAAGAATAAGTTCGTGCTCCTCCAACTCTACCTGATAGAGTAACGCTAGATTTTGAACCAGTCGCCTAAATGCCAGCTGCCTGCCAATCTCTCCGAAATGATGCTCTCCAAGTGCAGACTCCAAAAATACCTTTTCAAATAGGGTACGAGGCGCACAAGATACCCGATCTAAAATCTCGACCAACTCCCCCAATCCAAAGGTGAGCGCATCCACCGGATGGGCCCCTGACTCGCTATAACGGGACGTTTTAATACAAAAGGCTTTAAAATTGGGATAATCTTCCGTTAGCTCTAGAAGTTCCTCCAAAAGTTCAACCCCCAAACCCAAGTCCTGCTGCTGATCAAATACTTGGTCTGCTGGACTCCAGAGGATCCCTCCATGAAGACTAGATCCATCCACCCTTCTACTTTCTAGCCATTCTTGAAAAAGTTGGAATGCAGAAACAGGATTTCCCAAGGGAAGCAAATAAATAGCAAGGTACTGGGGCATCACCCCTTCCAAAAGTTCCTGGAGATCTTCCGTACCATGGAGCGGCAGAATCAAGCCTTCCGCTCCATTTTCCAAGGCAGTAAGGATATCCGCATTGGTCTCGTTTGGCAACACAGTGACCACATTTGTCCAATGGCGCGGTGACCCACCCGGGATTTCGGAAGGGGCATGAAAAACACCTTGTTGTACAGGAAAAGTCAGATCCTCAAGTGCATACAAGGGCTTCAATGGAATAGTGCCCCATAACTTACTTTGAAAAACTTGATTCGGGGCCAATCCTTTTAGATCTTTTTTTGCTTGGTTCTCCCAATCCTTTTTGGAAGAAAAGAGAAAGTCTGCAAATAAATTAGTCCCCATTTCTTCTAAAAATTAGCGAATTGATACGGATAAAATTAATCAATCCAATGAGATTAGAGCAAGACCAAAGAAATTGAATGCAAATCATCAAAAAAATGTCGACTGAATGCCAGTCATTACTTGAAAGGAAGCATCTCGTATTAGATTTGAATTCTTTGATTTTTTGCAAAAAACTTAGCTTCAATTCATGAATTAGGCAATTAGAAACTGTAGTTGAATAAAAATGTTTAAAAAACTGCAATCAGTACTTTTTCAATTTTTTATTTAAGTTAATTTTCCACAATTTTAACCCCCCCTTTGTCAGCTATTGACAGTAGAGTAATCTGAAATCTAAAAATGAGTGCTACAGCAGCCAGTGCAGTATGGAGTGAATGCTTGCGTGTCATCGAAGAACACGTCAATGAGCAGAGCTTTTCTACCTGGTTTAAGCCCATACTACCGATCAAATTAGAGGGCTCCACCTTAACTATTCAAGTTCCAAGTCAATTTTTTTACGAGTGGTTGGAAGACAATTATGTGGAAGAACTCAAATTAGCTATCAAAAATACGTTGGGCGCTGCAGGAAGATTGGAATATGCAGTCGTCGTAGACAAAGGCAATCCAAGCAACCAGCCGTATGTAGTTTCTTTTCCACAAGGAACTGCCTCCAATAAAAAAAATAGCACCAATGTAACGGAGGTGAAGACGCCTTTCGAAATGCAATCCTTGGATGCAGGATTGCTTACCCAAAGCAATTTAAATCCCAACTATACGTTTATTAGTTACATTGAAGGGGATTGCAATCGCTTGGCTAGGTCAGCAGGGTTTGCAGTAGCTAGCAAACCTGGCATCACCTCTTTCAATCCACTGATGGTGTATGGTGGAGTAGGCCTAGGGAAAACCCACTTGGTACAAGCCATTGGCAATGAGATTAAAAATGGACCTGAGGAGAAATTTGTCCTCTACGTTTCCTCCGAAAAATTTGTAAACCAATTCATGGACTCCATCAAGGATGGGAACGTGAAGAATTTTACAAACTTTTACATGCAGGTGGATGTCTTGATCATCGATGATATCCAGTTTCTAGCAGGAAAAGATCGAACACAAGAAATGTTCTTCCACATTTTCAATCACCTCCATCAAAACAAAAAGCAGATCATCATGACTTCTGATTGTCCTCCACGGGACTTAAAGGGATTGGAAGAACGATTACTTTCCCGATTCAAATGGGGATTGACTGCAGATCTGCAGATGCCAGATTTTGAAACTCGTGTGGCCATCATTCGTAGGAAAATGGAGTCTGAAGGGATCCATTTTCCAGAAACGGTGCTAGAATATTTAGCTTACACGGTAGATACCAATGTGCGGGAATTGGAAGGGATTCTCATTTCTTTAATTGCCCATGCATCCCTCAACCGCGTGGAAATAAGCCTAGAACTTGCCAAGTCAGTCATCAAGAATTTTATCAAGGATATTGAAACTGAAGTTGGGATAGACTTTATCCAAAAGGCTGTCGCCGATTACTACAGCATCCAAGTAGACGAGCTCAAGGATAAAACCAGAAAAAAAGAAATCGTAATTGCCCGACAAGTGGCCATGTATTTTTGCAAAGATTTTACCAACCATTCTTTAAAATCCATCGGATACCACTTTGGAGGTAGAGACCACAGTACAGTAATTCATGCGATCCAAACGGTGAATGACATCATGGAAACAGATTCTAGTTTCCGAAATGCAGTCAATGAATTGAAAAAGAAGTTTAAAATGCGTTCCTATTAAGGGCCCTTCTTCGATTGAATTTCTCCTACCCTTTATTTTTTGGCTAAAAACAGATCTACCACCTGCTGGGCAAGTAAATTGGGACTCAACAAGCCGGATTGAACTTTAGGCTTTCCCTCTTCCAAGGATTTTTTTACTTCACTATGGCTCAAAAAAGCATAGCCCAACACCTCTTGAAGTTGATCTTCTAACCAAGTTAGTCGTTGAAATCCTCTATTGGCATCCCAAAATCCCGAACGAATCATCTGTTCACGATAGGAAACTAAAACACCTTCCAATTCCTGCATCCCAAGGCCGGTTTGTGAGGAGCCAAGCAACAACTTAGGCGCCCATCCTTTGTCGCTAGGAGGCAAAAGGTGCACCGCATTTTGATAGGACAACCTGGCTTGAGCTGCCAAATCTAAATTAGTGCCATCGGCCTTATGAATCAAAAAGCAATCGGCCATTTCCACAATACCCTTTTTAATCCCCTGCAGTTCATCCCCTGCCCCAGCGAGCAATAGCAAGAGGAAAAAATCGACCATACTTTTCACAGCCGTTTCACTTTGTCCAACCCCTACGGTTTCTACCAAAATCAAATCAAATCCTGCCGCCTCACAGAGGAGGATTGCCTCCCTGGTTTTTCCTGCTACCCCACCCAAGGTATTTCGTGAAGGGCTGGGACGAATAAATGCGCGCTTATCCAAAGCCAGACGTTCCATGCGGGTCTTGTCTCCCAAAATACTCCCCTTGGATAAGGAGCTGCTGGGATCTACTGCCAAGACCGCCACTTTCTTGCCGGCACCCAATTGCCGAATTCCAAAAACTTCAATAAAACTACTTTTTCCTACACCGGGTACGCCAGTAATCCCTATCCGAAAGGAGTTTCCCGTATTAGGCAATATTTCTTGGATTAGTTCTGCGGCTAAGGCTTGATCTTCAACCAGCTCACTCTCTACCAAGGTGATGGCCTGAGCAAGGATAACTCGATCTCCGGCCAATAGTCCGGCTTTAAATTCTGAAAGCGATCGTCTTTTTCTCATGGATTAACCAATTCGAGTTGTTGTTCGCCCATCGGCGTTTTTTCATACTTTGCAAAAACAGCGGATTTTTGAGAAGTAGGAAAATACGGACTTTTTGGACTGAGTTCCATAGGCTCCTGCACAGATTCATTTACAAAAAATACTAGCGTACGTCCGTACTTCGTGTGTGGAAGTAAGTTCGCGAAAGTTTTCAGTACTTCCGGGTCCGCAACCTGAGTTCGGAAGGCATAGATTCGTACTACAGGACCAGTATTATTTTCATTTCTGAAGAATCCTACTTCCTCAAACTGGTCTTGATACGCAGCGATTCCTTGTTCGGAAAAACTTTCGGTGAGGATCAGTCCCAGTACAAGCACTACGGCGATGCCAAGGAGAATAAAGAGGGTCGAGGGTTTTTTCAAAAATTTATAGCGGGTTTGTAGGCTGAAGCCCTTAATTTAGCCTAAAATTTTGACAATGGGATTCGAATACATCAAGGCGCTACACCTGATTTTTATTGTCACCTGGTTTGCAGGCCTTTTTTACATTGTACGCCTATTTATCTACCAAACCGAGGCCCTCCAAAAACCCGAACACGAACGACTCATCCTAAAGCCACAACTCGATTTGATGGCGCGAAGATTGTGGTACATCATCACTTGGCCATCAGCCATCCTAACGCTGATATTTGGATTTTGGGTACTAACTTACCGCTGGGGATACCTGCAACAAGAGTTTATGCAGGCTAAACTGATCTTTGTCTTTCTCCTCTACGTATACCACGGCTATAGTCAGGTGCTATTTCAGGAGCTGCAAAAAGGCAAGGCACGCTGGAGCTCGACCCAGCTTCGCTTATGGAATGAACTATCCACACTGTTACTTTTTGCGATTGTCTTCCTTATTGTTCTCAAAAACACCTTGAACATGGTTTGGGGAATGTTGGGCTTAATAGGGTTATCCCTAGTACTCCTATTTGCTATCAAATTGTATAAAAAATATAGAACCCACTAAGCCCTATGAAAATTTCGAACCTATTTCTTCTCATTCTAGTAGCCTTGGCTATTTCCTGCAGCTCTCCTGCCGAAAAAGTGAATGAAACAGCCGAATTACCCATTCTTGGGGAACGCTATGTGGATGAAAATAAAGATACGGTGTACCATAGCATTGCAGACTTTGCCTTTGTCAACCAAGTAGGCGACACCATCCGAAAGGAAGATATGTCAGGCAAAATCTATGTGGCTGATTTCTTTTTTACCAGCTGCCCCACTATCTGTCCGATTATGAAAAAAGAAATGCTTCGGGTGTACGAACAGTTTAAAGGAAATCCAAATTTTAAAATTTTAAGCCACTCCATCGATCCTAGCTACGACACTCAAATGATCCTCAAAGAGTATGCGGAAAGACTAGGGGTTCCAGATGCAGCCACTTGGAATTTTTTGACAGGGGATCAGGAAAAAATCTTTGAGATTGGCCAAACAAGTTACCTCACCACTACCATGGCAGACGAACTAGAGCCTGGAGGCTTTCTTCACAGTGGCGCTTTCTTGCTCGTGGATCAACAAGGGAGAATAAGAGGGGTCTACGATGGCACCAAAACAGAGCAGGTAGACCGTTTGTTACTTGACATACCCAAACTCCTTCAGCCGTGAGAACGATTATCCTACCCCTTATTATTGGTTTAATCGCTGTTTCATGTAGTAGTCCTAAACCAAGTAAGGAAGCATCAAGTTTGGCCCAAATTTCGGATGCAAAGGTGCTGCAATATGCAATTCCAGGAAAGGAACTCTACGAAACTTACTGTGCCAATTGCCACCAAAAGGAGGGAACAGGCTTAGGCAAACTCATTCCGCCTTTGCGAGATGCAGATTACTTCAAAGCAAGCATCCACCGGAGCATTTGGATCATGAGGAATGGAAAAAAAGGCCCCTTAGTGGTCAATGGGCAAGAGTACAACCAGCCCATGCCTGCCAACCCAAACCTCAAGCCTTTGGAAATCGCACAAATTGCCACCTACCTCTACAACAGCTGGGGAATGCAAGAAGGAGTGATCGATGCGCCTCGAGTAGAGGACTATTTAAGAAATCCTCCTACAGAAAATTAATCCTTCAGTTGGATCGCTGCTTGATCTAAGGCGGCTTTGATGGCTGCATTTACTTGATTCACTTTCAGCAGCTGCTCATCCAAGTAGGTTTTGATATCTTCAGGTGTTTTTCCTTCCTCATTTAGTGAGTACTGACGCATCCAGACAAACATCCCTTCATGGGCTTGATTGAGTTCTCCTGCCAGGGATCTCATGGCCTCAATTTCTGAAGAAGCCGTACTGTCCTGAGCAAAAAGGCTATCTGCTAATGCCAATGCTTTTTTTTCTAAGGACATTAATTCACCCATTTTGGGCATCACGGCATCGTGCACCTCAATTATTTGAGCACGCATCTCTTTATTTGTTTCAATCAAGGGATTGGCACAAGCAAGCACTAGCATTGAAAAAAGTAGGATCAGGAAGCTTGAGAAGAGTTTCATTGGATTTAGTTTGGTGTTAATTTATTTTCAAAATTAAACAAGAAACAGCAGCCTTCGGCGAAGTCAATGTGAATTTTAGTCCTAATTTTGATTATTCACTTTGATGCTATGAAACCATTCTGTTTTGCCGATGGGAAAATCATCCCTACCCAAGATGCTCGCCTTCACCCCGCCGATCTCGCCGTCATTCGTGGCTATGGGATTTTTGATTTTTTCCGGACCGAGCAGTACCGCCCAGTGTTTTTGGAGGATTACTTGGATCGATTTATTGCATCCGCTGCAAAAACCTATTTGCCTCTAGCCTATTCGCGTGAGGAACTACGCACCATCATTTCGGAGTTGATCGCCAAAAATGACTTGAAGCAAGGCGGAATTCGCATGGTCTTGACTGGGGGCGTGTCTGAAAATCACTTTTCTCCTGCAACCGGCACCCTGTTTCTATTTGGAGAGGAACTGAGTTTCCCTTCCGAAGAAAAATACCAGAATGGGGTCAAGCTACTTACTGTGGAGCATGTACGGGCGATTGCAGACATCAAAACTACCAACTATACGCTGCCCGTCTGGCACAGCATGCAGTGGAAGGAACAAGGTGCAGAGGATGTTTTGTACCACTGGGATGGCCTAGTAAGTGAAAGTTCGCGAAGTAATTTTTACATCGTCAAAGACGGAATCATCTCCACCCCAGATAAACACATACTGCTGGGCATCACCCGAAAGCATCTGTTAGATGTGGCAGGCAATGTGCAGATCCGACCTATTTCTTTGGAAGAAGTTTGGGAGGCAGATGAGGCCTTTATTTCCGCGACTACCAAGATTTTATTACCTGTAACGCAGATCGACGATCGAAAAATAGGCGCAGGAAAAGTAGGAAAGGTCAGTTTAGATTTAATGGCAAAGTTCCGCGAGCGCGAAAAAGCCTACCTCAACAGCAAATAAAAGCCAGTCAATTTAGTTTTCAACCAGCACAGCCTCTTTGAGGATGTACATCAACTTTTCTGGGTCAGCCGTGTTGAGCGTCAGCTTACCCCTAACTTTTACGCGCTTGGAAGTGTATTTGATGGGTGAACTAAGCATCACCTCCATGACGGTTTCCGGTCCGCCTGAACCGCAAAAAAAACATTCTGCAAGCGGCAAGCTAGACAAGATGATGTGGGTAGGTTTAAACATGCCTTCAAAAGGGATGATATACCCATCTGCCTCTACCACTTTCCCTTCTAATTTTTTGATATTTTCTGAAAATACGGGGACATACAATTCTCCAAAATTATCTTGACTGATTTTGTAAGTCACCTCAGACAAACTTTTCCATACCTCTTGGGCATACGTCTTCTGGGTAAAAGTGACTAGAGTCAGAAGTAAACTAACAAGGAATGCTCCTTTTTTCATCTTGCTTTAAATTTTTATGCTAATTACGTTTTTGTGAGCTGCTTTGCAATACTCGTTTGGTAGGCAGACCAAGCAGGAATCAAGGAGGCGATGATTCCCACTGCCAAAGCATAGCCGAAAATCAATCCTTCTTCCGGCAAGAATATCCAAGGATCCACCAAGGAAACTACCTCCTGGGAAGCAAATTCCACGATAAGTGCCAAAAAACCATGCCCAAAAGCAATCCCAAAAATAGCACCCAGGATCGTCAAGGAGATGCCCTCCAAAAATACCAAAGTCACCAATTGCCCACGAGAAGCACCCAAGGTCCGTAAGATGGCTAAATCGTATTTCCGCTCTTTGAGTGAATTGTAAAGTGCAATAAATATGCTCAAGCCCGCGATCACCACTAAGGCGAGTGCCAAGCCCTTCAATAGGCTGATTCCAAGTCCTAGCAATTCAAATAAACGAGACATTTCAAATGCAGGGGATGCTGCCTGCATGGAGGTACCCGAGTTGATCATTCGGGGCAACTGAATCGCGGCCATCGGATTGCGGTAGCGAACAAGTAAGGTGGTCACTTCCCTTTCCTGATCTGAGGTCGGAAAACCTCGAGCAGCAACAGGAAGGAAATGCGGATCTACCCCTTCGTCAAGAGGTTTCTCTTTTTCAACAATACTTCCTTTCTCTCCATCTGTGGTGGTTTCTAGCTCGGCTACACCTCCTTCATCATGGGTATACCAGACCGATTCGATGCTGGTCAGCACGAGCCGATCCACTACCTTTCCGGAGGGTGCCAAAATACCTGTCACGTGAAATGCATGTTGGTCGTGATCATGGCTGCCCACACTTATCCCATGACTTCCGCTAAAGGTATCTCCCAATTTCAAACCTAGAATCTGGGCACTTTCCGCACCCAGAGTCACCTCAAAGGGCTTCTCCCAGGCTTTGCCAGCGGCGAATTTTACCCCATACAGGTCCAAATAATCGTGATTGGTACCCAAGATTCGAAGTCCTTGGACATTGTCCCCCATCGCAAGTGGGATTACTTGCTTCACCAAGCGACTTTTAGAAATACGTTGCGCCTCCTCTATCTTGATATTCCCTGTAGGAAAGTCAATGTGGTACACCGAGGATAAAATTAACTGGAGCGGACTGCCTTTGGCCCCAACAACTAAGTCAATGCCTACAGAATCCCGAGTCATTTTTTGCTCAAACTGATGCTGAACCAGGAGTAAAACAGTAATAATGGCGAGCCCAAAGGCCAATAAAATCACATTCAAGCCTGTAGCAAGTGGCCGAAAGCTGAGGTATTTCCAACTGAGGGTGAGTAAGTTCATGCGCTTTTCAGTTCAAGTACCATTGAAACTTCTGATTTGACGCGCTGGTCATGCGTAACGATCACCAAGGCCGCACCAATTTTGGCAGCCTCCCCTTTCAAAAGACTGATTACCCGATGCGCATGTTCGTCATCCAAACTGGAAGTCGGTTCATCGGCTAGGATCAATTTAGGGGTATTGATCAAGGCACGAGCAATGGATACTCGCTGCGCTTCTCCTTCACTCAAGGTACCAACTGCAACAGATGCTTTGTCCGCTATGCCCAAACCTTGAAGAAGGTCGGCAGAAGAGCCTCCTTTTTTCTTACTTAGAAATTGCGCCAGCTCCAAGTTTTGTTTTACAGTGAGGGCTGTAATTAAGTGTGGCTTTTGGAATACAATCCCAATGTGTTGCCCTCGAAAAAGGTCAAGCCGATGGCCTTGAAGAGAAGAAAGGACAGTTCCATCCAAAATAACTTGCCCTTGGCTGGGATTTAGCAGTCCCGCGAGGAGATTCAGAAAGGTAGTTTTCCCAGAACCAGATTTACCCAGTAAAAGTACCGCCTCCCCTCCAGACAGTGAAAAATCTGGAAAGGAAAGGCTGGGCTGCCCTGGATAGGCAAAACTTAGCGAAGTGGATTGTAGCAGCATGAATTTTATCTTGGCGGTAGTTGGGACGTAGCAAGCTAAATTTCAACGACCAATTCAAAGTTAATTTTTAGAACCGAAAAATCACACCCCAATTTGATTGAGAAGAAGATTTCCAATTCTTGATTCAACTCCTTGTTGGAGAAGGGGTACGTTTTCTGGAAATGAGAAGTACAAAACATTGGCAACTAGAAATTCCCTGTAGAATGTTGCTTTTTTCTTTTGAAGGGGGGGTGCTTTCTTCTATTTTTGTGCGAAACATAAATAAGCGCAGCATGAGTGTACTAGTCAATAAGAATTCAAAGGTTATAGTTCAAGGATTTACCGGATCTGAGGGTTCCTTCCATGCACAACAAATGATCGAATACGGCACCCAAGTAGTCGGAGGCGTGACCCCAGGTAAAGGGGGTACCTTGCACTTGGAAAAGCCCGTATTCAATTCAGTGGAAGAAGCTGTACAAAAAACTGGCGCAGACACTTCTATTATTTTTGTACCTCCTGCTTTTGCTGCGGACGCCATCATGGAAGCTGCAGAGGCTGGCATTAAAGTAATCATTGCTATCACCGAAGGGATTCCAGTGGCAGACATGATGCGTGCCAAGCCGTACATCAAAGAAAGAGGATGCGTACTGATTGGTCCGAACTGTCCCGGAGTAATCACCCCCGGAGAGGCAAAAGTGGGTATCATGCCTGGCTTTGTATTCAAGCAAGGAAGAATTGGTATTGTGTCCAAGTCAGGAACTTTGACTTATGAAGCTGCTGACCAGGTTGCCAAAGCTGGTCTTGGTGTTTCGACAGCCATTGGCATTGGAGGAGATCCAATCATCGGTACCTCTACCAAGCAAGCAGTAGAACTATTGATGAATGACCCAGAAACAGATGCCATCGTGATGATCGGTGAAATCGGTGGAAATTACGAGGCAGAAGCAGCACGTTGGATACGTGAAACAGGCAATAAAAAACCGGTTGTTGGTTTTATTGCTGGGCAAACTGCCCCTCCTGGCCGTAGAATGGGTCATGCAGGTGCTATCATTGGTGGTGCTGACGATACTGCAGCAGCCAAAATGCGAATCATGCGTGAAAATGGAATTTTGGTGGCTGAATCTCCAGCTGAAATTGGAGCAACCATGGCCAAAGCCCTTGGTGTAACCGCATAAACTAAGTGACTTCGGGGCACAAGCCCCTTTCAATACCTCAAGGATTATTCCTTTGAGGTATTTTTTTTTCTTTACTAAACTGGAAATTTATAGAAGGCTTAATTTAACAAGTTCGTTGGATATCATTGCCTCCTTGAGGGGAAATCAAATCATTGCCTCCTCGATTTATTTCCTTAATTATCAATTTATTTACAAGAAGCGAGTAAAATACGTTTCGAAATTCAGGAAAGTGGACTGTCTACCGTTGCTATTCGATTTTTTATATTTTTTAGTTATTGTTAATTCTTTCTTAATTTTTTTATTAAAGTTTTGACTAAATTTATCAAATAAGCGTAGCTTTGAATACCATAAACAGACCAAAATCGGTTTAGCTAGCCTTTCGGTCAAGAACAAAAAGAAGCCCATCACTAAAACTCGAAGGATCAACCCATGCATGCATCCAATTCATTCTCTGACGTAGAAAAAGCTTTCTTAATTGAGTCAGGTGTTACCCAAATGACCACCCAACTCCCCTACCTTTTGGTAGACAATTTCCCCAAACTCGGACT
>JANQWS010000060.1:0-5718 GCA_030729785.1 Algoriphagus sp. | reverse complement strand
AAATGACCACCCAACTCCCCTACCTTTTGGTAGACAATTTCCCCAAACTCGGACTACTTACCGCATGTAGATTTTTAGAGTGGGTAGCAGCAAATCCCGAAGGGGTAGTTAGCCTTCCGACAGGCAAGACCCCGGAATATTTTATCAAATGGACACAATATCTCCTGGAAAATTGGGACAGCAAAAAGGGCAAAGAAGTACGCGAAAAATATGGGCTTGGCAACACCAAAAAACCAAGTCTACAGGAACTTACCTTCGTTCAAATTGATGAATTTTATCCCATTTCTTCCAAGCAGCACAACAGTTTCTACGACTACGTCAATAAATTTTACCTCAGCGGATTTGGTTTATCCAAGGAAAAAGCAATCCTTATCAATTCAGATGAAATCCCCTTGGCAGAAGGAAAACGCTTCAACAAAATTTTCCCTGACCTAAAGGTAGATCTCAGTCTTCGTTTCCGAGAACCAGTCAATGAACTAGAGCGACTCCAGCAAACTTCCATCTACCTAATTGACCAATGGTGTGGCGAGTACGAGCAGCGCATCCGCGCAAAAGGAGGCATCGGATTTTTTTTAGGTGGAATAGGACCGGATGGACATATTGCCTTCAATACCCGAGGATCCCATTCCTACTCGGTGACACGACTTACAGAAACCAATTTTGAAACACAGGCTGTGGCGGCAGGTGATCTAGGTGGGATCGAAATATCTGCCAACCGTCTGGTCATCACTATCGGCTTAGAGACCATCACCTACAACCCCAATGCCGTTGGAATTGTCATTGCGGCAGGCGAAGCCAAAGCGGGGATTGTTCGGGATTCCTTAGAATCCTCTCCTACCACCCAATTTCCCGCAACCATCCTACAAAAACTTACCCAAGGCAGGTTTTACCTCACCAGAGGGGCAGCAGTCAAACTCACCGATTCGGTGGATGCCTATTACGCATCTGGACCTTGGACCTATGAAAAAACGGAGCGAGCGGTCATTGATTTGTGCAAGAAAAAGAACACCTACGGCCACCGACTCAAATTGGAAGATTTAAAGGCCGATCCTTACTGCAGTCAAATTCCTGGACTCTCTGAAGACACTGTCAAGCAAGTGATTGAAAGTATCTCCAATAAAATATCCAAGGGCTTGGAGCAAGAAAAAAACCAAGTATTGTTGCACACTGGTCCGCACCACGACGATATTTCACTGGGAATATTGCCCCATATTACCAATCAATTACACGAACCAAGCAATACTGCCCACTTCTCCGTACTTACCTCCGGCTTTACAGCCGTGACCAACCGCTTTGTCATTGACACCCTACTGCATACCAAGAAATTGTTGGATGAGGGAAAAATTCAAATGACCAATTACGAAGACTTTTTTGAGGTGGGCTATCGCCTCAAAACGGATAAAGATGTCTACCATTTCCTGACCAATGTAGCTTCAGAAAATGGAGCCGCTCGCTCTCGAGGACTCTGCCATCGGGTCGTCCGAGCACTTTGTATTGTATGGGAGATTAAGGACAGGGAACACTTACGTGAAACGATCAACGAGGTCATCAGTATTTTGAAAAACTCGTACGATGGAGAAAAAAATCCACCCAAAATTCAAACCCTAAAAGGAATGATTCGGGAGTTTGAAGAGGAACTCGTTTGGGCTCACTTTGGTGTACAAGTGAAAAATGTGCACCACCTAAGGCTTGGCTTCTATACAGGAGATATTTTCACGGAGCAGCCTGACAAAACGCGTGATGTAAACCCGATTGTGGATCTATTGCAACAGGTAAAACCAACCAAGTTGAGCCTCACCCTGGATCCAGAAGGTTCTGGGCCTGATACGCACTACAAGGTGCTCCAGGCCACTGCTGCTGCAGTAAAAAGATGGTCTGAACTAGAAGATACTAGCAACCTACGCATCATCGGATACCGAAATGTCTGGTTCAAGTTTGAGCCGCATGAAGCCAACGTCATCGTACCTGTATCGCTAGGCGATATGGCCGTGATGGAAGACTCCTTTACCAATTGCTACCTCAGCCAAGTGAAAGCATCCTTCCCAAGCTATGCCCACAATGGCAAGTTTAGTACAGTTGCCAAACGCACCTGGGTAGGCCAGCTCAATGACATCCAACTCCTTCTCGGTAAAAACTACTTCTACCAACACGAGCATGCCAAAGTCCGTGCAAGCCATGGCTTGATTTTCTTCCGTGACATGAATGTGGAAGAGTTTTTGGCCACCGCTAGAGAATTGGAAAAATCAATCGAAGGACTACTTTAGTTTGCCTTGGCTTTCCCTACCTCCCCTGCTACTTAGAACAGCTGAGGAGTACCAACCTGTATCTCCCCTTTAAATCCCCTATTTTTCGAATGGAACATGCAATTTTAGGCCTCGACATTGGTGGCACCAGCATCAAAGCTGGGTTACTTCTTGGTGGGCAGCTCCAAGCGATCCGAAGCATCCCCACCCCAGCTTTGGAAAGCCAAGAACTGATCCTTGAAACCTTAGCCGCATTTATTGAAAGCTACCTTCCCCAGTCATTTGCCGGGATAGGAATCGGTATCCCAGGACTGGTGGATGCACAAATGGGCATTGTATTGGGCTTGGCCAATATCCCCTCTTTTCAGCACGTGGAGTTGCGGGATTTTCTGGTAAATCGATTTGGAAAGCCCGTATGGATCAACAACGATGCAAATTGCTTTGCTCTAGGTGTCCATCAGTTTGGGATAGGCCAAGGTTTTCAAAACCTTGTAGGAATCACACTTGGTACGGGCGTGGGCGCTGGAATCATCATCCACGGTAAGTTGTACTCAGGAGTCAATTCTGCAGCTGGAGAATGGTGTGGCACTCCCTATTTGGACAGAACCTTTGAGGATTATTGCAGTGGTAAATTTTTTAACCGCGTCTACCAGAGTAAGCCCAAGACCCTAGCCAAACTAGCACAAGAAGGAGATCCGATCGCCTTGCAGGCCTTTGATGAATTTGGACGGCATGTGGGTGAATTACTGAAAGTGATTCTTTTTTCTTTGGCGCCCGAAGCGATCGTCTTGGGTGGTTCCATCCGGAAGACCTACCCTTTGTTTGAAAAATCCATGCGTGCCACCTTGCAGACTTTCCCTTATACATCTGTCTTGGCCAAACTTCAGGTGCTCGTTTCTGATCTGGACGAAACAGCCATTCACGGAGCGGTTGCACTGGTGAACTTGCAAGAAGAGCCTGCTACACAGTCGCACTAAATAAATGATACTTTCAGCTTTTAGAAAAATGGTCCCAGTGAATCAATATCACTGGGACCATTTTTAGTGGAAGGGTCAAGCCCCTCTACCTGTTACCTGTAAGGGAATGCTAGTCAGGTCTTGAATCCGAATTGGCTTTTTTTGTTCGATAGAATTGCGCGCTGCAATACCAATCAAACAGGACATCGCTCCATCTCGGCTGCCAGCGGACTGACGCCATGGATCGGGCTGGTTGGGATCCAGAAACAGCTTATCCTTAAGGCGAATGTCTCCCCCTCCATGGCCACCAGATCCCTGCGGAATGGGGATAATTGTTCGCTCACCAAAATTTTTGACGAGGACCAATTCATCTTCTTCCTTTTCCTCCCAAGGCTGTCTTTCTTTGATCCATGCCTCTAGCCTACCTTCTGTACCGTTAAAGGCAATGCGGTAACCCTCATACGGAGAATAGGTAGTTAACGAATAGCTTACTTGTACCTGATTCTTGTACCGGATTTGAACAGCCATTTTATCGTAACTATCGATTTCTTCCCGGAATACGCAACCATCCCTATGGTACCCATCGTATTTTTCATTTTCTACATACAGCTGATAGAGGTGCTTGTTTTTGGTGATGTCCCAATAAAAATCACAAGAGCTAGCATGAGGACAACCTCGACATGTTTTGGAACGGAAGGGTCCGTTTTTCCCATAAAACTCAAGAGATCCATAGGCAAATACCTCCTCTGGATCTGAGTTAAGCCACCAATTGAGTAGGTCAAAATGATGGGTAGACTTATGCACAAGCAAACTCCCACTATTGGCTTGAATCCCATGCCAGCGACGGAAATAATCCGCCCCATGCGAGGTATCCAGGTACCAATGAAAATCTACCGATGTTACTTTCCCGATTGCTTCTTCCTGCAAAAGCTCGTACAACTTTTGGCGATGGGGGGAGTAGCGGTAATTAAAAGTGACCAGCACCTGCTTGCCCGACTTCCGCTCTGCCTCCAAAATAGCCTCCACCTTTATTTCATCTGTAGTCATCGGTTTTTCAGTGATGACATGCATGCCTGCGTTCAAACTTTTGATAATAAACTCGTGGTGCGTGCTATCCATTGTCGTCACAATGACTACATCTGGAGCAGTTTCACGAAGCATCTTCTCAAAATCCAAATACAAGGGACAATTCACTTCTAGGTATGCCTTACCCAACCGCAAGCGACCCTCATTTTTATCCGACAAGCCTACAAACTCTACACGATCATGATATGCTTTGACGACTTCCCTTCCCCACATACTCAGTCCTCGAACTCCTGTTCCTACTAGAGCAACCTTCATCTTTCGCTCTAAGGAGGGAAACAATTCTAGTGCTTGGGCAAGGGGATGGATAAAAAATGATCCTGCCAGGGCTGTGCCCGAGCGTTTAATGAAATTTCTTCTAGAAGAATGGCTTGCGTTATTCATGGGTGATTTTTTTTTTGATTAAGCTAAAAAATACTTCCTTAAAATTTAAAAAACTGAAGCAATTTTTTTCAATAGATCAAAGGAGGAAATGCAATTTCGTCTTACAAATCCCTTATTTTTAAGCAACAATCCTCCAGATGCAAAAAACCTTGTCGCTTCGTAGCCTAGTTAGAATAAGCAGACCTATCAACTTGCTACTAATTGCCTTTGCACAAGGGATGACTGCACATTATTTAATTGAAACCACCAACCAAGGACTCCCGGTGGTGCAAGATTATTCCCTGTATCTTTTGGTGCTAGCCACTAGTTTAGTCACTGCAGGGGGCTATATGATCAACGATTATTACGATGTCAAGATAGACTACATCAATCGCCCCAAAGACGTGGTCGTAGGGAAAGGCATCAAACGGCGCATGATTTTGGTGCTTCATAGTGCATTGAACTTTGCTGCCATCGGCTTAGGGGTCTTGGTGGCTCCTCGAATTGCAGCCTTGATTTTTTTTGCTGCAATACTTCTGTGGTGGTATTGCAACAAGCTGAAGCGTAAACCCTTTATTGGCAATCTTGCCGTTGCTTTTTTAACCGGAGTTTCCATTTACTTGATCGGGTATCACTACCAAAAAAATGAATTATTTGTATTTACCTATGCGCTATTTGCCTTCTTTTTAAATTTAATTAGAGAACTACTAAAGGACATTGAAGACCAAACAGGGGATCACCTCCACGGATCGCAAACACTTCCCATTGTCCTTGGTTTTCGGAAGACCAAGCAGGTTATTTATGTAATTGCGATGGTTTTTATAGGGGCTATTTTTACAGTTACGGGGCTACTTAATGATCCAAGCTTATTTATTTACTTTGGAGTTTTAGGCATCCCTTTCAGCTGGTTTATGTGGAAAATTTACCGTGCAGACCGTAAAGAGCAATTTACCCAATTGAGTGCCTTAGCCAAGGTACTGATGCTTGTAGGAACCTTGAGTATGGCATTTTTATAATTTCGCTAACGGTCAACAGTCCACTGACGACAGCCGATTCGTTGTGTGACTAGGTTT
>JANQWS010000059.1 GCA_030729785.1 Algoriphagus sp. | reverse complement strand
GTATCTTCTGAAAAATAAACTTGCTGACTGGCATTGTGGTTAAACTCTTCTCTAATCTCCGAAATCAAGTGGTGGTGGAGCTCATCCGCCGAAAACTGTCCAGGAGTGGCTCTGCGAATCACTTGAGCAGGAGTGATCCGCTCTAGCAGTAAACAAAGACGCTCTGCTGCTTGCAGTCGAATGGGAAGAACTACCTGTTGATTTTGGGTTTTCAATTCCAATTTTAATTTCTCTTGTTCCTTGGATAGAAAAGAAACGACCACCAAGTACATGCCATACAAGACGGCTGCTGCTGGAAGTAAGATTTTCAAAAGTTCTAGTAGGTAGTCCATGTTCAAATTTTAATTCGAATATCTGTATTTCTAAATTGCTATAAAACTGCGTAATAGGCTAATTTTGTATAACTCATTGAACTTAATTCTTTACAAGTTGCTTTTTAGTCCATGTTGATCCCCATAGCCATTACTCCCAAGGCAGCTAGCGAAATCAAACACATCTTGGCTACCAAAAACATCCCGGAGGACTATTTTCTCCGTGTAGGAGTCAAAGGTGGGGGTTGTGGCGGTATGTCCTATTCTCTTGGGTTTGATACTGCAAAGCCAGAAGATCAACAATTTGCGATACACGATATCCCTGTACTGATTGAGAAAAAACATTACATGTTCTTGATGGGTATGCAAATTGATTTCTTTGAGGGAGATGAGGCCCGGGGCTTTACCTTTATCAACCCGGACATTCCCAAGCGACACGATCGTTGATAGCAAATTGATAGATTAAATCGAATTTGAGAATAGGATTTGTGGCTCAACTACTAGAAAACATTCTTTGAAGTTCAACTAAGTGAGCATTGGACCATGGTCTATCGCCTGCCTGCAGACTAGTCTGTGGTCGATTATTCGCAGTGAATACGAAACTGATTGAGCCATGGAACCCTTGCTGATAATCTCGGATTAAAAATCCTCAAACCCAGGCTTCACCTGATCCCAAAAGACATCTAACGCGATGATTCTAGGTTTAAGAAAAGAGATGATTTTTGGCCAGTCATTCGAATCAAGCACATTCACCCCTTCCAAGACACATTCAATTTTGGAAATGGGTTGCCCCATCTCATTTTCCACATGCAACTTCCAGGTCCACTTTTCCTTCAGGCATCCTTCTAGGATTTTTTTTAGATGCCCAAATTGATCGAGGACCAATTCCTGCATTTCTAAATCTGTATGCCCCAATTCAATTCCAATGGATGCAAATTCACGCTCCGCGCGCATCCGGAAGTAAATATCCTTTACCCCAGTCTTGTAATTAGGCCAATTGGTTCTTCTCCCATAGGAATTTGGCACAGGCTTCATGTATTGTCCAAAAGCAATCCAAAATTCCGTTCGAATTTTCGAGAGTTCCGCTCGGGTATACACAACTTAATCAGGAAAAATCTTCTGGATAGGAAACGGTCACGCCCGAAAAGTCCACCAACCCCCCGATAGCAGGCTGGTGTTTTTTGAGGGTAATGCGAATTTGACTTGCTTGAGGATAAGCGAAACGAATATCCTGAATGATCCCGTATCCTAGATGTTCAAGCAATTGGACTCTATTTTCCATCCGAGACTTCACCAACTGGTACAGATGGGCATAATCTACCGTTCCTTCAAGGCGATCCGTACGCATGGCTTCATCAAAATTGGTATGAAGTTCTAAATCTAAGGTAAATCGGTTGCCAAGCACCTTTTCCTCCGGATACACGCCATGGTATCCAAAAAACTCCATACCAGATAAATGAACTTTTCCCATTAGTCAAATTGGTCAAAAAACGATCCAGCCCCATTATCTCCCCTAATCTCTTTCTTCTCGTCTATTTCTTCAGAAGGAGGAGCCTCCTGCATGGAATCAGACTCTGCTTGTATTTCTTGGTGAAGATTGACTTCGTCTACTTTCTCCTCAGAGGAATCTTCTTCCTCATGTTCTTCTTCCTTATGTTCTTGAACTTCTTCCCCCTCAGCAAGAAGTTCATCTACTTGGTATGCTTCTTCCTCAAGGACTACCTCTTCTTCCGCTGTTTCCTCAAGTACCTCGTATTCATCCTCAAAAGTTGAGGCGATCTCCTCGTCCAAATGACTTGCATGATCCCCTACCAAATCAGTCTCTTCCTTCACTTCCGAAGGATTCATTTCTTCTTCAGCTCCCTCAACCTGTTGCACTTCATCCTGAAATTCTTCAGACACCAGTTCGGGTTCTACAGGAATTGTCTGACTTACTGATGCAAGATTATCTGTATTTGCTGCAGAAAAATAATTGGAACGACTTAGTTCCTCTAGTGCCCGTTGGTAGGCCTTCGGGTCAATTCTAGAAAAATGGCTATCAGAAAGATCCAATTGATTCATCGCATCTTGGGACAATCTACGCAAACTCTTCACTAGGGCTTCTCGCTGCTCTACCAACCCTTCATAGCTCCTAAGTAGCCCTTTGATGGATTCGTTCAACTCGCGCATAGTTTCTTTTGCTTTTGCCTCCGCTGCAGCAGTAATTAATTGAGCTTGTTCTTTTGAATAGGCTTCCAAGTTGCCCGCATAGTTTTGTGCTTCCCGACTGGTCTCTTCCGCAATTTGATTGGCTTCAGCAATGATTTGATCTGCCGCTTCTGTTGCTTCTGTAATGATCGCGGCGCCGGTATCTTCAGCTGTTTTTAAGGTACGAAACAAGGAGTCTTCCACATCTTTGAGACGTTTTGCTTCCGCTTCCACTTGCTGCAGTCGGCTGCGGAGCTCCAAATTCTCCTGATTGACTTGCTCCATAGCCACGCTCATCTCTTCTAAGAAGCTGGCCACCTGTTTTTTTTCAAAGCCTCGAAATGAGGTTTCAAATGTTTTTTGCCGAATGGCAGTAGGGGAAATTTTCATAAATTTTAAGGTTCAATTTGCCATATAGCGACTGTTCGATCATCTGATACCGACACAATTACATCAGAATAGGTACTCCAAAAGACTTTGTTGATTGATGTGCCATGGCCTGCATTTCTAGCCTTATCAATAACTTTGAGTAAACTTCGATTTGCTACATCCCAAATTTTGAGAGATTTATCCATGGAACAGGTGACCAAATAGTTTCCGTCTTGACGGAAAGATAAAAAATTAATGGCATACAAATGAGCCACTATCTTTTCGTCCAATGAATAGCTACTAGCATTCCAAAATTTCAAGCAAGCGTCACGGGCTCCCGAGACCAGCACTTTTTCATCCGGACTGTAAGCCAAAGCAAAAACAGAATTACTATGCCCCTCTAGCCTAGTCACAGGCGCAGCATCAGTTGATAAGTCCATTACTTGAATGCTATGGTCGCTGAATCCCAAAGCCAAATGCTTTTTTATTGGGGCAATCGCAAGTACCCGAATCGATTTGGAGGAAAGTTTGATGTGTCTTTTAATTGCACGTGCTTCTAAGTCAACAACCACTAACAATCCATCGCCAGTAGCCACAAATAGTTCTTCACCAAACACTTTCAAATCAAAAATAGCCGCTGTGCTTAATTTCAAATTCCAACTCTCCTTCTTTTCAGCCAAGTCAATTACGTGGATCCCTTCGTAATTGTGCCCTACAATCAAAGTATTTCTTTTGGAATCTACCTCTAGCGCATACACCGAATGTGGTAGTCGGGCCAATAAGACCCCGTCTTTCGGATGGTCCAAATCCCACTCTACCACCATTCCATCCCCAGCACCCGTGTAAAAATACCGAGGATCACCCCCTTCTCGCAAGGCATAAATACAGTCATTGTGTCCAGTAAGGGCATGTAATTTATTTACTTGGATTTTTGACATATATTCGAGCATCACTCTTGGCTGCGCCTTTCAGGCCTATGCAAACAAAAATAGAAAAAATTGATTCTTCCTCAGCCTTGGCAGTGAAGATTATCGACTCCTTATGTGAAAAGGATTTTGATTTTTTGAGCTTTCGAGAAAAACTTACCTTTGCCAATATCTCTCACCCAGAAAAAAAAAAGGAATGGGGGACCGCTAGACTTGCTGTTCAAGAGGCGCTTAACCACTTACAAATTCCTTATCCTGGCTTTTACAAGGATGAACACGGCAAATCCCACCCCATGAATGGACAAGGATTTGTATCGCTCAGCCACACCCGCGGCTATGCAGCAGCCATATACCACCGCGAACTTCCAGTAGGTATTGATATAGAGATCATCCGAGAAAAAATCCTAAAAATTGGTTCTAAATTCTTAGCAGAAGAAGAGTTGACCTTCCTTAATCAACAACCAGCAGAACTAACAAAAGCCTGGTCTGCAAAAGAGTCTATTTTTAAATGCCATGGAAAAAAAGGAATATCCTTACGCGACCATATTCTATTGGAGCCTTTTAATTCAGATGCCACTCTTATAAAAGGGAAGATTCATGGAACTAATTTTGAAGATCACCACTACCAAGTGAAGGTAGAACAAACCGAAAGCCTTATCTTAACCTACACCATTTGGTAATTAATTCAACCAATTCACGCATGAAAATAGCTCGTATAGCTCTATTATTTTTCTTTGGATCTGTCCTAAGCGGCCTAAGTCAAACAGTGAACTCCCTCACAGCTATCGAGGTAGTTTCTGGCGCTCAAAAAACAGCAGCCGCACTGCTCAAAGAAAAGGGGTTGGTTTTGGTTTTTCATGATCCCAGCTGTCCTTTTGCAAGCTTGTATGAAAATCGAATCAAAGCCTTGCAAAGCAAGTTTGAAGGCCAAGGAATTGGATTTGCCCTAGTCAATCCACACCGCTCCTCATCCGAATCTGACCTGAAGGAATTGCGTACTTACTGCACCGAAAACGGGCTAAATCTCCCCTACTTGGTCGACGATCAACAACTCTGGACTACCTATTTTAAAGCCAGTAAAATTCCTGAAGCACTCTTGCTCCTCCCAACTTCCGGTGGGGTGGAGGTAGTGTATAAAGGAGCTATTGACAACAATGCTCAATTGGAAACTGCCGTTACTGCACGGTACCTAGAACAAGCAATTTTTCAAGTCCTTCGAGGTGAAAACCCAGCAGTAGGGCAAGTTAGAGCAGTAGGATGCACCATCCGATCCTATTAGGCAGCTAGAATTTCTAGGAGCTCTTTGACTTCTCCTAGTTTTGAAGATTCTCCAAGGTGTTCAAATGCTGTTGCAAGATTTTTTAAAAATCGTAGCACAATTGCCAAATTAGTGCATGGCTCAAAGTAGACAGGGAGTGGATCAATTTTCAGTTGCTCCAAAAAATTCTGAATTTCCTTTTTTGAAAAAACAAGTCCCTTGTTAAAGGCATTGATGTAAAAATTAGTTTCTCCTTGTTGGTAAATAAGTACAAATAAATTGGGGAGATTAACCCCATATATCGGTAAACCAAGTTTTTGGGAAACCAATAAATAAATACTGCACAAGCTAATTGGATTTCCTTTTTTAGACTCCAGCACCGCAGAAAGCATGCTGTTACTTGGAGAGTGAAAATTCTTGGTATTGCCTGAAAATTGAAGCTGCTTAAAAAACACATGGTTCAAAATTTTCACCTGGTCCAAGGGTTGCAAATCAGGTGAAAAATGAGTCCAGGCTTCTACATACAATTGATGAATTGCTGCTTTCAATGTTTCTCGCTCTAAATCCGGGTATTGGTAGGTATTGAGGATCCAAAGACCATCCAATAAATCCTGATTTTGGGAAGCTTTCCAATCAGTCAATCGTTGTTTGACTAACCCAAACTGCAAATCATGCACTAAGTCTTCCAATTCCTTTTGAAGAATCGGATTAAAACTTTCCTCCCATTTTTGCTCCAATACTGGAATTACTGCAGCACCTAAGCCAATCAATTTTTCACGAACATGTTGCTTTACTTCCCAGTCTGAGTCGTCTAGAAGGGAAATTAAAGCATCAAGTTGAGATGGAGAAAGCATGAATATAAATTGTGATTATTTTATAATATAGCAACCCTGTACCTCAGCTAGGGGCTTCGGCACTTTTTATAAAAATAACCTCCCTGAATCCAAGAAGGTTTTCATTCCAACTATGTTAATTCAGTTGATCTCAATTTCCTCTTTATAGGCCTTGATAGAGCGATAAATGGCCGATGCCATGTACTCCTGGCCTTGTTTGGTCATCAAAAAGCGTTCTTCTTCCGAATTGGATAGAAAACCAAGTTCCACCAACACACTCGGCATGGACGGTGTCCACAACACATAAAGTGGAGCTTGCTTCACTCCTCGACTTTTACGTCCTACCCTTTCTCTAAATTGTGTCTCGATGCGATCTGCTAAAGCGATGCTGTTGCCTACATAGGCTTTTTGCATCAGGTTAAACATCATGTAAGACTCTGGAGAAGTAGGGTCAAAGCCTTCGTATTCTTCTTTGTAGTTGTCTTCCAGTAGAATTACAGAGTTTTCTTTTTTTATGATGTCAAAATTCGCTTCAAAGTGCTTGGTCCCGATGACAAAGGTTTCTGTACCAAAGGCAGATTTATTGGTCGCTGCATTGGAGTGGATGGAAACAAATAGATCCGCCTTGTTGACATTGGCAATAATTGGGCGCTGCTTGAGGGCGGGAAAACTATCGTCAGAGCGAGTATAAATTACTTCTACATCTGGCATGTTTTCCTTGATGTACTTTCCTACCAAAAGAGTTACGGACAGATTGATGTCCTTTTCTCTGGCTTTAGAACCAATATTTCCTGGATCTTTTCCTCCGTGGCCTGCATCCAAAACGATTTTTCGCATACGAATAGCAGGCATCATGGTCTCATTCGGAATAAATCCACCGAATAAAAAGGGAACTAAAATTAGAAATCTTAACAGATTTTTTTTGGTTTTAAACCTTTCCATGAGGGCAATCGAGTTAACTTTACACGAAATTAATTTCAAAAATACTAAAAGCGAACGCAAGGGTGGCGAGAATTCGGATACTTTTTTTTATCCTTCTTACAAGTTGGTGGATCCATTTGGATGCCTCTGCACAGCAAAGTAGTCGGCCACAACGAGCAAGAAAAACAAGTGCTGCAATCCCAACCCTTGCACCACTACTGGATACCACCCTAGTGCAGGTAGATACGCTCACTCAAGTTGATTCGGCAAATAATGTGCCTAAAAGTGGGATTGAAACTGAAATTCTTTACTTCGCAGAAGACAGTATCATCACAGACTTTACCGAAAACAAAGTCTACCTCTACAAAAATGCCTGGTTTGAGTACGGAACCATGCGCCTAGATGCCGACCGAATCGTCATCGACTGGAAAAACTCCGAACTCTATGCTTCGGGCATTGCAGATAGCTTGGGGGTAGTTTCTGGTAATCCTTTTTTTAAAGATGGAAATTCGGTCTACGAAATCCGGAAAGAGATGCGGTACAACTTTAAAACCCAAAAGGCAATTATCAAGGATGTAGTGACCGAGCAGCAGGATGGGGTACTCCGAGGCACTACTATCAAAAAAACGGAAGATGGCAGTGTGTACTTGGACCATGGCTACTATACGACCTGCAAACTAACCAAGCCTCACTGGCACATTTCTTCTTCCAAAATCAAATCTATTTCAGGCAAACAGGTGGTTTCGGGCCCTTTCAACTTGTACTTCAACGGCATCCCTACTCCCCTTGGCCTTCCCTTCGGTCTGATTCCGGATACTCCAGAGGAAAAGGCTTCGGGAATTATCTTTCCTTCTTATGGACGCGAACAAGTTCGAGGATTGAGCTTGAGAGATTTGGGCTACTATTTTGCCTTTAACGATTACATCCACTTGCGTGTCACAGGAGATGTATATTCAAAAGGAGGCTGGGGGGCCAAATCCCAAGCCATGTACACCAAAAAGTACCGATATACCGGTGGCTTTAATATCGATTTTCAAAAATTCGTCAGCCCAGAAACTGAATTAATTCCCTTGAACTACAATACGTTTCGGGTACAATGGAACCACAGTCCTATTACCCGAGGAACCGGTAAGTTTTCTGCTTCTGTCAATGCCGGTTCCACCAGCTACTTCAACAACGTCATCAATCCCAACAATTTTGCGAATAACGTCACTGGCGATTTAAGTTCGAATGTATCTTATTCCAAAACATTTGCAGGCACCCCCTTCTCCCTTTCCGCTAACCTTCGCCACTCACAAAGTGTGCAAACGGGGGAAGTAAGGATGGATTTGCCCACGGTTGGCATCAACATGAACCGGCAAAGCCCATTCAAAAATGTTAAATTTGAGCCCCTCAAAACGTTGAATATTGCCTGGAACTTCAATCTTCAAAATTCCATATCAAACCGACTAAACAGCTTTGGGCAAACCAGCCCTACGGATGGTCCTGAAACCATTCCTTTCAATGCCGATAACTTTGGACTACTCCTTAGAAATGGGAATAATGGAGCTCGAAATACAATCCCCTTGAGTTCTAATTTTACGTTATTCAAGTACTTTACCGGTACCACTTCCATCAACTACACTGAACTCTGGTACATGCAACGGTACAATTACAGTTACAATGAAAGCACCAACCAAGTAGATCGCGTAAAAGAGCAAGGATTCAATCGAGTAGGCTTCTACAGTACCTCCTTTGCTATGAATACCAACTTTTATGGGTTCTATAATTTTGGCGGAAAGGGAAAACTACAAACCATACGCCACCACATGGCCCCCACTTTTGGTTTCAACTTTAATCCAGATTTTTCAGACCCAGCCTACGGCTACTACCAGGAAGTACAATCCGACAAATCTGGGGTACTTCGTCGCTATTCCAGACACCAAGGGCTTATTTTTGGGGATGCCCCTTTGGGTGAATCTAGAGCCTTGAGCTTGGGACTTCGAAATGTGCTAGAGGCAAAACTCAGAACAGATACCGACAGTACGGAGGGAGAAACAAAAAAGATTCCACTTCTTGAATCCTTAAACATCAATACGGCCTACAATTTTGCTGCAGACTCATTTCAGCTTTCTCCTTTGCAAGTATCCGCACGAACAAGTCTTTTTGACCAAAAGCTTTCAATCAACCTAAATAGTACCATTGACCCCTATGCCACTCAAACTACCTTAGGATCTGATGGAACACTACGCTATAGAAGCAGTCAAGAATTTGCTTGGAAAAAAGGTCAGGGTATCGGTACAATCCGAAATGCCTCTTTGAACTTGAATGCTTCCTTAAATCCACGTAATGGACAAAATCCTGGCGAAGTTCGAGATGAACTAACCCAAGATTTTATTGAGAAAGGCGGGGTGATGAATGCCTTTGTGGAAAATGAAATCAACCGAATTGTAGCTGATCCTAGCCAATACATTGATTGGGATATCCCGTGGAACTTGGCTATCGGGTATAACCTAGCCTATGCTCGGCAAGTAAACAATACCACCAACATCACCCAAGCAATGAATGTAAGTGGGGATCTTTCGATTTCTGAGAAATGGAAGGTTAATTTTAATACGGGGTATAATTTTGACTCGAAAGAAATCACACAAACTATGATCGGCATTGCAAGGGACCTCCATTGCTGGCAAATGAATGTAAACTGGGTTCCTTTTGGAAGATTTACCTCCTACAACATCGACATCCGGGTAAAATCGTCCATCCTGCAAGACCTAAAAGTATCGAGAAGAAGAACTTTCTTCGATTTTTAAACAGCAGACAACATCTTTCATGTCGTAGTTTTCGTTGGAATGATCAAATCGTTAAAACTACAACGCCATCTATGAAATCCCTTATTCTACCGATCTACCTTGGACTCTTATTTGTAAGCATCCTTTTGCCTGGTGTTGCTACGGCACAATTGAATAAACTCAAGAAAGCAGTTGATGCGGTGATTATCTCCTCCAAGAGTATCGACAACCCATCTCCCACAGAAATGGCCATGGGCCTGAAGGAGGCTTTGGAAAAAGGAACTAACCTCAGTGTGGATCGGCTCAATTTAGAAAATGGATTTCTTGGAAACCCAGCCATCAAACTTCCATTTCCTGAGGAAGCCCTCCAAGTAGAGCGTAGCCTACGAAAAATTGGGTTGGGCAACTTATGTGACCAATTGATCAACAGCATCAATCGTGCAGCTGAAGATGCAGTCAAGGAGGCGCGTCCTCTTTTCACCCAAGCCATCAAAGAGATGACTTTTAAAGATGTGCAAGGCATTCTTTTGGGCACCGAGCGTGCCGCTACCGACTACCTACAACTCAGTACCTCTGCAGGGCTAAAAGTAAAATTTGCCCCACCCATCCAAGCCAGTTTGCAAAAAGTAGGTGCCACAGCCCATTGGGAAACGGTGATGTCTCGGTACAATAAAATACCTTTGGTTAAGCCTGTAGATACGGACTTGACCGCCTACGTTACTGACAAAGCTCTTCAGGGCTTATTTATGGAAATCGCCAAAGAAGAATTGGCCCTACGAAAAAATAGCACTTTGAGATCCAGCCCCTTGCTCCAAAAGGTTTTTGCCTTTGCAGATGCTCAGAAAAAGTGAGTTGCTTACAGTTGACAGACCACGGTCTGCAGGCTGACCACGGTCGACATCTCAACTAATTGAACTTCAACCCTTATTTTGCCTTGTTACATTTTACGAAAGAGTGAAAAAATAACCCGGTAGCAATCATAAAAAAAGTCCAGCAAATGCTGGACTTTTTTTATGATGAATAAAGGGGATTCTTAGGAATCAATAAGATCCACAAGTAGACTTTCCCCCTCCTTGGTCACTTTCACGAGGCCTTTTTGAGTCAATCCCTTGATAGAAATATCCCATTTTTTACCACTCAATCCAGTTTCTACCTTCAATTCAGGCAAGGAAGCTGGATGCTTGGCGGTCAAGAGTGCTACAATTATTTTCTCTTCCTCGGTCAATTCCACAGCCTTCTTCTCTGGGCGCATTTGAGGGAAAAACAACACTTCTTGGATGGTAGAATTGTCGGTTAGCAACATGGTCAAGCGGTCGATACCGATACCCAAGCCAGAGGTAGGTGGCATCCCGTACTCCAATGCACGAAGGAAATCCTCGTCCATAGCCATCGCCTCGTCGTCCCCACGGGCGGCAAGTTTGAGTTGCTCCTCAAAGCGCTCGCGCTGATCAATCGGATCGTTGAGTTCCGAATAGGCATTCGCTATTTCTTTTCCATTGACAAAAAGTTCGAAGCGCTCTACCAATCCTGGTTTGCTTCGGTGCTTCTTAGCCAAAGGCGTCATCTCAATCGGGTAATCCGTGATGTACGTAGGTTGAATCAAGTTGGCTTCTACCTTGGCACCAAAGATCTCATCGATTAATTTGCCTTTGCCCATCGATGCATCCACCTCAATGCCCAATTTGGCACATACTTCCCGAAGCCCTTGTTCATCCAATTCGCTGACATCAATACCTGCATATTCCTTGATGGAATCAAACATGGTCAATCGACGGTAAGGACCCGCAAAATCAATCGTCTTCCCTCCTACCTGTACCGCAGTTACTCCATGAATGGTCTGGGTCACTTTTTCCAGCAATTCCTCTACCATCTCCATCATCCAGATATAATCCTTGTAGGCCACATAAATCTCCATGGAGGTAAACTCTGGGTTATGGGTACGGTCCATCCCTTCGTTGCGGAACATCTTGCCAAACTCATATACTCCATCAAATCCACCCACGATCAATCGCTTCAGGTAGAGTTCATTGGCAATGCGCAGATAGAGTGGCATGTCCAAGGTATTGTGATGGGTCTGGAAAGGACGCGCTGCTGCTCCCCCATGCACCGCCTGTAAAATCGGTGTTTCCACTTCTAGCCAACCATGGTCGTCAAAATAGCGACGCATGTTGGAAATAATCTTGGAACGGGTAACAAAGGTTTTTTTTACGGCTGGATTTACTGTAAGGTCCACATAGCGCTGTCTGTAGCGCTGCTCAGGATCAGTAAACCCATCAAAAACAGTCCCATCCTCGTCCCTTTTTACAATTGGAAGCGGTTTAACTGCCTTGGATAATACAGTAAGGTGGGTTACATGAAGCGAAATCTCACCTGTTTGGGTAGTAAATATGTAGCCCTTTACCCCAATAAAATCTCCTATTCCTAGTAATTTTTTGAATACCGAATTATAAAAATCAGGATTATCAGAGCTGCTAATATCGTCTCTGCGAACATAGATTTGCAACCTTCCTGTAGCATCCTGGATCTCTGCAAAGGAAGCGGAACCCATAATTCTTCGACTCATCAGACGTCCCGCTATAGAAATATCCTTGTAGTCCGTTTTGTTGTTCTCGTAATTGGCATGAATATCTTCCGCCGTAGCATTGATCACAAAAGACGCTGCAGGATACGGATTGATTCCTAAGGAATAGAGTTCCTCTCGGTCTTTTCTTCGTTCCAGCTCCTGTTCGCTCAAAAGTTGCATGATGATAAATTGTCTAAAATTTCGTATATTAACTTGTATTACCCTATCCTTCTCCGCTTCATTTCTTTTCGAACCAAATCAAACTCCCTGCTGCTTTGCCCTGCAATGGAGGAATTTTCTGCGGCTCTACGGCTAAGATAAGGCATTACTTTTTCTACTGGCCCATAGGGAACGTATTTGACCACGCGGTAGCCTGCTTTTGCTAGGTTGTAGGAGATAGAATCACTCATTCCATACAACTGTGAAAAGTAAACCTGATCTGATTTGGGATCGATTTGGTGCTCACTGATCAGCTCGGTTAGGGCTAATGTACTCTTTTCATTGTGCGTAGCGCATACCATAGGAATACCTTCATGTGCTGCATAATAGATTGCCAAATCGTAATCTCTATCTGTGGCTTCTTTGTTTGGCTGAATAGGATCTAAGTATCCTTCTGCCAATGCACGCGCCCGTTCTTTTTCCATGTAGGCACCACGTACAGGCTTTACTCCAAGAAGGTATCCCTGCTCTTTTGCCGTTTGATGTGCTTTCTTAAGCCGATCCAACGAATCATGGCGATACATTTGGTAGGTATTGTAAACCACACAGCGTGCTTTATTGTATTTAGCCATGGCCCGATATGCCAACTCATCAATCACCTCTTGAAACCAGCTTTCCTCCGCATCAACTAAGATTTTCAAACCCAGGTCATGCGCTGTTTGACAGAGTCGGTCTACGCGATTTTCCAATCTTACATAGGCCTTTTGTTCTTCTGCGGTCAAAGCCTGCTTTGCTTGAATTTTTTCTAAAATACGATAATCACCCAATCCGGTAACTTTAAATACTCCAAATGGCATGTAGTCTGTCTTCGCAGATTCCACCAAAGTTTGGTAAATCTCTTCCGTAGTAGCTTCAAAACTTGCCTCATCCCCTTTTCCTTCAACAGACAAGTCCAAAATCGAATGTACTCCGAAGTTGGCTAAAAGTTGACAAGCCAAAACACTCTCTTGGATTGTTTCTCCACCACAGAAATGCCCAAACATGGTTTTTTTAAGGATTCCTTTGATGGGAAGACGTAGTTGAAAAGACCAGTTAGCCAGCTTGATTCCAAGATTTGACACCCAATTGGTATTGAGAGTGGCAAAAATCAAATACATCTTTCGTAGTTCCGCATTACTTTTAGAAGCAAAGGCTACTTCCAAGTTTTCAAAAGAAATAGTGGGTCTGACGGGCATGGTGCGCATTTAATGGGGCAAATATAGCAGAAAAACAGCGACCCAAAGGTTTTGTTTGGGAATTCAATAATCCTGTAATGCGTCCGTTGTGATTCGCGTTTTTTTAAAGTTTTGTCAAACTATTACCGAAATGATAATTTATTAGTAAAAAAATAATTTTGCTTTTAACAAATCGAAGTTTACATTTACGGCATGTTCAGCACAGCAGTAATCTGGTTTAGCTTCTTCTATTTTTATTTTCGACGCCAAAATCGAATCGGAGCTGTGTATTGTCTAGCCAAAAACTAAAAACAACATAAAATTCACAAAGCCCGATTCGAAAGAGTCGGGCTTTTTTATTTAATCAATCAGTCCTATGAAACCACACCAACAAATCAAAGACTGGGGACTTAATCTCAGCAACCCCATGATCATTGGAGGCCCTTGTTCGGCAGAAACTCCAGCACAGATTACCCAAATCTGTAAAGAAATGAAAGAAGAACAAGTTATCCCTCAGGTATTTAGAGCCGGAATTTGGAAGCCTCGTACCCGTCCTGGATCCTTTGAAGGTGTGGGTGAGGAAGGATTGACCTGGATGGAAATTGTTCGCGAGGAACTCAATATTCCCATTACTGTGGAAGTTGGCAATGCAGCTCACGTCGAAATGGCTCTCAAGCACAACATTGATATCTTATGGATAGGTGCACGAACTACTGTAAATCCTTTTGCTGTTCAAGAGATTGCTGAGGCTCTACGTGGTGTAGATATTCCGGTGATGGTCAAAAATCCAATGAATCCAGATTTGGAACTTTGGATTGGCGCTCTGGAACGCATGTACGCGGTTGGAATCACCAAACTTGCTGCCATACACCGAGGTTTTTCGGATGCTTACGACAAGCGCTACCGCAACAAGCCCAATTGGTCGATGCCAATTCATCTGAAAAGAGAATGGACTGGGATGGAAGTGATCAACGATCCCTCCCATATCGTAGGGAGAAGAGATGGTTTGCAAGAAGTAGCACAAAGCGCCATGAATTTTGGCTTGGATGGGCTAATGATCGAAACACACCACGACCCCGATAAAGCCTGGTCTGATGCCAAACAACAAGTCACCCCACGGCGCTTGAAGGAAATGATCGATTCGATCGATTTCAAAACGCCTTTGGAAAACATGCGCCCAGACGAAAAATTACAGGATTTAAGACGTGCCGTAGACCACCTTGACGATCAATTATTGGATATCCTTCAAGAACGATTTGCGATTATCGATCAAATTGGTGCACACAAACGTGCCCATCACCTGACGGTATTTCAATCGGACCGATGGAAAGAAGTGATGGACTCCAGAACTGAAAAAGGGGTAAAGAAGCAATTAAGTGAAAAGTTTATGCGTGAATTGCTTTACTGCATTCATGAAGAGTCTGTGAAGCGTCAGGAAAGACAACTCCGAGAGGCTGAGGGAGTTCAAAAATAAAACTCACATCCCCCCTCTTCCCTAAGAGGGGGGGCTGTTTTGTCACTTTACCTACTTGCCTAATTCAAACTGTGGAAACTGTAATTTTCTCTTCTGATATCCGTGCTACCTTAGCAGAGATACTGCGTGCTCGTCAGTTTTCTAAATTGGTGGTGCTTACCGATTCAAACACCCATCAATTTTGCCTACCGCTGGTCCAAGAAGTAGTACCCCCTACCACGGTGTTTATTTCTGTGCCCGCAGGGGAACAGCACAAAACGTTGGAAACCTGCTCAATTATTTGGGGCCAAATGACTGAAGCTGTACTCGACCGTCAAGCCTTAGTTATCAATCTTGGGGGAGGAGTGATCGGTGATATGGGCGGCTTTTGTGCCAGCGTTTACAAAAGAGGGATTCCATTCATCACTATTCCTACTACCCTACTTTCCCAAGTAGACGCTAGTGTAGGAGGTAAATTGGGGATTGATTTTTTGGGATTCAAAAATCATCTTGGTGTATTCCAACTTCCTGAAGCAGTCCTCATTGCCTCCGAGTTTCTCGCTACCCTACCTCAACGAGAGCTTCGTTCAGGGTATGCAGAAGTAATCAAACATGGGCTTATTCGGGATGCTACCTATTTCAGAGCCCTGCCGAGTACAAATTGGCAAAAGCAGGATTGGGCCCGAATAATCCGCCATTCTATAGAGATAAAAAAAGCAGTAGTTCAGGTCGATCCAAAAGAAAGTGGGCTTCGTAAAATTTTAAACTTTGGTCATACAATTGGTCATGCTATTGAATCCTTTTACCTAACGCGTTCACAGCCACTTCTGCATGGGGAAGCGATTGCAATTGGGATGATTGCTGAGGGTTTTTTATCCTTCGAAAAAATCGGATTCAGCTTTGAAGAATTAAATGAAATGAGCACGATGCTACTCACTATTTTTGGAAAAGTGGAGCTAGACCCAAATGACTGTGATAGGTTAGTGGAGCTGTGCGCTCAAGATAAAAAAAATGAAGGAAGTACCCAGCTCTTTACTTTACTTCCAAAAATTGGGGATTGCAATTACAACATTGCAGTAACTCGGGAGGAAATCAAACACGCTATTCTATATTACCAACAACTGCGGTTGGCATAATCATTCACGTTTCAACGCATGCAGCTACTTCAGCTTATCCAAAAAAACGATTTCAATCGAGTATCGATTCCGCTTCCTTCATCCAAAAGCGAATCGAATCGTGCCTTAGTTATTGATGCACTGACCGAAGGAAAAAACATACTAAGTAATCTAGCGGAAGCACGGGATACCCAAACCATGATCCGTCTCCTGCAAACCAATCCAGCAGTATTTGATGTATTGGATGCTGGAACGACCATGCGGTTTTTGACTGCTTATGTGGCAGCAACTAATCAACAAAAAGTAATGACAGGCACATCCCGAATGTGCGAGCGCCCTATTGGCATTTTGGTTGACGCCCTGCGAAGCTTAGGTGCTGAAATTCATTATTTGGGTACGGAGGGATATCCCCCGCTTGCGGTTAAAGGCCTACCCCAGCAACTTACCTCAAAAATTAAAATTCGAGGGGATGTATCCAGTCAATACATTTCTGCAATCCTGATGATTGCACCCTTGCTTCCATTAGGAATAGAATTAGAATTGGAAGGTAAAATTGGAAGCCGAACCTACATTGAAATGACTTTGGAACTAATGTCTCAATTTGGCATCAACTACCAGTGGGAAGAAAATACCATCAAAATTATTCCTCAAGCTTATCGGCCCACCCATTTTGCCGTGGAGAGCGATTGGTCAGGAGCAAGTTACTGGTTCAGCTTGCTTGCTTGTGCGGATTCGGGTTCCTTTTTTCTTAAAGGATTAAAAGAGAAAAGCTTGCAAGGAGATTCGGCTATTGTAGAAATCATGTCCCATTTAGGAATAAAAAGCACCTTTGAAAAAGGAGGGGTATCCCTTGAAAAACAAAAGGTCACAGGCCTTAAAAGTTGGGATTTCACCCATTGTCCTGATTTGGCACAGACGGTAGCAGTTACTTGTGCAATTCTAGGTCAAAACACCCTGTTCACTGGACTGGAAAGCTTACGTATCAAGGAAACTGACCGCATTTATGCGCTACAACAGGAATTGGCAAAATTCAATGCCGAGTTAAAGGAAATTTCGCATGAAAGCTTCCAAGTCATTCCTTCGGTAACCATGCCGCGTCAAGTACAAATTCACACCTACGAGGACCATCGCATGGCCATGGCTTTTATGCCCCTGGTCACCAAGACCAATTTATGGATTGAGGATCCGGAAGTAGTCAATAAATCGTATCCTAGTTTCTGGAAACAGGTAGCACAGGCAGGTATTTACCAAGAAATTCTTCCTTCAGATCCGCTATGACCGTTGCTATTCAAGGAATCCCAGGCTCATTTCATCATCAGGTTGCCCTTCTAAATTTTGGAGATCAGGCCCATGTTCTTCCCTTTTTAACCTTTGAAGAAGTTGCAAAATCTGTAGCCACAGGGGCAGCAGATGTAGGCATCATGGCCATCGAGAACTCTATTGCTGGGGCAATTTTACCGAATTACGACTTGATTGACCGTTATCAACTTTTTATTCATGAGGAGTATTACCTTCCTATTTCCCATCATTTGATGGCTTTACCTGGTCAGTCCATTGCCGATCTTACAGAGGTTCGCTCTCATCCCATGGCCTTGTTGCAATGCAAGGCCTATCTATCACAGTATCCCAATCTGCGACTGATTGATGATCAGGACACGGCCTCTGTAGCCAAGCGGATTCAAGAGGAGCAACTTCAAGGAGTAGCTGCAATTGCAAGCGAAATCGCAGCAGCTAGTTATGGATTAGAGATATTAGCCCCACAAATTCAAACGGTAAAGGATAATTTTACTCGATTTATCTTCCTTACCCAAGTTAAACCAAGGGATCAGGAAATTTCCAACAAGGTTTCATTTAAAATAACTATTCGTAATGAGGCTGGAGGATTAGCAAAATTATTAACAATGTTGGCGAGTAAAAATTTGAATTTGAGTAAAATTCAATCCATCCCCCTAATGAATACCCCTTGGCATTACGCGTTTTTTATTGATGCAGAATTCACTGAACGCAGTTCCTATTTGGAAGCCATAAATCAAATGAGGGAGGAATTTGGAGAATTGAAAATTTTTGGAGAATACAAAAGCAGGAAAGGATGAAGGGATTTGCCACTCGTATTGAAGGGGTAGAAGAGTACTATTTTTCTACCAAATTGAGGGAGGTCAATCGACTTCTTGCAGAAGGAAAACCAGTTTTGAATTTGGGTATTGGTTCGCCCGACTTGAGTCCCGATCGAAGCGTAATTGATGCCTTAAAAAACACTGCAGAAAATGAGCAAGCACATGGGTACCAAGGATACCAAGGCATTCCAGAGTTGCGCCTGGCAATGGCAAATTATTACGCGAGCGAGTTTGGGATATTACTAGACCCAAATCGAGAGATCCTCCCATTAATGGGATCTAAGGAAGGGATTTTCCATATCAGTATGGCCTTTTTAAATTCAGGAGACCAGGTATTAATTCCGAATCCCGGCTACCCAACTTATGCTGCTGTTGCACAATTACTTGGGGTAAATCCAATCTATTACAACTTGGATTTGACCAATGAGGGGCGTCCTAATTTAGAGGAGCTTGAAACACAAGATTTGAGTCGCGTTAAATTGATGTGGCTCAATTACCCACACATGCCTACGGGGGCACCTGGTTCTGAAAAAATATGGCATGAGCTTATTGCTTTTGCACAGCGACAGGGGATAGTACTTGTACACGACAATCCTTACAGTCATATTTTAAATCCGAAGCCAACGAGTTTTTTAGCCCTTCCTGGGGGTAAAGAAGTAGGCTTAGAACTCAATTCACTAAGCAAAACTTTCAATATTCCTGGCTGGAGGGTAGGAATGCTTTGCGGACAAGCAGCATGGGTGAATGCCGTACTCAAAGTGAAATCCAATATGGATTCTGGAATGTTTTTGGGACTCCAAAAAGGAGCTGTTGCTGCACTAGTACTCGGGAAAAGCTGGTTTGAACGACAAAACGAAGTATATACTAGTCGAAGGAAGCTCGTATGGGCACTAGCTGATCAATTGGGCTTGACTTACGATCCAAATGCAACAGGACTATTTGTTTGGTGCCGTGTACCAGAGGGAACTACGGCAGAAGGATTAGTTGATCACTTGCTTTACGAAAAAAATATATTTATCACCCCTGGAAAAATTTTTGGATCAGCGGGAAATGACTTTGTTAGGATATCTCTTTGCCTCCAAGAATTTAAAATTTTAGAAGCCATCAATCGTATTAAACCGACTCTTTAACATGAATAAAATACATCTTGTAGGATTGGGTCTCTTGGGAGGATCCTTCGCTCTTGCGGCAAAGCAAAAATTTCCAGCCCTCCAGTTGACTGGACATGACCATAATCCTCAGCACCTGCAGGATGCGCTTGGATTAGGAATAATTTCAGTAGCCAAGACTCTTCCAGATCCAGATACGGATCTAGTCATTTTAGCTACTCCGGCAGACACTTTAGAGGATCTGCTGATTCAAACTTTAGCACAAATTGGACCTAATACCCTTGTGATTGATTTGGGATCCACTAAATCCAAGCTATGCGATGCAGTAGCTCATCATCCCAAAAGACCCCAATACCTTGCTGCACATCCCATCGCAGGAACGGAGTATTCCGGACCCAAAGCAGCAGATCCAGGATTATTGGACCGGAAGGTGATGATCCTTTGTGAACTAGAAAAGACCGACCTTCAGCTCAAGGAAAAAGCCTATCGTTTTTTTGATGCCTTGAACTTAAAACTCCGATTTATGGACCCAGCCGAACACGATCGGCACCTGGCCTATGTTTCGCATCTCTCCCACCTAACTTCCTTCATGCTGGGAAAAACGGTGCTTCAAAAAATGGAGGATGAAAAAAATATTTTTGACATGGCGGGTTCAGGGTTTTCGTCTACCGTTCGACTTGCCAAATCCAGCCCAGAGATGTGGGCTCCTATTTTTCTTGAAAATAAAGAAAATGTCCTTGCTGCTCTGGATGGATACATCGCCAATCTTACTGCCTTTCGGGAGAAAATTGCCACAGAGGACAGGGCTAGCTTGAAAAAAGAAATGGGAGAAATCAACGCCATCCGAGGGATTCTTGATTTTGGAAAATAAATTTGATCAGGATCATGATAGTATCCTGAGCAATCCTTTTGAGAAGCTATTTTTGGGATGAAATCTTTTCTTAACTTGACTTGAATTCTATTCCAATAGTATGCTACGATATAGTTTAATCATTCTTTTCCTATGGGCTTTCCGAGTGGAAGCACAGGACAATTGGACAACAGTATCTCCTCAAAATGGGGCCATTGCACGACATGAAAGCTCATTTGCAGCCTCAGGAAACAAGTTATATGCCGTAGGTGGTCGAGGAGTTCGTCCTGTTGAAGAATTTGACCCCCAAACCAACACCTGGGTAAAGCTTGCCGATGCTCCGATGGAAATTCATCATTTTCAGTTGGTATCCTTTCAAGAAGAGCTTTGGATTATTGGAGCGATGACTGGCAACTATCCGCATGAAACACCAATTCCGACCATTCTTATTTTTAATCCCAAAACACGCATTTGGCGTGAGGGACCAGCACTTCCCAAAAACCGAGAAAGGGGTTCTGCAGGAGTAGTGGTTAGAGAAAATAAAATTTACATGGTATGCGGTATCCAAGATGGGCATTACGATGGTTTTGTACGCTGGTTTGATGAGCTAGACCCTAAGACAGGGA
>JANQWS010000058.1 GCA_030729785.1 Algoriphagus sp. | reverse complement strand
GGTTCAAATTGAAAGTTGACCAAGTTGATAATCGCAGATGGGCCACGGTCCACAGCCCACTTACTTGAACTTCAAGCCTAATTTTTATTTGGTTACAGGTAAAAAAGTGGATATTCACATGTCCTAAAAAGGCATTTCTTGTTTCAGTGAAAAACAATTCAAAATCCTTCGGGGTTTTGAAAACCCCAAAGGATGATGAAGACATTTCGATACGGTGAGGAACAGTTGACCGCGTCTATCGCGCTAGGCTTGGCGAGAAAAGAGATTCAGGGAGTTCTAAGCCCTTCTACGATTCAAAAAGTCCAGCAATCGGCTGCTGCTGTGGCTGAAATTGCAGCGGGAGAGAAGATTGTATATGGTATCAACACGGGATTTGGGCCACTTTGTACCACCAAAATATCGGCTTCGGCTACCCAACTTTTGCAGGACAACCTCTTGAAAAGCCATGCAGTGGGGGTGGGTGAATCCGTAGAAGAGGAGATCTCACTCCTAATGCTTGTGCTCAAAGGTCATGCCTTGGCCCAAGGGTATTCAGGAATTCGATTTGAAACTTTGGAGCGGATCCTATGGATGATTGACGAAGGAATCGTACCGATTGTACCCATTCAAGGATCTGTAGGTGCCTCCGGAGATTTGGCTCCACTCTCCCATTTGTTTTTACCGCTTATTGGGGAGGGCAAAGTAAGTTACCGTGGAGAAGTACTTCCTGCTGGAGGGTTACTTGAAAAATTAGGGAAATCCCCCTTAACACTTGGGCCCAAGGAAGGGCTAGCCTTGATCAACGGTACCCAGTTTATGGCTGCCCATGGCATCAAGGTGGTGGAGCGATTGCACTCCTTGCTCAGTCATGCAAGCCTTAGTGGGGCCATGATGATTGAGGGTTTGCTTGGATCCATAGCTCCTTTCTCGGAAGAGCTGCATCAGCTTCGGCCTTATGTGGGCAACTTGCATGTAGCAAAGACCCTTCACCTGCTCTTGAAAGATTCAGAAATTGTAGCATCTCATGCCAGCTGTGCCCGCGTACAAGACCCCTATTCCTTGCGATGCATACCCCAGGTGCATGGGGCAAGTTGGAACGCCTACCTGCACCTCAAACAAACTCTTGAAATTGAAATCAATTCCGTCACGGACAATCCTGTGGTTTTTGATGCCAATCATACCATTTCTGGAGGGCATTTTCATGGTCAGCCCATTGCCATGCCCTTGGATTATGCGACTTTGGCTGCCTCTGAAATCGGAAATATTTCCGACCGACGAATTTATTTATCCATCGAGGGAAGTACGCCTGGGGTACCCAAGTTGCTGCTCAAAGAAACAGGATTGAATTCAGGATTGATGATTCCGCAGTACACTACTGCGGCCTTGGCCTCGGAGAATAAAGGACTTTGCTTTCCTGCATCTGCCGATTCCATCCCCACCTCTTTGGGTCAGGAAGACCATGTCAGCATGGGAAGTATCAGTGCCCGGAAAGCACTCCGTGTGATTGACAACGTGGAAAAAATCCTTGGAATTGAGTTGCTCTATGCCGCTCAGGCCATGGATTTTCATGCCCCACTCCGATCTGGGAAAATTTTGACTGCTGTTCAAAATAAAATTCGAGATGTAATTCCCCCGCTGACCAAAGACCGGATTTTGTACGAGGATATGGAAACAGCAATTGACTTGGTGAAAAGTGGGACCCTACTCGTCCTTGCTAATCAGGTGGCTCAGGAAATGGGTGCTCCGTACCAAACTGAGTGGACTCCCCTCTTCGACTATTGAACCCCTGAAAAAACTAATTGGTCTAATCCTTTTTGGTTCGTCTCATGAATGGTATGCTTCGAGAGGGGGAATCACTTCTTTGCTCGACTCAAACATCAATAAAAAATAAGATTTTTGGGTTACCAATAACTGCTTGGAGTCCAAAACCAAAAAATCCCCCCAGCCCCCTTACTAAGGGGGAGTCGCACCACCTGACTCCAATTAGATACTAGTCACCCAAAAATCTTATGCTATAGTTAAAAAATGACCAATCCCCCTTGCCCCCTTAGAAGGGGGAGTTAACCAAATTGGACTCCAACTATTTATTCCAAAATCAAACGCTATTTGAAACGTAAAACTCTGGATTTCTATTAAAATATTGAGGGATGCATGGATGCAACTCCCCCTTGACAAGGGGGTTGGGGGGATTTTTGCAGAATGATAGGAGGGATTTCAGCAGAGTTTTAAAGCATATTGTAATCAAAAAAATAAGCCTAATTTATTCAAACCAGGCTCATTTTTAACTTTACCTAAATCAAGGTATCCATTTGATTTTCTTGAAATTAGGCTTTCTCTTTTCAAGAAAAGCATTACGACCTTCCTGAGCTTCTTCGGTCATGTAGGCGAGGCGGGTTGCTTCTCCAGCAAACACCTGTTGACCCACCATCCCATCGTCGGTTAAGTTCATTGCAAACTTCAGCATCTTGATGGAAGTAGGCGATTTGGCAAGAATCTCTTGTGCCCATTCGTAGGCGGTATCCTCCAATTGATCATGCGGAATGACGGCATTGACCATACCCATATCCATCGCTTCCTGCGCAGAATAATTCCTTCCTAGAAAGAAGATTTCACGGGCCTTTTTCTGGCCCACCATCTTGGCTAAATAAGCGGATCCATACCCTCCATCAAAGCTAGTGACATCGGCATCCGTTTGCTTGAAAATGGCATGCTCCGCACTGGCAAGCGTGAGGTCACACACTACATGAAGGCTATGTCCTCCTCCTACGGCCCATCCTGGCACCACTGCGATGACCACCTTGGGCATAAAGCGAATCAGGCGCTGTACCTCCAAAATATTCAACCGATGGTAGCCATCGTCACCTACATAGCCCTGGTGCCCTCTTGCGCGTTGGTCTCCACCCGAACAAAAAGCCCATTTGCCATCTTTGGCAGAAGGTCCCTCCCCTGAAAGCAAAATGACCCCAATGGACGTGTCTTCCTGGGCGTCGTAGAAAGCATCGTACAATTCAGCAGTGGTTTTTGGTCGAAATGCGTTGCGTACCTCAGGGCGATTGAAGGCAATCCGAGCGACGCCATTGCACTTTTTGTAGGTGATGTCCTCGTATTCCTTGGCAGTAATCCAGTTAATCATGATCGTTTGATTTAAAAATCACATTTTTGTGCAAGTTAACCGAAGCTAACGAAATTTGTTAAGGATACGGTTTCCTTTCTCATCTCTACCCTTTGTATGTTTCAACTTCGCTACCAGTCTTACCAGTACAGCAAAAGCCAGCCTCTCCCCAACTTGGAGGAGTTTCCGGAATTTGCTCAGGTGGCCTTTGCATTTTGTCGAGATTGGTTGGCAGGAAAGGAAACATTCACCCAACAGACCTCTGGATCTACGGGAGCACCCAAGGTGCAGATCCTCAGTAGAACCCAAATGAAGGCCAGTGCAGCCGCCACTGGTGCCTTTTTCAGTACAACTAGCAAGAAGCACTTGCTTTGCTGCCTAAACCCTGCCTATATCGCTGGAAAAATGATGTTGGTACGCGCCCTAAATTGGGATTGCCCAATCACCTTGGTGGAGCCTAGTGCAAATCCCCTACTCGGCTTAGTCGAGCAATTTAGCTTCGTTGCACTCGTTCCCTTGCAGGTAGAAGCGTGTTTGGCCGATGAAAGGAGCAGAAAACTACTCCAGTCCATCCCCCAGGTACTAATCGGAGGAGCCGCTTTACCCCATAAAATCCAACAGGAGCTAGTACAATACAAAATTCGAGCCTGGCAATCCTTTGGAATGACCGAAACCGTCTCCCATATCGCGTTGGCGGAGATTGGTGAGGGTGAATTGGTGTACCAAGCCCTACCAGGAGTAGCCATCGGGATCAATGAACAAGATTGTCTTTGGATCCAATCTCCTATGAGTGGAACCGAAAGAATACAGACGAATGACACAATTGAACTTCGGTCAAAAAATACATTTACTTGGTTGGGAAGGGCTGACTTTGTAGTCAATTCTGGAGGAATCAAACTTTTCCCTGAACAATTGGAACGACGAATTGCTCCCCTACTTGAGGAAACTTGTCCAAACTGTGCTTATTTTTTATTTGGGGAGTACGATCCCCGTTTAGGAGAGCGCTTGGTCTTGTATGTGGAGGGAACCGGGGAAGAAAAGAGGAGACTCGCACTCGAAGCAGGGCTTGAGCAAATCTTGGGGAAATATGAAATCCCAAAAAAGATCTACTTTAAATTAGCTTTTGCGTATACCCCCACTAAAAAGATCAATCGTCACGTTACAGCTGCTACCACATGAAACACCTCTTTCTTTTAGTTGGCCTTTTTTTAGCATTGGAAACACTGGGACAAAGCAATCAAACAACCTTAGAAGTATCCATCAGCGGAGCGAGTAGTGAGGCCGGAAGCATCCGCATCTTGGTATTTTCCAAGCCTAGTGGATTTCCAGATCAGGTCAAACAGGCGGTTCGGAGTATTTCGCTTGCTCCAAAGAATGGGAAAGCCAGTTTTAAACTTACCGACTTAGCAGCAGGTACCTACGCCATCGGCGTGATTCACGATGAAGATAACAATGGAAAGTTGAGCACCAATGCGGTAGGTTACCCGATTGAAAAATTTGGTTTTTCCAACAATCCCAAGGTCTACTTTGGTCCTCCATCCTTCGAGAAGGCTGCTTTCGCGTTGGGGAAGAGCCCGGTTTCGTTAGAAATTAGCCTGCGCTAGTCAATATTTCGAAGCCAGCCTGTGATTGAAATTCGATCTTTTTGTGTGGGCAGCACTTCATGAGGGATCTCTTCACTCATAAAGACCACGAGCCTTCCCCCTAGAGGTAGTACATCTTCCATCCGTTCACTTCCGTCTTCTTGTGGGAAATACATGCGCAACTGCCCGCCATCCGCTTCAGTCCAAGATTCATTAAGATAAAGAATGATAGTAACGATGCGATGCGGAACTGCATGAAACTGATCCAGGTGCCGCTTGTAAAACGATCCTATCGGGTATCGGGCAAAGTGGCCTTCAAAAGACTTTAAGCCCAGGAAACAGCGCCGGTTGAGCACCTGCTGTACTTCGGCTACCTTCTCCCAAAAAATCGCCTGCAAGGGACTCAAAGCAGTGGAATCCATCCACAGCACCTCATCGCTTCGGATTTCAGTACGCACCTGCCTCTGGTCTCCTTTTCCAATGGCTGCTTTTGTAAATTGACCCTGATTCAATAAATCAATTTGCTCCTTCAAAAGTGCCTTTCGAAAGCCTTCATCCACAAAATCATCTACGACAACGTAGGAGTTGTTGTAAATCTCTTGGCTGATGTGATCGAGTAAGTCTTCCATGGATAATAGGGATGGGAAGGCAAAATAACCAGTTAAATCCCTAAAAAACCATACTTTTGTGAAAAGCTATCTTCATGAGTTTACCTCCTACTACCACAGGACTTGTATTGGAATACGATTCAGGCATCTTGCCTCCTCCCTACAGCCATGTATTTCGGCTGGCCTTGGATTGGTCAACAGGTGTATTGAGTACCCAACTAGACTTGCACTACACCGATCGAGAGGAACTCACCGAACAGGAAATTTTTGACGAGGGCTTTAGTTTGGAGGATGATTACCGCTACCAAGGCAATGTGCCTTCGGTTTGGATTGGGCCAGTGAAGCAACTCTTTCAAACTACCCGTTGGACCAAAAAAGGGATAGACGAGGGAGGAATCACCTTGACACCCCTGGAAGGAGGCAAAAGTGAAGGATTGAAAATTCCCTCCAATCAGGAAGAATGGCAGATGATAGCTCAGGACCTCATTCAGGCCATTTACGAGCTAGAAAAAAAAGAGGCTCCATTGACGGTTCAGTACAGAAAAGTAGAGCGTGAGCAAATTAGCGACCTCAGCCTGACCATTCATTTCTCAAACCGAGAAGCAGTTTTAGTCCGCTCAGATGTTTCCAAAAAAATCTCTTGGGAAGGAGCCATTGACTTAATGAAATTCGTTTTTTTGCCCGACTACCGGTACGAGCAAGCCAAAGAAACGCCTGGAACTAAACGTGGGGCTTATATCGAATGTGGGGATGGCTTTTGGCACGAACTAGGCAAAGGCGTGGTCAACAGCCATGCTTCGGTGGATGCAGTGGGTAAGATCAAGGCTGGCTTTGAACGACTGCTCGAGGCCAATTAAGTTTCCCTAGAAACGTTTATCCCAACTTGAACTAGAATTACTACTTCATTAGCCAGTAATGCGCTTCAGGTCGGCGTGAATATCCCGGATCATCTCCCCCAAATCTTCCAGATTTAGCGGTTTCTTTTTATCTCCAGGATTCGGGAAATCCGTACTGATAAAGGCTTTGGCTTCCCAAACTTCCAGTACCTCCTCCGCACGAACTTCGTAAGGCTTGTAGATTTCGTTATCAGATACCAAAAATAGTTTCCCGTTTTCCTCCAGGTAGTTGAAAACTCGTTTGTAGACCACCCCTTCGGTTTGGGTGACCAAGACGTAGGTTTTCCCGCTCTTTATTTCCTTCAACTGATCCACATAAGAACCAATCACAATCGTCCCCGACACCAAAGGAAGCATGGAATCCCCTGCCAATTCAAAGGCTCGGTAGGTGGCTTGTCTGGATAAGTTGGGAAGGTGAAACTGCGGGAGCGTCTCCATAAACTCAGGATCAGCAAAGCCATTGAGGTAGCCTGCTGAAGCCTTCTGGCCCACCCAAGTAATATTTTCCCGATCCGAATCGTCGCTGGCAATAGTCAACACCTGCAGGTTTCGAGGCTGTAGCGCCATCCGACCTCTGGATTCGATGTCATGGGATAAGAATTCCTCTACCCCTACTCCCAGCAAATTGCAGAGCATCAACAAAGTAGAAAGTTTGGGTTCAGAGCGCCCATCTTCATACGCGGATATCATCGTGCGCTGCACGTCCAACTGCTCCGCCAATTCGGTCTGGGTCAGGTTTTTCAGCTTTCGCAAAAAGCGAAGGTTAGCGGCTAAGTAACTCATGCGGAAAAGAGGTAAAAATGGTGATCGTCTTGACTCGGTGCAATAGATAAAAAGGGATTAGCCTGCAGCAAGGCTTCCCTTCTGCGGGCCAAACGAACCTTGATCTCTTCCAAGATATCCCCTACTGGTTTGGTCTCGTTCAACAACAAATACCCGTATTGGGGATTTGTTTCGTCTTCAATAAAAAATTTGACCTGGCAATTTCCTGAATTCAGGGCCTTGGTGGTGATGCGAATGGAAGCGGTTTCGTTCATGTGCGTCTCGTTTACAGATGCTAATGTAGTAATGTTACTTTAATAAACATTTAAATGTTCTTAAAATAAACATATTTTGAGACAGTAATTGTCGGAAAATAGAAAAATTGACTTTATCCGCAACCAAGAAGAGTGTAAAGAGGTGGGTGAATCCTTGCCGATAATTGACCACAGACCCCTCTGCAGGCAGACGATAGACCTCGGTGCACAGGCAGACCTCGGTCTACAGGCAGACTACGGTCGACAGCCCACTTAATTGTTTTTCAATCCTAATTTTTTGGTTAGTGGTGAAAAAGCGGATAATCACGAAAAACAACTTCTAAAAATCTTGAAAAAGGAGGTATTGCTCGTTAAACCGAAAAATAAACCGCTCAGCCAATAACTCGACATCCTGAACCATTCACCCCTTTTCTTTGTACTACATTAAGGGATAGCTCCAGAGAAACTAGACCATTGGAATCCCTTACAACCTATGAAATACCTTCTTATTAGTATTACCCTATTTTTTTCGGTTCAGTGGATGCAGGCCCAAACTTATACGCTCAAGGGTACCCTTCTTGAAGCTGGCAAATCCGAACCCATTCCCTATGCCAATATCCTTCTCCTCCGAGTATCCGACTCCTCCCAAGTAGCAGGCACCATTTCGGAAGTAGATGGACAATTTGAAATTTCCTCCATTAAAGGAGGGCTCTACCTTTTCAAGGTACAGTACCTAGGCTACCAAACCTTGATCCGGACCCTAGAAATTCAAGCTGACCTTCAACTCGGAGCGCTCTCTCTACGGGAAGAAGAGCAGGCCCTATCTGAAGTCATTGTCGCTGCAAGAAGAGCAACTGGCTCCCAAAAAAGCGATACTACCCTCTTTAACGCAGATGCCTTCCGTACCATGAAGGATGCTAGTGCACAGGTACTGATCGAAAAATTACCAGGTATCGTTTCTGAAGGAGGAGCCTTGCAAGCCCAAGGTGAAACCATTGCCCAAATTCTCGTAGATGGAAAACCCTTTTTTGGAACAGACGTCCAAGCAGCCTTGCAAAACCTACCCGCTGAAGTCATTCAGAGTATCGAAATCTTTGATCAAAAAAGTGAAAAGTCCCAAGTGAGTGGGTTTGACGATGGTGAACGCCTCAAAACAATCAACATCATCACCAAAGCCAACCGTCGAAAAGGGCAATTTGGGAAAACCACCGCAGGATACGGAAACGAAGATCGCTACCTCGCTGGAGCGAGTATCAACGCCTTCGATGAAGATCGACGCATCACCTTTACAGGCCTTGCCAACAATATCAACTTACTTACCTACTCCAGTGATGCCGCTACTCAATCCAGGTCTGACGGCAGACCCCAAGAAGGAGTGGTCACTACCTCCATCCTAGGACTTAATTACAGCGATCAATGGGGGCCTACCCTTAAAATTACCGGGAACTATGGCTACACCAAAAATGAAAATGTGGGACTGGTCAACCGAGTACGAGATTTCGTAACCTCCGACCAATCGGATGTATCTTACACCGAACAATCCAAAGACCTTCGGACCAATCACCGGCATGTGGCCAACATGCGATTGGAATACAACCCCAACGATAAGACCAGGATTTTATACATCCCTAGATTTTCCGCCAATCTAGAAACCGAAAACTCTTCCTTTTTTGGAGAAACAAGCGATAAAAACACTCCCATCAACCAAGTTGAAAACCAACGAATTGGAAAGTACGATGACTACGATTTCTTTAACCGATTCATCGTCAGTAGAAAATTTGCTACCCCAGGAAGGTCATTGACCTGGAGGTCAATCCTACATCGCGGTTGGAACCGAGACGAATCCACTCGCCTGGCTACTTCTCTGTTTTTTCAGGATAACGAAACCCGAAGTGAAATTTTAAACCAGCAAACTCGAAGAGAACGCTTTGGGACTTTTTGGGAAACAGGCCTTTCCTACACTGAAAAAATAGGCGCTAAAGGGCAACTTGAAATTGAATACGAAATAGGAAATCGGGCGAACGATTCCGATCAACGCGTTTACAACGTAATCGAAGGAGATTTTGGTACCCTCGAAGCTTTAGATACACTACTTACAAACGTCTATTTCAGTGACTACCTAACTCAGGAGACCGAGCTGGGCTACCAATACAGTACGGAGAAATTGAAATTCCAAACTGAGTTACAGTACCAGACCGCCAAACTGGACAATAGACAGGAATTTCCGAAGGAATTTGCCTTGGAACGGAATTTCTCAGCTTGGCTCCCTACCCTTCGCTTGGAATACAAGTTTAGCCCCAACACCAATCTCCAATTCGATTACGATACCCGCACTGCAGAACCATCCATTTGGCAACTCCAACCGGTCATCAACAATACCAATCCCCTTCAAGTACGTGTGGGAAATCCAGACTTGGACCAATCCTACAGACAAGAAATGCGTCTCCGATTTCGAAGTCAAAATCCCGATACCGACCACAGTTGGTTCCTCTATGCAAGTTCCTCACTTACCAATCGGTTTATCAGCAACAGCACCCTGATTGCAAGCCAACCTCTAGCGCTTGCCGAAGGAATTACCCTTGAAAAAGGAGGCCAGCTTTTAAAACCCGTTAACCTGGACGGCTTCTACGAATTACGCTCTTGGGCCAACTACGGGATGCCACTAGAATTTATCAAATCCAAGTTCAACATCAATGCCGGTGGAGGTATCACCCGTAGACCCGGCCAGGTCAATGATCAACTTGGGTTTACCAATTCCCAACGCTTGAGTACTGGCCTTTCCATTGCTAGCAGCATCAGTGAAAATCTAGACTTCAACCTATCGGCTAGATCGTCTTTCAATCGCTCGGAGAACACGCTCAACACCAACCTCAATACCGATTTCTTTCAGCAACGCTTCCGTGTTAATTTCAATTGGATCATTTGGCAAGGCATCATCTACCGGCTTGACTTGAATCACCAAATCAACTCAGGCTTGAACGCAGGCTTCAATACCAACTTTTCGCTAGTCAACATGAGTTTGGGTAAAAAAATATTCAAAAATCAGCGCGGAGAAGTGAGCCTCATGGTCTATGACCTACTCAATCAAAATGCCAACGTACGTCGAAACATCTCCGAAACCTTTATAGAAGACATCCAAACCAACGTACTCCAACAGTATTTCATGCTTTCCTTTACCTACAATATCCGCCGCTTTAGCAAGGGCATGGATGAGGAGAAATACAAGGAAATGTATCAAGAAGAGGAACGGAACTAATCCTTAAGTTTCTCTTACTTCTTAAAATGCCCTTTCAGCTGCGCCAATTTATCTGCCATGGATCCTTCTGGCTCTGGGATAGGCCGTTTAACCTCCTGTGGGGCTGGCTTTTTCTCCGCTTTCTTTCCAAAGGGATCTGCTTTTCGACTCAAGGCGATGCGCTTTCGCGCGATATCCACTTCTAGAACCGTTACCTCTACCTGTTGTGCGACTTTTACCACCTCGTTGGCATCTTTGATAAATCGATCTGCCAAGTGGCTCAGGTGAATCAATCCATCTTGATGCACCCCAATGTCTACAAAGGCACCGAAGGCGGTAATGTTGGTAATGATGCCGGGAAGTTTCATTCCGACCTTTAGATCAGCCATGGAGTTGACCCCTTCCTGAAATTCAAACACCTCAAATCCAGCACGGGGATCGCGACCCGGCTTGGCCAGTTCCTCCACGATATCTTGAAGCGTAGGAATACCTACCGTCTCAGACACATAGTTTTGAAGCACAATTTTGGCACGTAATTCTTCAGAACTCATCAACTCCTGTACAGAAGTCTTGAGGTCCTTGGCCATTTTTTCCACCAAATCATAGCGCTCGGGATGTACGGCCGATTGATCCAGGGGATGTTTGGCATCACGGATTCGCAAAAAGCCAGCTGCCTGCTCGAATGCTTTGTCCCCCAAGCGAGGTACTTTCTTCAATTGTGCCCGACTTTTGAAAGGCCCAAACTCCTGGCGGAATGCAATGATATTTTGAGCCAATTGAGGCCCAAGTCCAGATACATAGGTGAGCAATTCTTTGGAGGCGGTATTGACCTCCACGCCGACCTTATTTACTGCAGAGATCACCGTGTCGTCCAAGGAATTCTTCAAAGCTTGTTGGTCCACGTCGTGCTGGTACTGCCCCACCCCGATGGATTTGGGGTCAATCTTGACCAACTCCGCCAAAGGATCCATGAGTCTACGCCCTATGGAAACCGCCCCGCGTACAGTCAGATCCAAGTCCGGAAACTCGTTTCGAGCCACCTCAGAGGCCGAATAAATGGATGCTCCAGACTCGTTGACAAGAAGGATTGGAATGGATTTTTGGAGACCTAGATTTTTCACAAAAGCTTCTGTTTCTCGACCGGCAGTACCATTGCCCACAGCAATCGCCTGCACGGAAAATTTGTCGACCAAATTCCTAACCGTTGCTCCTGCCGCAGCAGTCTGTCGCTGCGGCTCGTGGGGATAGATGGTTTCGTAATGCAGGAGTTGTCCCTGTGCTCCTAAGCAAACCAACTTGCAGCCAGTACGAAAACCAGGATCGATGGCCATCACCACTTTTTCTCCCAGCGGAGCTCCAAGCAGGAGTTGGCGGAGGTTTTCGGCAAACACCCGAATCGCTTCCTCATCTGCTTTCTTCTTGGTTTGCAAGCGAATCTCTGTTTCAATACTTGGCTTGAGTAGACGCTTGTAGGCGTCTTTGATGGCTATTTTTACTTGCTCGACGCAAGCATTGCTCCCACCTGTCAGAATTTCTCGTTCCAATACCGAAACTGCTACACCCTCCTCCGGAAGAGCATCCAAGAGCAAAAATCCTTCTTTTTCCCCTCGACGCATGGCCAAGACCCGGTGAGATGGGGCAGTTTTGATGGGCTCGGACCAGTCAAAGTAGTCCTTGTACTTGGCTGCTTCCGCTTCCTTGCCTGCAATCAAACGGGTAGCAAATACCCCCTCTTTCAAAAATAAAGTGCGGAGGTTGCCACGCACCGCAGCATTTTCACTGACCCATTCTGCAATGATATCCCGAGCACCTTGCAATGCCTCTTCTACGGTTATCACCTCTTTTTCGGCATCGAGGTATTTGGAGGCTTCGCTTTGAATATCTACCGGATGCTGCGCAAAAATACGGGTTGCCAGGGGCTCCAAACCCTTTTCTTTGGCTACCGAAGCCTTGGTCTTGCGCTTGGGTTTGTAAGGCAGGTAGATGTCTTCCAGCCGAGCCATCGTTTCCGCTTGATCGATGGCTTTTTTCAGTTCGGGCGTCAATTTCCCTTGTTCCTCAATCGACTTGAGGATCGCCTCCCGACGCTTATCCAATTCCTTCAGCTGCTCCAGTCGATCCCGAATGGCTGCTACCTGCACCTCATCTAGGCTACCCGTGGCTTCCTTGCGGTAGCGGGAGATAAAGGGAACGGTAGCACCCTCTTCGAGTAAGGCGGTTGTGGCGCGAACTTGCTGTGCGGTAATTCCGAGTTCGGTAGAAATCTTGATTTCGTAATTCATGGGAGAGTACTGGGATTTTCTAGCCACAAGATACAGTTGGAAATCAAGAGAACCAGCTAAAATGTGCGCTAGGTCACTAAGCAACTGAGTTTCTGTGTGTAATTTTAAGTCTTGTAGTAATTGTACTTTATTTGAATCGTAACGACCTATACGCACAGCTAAATGAACTGGAAAAAAGAGATTAAATCTTGGGGTGCTATTTTGGCTGTATTTGCATTTCTCTATTTTACGGGATTGCTCCCGGTGATTCAAGGGGGCTTGCAATCGGTGTTGCTCGCAACAGGTCTGATGAAGCCCAGCATTGAGGTGCCCGACTTGACCAACCAAAAGTTTGACTACCGCGGACAGTTTACTGATTTTAAAGGAAACACCATCGACCTTCAGGATTACCGAGGCAAAACCCTATTTATCAACCTTTGGGCTTCCTGGTGTGGGCCGTGCAGAGCAGAGATGCCCCACATTTCTGACCTTTACGATTCGGTAAAAGATACCCCAGACCTCGAATTTTTGATGATTGGACTGGACCAAAACAAGCAGAAAAGTCAAGATTTTATGGAGGGAAAAAGTTGGACCTTTCCTGTAGTCCATGCTAGCTATGGCTTGAACCAGAGTTTGCAAAGTGAATCCATTCCCACCACCCTCGTAGTCAACAAGGAGGGAAAAATCGTCTTTTACCAGCAAGGGATGAGCAATTTCAATACGGACGAGTTCAAGGCTTTTTTACGGGGGCTATAAACCCCTATACCAATCAGGTATTCACCTTCCACTGGGTGGCCGAAGAATCCAGGATTTCTTTCCCCCAGATGGGCAGCTCTGCTTTGATGCGTTCCACCAATTCATCGCAGGCCTGCATAGCAGCTTTCCGGTGTTTGGAAGAGGTAAAGACAAACAGGCAAATCTCTCCCACCTTGATTTCTCCGAGGCTGTGGTAAATGTGCATGCAAGTCAGTGGGTACTTTGCAAAGATGTCTTCCCGAATTTCAAAGGCCTTTTCTAAGGCCATTTCTTCGTAGCAGGTATACTCGATGGCGATCACTTTTCCTTCTGGCTTTTCATCGGCACGAATTTGACCCAAAAAAATGGAGTGTCCTCCAATGTCTGTTTTGGTAGCATGATTGGCGATGGACTGAGCGATCTTCTCGGGTAAGATGGGGCCTTGGACAAATATATTCTTGGGGCTGCGTACCTTTTCCATGGTTCAATTATGATTTTAGGGCATTGATGCCTCCTCGAATGGAGAAAATCTTCTTATCGGGATAGGTTTGCTGAAGGAGCTGCGCCGCCTTTTTGCTACGGATCCCACTTTGGCAGAAGCACAAAATCTCCTCTGCTTCTTCAAATCGATCCAGTTCATTGGGGAGCGTGGAAAATGGGACCTTCACCAATCCCGTGCATTCCAGAGGGGGTTCTTCCCCGGGTTCGCGCACATCCACAAAGGCTACCTCCTGCCCCATCAGTTTCATCGCCTCATTCCAAGTCAGCTGCTGAATGCCTTCAAAAGCCGAGGTGTAATCCCGTTGGTGGAACTCATTCCAAGAAGCTGGAAGAGCTGATTGATTTGCTGGATTGGGCTGAATTTCCAGTTCCTGAAACTGGGTATCCAGACTATTAAATAGGAGTAATTTATTACTGAGTGGCTTGCCTAGTCCAGCCAAGACTTTGATTGCTTCCAGAGCCATCAGATTTCCAATAATCCCTGGCAACACCCCAAGCACGCCCGTTTCTGCACAGTTGGGGATTTCTTGAGGAGCGGGAGGATTGGGAAATACATCGCGGTAATTGCAGGGATGGCTACCTACATTGAATACCGAAACTTGCCCTTCGTGCTGGTAAATGGACCCATAGACGAGCGGCTTTTTGAGGAGCACACTGGCATCGTTGACCAGGTAGCGGGTTGGGAAATTATCTGAGCCATCAATGACTAGGTCGTAGTGAAATATATGGGCTTGGGCATTGTCTACCGTGATGAATTCTGGGATTGCTGTCCACTGGATGTCGCTGTACTTTTCTTGAAAGTAGCGAACGGCTGTGTCGGCTTTATTTTTACCCAGGTCCTTTTCCCCGTAGAGTACTTGGCGATTGAGGTTGGATTGGGAAATAACATCCCCATCGACCACGGCGATTCTTCCTACCCCTGCAGCAGCGAGGTATAATAAAACTGGGCAACCCAGTCCACCAGCGCCGATGACGAGCACGGAAGCCTGCTTGAGTTTGGCTTGGCCTTCTTGACCAAAGCCTGGCAAAATTACTTGTCTTTCAAATCTATTCACGATCATCCTCCGGAAAAAGGGGGTAAAAGAGCTATTTCTTGTCCTGCAGAAATATCGGTTTCTGCTTGTAGGAGTTTACGGTCCACCGCCATGCGGAAAGTAAGGGATTGGAGCGCGGGAAACTGCTCCAGCAATAGCCGTCTAAGCGCCTCGGAGGAACCAGGGTTCTCGATTTCAAGGGAATCTGTGCCTATTTTTTCAGCGAGCATTCCAAAGGCTTTGAGGCGAATGTAGTTCGGCATTGATGGGAGTTTATTTGAAACTAAAGATAGGAGATTCTAAGATATTGTTGGGTAACTCCGTCATTATATTGGTTGGGTTGCGACTAGTCTACCGCGGCGGACTGGTGTAACTTATGCACCGCTTGGGTCTCCAGCCCAACCCAGCCATTGAAATGGCTGGTTGCGAGTCGGTCGTCCGCTACGGCGGACTTGTTACTAGCTATTGGGTGGATTCTCCTCAATAAATCGCAATGGTCATCTTTCCAGTCCGCCTAGAAGGCATAATCTGATAACCATCGACAGTCCAGTCCGCCGAAGCGGACGACTCACACCTAACCCATGGTTTCAACCATGGGAAAAAACATGAACCGGAGAGCGGACAGAATAATACTAACTATGCTTATACTACCCAAAAATCAACTTAATCGCCGCAAAAGCCAATACAAAAGCCAAGAGGTAGGTTAGGAATTTGGGGCTCCATTTTTTGGCCCCGAAATAGGCACCCAATGCTCCGCCAACCACGGTAATCGGGAGTAGCATCCACAGTTGGGGACTCAAGTCCACTTGAAACACGGAAGCACCTAGAAATCCAGCAATGGAATTCACAAAAATAAAAAGCGCACTCACTGCGGCTGTTTCCTTCACATTGGTCCATCCCAAAAGCAAAAGGATCGGCGAAAGAATTATCCCTCCACCAATGCCAATCATCCCAGAAAGCAAACCGATACTTCCGCCGAGGAAAGCCACCATCCAAGGCTGCTGGGTGAATTTGGGTTGAGCGGATACAGGGAAAAGCCCAGCAAATCGCAACACCGGAAAAAGAAGCAAGACCCCAAGCACCTGTTTGTAAATCGTAGCATCCAATAAAATTCGCCCACCGAGGTAGGCTGCCGGAACGGAGAAAATCACCAAAGTAAGGAAAAGCCGCATGGGGAAAACTGCCGCTTTCCGGTAATTCAAAAATGAAATCAGGGAAACAAATACGTTTAAGATCAAAGCAGAAGGACGGATCTCCTGTGGAGCAAAGCCCATCAAAGCCAAAATCATGAGGTAACTACTCGCTCCTCCGTGCCCTACGGCAGCATACATAAAGGCCGCAAAGGGCATCAACAGGTACAAGAAATAGTCCCAATTTTCCATGTTACCAGGGATAAAACGACACCAGAGTTCCTTCGTTCAGGTATTGTTGATCCTCTCCAATCTCGATCAGGCCATCTGCCGATCCAAAGGAAAGTAGGTTGAAGGATTCCTGTCCAGGCATCACCTCCACCTGTCCCGCTACCAAACGTGCTTTGAGAAATACGGTCAGCTTCACCTGCTTTTCCCAGTTGGTGGCCAAGGGGTATCTGCTTTCCTGCTCCCAAGCGGCTGGATTTCCCATCCACTGTCCTAGACTCGGCTTCACGTACTGCATAAAGCAGGTCAGTACCGAAGCAGGATTGCCCGGAAGGGCAAATACCAACTTACCCCCTTTCATTCCCGCCAAAAGTGGCTTTCCAGGTTTTTGCTTGACCTTGTAAAACAAGGTTTCTACCCCGTTTTCAGCAAGTCCTTCCTTCACAAAATCAAAATCGCCTACCGAAATACCTCCGGTAAGGAGCAGCACATCGGAGGCCGCTAGTGCTTCTCCAATCACCCGAATCACCTCCTTGGGATCATCCTTAACTTTATAAATCTTTACTTCGTAGATTCCCAATTGACTCAGGTAAGCCTGGAGAGCGGGGCCATTGGCATTGTAAATTTGTCCAGGCTGCAGGGCCTGCCCAACCTCTACCACCTCATCTCCAGTCAGGATGATGCTTACTTGAGGCGCTGCAAAAACAGAAACCTCCTCAATTCCCAGAGAAGCCAAGAGCCCCAATGTTCCTGGGGTAATGCGTGTACCTTCTGCCAAAATCAACTGTCCCTGCTCACACTGAGATCCTGCGCGACGGAGGTTCATCCCTTGGATCAATTTTTCAAGTTCAAAAAATAAACGGTCTCCTTCCACCCGAACCCATTCCTGCTGCACGATGGTATCCGCACCCTTGGGAACAGGCGCCCCTGTAAATATCCGAACGGCAGTTCCAGGTTGCAGCGTAAAATCTGGGAATGTCCCTGCCTGCACCACCTGGGCCAACTGCCGGCTATCTCCCCCATCGGTCCAAGCAAAGGCATAGCCGTCCATTCCCGAATTGTCAAAGGAGGGCACCTGCATCGGAGCATGGATGGGGTTGGCGGTCCAATATCCCCCTGCTTTTTGCAAAGGTAATTGCACTTTTTCCCCACAAAGGGAAAGGCCCTTGAGGATTTCTTTGGCTTCTTGAACGGCTACAAATTCTTTCATTATCCTCCTATGCTGATCATGCTACGGTTTTCGATGGCTTCCGGGTTGGCTTTTGTGTAATCCGCTCCAAACTGACCTCCCAGAGCGGCATGCTTCCTGGATAGGGAAAGTCGAATAATCGATTCAACCTCCTCTCCCTTTCGCAGGGCTCCCAGGAGATCCAGTTCTTCCTTGCCAAAAAGGCAATTTTTGATTTTGCCATCTGCAGTGAGTCGAAGTCGGTTGCAGCTGCCACAAAAATGCTCACTCATGGTGGTGATGAAGGCAAAGGTGCCCGCAAAACCAGGGACTTGGTATTTTTTGGCGGTATCGTGCTGCTGATCGTCCAATTTAACTACCGCAAATCGAGGTTGTATGAGTTCCAAAAGTGCGGCGGCAGTCACCACCTGTTTACTTTGCCAGTGATTGCCCGAAAAGGGCATAAATTCAATAAATCGCACATGAATGGGCAACTTTTCCGTGAGCTGCACAAAATCTCCCACTTCCTCTTCAATCATGCCGTGAAGGGCCACGGCATTGAGTTTGACCCGGAAACCGGCTTGAAGCAAGGTTTGAACATTGTCCCACACCTGAGAAAACTGGTTCCGACGGGTTAACTTGAAAAACTTCTCTGGCTGCAAGGTATCCAAGCTGACGTTGATGGAGCGAACCCCTGCTTTTTTGAGGGCCTCCAAGTGCTTGTGAATCAGGACCCCATTGGTCGTGAGCGTGAGTTCTACCGGTAACACTGAAAGCTGCTCCAGAATCTCCGGAAACTCTTTTCGAGCCAGCGGTTCTCCACCTGTCAAGCGTATTTTTTTTACGCCCAAACCCACGAAAACTTGGGCTAATTTGATGATCTCCTGGGCGCTCATCAGTTTGGACTGCGGCATCCACTCCATTTCCTCCACCGGCATGCAGTAGCTGCAACGGAAATTGCAGTGATCTGTCAGCGAGATACGCAAGTAATCGTGAATACGGCCAAAACTATCGTGAAGCATAGCGCTATGTTAGGAATTATTGTACAAGGTACAAAGTTGGAAGCTAAGTGAGAGATACGAAATACCTGCCGGCAGGCAGGCAGGCGAGATACGGAATTAATCCAAATATCGAATATTTAACGCCGAATGAAGAATTTCGAAAGGCTTTCTATCAAGAAACTACTTGGTACATTGTACTTAGTACTTGGTACTTGGTACAAAAAATAGCTCCCTGCTCCAACCCACCCCAATCACCTCTTCCGATACAAACTTGGGCTGAGGCCTACTTGTTTTTTGAAGAAATTGGTAAAATGAGTGACTTCCGAAAATCCAAGGGCATACCCAATTTCCGATACATTCCAGGTACTATGGGTAAGCAGCAATTTGGCTTCTTGCAGGATGCGTTCACCAATCAATTGGGTGGTGGTCTTTCCTGTCATTTCTTTCAGTGCCCGATTTAGGTGATTGACATGGATATTCAATTGCTGAGCAAAGTCTGAAGCACTTCGGAGTTGAATAGTGGAATGGCTTTCATCTATTGGGAATTGCCGCTCCAATAATTCTAAGAAGATTGAAGCAATACGCAAGGAGGCAGTCCCATGCTGAATTTGCTGTATTCCTGCTGGCTCCAGTTTCATGCCAAAATGAATCAACTCAAAGACCAGATTTCGGAGGGCATCGTACTTGTACTTGTATTCAGAATTAAACTCAGTTTCCATCCGAGCAAAGAGCTGCACTACCTGTTCGGCTTCCTCATCGCCAAGTTCGAAGACATGGGTACCTGAGGGCTGAAAAACCTCGTACTGTTGGATATTTCCAAAATTGGAGAAAAAGTGTGCATTGAAAATGCAATACATCCCCGAACTCTCGGTATCCAAATGATCCCATTTATAGGGCACAAAAGGATTCGAGAAGGAAAGAGCCTGTTTTTTAACTTCGTAAACTCTGTCGGCAAAATGCACCGTACTGCTTCCTTTAAAGAGCATGATCTTGTAAAAATCACGTCTTCGGTAAGGAACTGCCTTGAGCTTCCCTTCCAAATAGGGCTTCACACTGAATAGGTTGAAGTGCCCTAGGTCGTTTTTCAGGTTTTCAGGAATCCAGTTGAACTTCCGTTGGTAGAACTCCTCTAGCGATTCAATCTTTTCCATGGGAGTTATTTTGCTCTGTGAAAGGGGGTAGAGAAAATATACAACAAACCTACATTCCAAATCAAGTCATCTCCAGGAATGCTGGATTTGATTTTCTGGTTGACCAATCCTTGAAAACCGATGGGAAAACCGGGTTTGCTCACCGTAAAGTTGGAGGTGGCATAGGTACCTGAATCGTCATCCACCTTGAGGTAAAACAACTGGGGATTAATCCGCATGGTAAATCCTCCACCCACAGGAACACCAGAAATGACCGTGTTTAAGGCTATAAAATTGGAGTTATCAGGAGGAATGGGATTGAAACCATGTCCTCGCAAGTAGTAAAGGCCCATACTTAGGCGCTTGGAAATCTTATAAGTGGGTGCCACCTCCATGGCCAAAAATCGCTGGCTGACAAGCATGGTTTCTTCTTTTCCATTGACCTTCACGATCCGCTCTGCAAAGATAAAGGCAGGGTGCGCTCCTAGGGAAAGTGTAAATCGCTTGTCTTTGATGGCTTTGTAGCGACCCCAAAATACAAAAGACCAGGGCTTGCCATCCATCCCAAAGCGAAGCATGGGATCGAAGGAGAAGCGCTCGCCGGACAAGCTCAAATCAAACAATAGCGCTGGTCTACCCAAGGTAAAGGAAGGGATGATCGATACTCCATTATTGGTAGCGGTGATCACTCCACCAAACTGTCCTGTAGGTTTCGCAGAAACTGTTTCCTGTGCCAAAAGAGAATGCGGAAAGCAAAAACTTGCAAAAATCAATACACAGATTGTTGTACGGAACTGTTGAAAATTAAATTTCTTGGCAAAAAAATTTGACCAAATAGGCTGTATTTGCATGAGAACATTTTGTTAAGAACACAAAGATGGTGGACTTTAATAAATTTTCTTAGCCATTCATCAAATGAAAACTTATGTTTTTCAAACAATTGACAGTAACTGCTTTATTCTAATCATGGGTAAAACCTAGAAAATTGGAAAGGGCGGGATACGAACAAATCGAATTAGGCCAATCTGATTTTACCTGTTTGATTTATTCAACTCTTGGTTTGATTTAGATTGGTAAAACCAACTGCTAATAAGGAGATTTGAACTAAATTCAGTTGTAAATCAATAATTTATGAAAAAGATAATCCTATTCTTGTTTTTACTAGTTGTTTTCATCCAACAAGGCTTCAGTCAAGAGGTGTCGGTAGCAAACGAAATCAAGGCCCTTTCACTAGCCAAGTGGCAGTGGATGGCGGACAAAGACATTGCCAAACTCACACCCCTATTCCACCCTCAGGCTAAGTTTGTGCACATGAGCGGTACTTGGAACACCCCTCGGGAACTTGAAATCATCCAATCTGGAAGCATTTGGTATAAGAAAGCGGATGTTAAAGACACTGCCATTGAAATATTGGGCAACACTGCATTGGTTTGGAACCGAATTACCTTGCATGCTGTGGTGGGTGGCAACGAGGTATCTACCGAATTTACGGTTACTGAAGTCTACCAAAAAGAAAATACGGCTTGGCAATTACTCGCCTTGACCTTTAGCAGCGTACGGGACACACATCAACTTACAAAATAAGTCGCATTGAAATCTATTTTAGTTTATTTATAATGAGTAAGTTATATTGTTTTAAGTCTTTCCTAATTCATTAAAAATTTCGTCACAATGGCAACATTTACCCTCAACATCAACGGATCCTCCAGGCAAGTGGAAGTGGACCCGAATACCCCTATCCTCTGGGTCTTGCGCGATCACTTGAGTTTGGTAGGCACCAAATTTGGATGCG
>JANQWS010000057.1 GCA_030729785.1 Algoriphagus sp. | reverse complement strand
CCGATTGATGAATGAAGAAGAAGGTTTGAAGTCACAACAATAGGCTGTGGACTGTCGACCGTCAGCTGTTCGCCAAAAATTTATTCCCACTCAATGGTTGCCGGCGGCTTGGAGGAAATATCATACACGACGCGGTTGACTCCCTTCACACGATTGATGATGTCGTTGGACATCTTGGCAAGGAAATCGTAAGGCAAATGAATCCAGTCTGCAGTCATGCCATCAACTGAACCCACGGCACGGAGCGCCACTACTTTCTCATAGGTACGCTCGTCCCCCATCACCCCTACCGATTGGATTGGCAACAAAATAGCACCTGCCTGCCAGACTTGATCGTACAAGCCATGCTCCTTGAGCCCTTGAATAAAAATGTAATCTACCTCCTGCAGGGTTTTTACCTTCTCTTCAGTAATATCCCCCAAAATTCGGATGGCTAGTCCTGGCCCAGGGAAAGGATGTCTTCCAATGATTTTTTCTGGAATCTCAAGCGCTCTACCCACTTCTCTAACCTCGTCCTTAAACAAGGTATTCAGCGGCTCCACTACGGATAGCTTCATAAAATCTGGCAGACCGCCCACATTGTGGTGAGACTTGATAGTAGCCGAAGGACCTTTGACCGATACCGACTCAATCACATCCGGATAGATGGTCCCTTGGCCAAGCCACTTTACGCCATCAATCTTATGGGCTTCGTCGTCAAAAACTTCGATAAATACACGGCCGATGGCCTTTCGCTTTGCCTCTGGATCAGTCAATCCTGCCAAAGCATCGTAAAAACGCTGCTTGGAATCTACCCCAATCACATTTAAACCTAGGTGCTTGTACGAATCCAACACCTCCTCGTATTCGTTCTTTCGCAACAAGCCATTGTCTACAAACACGCAAGTCAACTGATCTCCGATGGCTCGATGAATAAGGGTAGCGGCCACAGAGGAGTCAACCCCTCCAGAAAGCCCCATCACCACCTTATCCCCACCTATTTTTTTCTTCAAATCAGCAACAGTCGAATCAATAAAGGTATCGGATGTCCAGTCCTGGCTACATCCACAGATGCCCACCACAAAATTTCTGATTAAATTTTTTCCTTCCACCGAGTGGGTCACTTCTGGGTGAAATTGTATGCCGTAAGTAGACTCACCCTGCACCTTGAATGCAGCCACACGAACAGATTCCGTACTTGCTATTACTTCAAATCCACCAGGAACCTCCTTGATGGTATCTCCATGAGACATCCATACTTGTGAACCTACGGTCATTTCCTTAAGCAAATCCTGACTCAGATCAATCTGATCAAGGTTGGCCCGACCATACTCTCTGATGGTCGATGGCAATACCTCTCCTCCGTACTTGCTGGCGAGCAATTGAGCCCCGTAGCATACCCCCAACAAAGGTAATTTGCCCCGAAATGCATCTGTATTTAAATCAGGAGCTCCTTCGTCACGCACCGAGCAAGGAGATCCTGAAAGTATGATTCCTTTGATGTCGGAAGTGATTTCAGGAACTTTGTTGTAGGGGTGAATTTCGCAATACACATTGAGTTCGCGCACGCGTCTGGCAATGAGCTGGGTGTACTGGGAACCAAAATCGAGGATAAGGATTTGTTGAGCCATGCGCAAAGGTAAGCACTGCTACCCGCTTGCTAAAACCAAAGAAGAAAATTTTAAATCGAAGCCCTAATTCAACTTATTAACTACTTATTTTTCAATAACTTAACTTAAAAATAAATGAAAAGATTACCGATAGGGTTCGGGAAAGCTTAGCGTAAGAAAACTAAATTGCGCCTCGGGTCTCATCCCCTATTCTTTTTCTTCTTCCCCAAAGAGAGTTTGAAGTGAAACAGCATCTATCCCCTTTTCTTCCTGCAGAAATCTTCCAAAAATAGCAGTACTGCCATGTGTCAAATACACTTTTTCGGCTTCAGTAGCTTGTATGGCCGAGATCAATCCCTTCCAATCTGCATGGTCTGAAAGCACAAATCCGCGATCAAGCGAACTTCTTCTTCGAATCCCGCGAACATTCATCCAGCCCGAGCAATTGGCGGTACGGTAAGGAGCAAATTTCGTAAGCCAAGGGCCATTCATGACTGCTGGGGGCGCAATAATCATTGCCCCTTTGTAGGATGACTTGGGCAAATCTTGATTTACACGGATATAATTGGGTAAGGCTAGTCCATCGGCTACCAAGGCCTCGTTGGTATTCGCAATCACCCCATGTACAAAAATTCCCCCAATTTCGGGCTGTAGATGGCTCAAAACGCGTTGTGCTTTACCCAGGGAATAGGCAAAAATAATCGAATTGAGTCCTTGCTCCGCATTACTCCTCCACCAATCATTGATTTGATTGAATACATCTTCTTGCGGTTCCCAGTCATAAATCGGCATCCCAAAGGTACATTCGGAGACAAACTCATGGCATTTGACTGGTTCAAAGGGGGTAGAAAGTCCATCATCCTCCACCTTGTAATCTCCGCTTACTACAGCGACCTTTCCTTGGTATTCCAGACGTACCTGAGCAGAACCTGGAATATGCCCTGCTGGATGCAAAGAAATTTGCACACCCTGAATCTGAATGGGGTCACCATACCCTAGGGTCTGCAAGTTGATGTCCTTTCCTAGGCGCAACTTCATCACTTCTCGGGACTGATGGTGCGCCAAGTACTGCTTCATTCCCCTGCGCGCATGGTCTGAATGGGCATGGGTGATCACCGCATTTGTTACAGGCCGCCATGGGTCAATAAAAATATCGGCAGGAGGACAATAGAGTCCAGAATCGGTGAGTTCAAGAATAGTCACTAATTGGTAAATAAACCCATACTTCCGATGACAAACAACTTAAATTTTGGAGGGATAAATGCCTGGTTTTGGGTAAGAGTGCCTTCCTAAAGATTGTCCTTGGTGGTACTCATCTAAACCCGTGACTGCAACGGTCCCAAGCACATCGTAATCAAGTGAACCATCATCCCGAAGGCCTTTTTCGGCAACAAAAACTTGTTCGATTCGCGCAATGACCAATACCGTTTGGTTGATTTGGAGTGTTTGCACTTCTTCGAGTAGGCAAGCGAGTTGAACAGGGCTACCTTCCACAAATGGAGCAGAAAAACCTGACTTTCGCTCCTCTTTCAAGCCCGTAGCGTCAAACTCACTTCCTTCCCAATTTGCGGCCGTCCAATGGGCTTGGACATGCCATTCTGGAAGAACTTGATTGAGCGTGAAACTTCGAGTTGCTAGAATATTTTCTAAGGTATCCCGCTTCACAGTGTGTGGACGGAATAAAACTCCAATCAAGGGAGGTGCTGCTCCCAGATGAATAATCTGCGAGAAAAGGGCAAGGTTAGTAGTCCCTGCTGCATTTTGGGTAGCGATTAATTGCAGAGGCTTGTACCCGGGGAGGCAGTTGATCAGATTTCTCCGGTAAGAAGCATCTAGTTGGGCTAATTGCTCCGAATCAAACCGCCGCATTAGGTCAACACAGCTTCTTCAATGGTGTCACAATAAGCTATATCCAGCTGGTCGATGATATTGTCTGGGTACTGCGTTAAAATTTGGGCTTTGGCGATTTGAACCATTTTTTCAAACCATTTTTCCTCAGGCAAAATTTTGCGATGCGTTTTCAATCCATATCCTAGCATTTCTTTTTTCCAATGGATAAAGTACCACTCCATCGTAGGCTGGTGAAATGCACGTAGGGCACGCTTATCAAAAATAAACTTAGTGTAATCTCCCTTTTTGACCAAGTTTCCAATTTCACCAAATGCCTCCTGGAAATCTTCTATTGGAACGTAATCAGAAAGTAATTCACAGATTAAGATTTTACGTTCGGCATTACTCCAAACTTTAGCATACCGCTGCTCGTAAGCTAGGTCAAAGTCCATAATACCAGAAAAAGATGTCGTCTCGTTCATGTCTAGTAGGATAGAATTAGTAAATAGATTTTTTCTGCGAAGAAGTGGCTTGAGAGACTTCTTCCTTGACCTCGGTCAATCGGATTTCCAAATTGGAAGCATATTCCAAGGTGGTCCGCATCATGTCCTGTTGGGATTGAATTTGTTCTTTTAGGCGAAGAAGTTCTTGATTGACTTCCGCCAATTGTTGTTCGTAATACAGCTTCAGCCTTTCCTTCTCCAGTTGGGCCTTTACCA
>JANQWS010000056.1 GCA_030729785.1 Algoriphagus sp. | reverse complement strand
TTAGGACGTATCCCTTTCACGGATAAAACACGGGTTCGATTCCCGTACGGACTACTAGCTTTTTGTGTTGATTCGTATATCAATCTCATTTAAAAGTAATTGAATGGTATAAAATCCCTGCCAAAAGCAGGGATTTTTTATTTTTTTTGAAATTTATAATCCGCTTTATTTTTTATCAATCCTCGTGCAATTGGCATTTTTTTAATATTTTCATGCCAACAATTAATAGGCTAAACCCATGTCCAAAATTAATTTTTCCCGACTTTTTTTCCATTTTTCTTTTTCGCTGCTCTTACTTCTTAGTAGTTGTAAAAAGACCGAACCCATTGATTTAAGAATTACCACCCTTACCCAAGAGGAACTGGCTATTCAAGCAGAAGTGGCAAAAAATTCAGTTACCCCAGTTTTGGTCGAGGGTTTAAAAATGGAAGTATGGGGAGTAGATTCTTTAGTAAGAGATCCTATTGCCCTACAAGTAGCGGAAGATGGATCAATTTATTATACCAGATCACCGCGTCGGAATAATGCTGAATTTGATATTCGAGGGCATCAAGATTGGGAAATCCGATCCATTGCTTTGCAAAATATAGAAGACAAACGAAATTTTCTTCGAACTGAGCTTTCACCTGAGCGATCTTCTGTAAATCAGTGGCTAAAAGATTTGAATGGGGACGGCTCTCACGATTGGCGCGATATGCTTGTTGAACGAAACGAAGTATATCAATTGAAGGATACCGATGGCGATGGCTTGGCTGATTGGAGACAGCTTCAAGTCTTTGATTTTCACGAGGAGGTAACCGATGTGGCTGGAGGTGTTTTGAAGACAGAAGATGCACTCTATGTAGGTGCTGGTCCAGATATGTGGCGGTTAATGGATACCAATGGAGATGGGATTATGGATGAAAAAAAATCCATGTCCTATGGGTACGGCATTCACGTGGGCTTTGGAGGTCATGGCATGTCTGGCGTTGAAATGGGTCCAGATGGTCGTATTTATTGGGGTATAGGGGATATTGGATTCAATGGCAAAGGAGACGATGGTACTGAATACAAGTATCCGAATCGTGGTGTAATAGCTAGATCAAATCCTGATGGCACTGATTTTGAGATATTTGCAATGGGAGTTCGAAATACCCATGAGTTTGTTTTTGACAAATACACCAACCTAATTTCTGTAGACAACGATGGGGATCATGCCGGAGAAAAAGAGCGATTGGTTTATTTAACCCGTGGATCAGATACCGGTTGGAGAATCAATTGGCAATTTGGAAAATACCGGGATCCGAATAACAATACCTATAAAGTGTGGATGGATGAAAAATTATTTCTCCCACGTTGGAAAGGACAAGCAAACTACATCACTCCACCTTTATTGAATTACGTGAGTGGACCCACCGGGATGTTGTATAATCCAGGAGCGGGGCTTGGAGAACGTTGGGTAGATCATTTTTTGGTGGTTGAATTTGTAGGCAATGCAGCAGGTTCAGGGATTCATGCCTTCCAACTCACCCCCAAAGGCGCTTCCTTTGAATTGAGTAAAACAGAGAAAATTGTGAAAAATTTTCTTCCTACTGGAATCGATTTTGCACCAGACGGGAGTTTGTATATGGCCGATTGGGTAAATGGATGGGATGATAAAAATTATGGGCGTATTTGGAAATTGACAGATCAAACAGCCCAAGGTTGGAAGCTTCAACAGCAAACGGAGGCTGAAATTAAAGCCGATTACAAAGAATTATCAGAGGCTGACTTGAAGTCAAAATTATATTTTGAAGACTTACGAATCCGTCGGAAAGCTCAATTTGAATTGGTAAAACGTGGGGAAAAAGGAGCGATCCAATTTAAAGAAGTAATTCAAGACCAGTCCAATCAAATTGCGAGAATTCATGGGATTTTAGGATTGAGTCAGCTTGCTCGACTGGTAAATAAGGACTATGCCCTTCCGCTAGTCGCTTTGCTTCAAGATAAGGACCCAGAAATTCGTGCTCAAGCAGCCAAATGGTTAGGTGATATCCGGTTCAAGGGAGCGAGTAAAGAGTTGATTGGCAATTTAGCTCATGAAAATGCTCGCGTTCGTTTCTTTAGTGCCGAGGCACTAGGAAGGGCGAAAGAAGTGACCGCAATTCAACCCTTGATTCAACTTTTGGAGTCGAATAATGACGAAGATGCTTATTTGCGGCATGCAGCATCTTATGCCTTGTCTCAAATTGGTCAAGAGGGGCCGTTGTCGGCCTTGGCTTCACATCCCTCAAAAGCTGTCCGAATGGGAGCAATCCTTGCACTCAGACGCTTAGAATCGCCTGAATTAGCCAAATTTTTAGGGGATCAAGATGAAGAAATTGTGACTGAAACGGCCTTGGCTATTCATGATGATTTCTCCGTTCCAGCAGCACTACCCTCGTTGGCAGCCTTGTTGCCTACTACTTCTTTTACGAATGAACCATTACTTCGTCGTTTGATTAGTGCCAATCATCGGCTGGGAAAACCAGAAAATTTAACTGCTTTACTTTCTTTCCTAGATAAACCTACAAACTCGTTGGTAATTAGGCAGGAAGCTATTGCTGCAGTAGGTACCTGGGAAAATCCCTCTGTATTGGACCGGGTAGATGGTCGATACCGTGGCGCAGTCACCCGTGATCTTGGAACTGCCCAACAGCAAGTAGCAAGTGCCTTGGTAAAAGAGGCGAATCACGCAGATAAGGCAATCCGTAGCGAAGCCCTCAAAGCCATTGGTAAATTAGGAATACAGGATTTGGCACCACAGGTATATACTAAATTGAAGACAGATCCTTCTCAAGAAGTAAAGGTAGAAGCCTTGCATGCTTTGGTTGCGATGGATGCTCCCAATCTCAGTGAAGCCATTTCCTTTGCTATGCGTGATGTTTCTGAACAAGTTCGGGTGGCAGGTCTGGGTCTGATCTCTCAAACTTCCTTGCCTAATGATCAGAAAGTGCCCTTGCTCATGGAGATATTGACTAAGCGCACGCTCGCTGAACAGCAAAAGGCACTTTTGACTTTGGGTTCCCTTCCAGGAAGCAAGGAGTCGCCTGTTTGGACTTCAATATTGGCAGACTTTTCGGCTGGCAAATTACCAGCAGGTACCTGGGTAGAGTTGGAAGAAGCGATAATGGCTACGGAAGATTCAAAATTGAAAAGTACTTACGACAAACTATTGACTGAAAAGTCAGGAGGTGAACCGTGGAGAGCATATGCTGGTGCACTGGCTGAGGGAGATGTGAGAAAGGGTAGATCAATCTTTTTCCAAAATCAAACTGCCCAGTGTATTCGCTGTCATGCTTACAGCGATATGGGAGGAAATGCTGGTCCTGCTTTGGATACAATTGGAAAAACGCTTTCAAGAGAAGAATTATTGATTGCGTTAGTAGAACCCAGCAAGCGTCTCGCTCCTGGATATGGAACTATCAATCTTACTCTTGCTGGAGGGGAGAAGGTTACCGGTCTACTGTTAGAGGACAGTTCAACCAAATTCCGTATTCAAGTTGGAACAGCACTCAGAGAAATTCCTAAATCTGAAGTTACCAACTCATCCATTGCTCCATCAAGTATGCCTCCGATGGGAACGTTATTGAGCAAGAGAGAACTTCGTGACCTAGTAAGCTACCTTGTCACGCTGAATCGCTCAGAATGAAAAGGGTAGGCATTGGAGCCCTCCTGCTATTTCTTACCTGCTTACTTTTTTCACCACTAATTCTGATTGGATGGGGAAGCCGTATGTTGCACGATGATGAGGTGCAGCAGTTCGATGAATTGATTCCCTTACTACCCAAACAAAGGGTGCTAGCAATTTTTCCCCATCCTGATGATGAGGTCACAGTGGCGGGTACCATCTTGGGACTGAAGGCGGCAGGGCATCAGGTCACTTTGGCATGCTTGACAAGAGGGGAAAAAGGAAATGCGGCCAATATTCCCTCGGAGAAAGAGCTTGCTCATCTACGTACCCTAGAAATGCAGCACAGTGCCGCTATCCTTGGTGTAGATAGTTTGATTCAGTTGAATTATGCCGATGGCGGGATGAATGAACTGGGTTTGGATAGTCTGACGAAGGTGGTTCTTGGACTAATTCAAGACCAAAAGCCCGATGTGCTTGTTTCTTATGATTCCAAGGTAGGCTTGTATGGTCATTCTGACCATCGTCTTACTGGTGAGGCAGTAGAGCTGGTATTTCTAAAGCATCGAGGAGCTCTGGGATTTGTACCCAAGCAACTTTTTCAGGTCACTTTGAGTAAAAAACAAATAGCAGTAGCCTTAAAACTTTCCGCTGGTTTTAAGGAAAATTATCCAAAAGACCCTGAGAAAGGACTTCCACTACCCGATTTTTCCATTCGAACCCAACCTTACTTTTCCAGTACTCTTCAAGTGATGCAAGCGCATCAAACTCAGAAAAAAGTGTTGCAAGACTTGATGCCTTACCACGACAAAGTACCCCAGTGGATTTATTCTAGGGTATTTGACCGAGAGTATTTTCGGGAAGTTCGGTAAAAGGGTAGTTTACAGGAATCCTAATTTTTCTCTTACTCGGTTGAGAAGTGGAAATGCCACTTGCCGTGCCTTGGCTTCTCCTGCATGTAATCTGGATTCTATTTCCTCGGGGTGGTTCATGAAAAAATCAAAGCGTTCCCGTTCTTTCTCAAATTTGGTCAATAAGAGTTCCAAAAGTTCTTTTTTTGCATGCCCATAGCCAAAGTTTCCGCCCATGTACTGTGCTCTGAGGGCTTCTGTTTGACTGGCCGAGGCAATCAGACTATACAATTTGAAGACAGTACAGGTATCTGGATTTTTAGGTTCTTCAAGAGGGGTACTATCCGTAACGATGGTATTTACGTTCTTTTTGAGTTCCTTCTCAGATAAAAAGATGTCTAAAATATTTTGGTAGGATTTGCTCATTTTTTGGCCATCCGTACCTGGTATGGTCATCACATCGGTTGCGATTCTGGCTTCTGGTAGTGTGAGAATATCTTCTTCCATCACATGGTTGAAGGTACTTGCAAGGTCACGAGCCATTTCTAAATGTTGCAATTGATCCTTTCCAACGGGCACTAGGTCTGCTGAATACAATAAAATATCTGCAGCCATTAGTACTGGGTAGGTAAATAATCCTGCATTCACATCTGCCAATCTAGCTGCTTTGTCTTTGAAGCTATGTGCATTGGCTAGCATAGGGAAGGGAGCAAAGCAATTGAGGTACCAATTCAATTCTGCAACTTCAGGAATTCGAGATTGTCTGTAAAAAACGGTTTTTTCAATATCCAGTCCAAAGGCCAACCAGGCGGCAGCTACTGCAAGTGTATTTTGCTTTCGGATTTCCCCATCTTTTTGGCTGGTGAGTGAATGAAAATCTGCTATAAAAATGAAGGATTCCTCCTTGCTATTTTGTTCAATCAATTGAATAGCAGGAACAATAGCTCCTAAAATATTTCCTAGGTGGGGTCTACCCGAACTTTGAATACCTGTTAAAACGCGTGCCATTTCCTCAATTTTGATGCAAATTAACTAAATCAGGCTATATAACCCCCATAATTTTTTGTTACTTGCACGTATGATTCGGTTGATTTGTATTCTTTTTTTAGTCGTCTTTCTAGTAAATACAAGTGTGGGACAAGAGTCTCCTCCACCAAAATTAAGTTGGAAGGTCAACCGGATAAACCTTGGAACCCTATTGGAGGAAGAGGGGCCTCAAAATAGTACTTTTGTGTATACGCTGATTCAGGGCTCGAAATTTGCAGTTGAAGAAGTACAAACAGATTGTGGGTGCACTACAGTTTCCTATTCAGAGGATACGCTCCAACTAGAGCAATCGGAAATGATTTCAGTACGTTTTGATCCAAGCGCAGCTACAGGTTTTTTTTCCAAACTAGTTGTGGTTCGGGGTGGACAGGGACAGGTCCAAGATTCCTTGTTTGTGGAAGGGATTGCTATACCTTATCCAGTAGATTTGGATCGAAATTACCCCGTGAAATTGGGCCAAATTGGTCTGCGTTTGCGAAAAATAAACATGGGAGAGGTTTTTGATAATGAACCGAAGCAAAAATATTTGGAGTTTTTTAATGCTGGTTCAAGCCCATTGACCAAGTCCTCCTTTCGTGCTCAAACGCCCTCTTTTATCCGTATTGAACAAGTTCAAGAACTGGTCAGACCGAAAGAACGAGGATTGTTGAAGATAAGTTACGATGCCTCCCAACGAGTAGAATTGGGTACTGTGGTAGATAAGATAGGTATATCTTGGAGTTCAAATGAATTGGAGATGCTGGAGCTAGAGGTTTTAGCAAATCTATTTGATTATTTTGCCCCAATTAAGCGCGAAGAATTGGATCTAGTTCCCCAACTTTTACTCGATGAAAAAATAGTAGACTTAGGGGAGATTAGTTCGAAGGAAGTGCAGCGTAAATCCGTAACGCTTACAAATTTGGGTAAGGAAAAGTTAGAGTTTAGGAAACTCCAAGGAAATTGCGCGTGTTTGCTTCTTGAATTACCAGTAAATGAACTATATCCAGGTGAGACTACAGCGTTAACTCTTGTCTTTGACCCACAAGGTAGAAAGGGAATCGATCAACGAAACATTTACCTCTTTACCAATGACCCCGTCAATCCAGTTCAACTCCTGGTGTTGAAAAGTCGAATTAAGTGAGATACAAAAAAAATGGCTAATCTTTATCATGAACTGCGTTCTGATTGGATTCAGTTTCAATTGACCTAAAATTAAACTAACTAAAAAAAATGCAAGGGAAAAGCATTCTTTACTACACCATTGCCTTACAGTTCTTTTTTGGATGCGAATTTTTAGTGAATTCAACAGGATATGCACAACAACTCCCTTATCAAGGTGAGCGAATTGTCCTGGTGACAGATGGTAATGAGCATGGGAAAGGTGATTGGGCGGCGACACCTTTGTCCTTAGCTCTTTTGGCTTCTAAGGAGTTGCAAGATCAAGTAGTCATTTATGCTTTCAATAGCCATACCTGGAGTTCAAATAAATCCCATCCAGGTGCAGATGCGCAGATGCGAGAAAGTGCATTTTTAGGAGCCAAGTATTTTGGTTTTAAAAAGACAAAATTTATTGAAGCAGTCAATGCTCCCAATTATGCCATTATTGAGCTTACTATTCAGGTGAATAAAAGTTCGGCAAAGAATCCTTTACTTATTCTAGCTGCAGGTCCACTGGAACTTATTGGGACTGCCTTGAATGAGGCAGATTCAACCAAACTGAAGTATGTTCGGGTGATCTCCCATTCTACTTGGGATCAAAAGCATGCCGATCACCCAGAGGAAGGTGAGGTGCATAGTGGTTGGACTTGGGAAAAACTTCAGGATAGTTTTCAAGGAAACCAACTGCAGTTGATCTCTTTGGTGAATGAAGTGAATGGACTAGAAAGCCTAAAGGCTCCCCTAGCAGACTATACTTGGTTAAAAGATGCTTCAATTAAGGAGCCCAAACCCTTTGAAAAGGGGTCTTGGGGATGGTTGTATAGCCGTCTGGAGGCTTCCAGTACTGAAAATGAAGTCAATCCCGATGATGTACGACTGATTTATTATCTTTTTACAGGAAATTCAAACCCTAGTTTGGAGGAGCTCCAAAGCATGCTTACCAAGCCAAGTAAATGGGATTCAAAAAAATAGACCTTAAAAGGTCTATTTTTTTGAAGTCATCTAAAATCCATTATTTATTTGAAAGCAGGGATCCCCGTGATTTCGTTGCCCAAGATCAATAAGTGAATGTCGTGCGTACCTTCGTAAGTGAGCACCGATTCTAGGTTCATCATGTGCCTCATGATGGAGTATTCCCCTGTGATTCCCATGCCTCCATGTATTTGGCGCGCCTCGCGGGCAATGTTGATCGCCATCTCCACATTATTTCTTTTTGCCATGGAGATGTGAACGGTCTTGGCAGTGCCTTCATTCATCATCTTTCCTACCTTCCATGCCAGAAGCTGGGCTTTGGTGATTTCGGTAAGCATTTCTGCTAATTTTTTCTGTGTCAATTGGAATCCCGCAATCGGCTTCCCGAATTGAATTCGCTCGGCAGCATATCTCCGTGCAGATTCGTAGCAATCCATCGCAGCACCGATAGCGCCCCAAGCAATGCCAAAACGGGCGGAATCGAGGCACATCATGGGAGCTCCCAATCCGGATTTATTAGGCAATAGGTTTTCTTTAGGAACCTTTACGTTGTCAAATACTAATTCTCCAGTACAAGAGGCTCTAAGGGACCATTTGTTGTGCGTTTCTGGAGTGGTAAATCCCTCCATGCCCCGTTCTACGATCAGGCCATGAATTCTTCCTTCCTCATTTTTGGCCCAAACCACTGCAATGTCTGCTTTAGGAGAGTTGGATATCCACATTTTGGCTCCATTGAGGAGGTAGTGGTCTCCCATGTCTTTGTAGTTCGTGACCATCCCACTCGGGTTGGAACCGTGGTCGGGCTCTGTCAATCCAAAGCAGCCGAGTAGTTCTCCAGCGGCTAATTTGGGCAGGTATTTTTTGCGCTGTTCCTCGGTGCCAAACTTATAGATAGGGTACATCACTAAGGATCCTTGTACTGAGGCAGTGGATCGCATACCAGAGTCTCCACGCTCAATCTCTTGCATAATCAGGCCATAGGAGATGTAATCCAGACCACCGCATCCGTATTCTTCAGGAAGCTGTGGTCCGAAAGCGCCTATTTCCCCAAATTTTTTCACAATTTCGTATGGAAAATGGGCTTTTTGAGCCCAATCCTCGATGTAGGGCGAAATTTCTTTTTTAACAAAATCCCGAATAGTCGATCGGATTAATTTTTGTTCCTCGGTCAATAAATCATCTAAATCTAAAAAATCTACCCCCTCAAACAGATCTTGTTTTAGCGATTTCTGAATGGTTCCGCTCTCCATAGTTTATTTGGTTTATACCCAGGAATACTTCAATTTTGCCAATAAATGGCAACTATTTTCTGAGGTGAAATTACGCAGAAAGGAGCTTAAAAAAATACCTTTTTTAAATAATCTAATGGCAGAAACCCAAATAGACCCTAAGATTTTAGAGAAAATCGAATTACTCCAAGAAAAGTTTAAGTCTTCCGGACAAGACATGCTTTCTTACTTGGAAGGCCTGCTTTATGCGGATTATTTGACCTACTGGGAATACATCAATCTAGATACTCTATTATCACTTCAACAGCCTAAAACAAGTTTTAAAGACGAAAAGATATTTATCATCTACCACCAAATTACAGAGCTTTACTTCAAGTTGATTCTTTCAGAAATGGAACAATTGGCTGATCAGAATCCTCTCAATGAGGATTTTTTTAAGATTAGGCTAGAACGTATCCTCATGTATTTTGATCACTTGATCAGTTCCTTTGCGATGATGTGGAAGGGGATGGAGAAAGAACAGTTCCTTAAGTTTCGAATGTCTCTGCTGCCTTCCTCTGGTTTTCAAAGTGCTCAATTTCGAGAGATTGAGTTGATGGCCACAGAGGTATGGCACCTTGTCGCTGTAGGAAAGAGAGACTTATTTGATGCGACCTCCGATGCCGTCTCCTTGTTTGAAAACCTGTATTGGCAACAGGGAGCCAAAGAATTGGCTACGGGTCAAAAAACATTGACTTTGAAAACATTTGAAGGAAAATATCGAAAAAGTTTGGTCGAATTGATTGAAAACTACAGAAGTAAAAATCTTTGGAAAAGGTATTCTGAGTTAGCCAATCCTTCTGAGGAGTTGCAGGAATTGATGCGTCAATTAGATTTGAAGGCGAATGTTTTTTGGCCTTTGGCTCATTATAAATCAGCCGTTCGCTACCTTCAACGGGATCCGTTGGACATTGCGGCCACAGGAGGGACCAACTGGCAAAAGTATTTGCCTCCTCGTTTTCAGAAAGTCATCTTTTTTCCTCAGCTATGGAGTCAAGAGGAGCAAGCCGAATGGGGTAAGGGCTGGGTGGTAAAGGAAATTTTTGGGGAAGAGATTCAAAAGGGTGAAAATTTAAAATAGTATATGATTATCCGCAATAAAGCCAGTAGCTCAGCTCGCCTATTTAAAACTGCGGATAATTCTTGACAGACCATGGACCACGGCCCACAGGCAGTCAACGGTCCACAGCTTACCTAATTGAACCTCAAATTTTTTTTTCTGGTTAGTGGTGAAAAAGCGGATAATCAGAAAATAATAAATACTTAACGGCTTGATATCAATCTTTTTCAGCCTGTTTTCTTAGCTTTCAAATTGTTAACAAAACAAGTAATGAAGAATCCTCGAATCCTTGTACTAGGCCTATTATTTTTAACCCAAGTGACTACGAGTTTGGGTCAAAATGGAAAACTTGACCGAATGGCATTCGGCTCTTGCAATCGCCAAGATGCTCCCCAACCCCTCTGGAAGCCCATTATCGCAGAAAAACCAGACCTATGGGTATGGATGGGGGACAATATCTATGGAGATTCTCCTGTAATGGATACACTTCGAGCAAAGTATATCCGTCAGAATTCCAATCTAGATTACCAGCTCCTTAAAGCAAGAACCCCAATCATTGGTGTTTGGGATGATCACGATTATGGAATCAATGATGGTGGCAAGAACTATGCTCAGAAAAAGACCTCTCGAGACTTAATGTTTGATTTTTTGAATGTTCCCCTAGGTGCTCCTGAACGGAAAAGGGAAGGAGGATATTCCTCTCATACTTATGGGGAAGGAAATCAACAGGTGAAAGTAATCCTATTGGATGGCCGTTATTTTAGAGATACGCTTGCGCGAGTAGACCGTGTCTATCAAATTAATTCCACAGGACAGATTTTAGGAGATGCCCAATGGCAATGGCTTGAAAACGAACTGAAAACGAGCACTGCTCGAGTGAACTTTATCGTTTCTGGAATCCAATTTTTACCAACCGAGCATGCCTATGAAAAATGGGCTAATTTTCCGAAAGAGCGGGAAAAGTTATTAAATCTTATTGCCAGTTCTGGTGTCCAGAATCCCATCTTACTAAGCGGAGATCGCCACATCGCTGAGATCATGAAGTTAGTGGATTCCCGGTTTCCTGAGGGGATTTACGAGGTGACCGCTAGTGGACTAACCCATACCTGGTCTGGAATAGCCGAAGAGAAAAATAGCTTTAGAATTAGTGAACTGATCGCCAAACTTAACTATGGGTTGGCATCGTTTGATTGGAACTTGAACCAAGTTACCCTTGAAATCAAAGGAAAAGAGGGCGTCGCATTCGCTACGCAAGTGATTCCCTTGACCACCAACCAATAATCAGCAGTCATATGTCTACTAGAAGAAATTTCATTAAAAGTATTGGTATTTCAACTGCAGCCTACCTTGTACTAGGGGATGATGCTGTAGGGCAAGTTAATCCAACTAAAAACACTGCTCCCATAGGGGGCTTTTATCCCATTCGAGTCAAAGGAAAGGTGTCTGCTGCAGGAAAAGGTATTTCTGGGGTAGTGATTTCGGATGGACGTGTGGTCGTACAAACCAATGGCGCAGGGGAGTATGAACTCATTTCGGCTTCTGATCGTGAATTCGTTTTTGTGTCTCAACCCAGTGGTTTTGAGATAAAAAAGCTTCCAAATGGTTCCTCTTCAATTTTCAAGTTACTTAACAAATCAACTCAAGACCAAGTTTTAAATTTCGAACTGCAACCAACAGTTGCTGCAGATGAAAATCATCATTTCTTGTTGCTTTCGGATACGCAAATCCAGAACGAGTACGAGGCCAACCAATTATTGACTGTTTCTGTACCCGATGTCGTTAAAACCATTCAATCGTTGAATGACCCCAATGCCTTTGGGATCGGCTGTGGGGATTTGGTGTACGACAAATTGGAACTTTTTAAAGAATACAATCAATCTATCCAATCCTATGGAATCCCATTTTTTCAAGTAATTGGGAATCATGACATGGATTTTAAAGTGCGTTCAGATGCCTGGACTGCGCAAACATTTAAAGGTCATTTTGGACCAACCTATTACTCTTGGAATAAAGGAGAAATCCATTATGTGGTTTTGGATGATGTATTTTATTTGGGGACAGGTACGAAATACATTGGTCATTTGCCAGAGGAGCAGTTAGCCTGGTTGGAGCAAGACCTTGCCTTTGTAGAAAAAGGTCGTACCGTGGTAATTTCTTTGCACATCCCTACCTATACAGGTGCAGTGACTCGCTATCCCAAAAACGATACCCTAGGAGGCACTGTTAGCAATCGTGAACATTTATATCGACTACTCGAAGGTTACCAAGTGCATATACTTTCTGGGCATACCCATTTCAACGACAACATGATCCAAGGAAATATCTTTGAGCATTGCCATGGTACCGTATGTGGTGCTTGGTGGTCCGGTCCAATTTGTTACGATGGGACCCCTTCAGGCTATGCAATCTACGAAGCGCTTGGATCAGAACTACAGTGGAAATACAAGGGAACTGGCTTAACCACAGATGAGCAATTCCGGGTTTACTCCAAAGGATATCAAAAAGATTTCCCAGACCACTACTCCTTAAATTGTTGGAATTACGATCCAAAATGGGAGATTTCTTGGTATGAAAACGGAATAAAAGTAGGTTCGCCAAAAAAGATAATGGCACTGGATCCTTGGAGTGTGGAACTGCATACCGGACCTAGTCTTCCTGCTCGAAGAACCTGGGTGGAACCACAACTTACAGACCACCTATTTTTCTTTCAACCCAATTCTACCGAAAACTTGGTGGTTGAAGTGATTGATCGTTTTGGAAATAAGTACACGAAGCAGGTTTAACCTGCTTCGTGAATTGATTTTACCAGGCTATGCCATAGTCATCACCGTAGTTACTTGCGCCACCCCAGAAGCTACCATGCTTCCAGTCGATCCATATGGCGGTCAAGGGACCAGAAGTTTTGTTCCAGAATTCCATGGTATACCCTCGCTTAAGGAGGTCTCGACGTATCCAATCAGGAGTGTCTTCTCGAAGGGTAATTGCTCCAGGACGAATTTCATGATTTCCAAAACTACTTTGCATCTGGTACGAATTGAAGTTGGGAGCTTCAACAGCTTCCTGCACATTCATGTCAAACTCAACTATATTCAAAAAGAATTGAAGTAGGTTTTGATCTTGTGAATCGCCTCCCTGAACGGCAAAGGCAAGGTAAGGTTTGCCGTCTTTCAGCGCCATGCTTGGGGTAAGCGTAACCCTCGGTCTTTTTCCTGGTTCAGGTAAGTTGTAGGGATTGAGTTTTTCATCTAATACAAAACTTTGCATTCGTTGGGAGAGTCCTACGCCTGTATTTCCTGCAATTACAGCCGGTATCCAGCCTCCTGATGGGGTGACAGAAACTACCCATCCTTCAGCATCTGCGGCTTCTACCGAGGTGGTACCACTCTGAAAATCAGCCAAAAATTTGGCGTCTACCTGGCTTGAAATTTCATTTGTATGGAGTGCAGCTACTTTTTCCTTGTTTTTGTTCAACAAGTGCAGGTAGGGGTTGTTTTCCCCTTGAAATGGATAGGGATCACCTGCGCCGAATGAAGGATTGTTGATAGGTCCGATCAAACTGGCTCTTTCTTTCGCATATTCCTTGGAGAGGAGGCCTTTCATGGGGGACTTTACAAACGCTGGATCTCCATAATAAAAATCGCGGTCAGCAAAAGCCAAACTCATTGCTTGGTAGACCGTATGAATGTAAGGAGTGGAGTTGTAGCCCATGGATTTGAGGTCAAAATTCTCCAGAATATTGAGAGACTGGAGAAGGGCAGGCCCTTGTGTCCATTCTTGCATTTTATACACATCAATTCCTCGGTAGTTAACTTGAAGGGGTTCTTCGATTTTTACTTTCCAGTTGGCTAAATCTTCCTCAGTAAACAAGCCTCCTTGCTCTCGTGTGCCACGTACAATCTCTTTGGCAATATCACCCTTGTAAAAGCGATCGTAGGCCGCATAAATAGCCTCTTTTCTTGATTTTTTTGCTTTCAATGCGGCTCGCTCCGCTTCAACTAATTTGAGTAGAGTTTGGTACAAATCTTCTTGAACAAAGATTTCTCCGGCCACAGGAGCTTCTCTAGATTCACCCAAATGAGGTAGGAAGACCTTTTTGGAATAGGGCCAGTCTTTGATTTTGGATTTGTTGTTCTCCATGGCATTGGCTGTTTGAGCTTCGATGGGGTAGCCTTTGGCCAAGTCCATTGCCGGCTTTAGTACTTGTTCCAAACTCAGTTTGCCAAATTCAGCGAGCATGGTGAGGATTCCCCCAGGTGTTCCAGGTGTCGTAGCGGCGAGAGGACCATATTGAGGGGGATAGTCCATACCTTCCCCCTTGTAAAATTCCACAGTGGCACCGGTAGGGGCTACACCCATTGCATTGATAGCAACTACTTTTTTGGTGTTGGGATTGTAGATTAGTGCCTGTGTTTCTCCGCCCCAGGAAAGTACGTCCCACATGGTAGAAGTGGCTGCAATCATTGCGCAAGCTGCATCCACGGCATTTCCACCTTGTTGGAATACTAGTGCTCCAGCTGTTGCTGCTAAAGGCTTACCTGTGATGGCTACCCAGTTCTTTCCATGCAAAATGGGTCGGTTATTGGGCGTAGTACCCGCTCCAAGGCCGGGCAGACCTTGGGCAAATCCTTCCCAAGAACATAGAAAGGAGAGTAGTAGTAAGATTTTTTTCATATCAAATTAGATAAAACCAGATAGTTACACTTAAATCATCCCCAAACTCGGAAAAATGGAGTTAGCGACCAAGGAATTGTGGAGTAATGGCACTATTTTTTTGTGCTTTTAGAGATACGTTGAATTAAGATGAACAGTTGATTGAATGTAGTTTCTGGACGAACGAATTCTAAATCAATTTTAATTAGTTTGGTAAATGGATAGGTAAACAATTGGACTTAGTGACTTGAAGATGGCAAAGGATTGAGAGGGGTTAGATCACAACTCCCATTTAACAAGCATTAATGCTATCAACTTGTCCCAAATTCCCGTATATTTGACTATTCGGTCGTTTTATGGCCTTTTAATTTCTTAAAAATTAACTCAATTTGACTTTTCTTACTTTCAATTTTGAGACCTCTTTACAAGAAGGTCTTGACGCCATGGGTTTTGATAAGCCCACCCCAATTCAGGAGAAAGCAATTCCTGTTATTTTAGCGGGGAAAGACCTGATTGCCTGTGCACAAACAGGAACAGGAAAAACTGCAGCTTTTGTATTGCCTATTCTTAATAAAATTTCAAAATCAGGAACTGCTTCCTTGAACACCTTGATTTTGGCACCTACCCGAGAATTAGCTATTCAGATAGATCAACAAATTCAAGGATTCTCCTATTTTTTGGGTGTAAGTTCGGTACCTATTTATGGGGGAGGAGATGGAATTGTGTGGGAGCAGCAAAAAAAGGCCCTAGAAACCGGTGCTGAAATTGTAGTTGCCACCCCTGGCCGCTTGATTGCACTCTTGGCAGGAGGAAAAATCGATTTGAGTACCCTCGAACATTTGGTTTTGGATGAGGCAGATCGCATGATGGATATGGGATTTTCGGACGATATCTTGAAAATCGTCAATTACCTTCCACAAAACCGACAAACCATTCTTTTTTCGGCTACCATGCCTCCAAAAATCCGTCAGTTTAGCATGAAAATTCTGAATAAGCCGGAGGAGATTTCAATCGCCATTGGCAAAACTGCCTCTGGTGTTACCCAGGCTATGTATTCGGTTTACGACATCCAAAAAGAGGAATTGGTCCGTCATATCCTTACCCAGCGGAATTACGAGGCAGTCATCATTTTCTGTTCTACCAAAGATAAAGTAAAGGCCTTGTACAAGACCTTAAGAAAGAGCTTTGATATCGAAGCTTTCCACTCTGATTTGGAGCAGTTGGAACGCGAAAAAATAATGTCTGCTTTCAAAAACAGGAAAGTTAAAATCCTGATCGGAACAGATATCATTTCAAGGGGGATTGATGTGGTAGGAATTGAGTTGGTCATCAATTACGATACTCCTGGTGACCCCGAAGATTACGTGCATCGCGTAGGCCGAACCGCGCGTGCTGATGCCAAAGGGGAAGCCATCACCTTTGTTAATCCCAAGGATCAACCCAAGTTTGTCCGTATTGAGAAATTGATCGGAATGGCTGTAACCCAAAACCCACTTCCTGCACACCTCGAAAAAGGACCTTCCTACAGCGGAGGAGAAGCTAAAGCTAATCCTTCCCCCGCTTCAACTGTTACAGGTCCTTCCTTTAAAAAGAAGAAGAAAAAGAAACCAGGTCAAACTTCAGGGTCGGCACCCAGACCCTATCCTTCGACTCCTACAACAGAGGCTTCGACTGTGAATGAGCCTAAATCTGAGCTTATTCCTAGTAAATATGGTCAGCGGAAGAATGTTATTGATTCCGAATCCTCACATTGATCATTCTGCTCAATGATAAATCCATGAAAAGGAAGGAGTAGAACTACTTTTCAATCATTTAATTCCCCATTCTTTACTATATCATGAATACCAAAGAACTTAACCTGTTGTTTCAGCGAGATTTATCACAGCTGAAAGAGGAACTTCAGGCTTATCAACAAGAAGAAAAAATCTGGGTGTTGGAAAAGCAAATCGCGAATTCTGGAGGGAATTTGGCGCTACACCTGATTGGGAATTTGAGAAAGTTTGTTGCTGCTGATCTTGGTGGCTTTGCTTACGAGCGTGATCGAGAGCAGGAGTTTAGTGCAACCGGAAAATCTAGGGTTACGCTGTTGGAGGAACTCGATTTGGTGAAAGAACAGGTAGAAAAATCCTTAATTTCACTTGATCCAAATAAGTTGGGAGATCAATCCATTCATTCTTTTTTTGGTCATCCAATGACCATAGGATACTTTTTAATTCATCTCTATGGTCATTTTAATTACCATTTGGGTCAAATCAATTACCATCGCCGCTTGCTCGATAGATCGTAATCCACTTTGACTAAGTCCTTTCGCTTAAACAAAATGTGCTTCGGCGCAGAATAATTCAGTATAAATTTTCTGATCAACTGCTTTATTGATTTTAACAAAAAAAATAAGGATTGTGGTTCGATTAAGTCAGCTGTGGACCGCAGACTGCTGTCTGCGGACAATTACCTGCAAAGATAAAAACTCATTTACACGCTTTGCCAGGAGCGCGGGTAATCAACCTATTTTTTTATCCATAGCATATACTGCCCAGCCCAAAGCAAGTATCCCCAGACCTGCTAAACTCTCCTTGGGTCGATCTACGAGGAGGTATCCCATTAAAGCCATACTAAAGCAGATGTAAATGAGTTGAGGAATGGGCTTGAATGGTGTTTTGAATCCTTCCTGTTTTTTGATTTTCAGAGAAGAGTAGACAGTAACTGTACTCATGAGTTGCAAGATAAATCCAGCATAAAGCATGATTTGTTCAAAGGATCCCGATACAAATAGGATCAAACTTATGGCAGTATTCAAAATTATTGCCCGAACAGGGATTTCATTTGCATTGACCTTTGCGAGCGGCTTCCATAAGTGGTAGTCTTTGGCCATTGCATAAGTCACTCGAGGCCCCACCCAAGCATATCCTGATATGGTTGCAATCAATTGAATCCCAATAAAAAGACTGACCCAAATCGCACCATTTGGACCAAAAAGATTTCCGAAAGCAATATCTGCTACTTGAACCTGTCCTGCCAATTGTGCTACAGATGCGTGTTTGAGCAATACAAGCTGCAATGATAGGTAAACGACCATCACCAGCAGGGTAGCACCAATCAAGGCCTTGGGGAGGTTTTTCTTGGGCTGGTCTACCTCCTCAATGATGTAGGCGGCAGAATTCCATCCTGTATATGCATAAAACACATAAATCAAGGAAACTGCAAATCCGGGTAAGAACAATTCATCTTTCCAGGTGCTGGTAAAATTGGTTGCGGGGAATTCAGAAGTACTGCCGAACCCAATCCCCAAGGCGATTAGAGTGAGTACAAATCCAATTTTCAAGAGTGTCATCCCATTTTGAAATTTGGCGGAGCTACTCACGGAAAAAATGTGGACAGTAGGTATAAGTACCAAAAAAATAAGTCCTGGAAGAAGTGTTTCCCCAAAAATCGGTTTGAGGTAATTGTTCATGGCCATCGCCGCAATCGCAATGGGAGCAGAAAAACCTACTACCAAGGATACCCAGGCATAGAGGTAGCCCACTAAAGGATGGATGGTTTCGGAAAGAAAAATATAATCCCCACCTGTGCGTCGAAAATGAGTGCCCAATTCCGCATATACCAAGGCTCCAATCAATGCCATGATGCCTCCAAGTGTCCAAAGCAATACTATGGTCCAAGTATTTTGAACTGCCTCCAGTTGGAATCCAAGGCTGGTAAATACCCCAGTACCGATCATGTTGGCGATGACTATACCAGCAGCGGTTTTCCAGGATATTTTTTTGCTTGCAGAATTCAAAATAGGTACAGGATTTAGTCCTCGAATCTACAAGCTGAAACTTGAAAAGTCGTATTTGAAAAGGAAAAGTTTGTAAATATTGCCATAAAGTAATACTCGCTGTGCTTAACCCAACTTATCTTTTTACATACGTTTTTATTCGTCTGAAATAGAGATACATGCACAAGCTGCTCGTTGCTGTTAAAAAATGCCAGAGTGCATGTCCTTGCCAGATGGACATGGGGTCACAATTGATTTTAGCTACGTCCATGGTTCGTATCTGAATGGCAATTGCGAGCAAGGCAAAACTCAACAGGCCTAGTAGTGGGATTCGCTGGGAAGGGTATTGGAAGTAATTGATGCTGCCTAAGGCCAACAGAATTAAAAATAAAGAGGGTAGGAGAATGGAACTTGAAATTTGAAGTGCTAGGGGCATAAAAAAAGCAATTAGTAGAAGCAGGAATCCAACAATCCCTAGTTGCACTCGGGATGACAACTCTTTTTTTACTAGTACCTGAACCAATCCGATGCAAATTAAGCTGAGTGTGAGTCCATAGGTGGCATTCATATCTATTCGCTGTCCGATCCAGGTAAGTGAAGAATGGAAAAATCCAGATCCGAAACTTAAGTATATAAAGTTGGCAGCAAGCAGCATGGTAAGTAAGGGGAATTTTTGAACGGTGTTGACTTTGGGATTCGAAAATCCTTTCCGGTCCTTCAAGCCTAATTGCGCTACCACTAAACCATAGAAAAAGTATATCAAATTAGAATAGGTATTTACGGGCTGGTGAAACAATCGCTCGGGGTGGTTAAACTCGCAGTATTCCACTGTTAATGCTGATTTACTTACCACCAATCCTTCCCAGACACGGCTATCTAAGGTATTGTCTAATGCCAACGCAATTCCAAATACAATTCCTGTGCCTAGTAAGGAATTTTTCAGCAACAAATTATTTTTCATATAGAAGGAAAAAAAGCATCCCGAAAAGTCAGGATGCTTTTTTAGCTAAAATGTACTAATCTTTATTTTTTAATATTCCCAAACAAATCGATTGGTGTAGCTTTTACTTTTTCCTCGAAGGCTTTCCAATCCCCTTGAATGAAAGCTTCCACTTTGGAAATCGCTGCTGAAGCGGCATCTTTTGCCTGGTCAAGTAAGCGCTCCTCCGTAGCTCCAGGTGCCGCATAACTTGAATTGGCATAACTTCTCGGGGCAAACAATTTGGTCATAGTAGTAGGGAATAAATTCCGAACAATTCCTTGTCCTTCGTACCGAGGTCCAGTGAATGCTTCGCGGGCTGTATCCAATTTCTTTTTGATTTCCTTTGCTGCACTTTCCAAGGCTTTTGCCTCCTCAGTCTTCAAATCTTTGACCATGGAGTTGACCTTATCAATTACTTTTTGTGCTTCATCCAATTTCTTGGTGGTGGCAGTCACCTCAGAAGAAAGTGCCTCCACTTTTTTCAAGAAGGTATCCTTGGCTTCCAGGTTGGACAGGGTAGGCTGGATTCTAGGGTCAGCATGTACCGAGATGGAAGTTTCGGAAGTCTCACCTCCATATTCCATGACTACTTTGTAGGTGCCTGGAAGGGCATCTCCACCACTTGGTTCAAAGAAGCCTCTGCTTCTTCCTCCTCTACCTTGACCACCGCCCCAGCCACCGGTCATCTCGGCGCTTGACTTTCGGTCTAGGTTCCAAATGATTCGATTGACTCCTGTAGTAGGAAGTGTCTTTAAGGTCCTAATTTGTTCCCCAGAGGCGGAGTAAATTTTCACAGTCAAGGAATCCAACTTTTCTTTTTCGTCTTGAATCAAATAACTCAAACGACCACCAAACACTCGGTTTTCGCCAGCATACTTGGCAGAAGCCATAAAGCGTTCGCCATGTGGTTGCTGTATTTCAGCTTGGTAGGCATCAGGAGTAGGAAAGGCAGTGATTTTACCAGTAGGTGCTTTTCCGCCATTTTTGGCGAAGGCACGCAGTGGACGGATGTCATCCAACACGTAGATCGCACGTCCAAAGGTCCCGATTACCAAATCCGCTTCACGCTCTTGGATGGTCATGTCGTAGGTAGACACTGCTTTCGGATAGCCATGTTCCCATTTATTCCAGGTTTTGGCTTTATCAAATGACACGTACAAGCCAAATTCTGTTCCCAAGAACACTAAGTTTGGCTCGGTAGGATCTTGTTTGATGGATAGGGTAAAGCCCCAAACTTTAGAGTCATCCGCAATGCGTGTAAAGGTTTTTCCAAAGTCTGAGCTGTGGTAAGCATAGGCGCTGAAGTCATTGTTACGGTAGTTGTTGGCAATTACCCATACTTCACCTGCATTGTATTTTGATGCCTGTACCTGTGGAATCCAAGAAGCCTTAGGAAGGCCAGTTAACTTGGTTGCAACATTAGTCCATGTTTTGCCGCCGTCTTGTGTTACTTGTAGGTTGCCATCATCGGTACCTACCCAGATGACATTTTTATCAACTGGAGATGGGGCAATTGCGATAATGGTGGTATGATTCTCTGCACCAGTTATATCAAAGGTCAATCCCCCTGTTTTTTGCTGCCGCTGCTTGGTGGAATCGTTGGTCGTTAGGTCTGGCGAAATGATTTCCCAAGTTTCACCCGAGTCGGTAGACTTGTGCAAAAACTGAGAGGCATAGTATACGGTATTGACATCGTGAGGATCCTGTGCAATCGCCGCATTCCAGTTGTACCGAAGGAAAACATCCTTGTCTGGATGTGTGGGTCGGATGGTGCGGTTGTGCCCTGTAAGCTTGTCAAAACGACTTACGTTACCTCCTTGAGACATGGTATAGCCATATCTTGAATTGGCAGGGTGAGAGACCACATCAAATCCATCACCGAAGGAAACTTCTTGCCAATAGGTATTTCGGATCCCATTACCTCTCCAAATATAGGCTGGGCCTGTCCAAGATCCATTGTCTTGCATTCCTCCATAGACATTGTAGGGTACTTCATTGTCTACATTGATGTGGTAAAACTGCCCTACAGTGATGCCTTCAGCAAAATACCAAGTTTTACCCCTATCTCTAGAGATATTCAGGCCTCCATCGTTTCCATCAATAAGTAGCGATGGATCGTTTGGATTGATGTACCA
>JANQWS010000055.1 GCA_030729785.1 Algoriphagus sp. | reverse complement strand
CTTCAAGGAGGAGTACCACATGACGCCTACCGAGTGGATGAAGAGGAATTTGTAGGGAGCGATTAATGAATTGAAAAATAGCTACGCATCGAAAAAAAATCTCTTCCTTAAGCTAGGTCCACCTTCCTTTTACTTCCATTCCTATTCGGCTTTTTTATTAAATGGTAGAAATGTAATTTTGAAGATACACACCACCTAAAGATTCCCTAATGAAGTCTTTCAAAATGAATTGCCTGAGAGTTTACGGGAGTGGTTTGTTGACCCTGACACTTGCCTCTTTCTTATTTTTTTGTAATCCTAAGGAGGAAACTACCCCAGTTAAAACCCCTAAAAAAGTATTGATTTTAGGAAATAGCATTACCTGGCATCCACCCGGACCTAACCTCAAGTGGTTTGGGAACTGGGGGATGGCCGCAACTGCAGCTGACAAGGATTTTTTGTCCCTTTTGACCAAAAAAATCAAAGAAAATAACGAGCAGAATGAAGTACTGGGGAGAAATGTATATCCCTTTGAACGGACCTATGAAACAATAAGTCTAACTGAGTTTGAAGATTTGAAAACCTTTAAACCAGACATTATTGTAATTCGATTTGGAGAAAACATAGCTGAACCCGAACGTGCAGCAACTCCTCAATTGCAAGTTGCTGTCAAAGATTTTGTAGACTACTTAGCAGATGGAAGACCTGTAAAAGTAATCCTAACGACACCATTTTGGTCGAACCCTGGAGTCAACCAAAATTTTTTAGCGCTCTCAGAGCAAAACAAATGGCCGCTCATTCCCTTGCATGATTTAAGTTTGACTAATGAAAATATGGCCCTGGAAAGATTTGAAAACATCAGTGTAGGAAGTCACCCTGGGGACCTTGGTATGGAAAGAATTGCTTCTAGAATTTGGACTGTGCTCGCGAATGAACTTTGAGTCTAACTAAAGATTCGCAGGCTTTAGCTCCAATTGTTGTAAATTTTTCTCCACACTAGCTCAACTCGTCGACCTTTTCAAAGCATCAAAATTAGGTAAGCCAAAATTTTAGACTCATTAATACTCCCTATAGTAAGTGACTCAATAGGCCTAGGTGTCAAGGCTCCTAATTTATATTTTTTGACTTTGGAGTTAGAAATCAATGTTCAACTAGTTGTATTGCTATCCCCGATTTGGAGTACATTCCAAATTGATAACCAAGCCTATATTACATCCCATCAATGAAGCTCCAAACTTCACATGCTGAATTTTTACCTTCCCAAAAAGTAATAAATCAACAAAGTCACCAGGCAAAGTACCACAGAGAGTAACTTTGCATATTTCCATTCTTGAAGATTCAGAGATCCAGCGGGATTCATAAGTGGTACTTTTGGTTGAAACTTCAAACTTACCAAATACATTACACCGAGATTAAGTAAAAACTCTATCCCCCAAATGTGGATAAAATGGAGGTTTATTTCCATCGCAAACGTGGTCAGCAGGTAAAATGAAAATCCTGTTACCAATCCGACTTTGGCGCCCATTGCTGAGATTTTAGGGATAAAGAAACCAGCAATAAGAATGGAAGCGATGGGAATAAAAAATATTCCATTGAGTTGCTGCATCAACTGATAGAGCCCATCGGGAGCATTGGCTACCATCGGAGCAATTAAAATCGCCAAAACTGCCAGGATCAACGAACTTACTTTGCCCACGCTTACGAGAACTTGATCAGAGGCAGAGGGCTGAATGATTTTTTTATAAATATCCAAACTGAAAATCGTAGCTGCAGAATTCAAAACAGAATTGAAAGTACTGAGTACTGCACCCAAAACTACAGCAGCAAAAAAGCCAATCAGACTTAATGGGAGAACTTTTTTGACCAAAACAGGATAGATAAAATCTTGATCTCCAAAGTAGTGTTCCCCGTAAAAATAAAAAGCAATAATCCCCGGAAGAACGATAATTAAGGGAATCAATATCTTGAATACTCCCGTAAATAACAGCCCTTTTTGGGCCTCAGCCATATTCTTTGCACCAAGTGCACGCTGAATAATTGTTTGGTTCATTCCCCAGAAATATACTTGGTTGATCATCAATCCCGTGAAAAGTGTACTAAAGGGCAAAACTGAATCCTCTGCACCGATGACATTGAATTTTTCGGGTATAGTCTGATATACTTTACTGAATCCGGCGATTAGATTTCCGCTGCCAATTTCCCAAAGTGCAAAAACTGGCACCAATAGCCCTCCAATCATCAGCCCAATTGCATTGATAGAATCAGAAAAAGCTACAGCTTTTAATCCTCCCAGAATAGCATAAACAGAACCTATTACTCCGATGGTAATTACAGTCAACCAAATCCCTTCTGACTTACTAATTTGAAAAACCTCAGAAATAGAAAAAAGACTCTCCAAATTGATTGCGCCGGTATATAGCACGATAGGTAATAGTGTGACCACGAAAGAAAGCATCAGCAAAAGGGAGACAATGGTTTTTGTGGTTGCATCAAATCGAATCTCCAGATACTGAGGAATCGTAGACAAGCCTAGCCTCATGTAAATCGGCAAAAAGTACAATGCAGCGATCACCAAGGCAATCGCAGAAGTAACTTCCCAGGCAATTATGATCATGCCATTTTTGTAAGCCGAGCCGTTCATTCCAATCAGGTGCTCCGTCGAAATATTGGTCAGAATCATGGATCCTGCAATCACACCACCCGTCAAGGACCTTCCACCTAAAAAATAACCATCCTTCGAGCGGAGGTTTTCTTTTCTCAACTTATACCAGGAGAGAAAGGCAACAAATAGTGTGAAACCAACAAAGGAAATGACAGTGAGCATGACGTGTATTCTGGGTTAGAAGGAGAAAGTGAAACGCCCTAAAATGAAAAAGGGAACATCACAAAACGTCCCTTTTTAGTTATGGTTTTGCTTTAAAATCTCATTGTTGCTGGTAGATATTTGGCAACCAATTCCTCATAATAGGGTCTCAAGGCCTTGGAATCCGGTGGCACTGGCACTTTGGAATACAAGTCGTAAGGATTGAATTTATCTACCCATTTAAACATCTCTCTGTCGTGATCATTTAATAAGTGATCGTAGGCACTTTCCCTATGCTGCGAATAAAAAGAATGATACCGAATCATGTAAAGCGCGGGTTCCGGGAGGTAGTCCTTGACCATCTGATATAAATATTCATCATGTCCCCAGGACATTTTGACCTGATCCAGGCCGCACTGATGGGAATACACCCCGTATTTGGTATTGTAGCGATCGTCTTTTGAGTCTGGATTTAATTCAAAAAACTCTGGGTAAACAATCGCATCCGAATGCCTGCATCCAACTGGAAAAGTATCCCCAACTACTGCCCATTGAGGCTCACCAAACAAGCACAGCACTTTGCCCAAATCATGGATAAATCCTGTTAGTACAAACCAATCAGGATGTCCATCTGCACGAATGGCTTCTGAAGTCTGCAGTAAATGCTGCAACTGGTCCAAATTGGTATCCGGATCTGAATCATCAATCAGTGTATTGAGGTAATCAACCGCTTCCCAAAACGGCATCTCCTTTTTCTCAAACTTCAAAAATTCACTTTCCTTCTCCAGAACAAAATCATAGGTCTGGTAGGTGTGATTAAGTTTATAAAACTGTCTCACAGTATCCACTTTCTCAGAATCATGGTAATTCCGGTAATCATCCTTAGCTTTCGCCTGCTTGTCTTTTGGTTCAGGATACCTCACCAAAAGGTCATCTTCCCATTCTTCTAGTGACTGAAGCGGAGCATTTTCAGATTCTGAGAGCTTGATTTTCATGGGGTTGCAATTTTGGAAGGAAATATAAAAAAAAATTCCAAGTTCTCATCGTTGAGAATTTGGATCTTAAATACAAAACTTTTTAGTCTGAATTGATAGTTCAGCATGGATCTGGTATATACAACGAATTCCACTAGATACTAAACGAAATTCATGTTGAAAACAGATTGGTCAACACCAGATTTAATCCTGGCAGTAACAAAGTTGCAAAGCTCTTTCATCCTTAAAGCAGTTTAACTAGGAATCAAAGTTTGAAAGCAATTTGGTAGGCTTCTCCATAGCCAGCAAAACTAAAATATCTAGTGGACTTCGGATTTCCTGTACCAACAATGGGGGAGTAAGTAGAGAAATAAAGAAAAAATTAATATGATTATCCGCAATCATACCAGTAGCACAGCTCCCCTATTAAAAACATGCGGATCGTTGATGGGCCACGGCCCACAGGCTGTCAACGGTCCACAGCTCACCTAATTGAACCTCAAACCTTATTTTATTTGGTTAG
>JANQWS010000054.1 GCA_030729785.1 Algoriphagus sp. | reverse complement strand
TGAGCTCTGGCTCCCTGACCGAATGCAAGCATCCCCAACAATCCAATCGCAGCCGTTAGTATCCTTATTTTCATCTGGAATTGGTTTGAATGGCTAAAATAGAAATTCTGGCAATCGACCAAGACTCATCACAAATCGGCGAAGGACTATTGGTTTGCTTGAGTTCGTCCCGCATGAAAAACCGTACGGAGTCCACTTTGGAATGTTCAATAAGCTTTTCTACCCGGTAACGACTGGTGGTGGTTAGAGATCCTCCAAGGCATAAGCTTGGCAGGTTGGTTTCAATAGCTCCAGTTTTTGGGCGATTCTGTCTAAAAAATTCATTAGGAAAAGATTGATACAAGCAATATGTAGCTACACAGGGACTATTAGAAAAGGTGGTCCGGACCACATCCATACTATCAATACCCATAAACCAGTAATCGGGCCCAGAAATCCCATCGTCCCAGTTGCCGTCCCAACTGTCGTGAACAAAGATCTCAGCAGTCAACTTTAAATAATTGTGCGCAGGCAAATCGTAAAGGGTAACCGCCACTTCCTCATTGTTGTAATGCCCTGCAATGGTATCGTTTCTCCAGATAAACAACCGCCCATTTTCAAAATTGGCAAGATCTAATTTTGAAAAGTTATTGTCATAGATTTGAACTTGATTTTCAACGGATTCCACACAGGAAACCGTTCCCAAAAGCAGAAAAAAAGCAAAAAGGCGAAGACTAAGCAGCAACTTTCCCATGGAAAAAGGGGGGATTAAAAATATAATTTAACAAAGAAACAAAAAACAAGACACTTCTTCCAATTTAAGCCATACAAAGTCATCGCTCTACCCTTGAAAAAGGGTTGATTTTGATTTGATTAGAAAATTAAGATGGCATTATCCTAGAAATCACCCCTCCAGTTTTTTGAATCAAAAAATAAAGGATATTCCCTTACTTTTACTTGTTCATTCGCTTTTGTTATGCCTCTTTTTACACTTGTAGCCGGTGCTCGGCCCAACTTTATGAAAATTGCCCCCTTGATTCATGCGTTGCAAAAGAAGCAGCGCGAGGGGATTGCCTTGGAATTTCGACTCGTGCATACAGGACAGCATTACGACAAAAACATGTCTGGGGACTTTTTTGAGCAACTGAATATCCCCGCTCCAAATGCAAACCTTGGAGGGGGCGGAGGCACTCAGGCAGAGCAAACTGCTGCAATTATGGTGGCCTTTGAACAGGAATTGATGGCCCATCGTCCAGACCTTGTTCTTGTAGTTGGCGATGTCACCAGTACTTTGGCCTGCTCCATCTCTGCCAAAAAATTACAAATCGATGTAGCGCATGTGGAAGCAGGTATCCGATCGGGAGACTTGAGCATGCCAGAGGAAATCAACCGCATGGTGACTGACTCGATCACAGACCACTTTTTTACTACTTCAGAAATTGCAAACAACAACTTGCGAAATGCAGGGGTGCCTGAGAACCGGATTCACTTTGTGGGCAACACCATGATTGATACCCTGCTGGCGCAGATGCCGCATTTCAAAAAGCCTGTTGGAAAGCCATTCGATCAGTTGCAGGCAGGTGAATACTTTGTCATGACACTCCATCGTCCTGCCAATGTAGATAATGAAGAATCCTTAAGGGAGCTGATGGAAGCAATCTTGGATGGGACTGCTGGACTTCCGGTGGTATTCCCTGTGCATCCACGAACTGCCAAAAACTTAGAACGGTTGGGAATCGCTGCTCCGAATCTACACTTGATCAGCCCGCTGGGCTACTTGGAATTTAACCACCTCGTACAGCACGCCAAAGGAATCATTACTGACTCGGGGGGAGTGACAGAGGAAGCCTCCGTGATGAATGTACCCTGCTTAACCTTACGGGATAGCACGGAGCGCGCAGAAACCATTCACCTAGGTACCAATGAGCTGGTAGGAACCGATCCTAAAAATCTTGGCCCTTACCTCGCTAAAATCTTAGCGGATAGCTGGAAGCAATACAAAGGTATCCCGCTATGGGATGGCCGAGCTGCCGAGCGCATTGTGGATATTCTCCTCCAACATTACCATTAATAAAAGAGTACCCTCTAGCAAAGCAAGAAAGACTCAAAGAAATTAGTAAAGCCCGTAACACCCTGCCTACGGTAGGCTGGCTTCGCGTGAATTTTTTTAGCGCGCAAAGAAGGAAAGTCGCGAAGATCAAAACCCCTTGGCGGCTTTGCTCCTCTGCGCCTTTGCGTGAGATTATTTTTTTTGTAGAGTTGAGGAGCCTCTCCATCAATCTACCCAACCCCAAGGAGCGGGAGGGGTGTCGATTGGATTGGTTAGGTCAAACCGTACGGAGAATAGCGTAGCCGATCCAAGTCTTCTTAGGTTGTAGGTAAAGGACGTTTCGTCAATCGTAATCCACCACACATTCCCCACAGCAGCAGGAAGCATACCGGCAGTAAAGGAATCGGCCGGAAAAAATTGCGTGCTAGCCGAACCTGTATTGGTGGCCTTACCCCCATACTGCGTTACCGCATCCTCGGAGCCATCGGCATGGCGGTGATCGTGCTTGAGCTGGATCAACTGCTGCTCATCCATTGTCAGCACCCAGGTGCGGGACAGATCGTCTCCCACAAAAAAAGGAATCCGCAAGCGTCCGTCTTCACAGCTGCGCACATGCATGACCAACTTTCCAGCAAACCGGGGATCGGAGTCGGGAGATACTAATTTTCCCTCGTAAGCTTTCCCACAATGGCTAGACAAAGTCTCCCAAAATTGCCGAGAAAGAGTTTTTTCTTGAGCAAAAACTTGAGAAATGATACTTGATATCAGAAAGACAACTACAAAGGGCAGAGGATAATTTTTCATAGTTGGGAAAGTAGGAAAATTTGGTAGAAAGTAATTGCTTCCTAGTGGTTAGATATAAAAAAAGCCACCCGAAGGTGGCTTTAAAATTTATTCAATCTGGATTAGAAAGAAAATCCTATACTAAAGTTGACACGAACACCTGGTGTAAGTTGCGTGAAGAATTGATCTTGCGACTGAAATGCGCTGAAAATAAATTCGCGCTTGTCATTAAGCAGATTCTGTACTCCTAAACTAGTTCGGATACGCTCATCAGCCCCAAAGGTCTTGTTGATGTTTAAGTTCAAGGAATTGAAAGGTACTGCGTAGGTATCTGTACGTACCCCAAAGCCAACCATATTCAAAGTTGGTCCTTGTACATTGTAAAATAGACCCGCTTCCCATCCTGTGTTGTAGTCAGAAAATGCAATACCCGTATTGATGATGTAAGGAGCTTGCCCTGACATGTCACGGGATGTTCCTACTTCCTCTCCATCTTTTGCAGTCAATTCTCTAGATCTTTTTTCAGTAGCAGACATCTCAATTTGTGATTCTGTAACAGTCACATTCGTATTCCACTGAAATTTCTCTAATCTAGGGCTGATAAATCTCAAAGACTTTCTGAATTCCAACTCCAGCCCAAGTACCGTACCATTACCTACGTTTCTTGGCTGAAAAGATCCTGGATCGGAAAGGAACTGTACGATTTCAATCGGGTTTTCAAAAGTTTTGTAAAAAACACCCATGGACCACATTTCTCCCTTAGGCTGGAACAATTCCCAGCGTACGTCAAAATTATTGATTCGTGTAGATTGCAAATTACCATCCCAAAGCACTTCAGCCCCTCCGTTAGTGGTCTCTTGAAACAAGCCTCCAACAAATGTTCTACCTGTGATTGGATCAATAATTTCAGCAAAAGAAAGTTCTTTGAACGATGGACGAGCAATGGTTCGCGTAGCCGAAAAACGTAGATTTTGCGCTTCTTTTAAGGCAAACACCAAATTCAAGGTTGGGAAGAAATCCAAATCATCCAAGACTTTCTCTTCATCAAATACGATGGTAGCAGTTTGGTTGGTACCTGAATAGAACTGCGTATATTTTTCCATTCGAACTCCAAGGATAGCTTTTACTTTTTCAGTTGGGTTCGCCTCCATGCTTGCATATCCTCCCACATTGGTGAGGTTAGACGCAAATTTGTTTGGATTGTTTGGAATAAAATCGGGATTGTAACGCACTCCATTTCTATTTGTAGCAGAAAATAAATTAGATTCCTTCAAGATGGTATTTGGATTCCCATCCAACTCCGCATTGCCTGTTGGGAATTGAAAAGATTGGATTTCAAAATCTCGTTCCTTGAAGGTATAAGCTCCACCAAATTTGAATTTGGCATCTTGATTCCATAGCGTAAGTGCCTTGGTTAAATCCAGTTTTCCGACCAAGTTATTTTCTTCCAGGTTTCTCCAAATACGAACTGGTAGCCCCACCTCTGAGGAAATATTGTTAT
>JANQWS010000053.1 GCA_030729785.1 Algoriphagus sp. | reverse complement strand
GCAATTTACAAAAAAAAACCAGAGGGTTACGATGGAAAAGGTCAAACCTAAAAAGCATCTTGGTCAGCATTTTTTGATTGACCTCAGCATCGCAGCTCGGATTGCCGAGGCAGTAGTTGGCCATGCAGGCGTGAGTCAAGTGCTTGAAATTGGTCCTGGGATGGGTGTTTTGACCGATTTTCTGGTTCAAGGTAAGTTAGAAGTTCACTTAATTGAGCTCGATCGCGAAAGCATTGCCTATTTGCACCAAAAGTATCCTGAATTACAAGATCGGATTCTCGAGGGAGACTTTTTAAAATTTGATTTAGCAGGGGTATTTCCAACTCCGATTGCGCTAGCAGGAAATTTTCCCTACAATATTTCTTCTCAGATTTTTTTCAAGGTGTTGGAACATAAAAACCAAGTGACTGAGGTAGTTTGTATGCTCCAGAAAGAAGTGGCACGAAGAATAGCTTCTCCAAAAGGGAGCAAGGAGTATGGGATTCTTTCGGTTTTACTTCAGGCGTGGTACGACATTGAATACCTTTTTTCTGTTCCTCCCGGCGTATTTAATCCACCGCCAAAGGTCAATTCAGGGGTGATTCGGTTGACTAGAAATAAAGTTCAAAAACTAGATTGCAACGAAAGGCTTTTTCAGCAAGTAGTGAAAGGAGGGTTTGGAAATCGGAGAAAAACACTTCGAAATTCCCTAAAATCCTTTCAACTTACGGAAGAATTCAAGTCACATCCGATTTTGGACAAGCGTGCAGAACAATTGGATGTGGCGGATTTTGTATTTTTGACCCAACAAATCGAACAAGGTCGTGGAGCCAATCACTAAATTCGAGCTATCAAAAGAATACCTAGAGCTACTTCAAACGGGGATAGCAGAGGAAAATACGGCCTACATTACCGACTCACTTGAGGGAGTAAATGTGGCTGACATTGCAGCCATTTTGGATGAGCTTCAAACGGATGAATCCTTGTATGTGCTCCGGCTTTTGGATTCCCAATTAGCTGCAGATATTCTGATAGAATTATACGATACTACCCTGCAAAAAGTCCTACAGGAACTCGAGACCAAAGAAATTGCCTCTTGGATTGCCTTGATGGATTCTGATGATGGAGCGGATATTCTAAGTTATTTTACGGAAAAGGATCGGGAGGAAGTAATTGCTGAAATTGAGGATCGTATCAAGTTGGAGCAAATCCTTGAACTACTTCGCTACGAAGAGGATACCGCGGGTGGAATTATGGCAAAGGAATTTATCCGAGCCAACAAAAATTGGACGATTGTCCAAACTATCAATGAGATTCGTAGGCAGGCTGAGAATGTAGAGAAGATTTATTCTATTTATGTAGTCAACAATCGACAGCAGCTATTGGGTCGTGTATCTTTAAAAAAATTAATTCTAACTGCTGCTGAAACCAAAATTGAAGATATTTTCGATGAAAACATTATTTCTGTTCCGGTTTACATGGATCAGGAAGAGGTAGCAACCTTAATGCGAAAATACGATTTGGAATCTGTTCCTGTAGTCAATGCAAAAAATAAGTTGGTTGGACGGATCACTGTAGATGATATCTTGGATGTAGTCCAGGAAGAAGCGGAAGAGGATATCCAAGCAATGACTGGAGTGTCTGCGGATATTGAAGAATCAGACTCTGTATTTACGATTTCAAAAGCTAGATTACCTTGGTTGCTTATTGGAGTTATTGGAGGTTTGATGGGAGCCAAATTGATTGGTTTTTTTGAAGGAGGATTGGCCAAGTACCTGGCACTTGCCTCATTTATTCCTCTAGTTGCAGCAACAGGAGGTAATGTGGGGATTCAAGCATCCTCTTTAATCGTTCAATCTCTCGCGTCTAAATCTGCATTTGATGATACTCCTTGGCAACGTTTTTGGAAAGGAAGCTTAGTTGCTCTTTTAAATGGGGTAGTATTGGGTGTATTTGTATTCTTGGTTGTTGTTTTTCTATATGGATTCGAGCCGTTATTCGGGATTACAGTAGGTGTAGCGCTATTTTGTGTGGTTCTTTTGTCTTCCTTTATGGGAACCGTTACCCCCTTGGTATTGCATCATTTTGGGATCAACCCAGCGATTGCTTCTGGTCCATTTATTACCACCACCAATGACCTTCTTGGTTTGGCTGTATATTTTGGGGTAGCGATGTTACTGCTTAATCTTTAACGATGAAAATACTTATTGTCGACCTGATGCACGAGAGCATTCTTGGCTTGTTGCAGAAATCAGGATTTCAAGTAGACTATGCTCCAACAATTACTAGATCGGAACTTTTTGAACGAATTGGAGGATATGAAGGGATAATAATTCGCTCAAAAACCCCATTGGATCGTGAATTACTTGAGCATGCTTCTCGATTACAATTTATTGGTCGAGCAGGAGCAGGATTAGACCAGTTGGATCTAGCCTATTTGGAAGAAAGGGGTGTTCAACTTTTCCATGCAGCCAAAGGAAATCGCGATGCAGTAGCTGAGCATGCCATAGGAAGTATTTTGGCCTTGATGAACCATTTGCCAAAAGCCGATCAACAGGTGCGCAAAGGAATTTGGGATAGAGAAAGGAATCGGGGGGAAGAGTTGATGGGGAAGACGATTGGGATTTTTGGGTATGGCAACATGGGTACCGCATTTGCGAAGCGACTAAAAGGATTTGGTGTGAAGGTGCTTGCTTACGACAAATACAAAAAAGGATTTGGAAAAAATGGTGTTCAGGAAGCAAGATGGGAATTACTCAAACAAGAAGCAGATGTTTTGAGTATTCATGTTCCATTGACTCCAGAGACGCATGATTTTTTCAGTTTGGAAGAATTGAAAGGCTTTTCAAAACCTTTTTGGCTAATCAATACTGCCAGGGGTGAGGTCATCCGCATGGAAACAATCAACCAAGCGCTAGATCAAGGCCTTTTGAAGGGAGTGGTTTTGGATGTCTTGGAAAATGAAAAATTTGAGCGCTTCACTGCAGCCCAGAAGGTTCAATTTGAAATGCTGGCGCAACGAGAAAACGTATTGTTTACACCTCATGTGGCCGGTTGGACCAAGGAGTCGTATCAAAAAATAAATGAAGTTTTGGTTCATCAAATTCTTCAACACTTCAGAGAAAAACTAAGAAATGGCCTGATTTAGGGTAAAAAAAGGGATTTGCATTGTGAAAATGCTTTTCTATCTTTGTAGCGTATTTAAAGGCAATAGGAAGTAACGGTCTCCGAAAAGTGACCGTTACTTTGTTTTTTGAGCCTTTTGAAAAATAAACAACTATGTCAAAAGTACAGTATTACACCGAAGAGGGATTAAAAAAATTGAAAGATGAGCTCCATGAGTTGAAGACGAAGGGGCGAATGGATATTGCACATCAAATTGCCGAAGCGCGTGACAAAGGGGACTTGAGCGAAAATGCTGAATACGATGCAGCAAAGGATGCTCAGGGATTGTTGGAACTGAAAATTTCCAAGCTGGAAGAAGTAGTAGGAAATGCACGGGTATTGGACAATAGTAAAATGGACACGTCCAAAGTGGGGATTTTGTGTACAGTGAAGATTAAAAATGTAAAGAATGGCATGACGGTATCCTATACACTTGTGTCGGAGGAAGAGGCAGATTTGAAAGCAGGAAAAATCTCACTGGCCTCTCCTTTTGGAAAAGGATTGGTTGGAAAAGCCATCGGTGATATTGCAGAAGTAAATGCGCCAGCAGGGAAACTTCAATTTGAAATTTTAGATATTACTATTAATTCTTGATTAGGTCAGCAGAAACTCGACTAATTCGCACCCATGGCTAGTTTATTTTCTAGAATTATTGCTCGTGAACTACCTGCTCAAATCGTCGCTGAAGACGAGCAGTACATCGCCTTTTTGGACATTATGCCTCTGGTCAAAGGACACGTGTTAGTCGTTCCCAAGCGAGAAGTTTCCTATATTTTTGATTTGGAGCCAGAAGAGCTATCCGGCTTGCATCTATTTGCTCAAAAAGTAGCAAAAGCCATGGATAAAACGCTAACCTGTACGCGAATTGGGATGGCAGTGATTGGATTGGAAGTACCCCATGTACACATCCATTTGGTACCCTTGCGTACAGTGGATGACATCAATTTTACCCGCCCCAAATTGAAGTTGACCGAACAGGATCTAGCGGATATCGGGGATTTGATTCGTAAAGGGTTCTAGCTTCTCGCCAATTTGGCCTAATTTATGGGCTTAATCCAGATGTTTCGGTAGAGGACATCGTGACCTTCGGCTTGTAATTTGAGTCCTCCTGGAGTATCGGTAATTCCTTTTCCCCCATCATTTCCTCCATCGATTCCAGAGTTGGGGCCTCCCCAAACTTGCTGTATAGACACTTGGTCATGGATTTTAACTCCATTGAAGTAAATGGTCACCTTTGCTTTTTCAACTAATTTGCCCTCCGTGAATTTTGCTGCTTGGAACTTGATGTCGTAGGCATTCCACTTGCCTAATCCATTGTAGACTTGGGAGGTAGGTAGGGTTTCATTGATTACAGCAGCCATGCCATGCAAACCGTAATCTCCATCCAACACTTGAATTTCGTAGCGGTTTTGGAGGTATACCCCGCTATTTCCGCCTTCCTTGAGGATTAAAAATTCTACATGAGCCTCGAAATCTCTAAATTCATCTTTGGTGACAATGTCTGCAGCTCCGTATTTTCCTCCTGCTCCTGCCGGATCGTTACTGGAAATCGCTTTTTTCCCGTCTACAGGGTCGATGACTTCGGGCCACTTGAGTGGTGGGGTGGCGGCAAGTCTAGGTCCGTTCCAATACATCCAGTTTTGTTGTAAGGAGGCATTGCTTCCATCTAGGTAGAGTTTTGCACCTTTCGGTGGAGGCGTTCCTAGGTAGGATTGATTCTGTCCAAAACTACTGCTATACGTAAAGAGAGCAAGAATTAAGAGAAGACTTGGTTTAAGATGGGATTTCATCTGCGGTTTGGGTTAGCGTTAATTGATTTAAGTTCGGTAATTTTTAATGAATTCAAAGTAATTGGTACGATCTCTTTGTTTTAAAACCAGCCAACAGCAGCTCCAAAGCTTTTTATGCCTAAAGCAAGTGTTATGCCCCAAATGAAAATTCCAAAAAGGACTCCTTTGAAACCCAGAGCATGCACACCTAAGAGGTTTTTTTTGGAACTCATCCAAATCAACCAGCCGCTGATTAATGGCAATAGGATTCCATTTGTCAATTGGGCGAGCGTGATGAGTGTGACAGGCTTGATTCCAAAGGAGGAGAAAAGGATTCCTAGGAGAAGAATGGTACCCATGCTCACGCGCATAGAGGTAGATTGGATGTTTTGATTCCAGCCCAAAATCCCGCAAATCACTAAACCGGCTGCCAAGGGAGCAGTGAGGGAGGAAGTAAGCCCTGCGGCTAGTAATCCAAAGCCCATTAAATAGGTTCCAAATGGACCAAATACACGGGTGAGTCCCTTGGCGATATCTTGAGCAGTTTCTAATTCCTGAACTGGATTGGCGGCACCGGCCACCAAGATGGCCATAGAAACAAAACCTCCTAAACCAATGGAAATCCATAAATCCCATCGCATGGAAGGTAATTCTCTTTCTGTTGTCCATTGTTTTTGGGCCAAGCTGGCATAGAGAAAAAGGTTGTAGGGAACCACCGTAGTGCCAATTAAGGCGACGAGTGTAGGGAGTTTTTCAGTGGAGAAGCTAGGAATAAATCCTTGGAAAAGGGTAGGTAAGTTGGGTTGGGTGAGTGCAGCGGCAATTCCAAAGGAGATAGACATCAGCACCACAAGTCCTACCAAAACCCGTTCAAGCCGTTTGTAATTACCCGTCCAAAGTAGTACTGCTGCAAGAATTCCAATGCCTAAATTTCCGGACTGAATGGTGAAGGGGCCCATTATCCACGTAGGTAAATTGAAAAAAATCCCGAGTCCTAGATAGGCTCCTGTAATGTTACCACTTTGATATGCGGCATTTCCTAGACCTATAGCAAGCAGGATCAGGACCATGACAAAATATCGATTCCATTTGTTTTCAGTTTTGTTTCGTAGGAGCTGGCTAAGATCCATGCGCGTGACAATACCAAGTCTACCTGATAGTTCCTGTAAAAATAACGTAGCGATTAGGCTAAGTGCGAGCGCCCAAAGGAGGGTGTAGTCAAAGCGAATTCCTGCCAGGGTACATACAGTAACGGTTCCAGGTCCAATAAAGGCTGCTGTAATCAGTGGGCCTGGTCCTAGGAAAGACTTAAATTTATTTAGATTCACGTTAGAAATTTTCGGAAAATAGGGAATTGGGTAGAATTTTTGTAGGTTTTACAGTGTACGTTTAAAAAATTCTTATGATTTGGATCAAAAGAGTAGGGATAGGATTGATAGGAATTTTTGTTCTGCTGGTCGTTATTTTGGCTTTTGCTTACCGCAGCGACCTATCTTCTGAATCAGTTAATGAAAAATACTTGACTTCAGAGTCTCGATTTATAGCAGTAAATGGATTGCGTGTCCATGTGCGAATACTTGGGGAAGGGGAGCCGGTATTTTTACTTCATGGTAGCTTTGCTTCCTTGCATACTTGGGATGCTTGGCAACAAGCGATGAGTCCATATTACCAGACGATCTCCTTGGATTTTCCTGGTCATGGACTTACAGGTCCTGATTCCTTAAAGCGCTATGGGATAAAAGATTATAGTGAATTAGTTCAGGCATTAGCAGAAGACCTTGAACTAACTCAATACCATGTAGCAGGCAATTCAATGGGGGGTGCTGTCGCGATGCAACTCGCCTCTGATTATCCAAAAAATATCCTTTCCTTGAATTTGATTGATGCCGCGGGTGCTCCTGCGGTGAATCCAGTGTTGACGGATTCTTCAGCGCAAAAGAAAGCAAATTCGGGAGGGGGATGGATTTTCCAAGTGGCTCGGCATCCCATTTTTTCCAAATTACTATTGTCCTGTACCCCAAAGTTTCTTTTTGAGATGAATATGAAACAAGTCTATGGAGACGATACTAAAGTTACGGAAGAGGTCACCATGCGGTACTACGAATTGATGCTTCGTGAAGGCAATCGGCAGGCCACTTTGGATCGATTGAGCCAACCCAGAACTAGCGATATCCACTACGAACGCCTGACCATGCCTACCTTGATTCTTTGGGGAGCAGAAGATCAGTGGATTCCCTTGGCCCAAGGGAAGCGCTTGCAAGAAGCCATACCAGGAGCAAACCTGGTCATTCTAGATGGGGTAGGACATGTCCCTATGGAAGAAAGTCCGACGGAAACTGTCTCAGAATATCTCAGTTTTCTCGGTGTGGAAGTACGAAAAAGTTACCTTCACCCGTCCACTCAAGTAGCCTATGCAAAGTGAATTTTTACTATTCTTACTTTCAGGAATTTCATTAAGCTTATTGGGAATTTTACTTTTTGGGAGAAGAAAAGGAAATACGGACAAGCATTTACGGGAGGAGCTACAGTCCTTGAACAAAACACTAAATGAAAATTTGGCAGAGGCAAGGAAAGAAGCTTCCGAAAACTTACTTCGTCAATTCCAATTGGTGTTTGACAATCAGCGAGCCTCAGCGAAAGACCAAAATGATGCCTTACAACAATTTGGAGAACGTGTGCGACAATCTTTACAGGATCTCAGCAATGTTCAGCGTGAAAAATTGGCTGAACTGAGTCGCCGCCAAGACGAACTCTTGAAAAACACAGAGCAACGTTTGGAAAAAATTAGGGAGACCGTGGATGAAAAACTTCAGAAAACGTTAGAGACTCGGTTGGGACAGTCCTTTGACTTGGTCAGTACCCAGTTACAGGCAGTTCAAAAAGGACTAGGGGAGATGCAGTCACTTGCAAATGGCGTAGGAGATCTCAAGCGCGTGTTGACCAATGTGAAAAGCCGTGGTCTTTTAGGAGAATACCAGTTGCAGGCTATTTTGGAAAACATACTGAGCCCGGACCAATACGTGACCAATGCAGCTGTGACGGGTACCCGAGAAAGGGTGGAATTTGCCATTAAAATGCCCGGGCAAGCGGACGAGATTTTTTTGCCTATTGATTCTAAGTTTCCTCAAGAAGCCTACTTGCGATTGGTTGATGCCCTAGAAGTTGCTGATAAGGGATTGGCAGATCAATACCGAGTAGAGTTGATCAAGGCGGTGAAAAAATCAGCAGCCGATATTTTTCAGAAGTACATTCATCCCCCCTTGACCACAGATTTTGCTATCCTTTTCCTTCCCATGGAAAGCCTGTATGCTGAAGTACTTCGCGAACCGGGTCTAGCGCAATACTTGCAGCAAGAATACAAAGTCATCGTAACGGGGCCTACCACGCTCTCCGCTATTCTCAACTCCCTGCAAATGGGCTTTCGTACGCTCGCCATCCAAAAGCGTAGTTCGGAAGTATGGCAGGTATTGGGAGCTGTTAAAACGGAGTTTGGAAAGTTTGGAGTCCTTTTGGAGCGTACACAAAAGAAAATTAACGAGGCAAATTCAGAATTAGATAAGCTGGTAGGCGTACGAACCCGAATCATCCAGCGTAAGCTTAAAGAAGTGCAAGAGCTACCTGAGGAAGACAGCACGCGCTATTTGGAGGAGTAAGAATGAATTTTATTTTTTATGATTATCCGCAATCATGCCAGTAGTCTCAACGGAGTACTAAAACCTGCAAATCGTCGACAGACGACTGTCCACAGTCCACAGCTAACCTAAACGAGCTTTAAGCTTTATTTTTCCTCGTTACTGGTGGCAAAGCGGATAATCAGTTTGTTTTTTAGGAATCTAGCTCCATTTGGGCCAATATTTTTGCAATCTTATCTTCCACAGACTCGGAAGAAAGACTCGTTCGACTCAATCGATCTACTAAAATCGGAAAGGAGAAGGGGGTGAGTTGACTTGGGTAGCGTACTTGGATGGATTGCCTGTTGATTTTACGAACTGCTTCAACCACCAATTCTTGTTCCATTTGTTGGTTTAAAACTTCAGAACGAGCTTGTTTTAGCAAGAGATTGTTTGGTTCGTAGTCCTCAAATACTTGAAATAACAAGCCAGAATTTGCTTGAATATGTTTAAAGCTTGTTGGCTTGCCTGGATAGCCCTGAAAAACGAGTCCTGCGATGCTGGCGATTTCTCGAAACTTGCGTTTGGCAAGTTCGCTTTCATTGACACAATGCAAGATATCGTCTTCCAAATGATCTAGGCTAAATACGTCTTCTTCGAGGATGTCTTCAATGTCTAGCTGGATATCTGAAAACAATTCGAAACCATAATCATTCATTGCCATACTGAAGGAGACGGGGAGACGCTGCGCAATGCGGTAAGCCAGCAAGGCACTGAGTAGTTCGTGTACCATGCGCCCTTCAAAGGGATAGAAAAATAGGTGAAATCCCTCGCGGGTTTGCAAGGATTCTATCAAAAACGTTTGTGCATCAGGCACCAATGAAAGCTGTTGCTGTAGGTCCAAAATCGGCAAAACTTGCCTTACTTCTTCAGAACCTACAATTCCTTGGTTGTAGGCTTTGAAAATTTCTTGGATTTGCTGGGAAAGTTTGGAGGAAAGAGACATGCGGGCACCCATCCAGCTGACCACTTGATTGGCTTTCTTCGTGGTCACTTGCACCACAGCATCCAATCCTTTCACATAAAGTAGTTCCAGATTTCTACCTGCAAAATAGAATCGATCTCCTACTTTTAATTTGGCAATGAAGTATTCTTCCACGGTACCCAAATAAGCCCCATTTTTAAATTTCACCTTCATGGACACGTCACTGACGATGGTGCCCATGCTCAGGCGGTGCTTCATTGCAATTTTTTTGTTTTTTACCCGATATATCCCATCTTCCTCGATCACAACCTTCAAGAAGTCATCGTAACTTCCTAGTGAACTCCCCCCTTTGGTAATGAATTCCAGGATCCATTGGTAGTCTTCCGAACTAAGGGATGCGTAGGATTCGGTTTTTTTGATAATTCCATAAAGGACCTCGGGATCAAATCCTTCACCTACCGCCAGTGTCACTAGAAATTGAATTAATACATCGTAGGGGAGTGAGGGAGGGAATTGAGATTCCAAGTCATTCTGTTCAATGGCATTGCGCAAGGCCGCCGCTTCAATTAGTTCCAGGGCATTGGTAGGAACAAAGTACACCAGGGAGGGTAGCCCAGGCTGGTGTCCTGCCCTGCCTGCACGCTGAACAAATCGGGAGACTCCTTTGGGACTTCCGACTTGTATTACTCGATCCACGGGCCTAAAATCCACCCCTAGGTCCAAACTAGAAGTGCAAACCACCACCTTGAGAATGCCTTCGTGCAAGGCGTTTTCTACCCAAGCACGAATCTTACTATCTAAGGATCCGTGGTGCATCGCCATCCACCCAGCCCAATCGGGTCTTACTTCCAATATTTTTTGGTACCACATCTCTGTTTGGGAGCGGGTATTTGTAAATACTAAGACTGATTTCCCTGCTTCGATGGTTTGGATGACTTGATCCACCATTCGAATTCCCAGGTGCCCTGACCAAGGGTATTTTTCTATTTCAGCTGGATAAAGGGAAGTGATACGGATCTCTTTTTGGACCTTGGCTTTGATGATATGAATCGGTAGCTCGTTGCCCAATAAGGTTTTTGCAGCTTGTTCCAAGTTGCCCAAAGTTGCGGAGATTGCCCAGCGCATAAATGAATGACTGCATTTCGCTTGCAAGTAGGCAAGAGCAAGTTGCACTTGAACACCCCGTTTGTTGCCCACCAATTCATGCCATTCGTCTACAACTACGCAGCGAAGATTTTCGAAAAGAGCTTCAGTTTCTTTTTGGGAAAGTAGGATATGAAGTGTTTCAGGAGTGGTAATCAAGCATTCAGGCGGATTTCTCTTAAAACTTGCGCGGGTTTTTGCATCGGTATCACCATTTCGAACTGCAACAGTCCAAGGTAAACTTAGGTCATTGCAGGCCTCTTGCATTGCTTTTTGAAGATCTTGGGCAAGGGCTCTCAAGGGGGTTACCCAAATGACTTGCAAGCCATTTTTTTGCGATTTTTTCCAGTTGGAAGGATTGTTTTGAATATGGTTCAAAAGTATCCCAAACCAGAGTGCGAATGTTTTCCCAGAACCTGTGGGGGCATTGAGTAGTCCTGATTTGCCATCCAAGTAATCGTTCCAGGCTTGGATTTGAAAGGGAAAGGGGCTCCATCCTTTTTGATGGAAGTATTCCAACCCTGGTTTTAGGCGTATATCGTCCATGTCAGGAAAGGAATGCTTTTAAATCAGTCAGTTGGTTGGCTTGATCGATGGTTTTGTCCTTTCGCCAGCGGGCAATTCTTGGGAAGCGGAGAGCCACCCCACTTTTGTGTCGTGGACTTGCTTGGATCCCTTCAAAGGCGATTTCGAATACCAGTCCTGGGGTGACGGTACGAACCGGCCCAAATTTTTCCTTGGTGTTTTTCTTCACATAGGCGTCGACTTCTCGAATCTCGGCATCAGTCAAGCCGGAATAGGCTTTGGCGAAGGAAACCAATACCTCTCCATCCCAAAGGCCAAAAGTATAGTCGGTGAATAGATCAGCCCGTCTACCATGCCCTTTTTGCGCATAGATCAAGACTCCATCGATATGGAATGGATCAAGCTTCCACTTCCACCAAGTACCTCGTTTTCTACCTGTTTCGTATGTAGAGTCCTTTTTTTTGAGCATAAGCCCTTCCGTTTGAAGAGCTCTAGCATTTTCTCGTGCTTGAGCGAGTTCCTCCCAGGAGCCGAGTGCAAGCGTTTTTGAAAGGGTGAATTTTGGGTGATTTATAGAGTAAACCAACGCTTCAAGCAATGCTTTCCGATGGGTTAAAGGTTCGTTTCGAAGGTCTTTGCCTTCCCATTCCAAGAGGTCAAACCCGATGAAACTTACCGGGGCTTCCAATAAGATTTTCTTGGATAAGGTTTTTCGGGTGATCCGTGTTTGAAGGATAGAAAAAGGAAGGGGGTGCTCTTCTCGGAAAGCCAGGATTTCCCCATCGAGAACCGTACCATCAGGGATAAGATCTAGGAATTCCAAAATTTCTGGAAACTTTTCATTGACCAATTCTTCCCCCCGACTCCAAATGAAGGACTGTTGCCCTCTCCGAATCAATTGGCCTCGAATACCGTCCCATTTCCATTCGGCAAACCATTCAGAGATGGAAAAGTGGTCTTGGAAACTGGGTTCGATGGGATGAGCCAAGAAAAAAGGATAAGGTTTTGACAGGTCTTCCTCAAGATCATTTGAATGTAGGAGTTCTTCTAGGCTTACTTTTTCGGGGTTCCAATTGCCCATCAAGCGGTGGGCAACTTGTGCTTGAGACAATCCGGAATAGGAAGCAAGCGCTTGAATCAATAAATTTTGACTTACGCCGATTCGAAAGCCCCCAGTGATCAATTTGTTGAAAACGAATCGCTCTAGAGAGGTAAATTGGTCCCAAGCCGCTAAAATTTTCGATTTCTTCACTTCTTCCAGGTCCTTACCCAAGTCCTGAAGCCATTTAATCCATTCAGTAAGTGATTGGGAGTGGGTTTTTGTGGCAGTAGGAAGAAGCAAAGCGATTGTTTCAGCTAGGTCGCCTACGGCTTGGTAGGATTCTTCAAAAAGCCAATCGGGAATACCTGCTTTTTCTTGACACCAGGTTCGTAATTGTTTCGTACTCACTTGACGTTTGGGTCGGCGATGGGAAAAAATAGCAATGACCCAGACCGAATCCGTAGCTGAGGCATGCTTAAAAAACCAAGCCAATGCCTCGAGTTTGTCCCCCGTTTTGGTGGATTGATCGAGTCTATGGATTAGTTCTGCAAAAATTTGCATCGATTCAAGGATCTAGTTGGTGGATTTCTTCAAAAATAAGGGCTTCTAGCCGAAAGGATTGCCTAAATTGGGATTTGAATTAAACTACTTTTTTGGAATTGCGTTTAACAAGAAAACTTACTTCTTATGAAAAGGTTACTCCTGCTGCTCACTTTATCTATTGGATTGGGATCCTGTTCGGACCCCGAAGACAAGTACTACACAGGGAGAAGTTTGGAAGTGGACCTTTTTCAAGCCAGTACCTATGCTTACAAAGGTAAGGTAGAGTTTAAGGAAGTGGTAGGAGGAAGTTTAGAGTTAGCTCTGAGAATGGATGGGGCAAAATCGTATACAGGTGATGCCTTTCCTGCCCATTTACATTTTGGTAGTTACGACCAAGCCGATGCACCCATTGCACAAGTGCTGAATCCTGTTTCTTCCAATATATTAGAATCCACCACCTTGTTGGGGCCACTTTCGGATGGGAAAAATTTAAAATTTGATGATTTAGTAGTCTTCGATGGGCATATCAAAATTCACTTAGCAAATGAGGGGCCCGACTACTCAGTTATTTTGGTAGCTGGAAATTTAGGTCCGAAATCTAAGCTGGGCTTTGATCCGAATCAAATAGCCGTCTGCGGCAAAACTTTTTAATAAAAAAAGGGCTAATTCATTCAATTAGCCCTCTTTCTAATGCAATTTATTTTCCTAGTTCAAAATCACAGGGAAGGTGATGTCTAAGTCCGTTTCTCCGCCTGCTTGTACAAAGTTGGCGAAATTCGGATTACTGACTCCTGGAAAGTTTTTATCCAAATCGTGACGAAGAACCACGCGCATGCTGCTGTTATTGGTTCCTGTGGATGCAGACACAGTGACATTGGTTTTTACTCCTAAGGCAATTCCTCCTGCATCCGCATATTGAATGCTGAAGAAGCTACTATCAAACACCTGGCCTAAAAAGAAAAACTGGTGTTCTTCAGCTTCCTCCAAGATTTCTTGCGTGATGTCTTCGCCTTCAATCGAATTGGTTACTTCAATAGTCATTTGGTAATTTTTTCCTTTAGTCAAACTAATGGATTGTACGGTAGGGGTCTTGCCTACTTCTATACCTTGAGGATCACTTGCTTTGAAGCTTAGGATTTCACCTACCAAAGCATTTGACCCATTCAATTCTTGAAATTTCAGGGTCACGTCTGTGATTACTTCTCCTTCATTCTCTTTTTCAGGATCTTCACTTTCGCAAGAGGCAAAACCAAAAGCCAACAGGGCTAGGAAGTAAAGGGATGCTTTTTTTAGGGTTTTCATAGTTGTATAAATTAGAATTGGTAATTGAATTTGAGTTGAAAATTTCTTCCCATATCGGCAGTGAAATACCGAAAACGATTCATGTATTCTTTGAATTCGGAATTCAAGAGGTTGTTCACTTGGAGGCTTAGGCTCAAGGTGTTTTTGAATAATTTTAGTTTTTTGGAATAGCCTAAGTTGATCAGGGCATAAGCAGGTGGAGCAGGAGCTAGGTCGAATTCGGGTTCCCGATGCTGTTTTGCAACCAATACATTACTTATGGTAATTCGGTTTTTTCCTTGATCGGGATTTTCACCCAAGGAATAGGAGAGTCCCCAGTCCATGCGATCCGATGGAATAAATGGGAAAAAAGTATCGGATTGGGTGTTCTTAGCTCGAATGATTGACCCTTTGGCATAACCATTCAATTGCTCAGTAAAACTGTAAGTTCCCGAAATATCTAGACCATAAAAGAAAGCATTTGCCTGCAGGTACTCATACACGTTGAAGGTACCGCGTAAGCTCACAAAGGTTTCTCCAGTCGGGTTTAGGTAGATATAGTCTCGGATTTGGTTGGCATAAGCAGCGAGTTCCAAGGTGCTTCTCTTTCCCTCGTATTCTAATTCATTGACCCATTTCAGGGATTTCTCGGAATCCAAGTTGGCATCCCCCAACTCTACGGCAGCAGCACCATGGTGGAGACCTTGGCTAAACAATTCATTTACATTGGGGGGTCTCCAGGCAGTTCCAAGGTTGGATGTAAAAGACCAATTCGAATTAATCTGGTATCTACCTCCAAAAAAGAGGGAACCATTTTGGTAGGTCATCGTGGCTTCTTGCAAGTTCTTGCCCACGTAACGAGCTGCCGAAACGGTACGGTAGTCGTAGCGGAGACCAGCTTCGAGTTCAAGTGCACCCTTCAGGTACTTTTCCATTACAAAAACACCACCATTCAGGAGATCATAGTTTGGAATCAAGGGAGTCACTCCGGTGCCTGGCACATTGCTATTGGCTTGTTGGATCAGGTGAATTCCCATTGAACCAGTCCATTGAGATTTCAAATTGTGTTCAAGAATTAATTCAGCAGTGTTGGTAAATAATTCCAAATCTAAGCTGGGGCGGGTATTCAGCTCTCCTCTTCGACGGTCAAATTCTTGACGGTTGTTTTGTTGAAATCCATACTGAAAATTGAGTTTCCAGGAAGGATTCAAATGGTAATGTGCCTTTAATTTCGCCAAGTGATGTGTGACTACTTGTTTGGGATTGTTGATGGTGTAGGTAAAATCCGCCTGGGCAAAAGGAGCACCATTTTCAATGATTGCTAGCAAGTCGGAAAGATTTCCTGTGTGTGCATCGCGAAGAATACCCAATTCGGTGGTAAAGAAACTGTAATAGGCTTCGGTACCAATTTTGGGGGAACTGTAACCCAAAGCGCCCGAAAGACTGGCTTCAGACATCCCCGTGTTCCCTTGGTTGTACGTTGGGGTTTGGATATTTCCAGCTCGCCTTGTAGCGCCCTGTATGCGGTAGCCTAGTCCTGGGTATTTTCCAGAACCGCCTGCATGGGAAACGGCTACATTACCGGCACCTCCATTGGAATTGCCCACCAAGTTTAGTTCTGTAGCGTATTTTTTAGAGGTAGGAAGGGCAGGAGGGTTGACCAAGATCACCCCACCCATGGCTTCAGGGCCATAGCGAACAGTCTCTGCGCCTTTGATTACTGTTAGTTCATCTGCTAGGAAAGGATCAATTTCTGGAGCATGTTCTGCGCCCCATTGTTGGCCTTCGAGGCGAATGCCATTGTTTAAAATTAAGATTCGATTGCTATGTAATCCATGAATCACAGGCTTTGAAATGGTGTTGCCAGTAGAAAAAGTGGAGACTCCCGCGACTCTTTTCAAACTTTCTCCCAGGCTTTCTCCGCGGGACTGCAAGAGCGCTTCTCCATAGAGCGTGGAAACAGCTGTGGTTGTTTGTACGGCCTCTCGGTGGCCATGAACATCTACCGTTCCTAGGGCTACCGATTCTTCCTCCATTTTAAAGGTCAAATTGTTGATTGCTGAATTCAGCCCAATGGATTGCTTGATTTCCTTGTGTCCAATAAAAGTGATTTGTATCGTTTGTTGACCCTGGCAGAGATTTTTAAGCATGAAATTCCCATTGGCATCAGTGACTACTCCAGTGGCGGATTCAGATAGCCATATGTAGGCGGCTTCAATAGGCTGGTTATTTTCCAAATGCAATACCCTTCCACGAAGAACGAGGTCGCATTTTTGTGCGGAAAGCGTGCCCAGTGAAAGGATTAGTACCAGACAAAGCAAAATTGCTTTTTGAATCATAGTTGCAAAAATAAAGATTTACCTAAAACTACCTACTATTTTTGAAACAAAGTTGCAAATGATGACCAAAGGTAAAATTTATAGATGCACAGTTTTTAGAGATGGATAACTAGGGGCAAACAAAAAAATCCAGCCTTAGGCTGGATTTAAAAAAATTTTAGGATTGGATTCAATTAATTGCCTAACCAATTTCCCCAAGGGATCCGACTTAAAATCAAAATTAATCCAATGGCATACATCATGTAAATGCTTCGAAATTTTGCTTTGGAGCTTTCCAGTTTTTTAGTTCTACTGTAGCCAATGGTAATCAAAACAATTGCGATGATGTTGATTAATGGGTGTTCCAAGGCTGTCAAACGAGCTGCGGAATCAGCCATGGCCCCGCCACCTGAAAGTAGCGCGTAGCCTAGAGGACTGACGAAATACAAAATCAAGCCCACAAGCAATTGTACGTGGCACAAGATAAATGCGATTAGGGCTATTTTGCGATCTTTCTCCAGGAAATCGCGACCTGATAGCGCGCCTACAAGCGACCAAAGGATGACAAGAATGAGTGCCAACAATGCCAAATAGGCTAGGCCAGAGTGAGCGTGTTGAAGTCCAGTGTACATTAGATTTTATTTTTTGGGATAAGTTATTATTTAAAAAGAATTAAGGTGGCAATATGTTTGAAAACTAATCTACATACAAGACCAGTCCCTTCAAATATTCTGTTTCTGGATGAAAGCAGTTGATCGGATGATCTGCAGGCTGGGAAAGCTGATGCAAGATCCGTACGTTTCGTTTGCTTTCTAGTGCTGCAGCAGTGATGGTATTGGCAAAAAGTCGCTTATCGACCACCTGGCTACAGGAAAAGGTAAATAAGATTCCTCCCGGTTTGATTTTTCGAAGTGCTTCAGCATTCAAACGCTTGTAAGCTTGCACCGCATTGTGTCTGGCTTTTAGGCTTTTGGCAAAGGCGGGTGGATCCAAAATGATAATATCGAAGTCATCGCCAATCTCACGAATGTATTTGACTACATCCGCTACGATGGATTGGTGCTTGCCTTGGAATCCTGCATTTAATCCAACATTCTCTTCCGTGAGGTCTATTGCCTTTTGAGAAATATCTACAGAATGGACTTCACTGGCTCCCTCTTGCAGTGCGAGTACTGAAAACCCTCCGGAGTAGCAAAAGGTGTTCAGTACTTTTTTTCCCTTAGAGTAGCTGGCGACTAAATTTCTGTTTTCACGCTGGTCGATGAAGAAGCCCGTTTTTTGTCCTTTTTCCCAGTCAATTTTATAAACTGCACCATATTCTTTTACCAAGTTGGTTTCAGCCTTCCCCCAGAGCCACTCGTTGGAAGGTACGGCCTCTGCCTTGGGGAGGGTCTCCCCACTTTTATCATACACTCCTTTGAGATGGCTTCCATATACGGCTCTCAACGCTTCCGTGATTGCCTGTACTTGCAAGTGTATCCCAATATGATGTGCCTGAATTACCGCAGTCCCGTTGTAATAGTCAATGATTAAACCAGGTAGTCCATCACCTTCGCCATGAACTAATCGGTAGACGGTTGTCTCCTCTTGCTTCGTGAGTTGTAGGGCTTCGCGTACCGAATGTGCAGCAGAGATTTTTTCCGTCCAAAATTCAGTATCTATGGCTCGTTCTTCAAAGGAAATAATTCGGACCATGATGGAACCCGTGGCATAATGCCCTATTCCTAAAAAGGCATCTTTAGACGAATACACGGCCACCAAATCCCCATTTTCGATTCCCTCTTCTTTTTTTGCAAGTGCGCCAGAAAATACCCAATGATGTTTTCGAAGTAGGGAAACTTCTTTTCCTTTTTGAAGAATAAGCTTAGGATAGTTCATGAGTCGAAGGCAATTTGTTTGGGAAAATCAAACTCCCAATTACCATTGCTAGTCCACTAGCTAGTAGACCTAGGATATGAGTTTCTTGATTGGGTAGGTAGGTTTCTGCTGCAAGATAGCTGCCCATTCCCACAACTAAAGCAAGAAAGGCCCCCATTGAAGACGATTTTTTCCAGTAAATCCCTGCGGTAAGTGGAACAAATAAGGATACGAGCATTAAAATGGATGCTCCAGCTACAAGCTCGTAAATATCTGATTTCCAAGAGGCCATGGCTAATGAGATAGTGGCAACCAAGATCACATTTAGGCGTAAAATCCATAAAAACTGGGGATCCGATAACTTTTTTCCAAAGTAAGGGCGGATTAAGTTTTCCGAGATAATGGCTGCTGGTGCTAGCAATCCCGAACTAGTAGTACTCATAATCGCAGAAATCAATGCTCCAAAGAAGAGTACTTGTATTGCAAGATTGCTGTGCTGCAAAACCATGGCAGGCAAGAGCATCTGCTTGTCTGCTAAGTACAGCTCGGGATAAAGTATTTTTGCTCCCAAAGCAATAAATAGTGGAAGCAAACCAAAGCTCAGGTAAAAAATACCTGCTAAAAAAGTGGATTGAACAGCTACCTTTTCCGATTTGGAAGACATCACTCGTTGGTAGATATCCTGAGAGGGAATGCTGCCCAACCCGAGAATGATCCAAGCTCCAAAGTAAGAAGTCCATGCAGAAAAATTAGCTTCAGGGAAAAATTGGAAACTTTCAGGTGGGGCTTTTTCTAAAATCACCCCCACGCCACCTGCTTCGTCTGCAACGAGGTAGGCTACAGCCAGTAGCCCAATGACGATGCCCGTAGTCTGCATAAAATCGGTAATGGAGATGGCCCACATTCCGCCCAGGAAGGTGTAAAAAACGACGATGCAAGCAGAAATAACTACCCCCTCCAAAAGACTAAGGTCGGTAACTGTCCCCAATACCAAACTTAAAGCAATCAGTTGGGCAGCGACATAGCCAAAGTAAGCAGGGATCATAAAGAGGGAGGCAAAAAAGGCTAAACGTTCGCCAAAGAGTTTTTTAAATACATCTCCGATGGTCAGTACATTCATCCGGTACATGGGACGTAGATAAAAAAGGCCAAATAAAATCAGGCAAAGCGCACCTCCAAAAGGATCTTCAATCACTCCCAAAAGTCCTTCATCCAAGTAGACCGAGGATGCACCAAAAATCGTTTCTGAACCAAACCAGGTGGCAAAGAGAGCCGATGCAGATAAAAATAAGGGAAGGGATCGACCTGCAAGCACAAAGTCATTCGAATTTTTTACTAGCCTCGACGAAGCTGCGCCAATCGCAAGAGTGATGACTAGGTAAATTAAAATGGCAGTGAGCAGCACGATTGTATTGCTTGCAGTTTAGTGAGTACCTCCGTACATTTTTTCACGCAAGACCTTGATTTCCGGACTCTGCAAGTAATCGTCGTAGGACATCCGTCTGTCGATAGTTCCTGTGGGAGTAAACTCAATCACCCGGTTACAAGAGGATTGCACAAAAGCGTGGTCGTAGGAGGACATCAGTACGGTCCCGTTGAACTCAATGATGGCATTGTTGAATGCGGTGATTGATTCCAAATCCAAGTGATTGGTAGGTTCGTCCATAACCAAGAGGTTTGGATTCTGTAGCATCATTTTGGATACCATGCAGCGTACTTTTTCTCCTCCAGACAAAACACTACATTTTTTCAAGGTCTCTTCCCCTGTAAAGAGCATTCTGCCTAGGAAAGTACGTACATAGGCTTCTTCTTGGTTGCTGGAATATTGGCGTAACCAATCGATTAAGTTGAGTTCCGTCTTGAAGTAGCTAGAGTTGTCATTAGGCAAGTAAGCCTTATTGATCGTTACTCCCCACTTCAGCTCTCCTTTGCTTGGTTTATTTTCTTCTACAATGGTTTGAAAAAATTTATTGACCGCCTGCTTGGTTTTTGAAATGAATGCAATCTTGTCTCCCTTATCCACCATGAGGTTAACATCCGTGAAATAGGTTACGCCATCTGCTTTCAATTCCAAGTTTTCCGTCATAAAGATCTGATCTCCGGCTTCACGCTCCGGCTTGAATAGAATTCCTGGGTATTTTCTACTGGAGGGCTCAATGTCATCTACATTCAGTTTCTCAAGCATTTTCTTGCGGGCAGTTGCCTGTCGAGATTTGGCCACGTTAGCCGAAAAGCGAGCAATAAAATCTTGCAATTCCTTTCGCTTTTCATCCGCCTTTTTGTTCTGATCTCCACGCTGCTTCAAAGCGAGCTGGGAGGATTCGTACCAGAAAGTGTAGTTACCGGAATAGATTTTGATTTTTCCAAAGTCAATATCCACTACGTGCGTGGAAACCGTGTCCAAAAAATGACGGTCGTGGGAAACGACAATCACCAAGTTTTTAAAATCAATCAAGAAATCTTCTAGCCATACGATGGTGTCTGCATCCAAGTCGTTGGTTGGTTCATCGAGAATCAAGATATCTGGATTACCAAAAAGTGCTTGTGCTAAAAGTACGCGTACTTTCTGATTTCCGGCCAAGTCCTTCATAAGGGTGTAATGGATGTCTTCAGAGATCCCTAGTCCAGAGAGTAGGGAAGCTGCGTCGGACTCGGCATTCCAGCCATCCATTTCTGCAAATTCGGATTCCAATTCAGATGCGCGAATGCCATCAGCTTCTGTAAAATCTTCCTTGAGGTAGATTTCGTCTTTTTCTTTCATGATGGCATACAATTTTTTGTGCCCCATCAAGACAGTTTTCAATACGTCAATTTCGTCAAATTCAAAGTGATTTTGCTTCAAAACCGCCATCCGTTGCCCCGGAGTGATGTTGATTGCTCCAGAAGTAGAATCCATCTCTCCAGAGAGGATTTTCAAAAAAGTGGACTTTCCTGCACCATTGGCACCAATTACTCCGTAGCAGTTGCCAGGAGTGAATTTTAAGTTTACTTCCTCGAAAAGGGTTCGTTTTCCAAATTTTAGAGAAAGGTTATCTACTGAAATCATGTGTATCGTTGAATTTGCGCGAGTAAAGATAGAAAAATATCCCTTTTGGCAGGAGGCTTCTACGAGTTAAACTTTTCATATTCTTCAAACCGAAGCCCTTATTTGTTCACTATAGTATTGTATATTTCTGATGTAAATTTGAAGTCTAGATTTAGCTTGTATGCGAATGATTTCCCGCTTTTTGGTACTTTTCTTTCCTGTGTTGGCATTGGCTTTTACGAGCTATGGACAACTTTCTACCACAGGCAAAGAATTTTGGGTGGGATTTATGGAGAATAACCGGAGTACTGGAAATCAAAATACTCCAGATTTTGCAGTTTTGGTTATTACGGCTACAGAACCAACAACTGGCGTAATCGAGTTTCTCGGACAAGCGGAATCTTTTTCGTTGACTACGGGAGAACAGTATACCTTTCGGAAGAACTCATTTTTTGACATTGATTTGTTAAACCGGAATTCGGGTCAAATTGAAAATCTTGGAATCCATATCACTTCCACAGGAAAAGTTGCCGTACATGCCTTCAACGAACGATTTCGAAGTGCAGATGGAACTGTGATTTTGCCTTTGGGCGCATTGGGTAAAGACCATTACATTACGTCCCATTTTGAAGTCAATCCCTTAGCAAATCTTAATGTCAATAACGAAAGTACACTCTTGGTGGTCGCTACCGAAGATAATACACAGGTTGAAATTACGACAACTGAAAATTCAATTTCAGGGGAATCCAAAGGGTTCCCCTTTGAAGTGGTTCTGAACCGTGGACAAAGCTACCAAATAAAAGCACGAGGTGATTTGACTGGCTCTCGGGTTCGGGTGATAGGAGCTAATGCGGATGAATGTAAAAAAATCGCCGTTTTTGGAGGGAATAAATGGACTTCAGTAGGTGCCTGTGGAAATGCAAATGACCACCTGTATCAGCAAGCTTATCCAGTAAATACTTGGGGCACCTCTTTCGTCCACACCGCGCTTTTAGGAAGATCTTCGGGTGAGTTGGTTAAAGTATTGGCATCAGAGGACAATACTGAGGTTCGAATTAACGGAATTCTTCAACCTCAGGTTTTAAATAGTGGGGAATGGTTGCCATTGGAGTTTGGCGCCAATGAGTCAGGAAAGATTGATACCTCCAAGCCTGCTTCTGTTACTGTGTTTTCAAAAAGTCAAACTTGCAATAACGCTTCGGATCCATTTGCAACTAATGGAGATCCATTTATGATTACTTACAGCCCTACCGAACAGCTTTTGACTCAGTTGGACTTTAATGCAATCAGCCTTCCTTCTATCGTCAACCATTATGTCAATATTGTAGTAAAGACTGGGGAGGAAAATCAAACTCGTTTGGATGGGGTAGCTATTGGAAATAGCTTTCAAATGTTGCCGGGAGACCCAACTTATAAATTTGCACGAATCGAAATCACGCAAGGTGTACACGAATTGTCCAATCCTGCTGGATTTGCGGCCTACGTGTATGGCTTTGGAAATATTGAATCCTACGGTTATGCAGCAGGTGCAGCATTAAATAATCTGAATTTTGAAACTCAACCAGAGTATGCCTTTGATGTAGAAGGAGATAATGTGGCATGCCTCAATCAGGAAGGTGCTTGGACCATAAATTCTGAAAATCCCGATTTCACCTACTTTGTTTGGGATTTTGGGGACGGAACCCCCACAGAAATTGGAAAAAATGTCACGCATACGTTTAAGCAACCTGGTAAATACGAAGTGAGTATTGTGGCTTCCTTGAGCCCGAATTCCTGCGATGATCAAGAAGAAACGACCTTTGAAGTAGAAGTTTTGAAGACAGAGGCAGTCTTGTTGGGTGCACAATCCGTATGTCCAGAAGTGGAGGAAGTGATGTATCGGGTAAAGAATAAGCAAAATATTTCTCGAATGGAATTTGAAGTGGAAGGAGGAACTATTCTGGAAACTTATTCCGATTCTGTATTGATTCGGTGGGGTCCTTCAAACCCGGACGCCTTAGTCCGACTAGTGCCTTTTTCAGAAAATGGATGCCCTGGGGAGGTGATCGAACTTCCTGTCGTGGTTGAACTTCGTATTGAAGTTATTGAAGCGGAAGGAGAAAAGGAAGTATGCTTTGACCCTTCGGTACGATTTACCTATGCAGCACCGAATCCATCGAATGGACGAAGATACGAATGGGTCGTACAGGGGGGTACCTTGGTAAGCGGACAAGATTCTGATAAAATTGAGGTCATTTGGGACCAAGAGGATGTAATAGGTACAGTAGGATACACGGCTTACAGTTTGGTGGACAACTCTTGCGCAGGTACAGCTCCAGACATTCAAGTCAAAGTTGCAACCCAATTGAGGTTGGCTACTCAATCAATTACCGATGTAGCCTGCTTTGGGGAGGCAACAGGGAAAATTGAAGTTTTGGCAGCTGGAGGAACGAGTAGTACGACTATACCCTACACTTTTGAATGGTCTCACGATGCTACGCTGAAGTCCTCAAGTGCATCCAACCTCAAGGCTGGTTTATACACAGTTAAAGTCATCGACGCGCTAGGCTGTACCCAAAGCATCGCTGATATGGAAGTAAAAGAGCCTCCTTTACTTCAACTTTCAAGTGTGACTACTCTTCCAACCACCTGCTTTGGAAAGAAAGATGGGCAGGTAAGGCTGGAAGTGATTGGGGGAGTAGGCCCCTACAGTTTGGAATTTGGAGGGACTCAGGTTTTTACAGGAATTTTCGAACTAGATACCCTCAAAAAAGAAATTTATGCATGGGAAGTGACTGATGCGAACGGCTGTAAAATTCCAATTGATTTTGAAATCACTTCTCCACCACCGCTAGTCGTTGACGTGAGCCTTGCAAAAACAGCTTGCCCTGGCCAAGCTGATGGGGAATTACTCGTAGTACCTTCAGGGACGCAAGGGCCTTTTGACTACCTTTGGACTCCTACTAGCCAAACCACTGATTTGGCGACAGGACTTGCTATTGGGAGCTACGAGGTTCAAGTTACCGATGCAGCAGGTTGTATTTCTTTTGGGACTGGCAGTGTCATTGAGGAAGCTCCTAAAATACGTATGCCCAACGCCTTTAATCCCAAAGAGGGGGTTTTTACTGGGGTATCTACCTGTGTGGTTGATTTTTCAATGACTATTTACAATCGCTGGGGACAACTTGTTTATGCTGGAAATCAGGGCTGGGATGGGCAATTTGCAGGAAAAGAAGCTCCTCTTGGGACTTATTCTTACGCGACCACTTACAGCTATCGTATTGAAGGTAGCTCAATTCAGGTGACATTTAGGGGGGCTGTACTTCTGATAAACTAGTTAATCCTCTCCTTTTGAGCTATTCATCCCTCCAGTCACTCAAGGAGTAGATTACTCTAGTATAAAAGTCTTCGTGAGATTTTTTTGGTCATTTCTCTCTAAAATGGGCATCCATACATTTTTCCTTGGTTACAAATGTGGATAAAATAGACAGTCACTTATTTTATGATTATCCGCAATTATGCCAGTAGCCCCATCGGAGTACTAAAACTTGCGGATAATCGTCGATAGGCAACGGCCCACAGGCAGTCCAAAGGCCACAGCTCATTAAAATAAACTTCAAACCTTAGTTTTATTTGGTTACTGCTGACAAAGTGGATAATCAGATTTTATTTTTCTAATTCAGTGAATTGTATGGAGTTGATAGGAGGGTTTATTTGGGCTTAATTACACTTATAAAATCAAACAAGAACGATTGACTCGGGTTATTAGAAAATGAATTCAAAAGGATTATATTTATTGCGGTAAATGAGGGAAGAAAATGCGCGGCACATTTAAATTCATTGGATTTTTTTTTATTCTTCTTGGAGCTGATTTCGATGTTTTTGCTCAAAATAACACATTAGGAAAAGAGTTTTATTTCGGGTTCATGGAAAACCATGCTACTCCTTTTTTACCGGCTACCGCCTCCGTCCTAATTACTGCTTCAGAGAAAACTTCAGGGTATATTGAATACAATAATCAAAAAACTTTTTTCGACTTAGAAAAAGGGCAGCAGCACATTCAGGATTATGAGAATAAACTTTACAATGTACTACACTCCTCTTCAGGATTGGTAGAAGAAAAAAGCATTTATGTGGCCACTACAGGTTTGGTAGCTGTTCATGCCTTTAACAAAAGGCAAGCAAGTGCTGATGGAACTGTAATATTGCCAGTCACAGCACTTGGTAAGGAATATTATATCACTTCTCATTACGATGAATTTGAGTCAGGGTTAGACATTTCTCCATCCAACAAAAACTATGAAAGTACGCTACTGCTGGTTGCAGTTGCCGATGAAACTGAGGTTGAAATTACAGCTACTGCTCGAGTAGATTTGAATGGTACTCCTGTACCTGCAGTTGCACCGATCCGAATCAAGCTCGATAAGGGGCAAACGTTTCAGCTGAAAGCAGCAACGGGTGATCTGACAGGTACCAGGGTTCGTGTCGTGAATGGGCAATCTGAAGATTGTAAAAATTTAGCAGTGTTTGGTGGCAATAAAATGACTAGTGCGGGAGACAACTGTGCCACTTCTGGGGATCATTTGTTTCAACAAGCCTATCCCTTGCCTTCGTGGGGCAAATCCTACATTCATATCCCACTTGCAGACCGAACTTCTGGTGAACTAATTAAGGTCTTGGCTTCTGAAAATAACACAGAAGTAAAACTAAATGGGATTTCAAAAGGCACACTGAATCGTGGAGCATTCTTTACCTTTGAATTCACTAAGGACGATCTAGTTTCCATTGAAACCAGCAAACCTACAGCCGTATCGATGATTGCAAAAAGTGGGAATTGCAACGATCAAAATGATTCCTATTCTCGTTACGGTGACCCTTCCTTAGTTACGCTAAGTCCAGTCAATCAGTTGATGAAGGAAATGGTTTTTTCTTCTGTCAAAATAAATTGGATTCGGACACACTTAGTAAATATCCTCGTAAAAAAAGGTACGGCGCAGCAAACTTTTCTCAACGGGCAAGCTGTTGGAAGCCAATTTAAACCTGTTCCTACCAATCCTAATTTTGAATATGCGCGTCTAGTAGTTGAGGAAGGTCCTAACCTGCTACAAAATTCTTCTGGATTTAATGCAATTGCATATGGCTCAGGAGCAGTAGAATCCTATGTGTATGCGGTAGGGGCAAGTTTAGAACCAATCCAATTTGAAACAACTACGACCTATCCCTTTGAGGTAGTTGGGGATAAAGTGGCTTGTCTGGGTTCTGAAGGTAGTTGGGCTATTCAAACCGAGACGTCCACTTACAAAAATTTCAGTTGGGATTTTGGGGATGGCTCAGCACTTCAAGATGGGGTGGAGGCTTTGCATACTTTTCAAAAACCTGGAAACTATCAAATTTCTGTTCGTGCATCTACTGGGGATGAAAGCTGTGATAGTGAAGAGACTTTCCGATTTGAGGTCTTTGTTGAAGCAGTTGCTGGCGAATTAAAAGGTCCTAGGGGTGTTTGTCCTGGATCGGATCAATTCACCTATAGATTAGAATCCGATGCGGCCTTAGGGCAAATCGGATGGGAGATTGAAGGAGGAGTCCTACTCCAGCAGGAAGCAGACCAGGTGACCGTACAGTGGGACTCAGGGCGTACTTCAGGTGAAATTGCCGCTACCCCCTACACTGTATCTGGTTGTCCTGGACAGCGTAGGGAACTTGCTGTAACCATTTCAGAGGTTCTTACACCAGAAGCCCCCTTGGGAAGCTCAGGAATTTGTGGTGGAGACTTACTTCTTAGTTATCAGGTTCCGTATTCGTTAGCCAATAGGGATTACAGTTGGAGTGTAATTGGTGGTACGCTGATTTCTGGACAAGGGGAAGATCAAGTTCAGGTGCTTTGGGATGCAAATGCCCCAATTCGAGAACTCGTCTATGAAGAAAGTAGTGTAGCCAATGGGGCTTGTAAGGGAATCTCTTCCGTCTTGACTGTGGATATTTTTAGCCCTTTAGTACTGGAATCTCCTCAAGTTTCTCTTCCTGCTTGCGTAGGTGAAGCGAATGGGAGTATCCAGATTCAGCCGAGGGGAGGTTCTTCCAAGTATACCTACCAATGGGCACACGATGCAAGCCTTTCTACAAATTTTGCAACAGGCCTTCCTGCAGGAATGTACTTGGTCACTGTGTACGATGCGTCAGGATGTGATTTTATCCAAATGGAAGTACGTTTGGAGGAACCGGCTCCACTCCAAATTCAAGGGGATGTGGAAGTAAAAGAAGTTTCCTGTTTTGCAGGTACGGATGGACAAATTCGATTGAATATAGTTGGAGGAAGTCCTCCATATACTGTTTCTGGGTTTGATTCCCAGTGGGAGTCTCCGAATTTGACTGTTTTTGGATTTGCAGCAGGCAAATATCAACTTAGAATTCAAGACAGTAAGGGCTGTGTCATTCCTTTGGAAGTAGATATGATAGAACCCATGGAGGTTGTGGTAGTTCCTGAGGAGATTCAGCCGGGCTGCGAGGGGAGCTTCACTGGTCAAGTGCAACTTGAAATATCTGGTGGAAAGGCCCCTTTTGAGGTGGTTTGGGACAACGGGAGTGAAGGCTTATTGCTTACTGAATTGGCTCCTGGAGCGTATTCCTACACAGTGACTGACGCCAAGGGATGCATGGTAGTAGGAACCACTCGAGTCAGTCAAGCTGAAGCTAAGCTACGAATGCCTACAGGATTTCTTCCAAGCGATGGCGAATTTGGACCTATTTCAAATTGCCCTGTTACCTATGAATTATTGATTTGGAACCGATGGGGAGATTTGGTTTTTAGGGGAGCAGCCCCTTGGGATGGAAAAATTAAGTCTGTTGCCGCCCCCATTGGAAGCTACTCGTATTTTTTACGCTACTCGTATACCTTGGAAGGAAAAATTCAACAAGAGGAAAAGTCAGGGATTTTCACACTATTCCATTGAGCTCCTTCTCAAGATTTTGGGATAAATCTGTACTTTTATAGCTTAAATTTTTGAGTAAAATGAAAAAAATTTTAATTACCGGTGGTGCAGGGTACATTGGTTCGCATACCGCAGTTGAGCTTTGGAATGCGGGAATGGAGCCAATTATTTTGGATGATTTTTCCAATTCCCAAGAGGAGGTTTTGGATCGACTCGAAGAGATTACGGGGAAGCGGTTTATTTTTTATCGTGGCGATTGTTCCAACAAAACCTTGCTTCATGAAATTGCAGAGGCACATCAAATTCAAGGTGTTATTCACTTTGCTGCCTTTAAAGCAGTAGGAGAGAGTACGCAATTGCCCTTGGCTTATTACAAAAACAATGTAGGCTCCTTGGTTATTTTGTTGGAGTTTATGCAGGAAAGGGGTATAGTAGATTTGGTTTTTTCATCGTCCTGTACTGTTTATGGGCAGCCGGATGTATTGCCTGTTACAGAGGCGACACCCAGAAAAGAGGCAGAGAGCCCTTATGGAAATACCAAAAAGATAGGGGAGGATATCCTCCTTGACTTTGTAAAGAGTAAAGCGGGAGTTCGTGTCGTTGCACTCCGCTATTTTAACCCTGTTGGGGCTCATCCTAGTGCAAAGATTGGAGAGTTGCCCATTGGTACACCTCAAAATTTGGTTCCATATATCACGCAAACAGCAGCTGGAATTCGAGAGAAACTCACTGTATTTGGCAACGATTACGATACTCCGGATGGCAGTTGCATTCGAGATTATATTCATGTAGTAGATTTGGCAAATGCGCATGTCAAAGCCTTAGGCTTCTTAAATGACCAAGCACCTAATTTTTACGATGTATTTAATGTAGGCACAGGACGAGGAAACACCGTGCTGGAGGTGATAGATGCCTTTGAAACAGTAAATAACCTCACCTTGCCCTATGAGATTGGCCCTAGAAGGGCTGGAGATGTGGTGAAGACCTGGGCAGATACTCAAAAAATAAACCAGGTATTGGGCTGGTTCCCTACCTACGATTTGGATGCCTGCATGCGAGATAGCTGGCGCTGGCAGCAATTTTTGATGAAGGGGTAACCAGATTCTGGCTTAATGAAATCAAGAAGAAGTTTCTTCCAATTGAACAAGCAGCCTTTCGCATACTTTTTCAGTTAAAGTTTCTGTAGGATGACCAGTGTAGCGAACTACTCTACTTTGATCAAATTGTTCTATGGAAATAATTTCTATACTACTCCCAAGCGTAAGGGCTTTTGAATTTAAATAGGCTAAAAATGCTGTCGATGAATTCGTTAGCGCATGTAATTTGGCTCGTTGCCCTGGAAGTACAACAGTAAGTGGTTGAAAGCTCTGTTTTTCTAAGTTTCCATGCCTATCTGGAATGGGAGATCCATGAGGGTCCACCGACGGATATCCCAAAATCTCGTCCATGCGTTCAAAAAATTTTGGAGCATGTATGTGTTCTACTTGCTCTGCTACTTCGTGAACTTCTTCCCAACCGAAATTCATCATTTTTAGCAAAAACATCTCTGTTAAGCGATGCTTTCTAATGATGGATATGGCCATTGCTTTCCCCTCTTCAGTTAATGTGAGGGGCTTGTATTTTTCATAATGCACCCAATTTTGCCTTCTCAAGGATTTCACCATGCTGTTGGCTGTAGGCAAACTTACTTGTACTTGATTTGCTAAATCTGAAAGGCTTAGCTCACCTTGCTCATTTGCCAAGTTGAACAAGGCTTTTAGGTAATTTTCTTCGGTTGGAGAAGCCATTGATTATCATTTGTTCAAAAATAGATTCTATTAATTAAAAAACAAATTTGTTAGAATATACTAACTTTGTAATTTAGTTAATCTAATTTATTTACTATGCTACATCTGTTAGCAATCAGCGACGGTATTTCTCAAAAAAAACAGCTCTTAAAGTGTGTTATTCTTACTTTTTTTGGTTTGAAATTGAGGCATTTCTACCTGATTCTTGGATTATTGATTTTTTCTCATTTAAAGGTTTTTGCTCAAGAAATTTCCTTCCAAGGGAAGGTTACCACCTCCGAAGGAATTGTTCTTAAGAATGCCTCAGTTTATGTAAAAGACCTCGAAAAGGGCACTGTAACGGATAGTTTGGGAAACTTTAGCTTACCTCTTCCAAAAATTGATCGTGTGCAAATCACTGTTTCATTGCTAGGATTCAATTCGGTGGAGCGCTGGGTGACCGCTCCTTTTGAATTTATTCATTTTCAACTTGAAACCCATACAACAGGCTTAGAAGAAGTGGTGGTATCTGGTACTTTGCAGGAATTGTCTCGAGCAGATAGTCCTATACCGGTGGAGGTATTCAAAAGTTCCTTTTTCCGATCTAACCCCGTACCCTCCCTATTTGAATCCTTTCAACAAGTCAATGGGGTACGCACGCAAGTAAATTGTGCAATATGCAATACCGGAGACATTCAAATCAATGGTCTTCCTGGTCCCTACACCATGATTTTGATTGATGGGATGCCCATTATCAGTGGTCTAGCCACAGTCTATGGCCTTTCGGGAATCCCTCAATCCTTAATTGATCGGATCGAAGTAGTCAAGGGTCCAGCATCCACGCTGTATGGTTCGGAGGCAGTAGGAGGCTTGATTCACATCATCACCAAAAGGCCAGAAAAAGCACCGCTATTTTCCTTTGATCTGATGGGTACTTCTTGGGAAGAACTCTCCCTTGATGCTTCCATTAAATCAAATTTTGGAAAAGGTATTCAATCTTTAACTGGAATTAATGCTTTCAGGTATGATAGCCCCATAGACCACAATAAGGACGGCTTGACTGATCTGGCTTTACAGGATAGAATTTCAGTGTTTCAGAAAATTGACTTCAGCAGAAAGGATAGCAAGGTACTTTCTTTTGCCGGGCGTCTTGTATTTGAAGATCGCTGGGGGGGAGAAATGAATTGGACTCCTCGAGAACGTGGAGGTGATCAAATTTATGGAGAAAGTATCCAAACTCGGCGCTGGGAACTCTTTGGAACCTATGATTTGCCCTTGATTCAAGATTTGAAATTACAAGTTTCTGCCAATGGTCACCAGCAAGATTCTTATTATGGAACTACTTTTTATGGGGCAAATCAAAAAATAGGTTTTGGACAATTGACTTGGAATAAGCGCAGTGGAATCCATCATCTTTTACTTGGGGCCGCTTATCGCCTGACAAGTTACGATGACAGTACACCAGCTACCACAGATCCAAACAGTCAAGCCAATGCGCCATCCATTACCCATCTGCCAGGTATTTTTCTTCAAGACGAACTAAAGATCAGTTCCAATGCCCAACTTTTACTTGGTTTGAGACATGACTTTAGTAGAGTACATGGTTCAATTTGGTCCCCGCGAATTAATTTCAAATTAAACTCAGAAGATAAGTCCCTGATTTGGAGAACCTCCATAGGAAATGGCTTCCGTGTGGCAAATGTATTTACCGAGGATCATGCAGCACTCACTGGTGCAAGGACAGTGGTCTTTACCGAAAGGCTGCGTCCAGAAGTAAGTTGGAATACCACAAGCAACCTGATCAAGAAAGTATATACCTCCTCGGGCAACTATTTTGGATTGGATGCATCTTTATTTTATACCCATTTTTCAAATCAAATCATTCCAGATTACGAATCGAATCCAAATGAGATCCGCTACGCAAATTTGGACGGTACTTCTCGAAGTAAGGGGTTAAGCCTTAATTTTGATGGACTGTGGGCCAATGGATTTAAACTCTTGACGGGAATCACCTGGATGGATGTGTCGATGACTGAAGAGGGGAAGCGAGTTCAACAATTATTAGCCGAGCGTTTTTCTGGGGTTTGGACGATTGGCTATCATTTTCATCCCATGGAATTGACCTTAGATTATACCGGAAATGTGTACGGGCCCATGCGATTGCCTTTGTTGGGTCCCCTTGATGATCGGCAGGAATATTCACCCTGGTGGAGTTTGCAAAATATTCAGCTTACCAAGCGTTTTGGGTATAAATGGGAGTTGTATGGTGGGGTAAAAAACTTATTAAATTACCGACCACCAAGCAACAGTATCGCAAGAGCATTTGATCCCTTTGATCGAGGCGTTGTTTTTGATGCTTCTGGCTCAGTGGTCCCCACACCAGATAATCCCCATGCACTTAGTTTTGATCCTACCCGCCTTTTTGCTCCAAATCAAGGGATCAGAGGATTTTTAGGAGTTCGGTTTAGCTACTAAAAAAAAAGTCTTCTAAACCCTAGAGGCTTAGAAGACTTTTTGAATTTATTAGATAGCTAATTACTCCTTGGTAGTAGCTGGCTTTGGTGCGGAAATTTTCTTTACTTTATCACCCTCTTTTAGCTGTTTGCTAACCACAAAATAAGGGCCTGAAATCACTTCGTCTCCTTCTTTCAGACCAGAAATAATCTCTATGTTTTCATAGTCGGAGATTCCAGTTTTCACTTCACGAATGGCTGCAACTCCATTTTCAGACACAAAAACAAGTTCTTTCACTTTGCCAGAACCTCCTGCTATGCTGTCTTTTTTGTCTTCTCGTGTGGTGACTGCAGAAAGAGGGATAGAAATCGCGTCATTTTTTGAATTGGTCAAAATTTCAACAGAAGCAGTCATTCCAGGCCGGAAAGGATACTTATTTCCTTCCTTTACCAAATCTTGGTAAGAATCATTCAGAATTCGAATTTTGACTTTGAATTCAGTAACGGCATCCGGAGATGCTTTGGTATTGGCCGTATTGGCAATGCTGGTGACAATGCCCTTAAATTTCTTTCCAGATGCAGAATAGGCATCCACATCGATAAGCGTGGTATCACCTAAAGACAAGCGTACGATGTCATTTTCGTTGACATCTACGCGAACTTCCATTTTGGATAGGTCTGCAATGGTCATCATTTCTGTACCCGCCATCTGCTGTGTACCTACCACACGTTCGCCTTGCTCCACCTTTAAGCTGGATACAATACCCGATACTGGGGAGTTTACATTGGTCAAACGGAGGTTTTCAGATGCTTCATTTACAGAAGCTTGGGAACTTTTAACAATAAATTCAGAAGCAATTACATTTTGTTTTGCAGCCTCCAAATCTTTTTGTGCTGAAATGTAGTTGGCTTGTGCCTGCTCAAAATCTGCATCGGAGATTGCTTTCTGTTGGTGTAGGGTGCGCTGTCGCTTGTATTCCAGTTCCGAACGAGTAAACTGGGCTTCAGCACGCTGTAGGTTGGCTCTAGACTGTGCCAAATTGGCCATTTGTTGATTTAAGTTTGCCTTGGTTCTATCTAATGCAGAGATAAAGTTGTCAGGGCGAATCTTTACAAGTAGTCTTCCCATTTCAACAGAGTCACCTTCTTGTACATTCAACTCAATGATTTCACCGGCCACATCTGGGGATAGCTTTACTTCAACCTCGGGTTGAATTTCTCCAGAGCTACTCACTTTCTCTACAATGGCGACTTTTTTCACCATTGAAAATTCAACTTCTGTTTCTTTGGCACCACCGATCCAGCCAGCAGAGCGGCCAATGATGGCAAATAATAGGATTACACCTACTGCACCGAGTAAGTAATAAAGGAGTTTGTTGGACTTTTTAGTAGCCATGGTTTAGTTTAGATTAATGGAGTTACCTAGGTATAAATCTAGGACTTTGATTCTGAAAATATAGCTGTACTTCGCGTTCAATAGATCTGCCTGAGCATTGAATAAGTTGTTTTGGGCCACTTGAAAGTCTACTGAATTGATGGCCCCTAAATTAAATCTTTGCTGCGCAATTCGGAAGGTTTCTTCCAAGCTCTTCACCCGAACTAAGGAGGCTTGGTAGGATAGCTCTGAACTCAATGCTGAATTGTATGCGGTTTCGATATCCTGACGCAATCTATTTTTTGCTTCTGTCATAGATACTTCAGCAAGTTGCTGTTGCACGCGTGCACGCTGTAAATTGGACTTGTTGCCGAATCGTGTAAAAAGAGGAATACTCAAATTGAGTGTTCCTGATTGGGAAAAGTTATTTTCTACCTGTGTACGGAATGGAATGATTTCACTTGATCCAAATACAAATGCTTGATCTACATAGTTTGAAAATGCAGATACCCCAGCATCAAGGGTAGGGAGAAATCCTCCTTTTGCTATTTTTACGCCATATTCTGCACTTTTCATAGTGGCTTCGGCAGCTTTGATTTGAGGCATTAGGGATACAGAAATCTCAAAAATCTCAGCAGGGGTACCAGAAGTTAGGGCCTCTTTGGATACTTCATATTCTGGTTCGATTACCTCAAAACTTTCCGTGAATGGGATCTGAAGTGCCTGCGCCAACGCTAATTTGGCTTGTCGAAGCCCGTTTTTTGCATTGATCACATTCAATTGGTTGGTTGCATTCTGAGATTGTAAATCCAACAAATCTGAATACGGCAAGGAGCCTACATCTACCAATTGCTGGGTTCGTCCCAATTGTTCGGTAGTAGTATTGAACTGATTTTCTGCAATTTTTACTTGTTCCCGATTAAATACCACATCAATAAATAAATTGATCACATTCAAGGTGATGTCATTCCGGGTAGCTTCCAAATTAAATTCTCCGGCTTTTAAGTCGCTCTTTGCTTGTCCAATACTATTGTTGATACGCAAACCTTGAAAAATTGGCGCACCCGTATTTCCAAATAGGTTGATGTTTCCGATTCTCCTTGTTTCAAACAAGTTGGTTACTGGGTTGATTGATCGGCCCCAACGATATCCTGAACTGGCACCGGCAGTCAAACTAGGTAATCTTCTGCCTTGGCTTTCCAAGAGGTTGGCTTCAGTAATTAGCTGGTTGAGTTCGGATCGCTTTAAGGTGAGGTTGTTTTCAATGGCTATTGCCACACAGGTACCCAAATCCAAAGGTCCATTTGGAACCTCTGTTTGAGCGTTAACCGGTAGTAGTGGCAGAACTCCAAAGAAAAACAGTACAAAAAATTTTTTCATCTGTGGTAGGTGTTGGTTTAGAATTGGTTAGAGATCGATATCTGGAATGTAGATTAGTTCTTTAATCCAGGGCAAAGAAAGCAAATAGTTACGGGTAATTTCTTGAATACCTGAATCCATTTCAATTACATGGCATGCTAGATCATGTTTTCCTTTTCTAGATACTGACATGGTTGCAATATTTACTTTTTCCTGTGCAATCACACTTGAAATAAAGGCAATGGCACCAGAAACATCGTCCGCTTTAATGATCAACGTATGGTTTTGTGCTGAAAAATTAGCTACAAATCCATCCACCTCAGAAATGTTAATCACTCCGCCTCCTAAACTTTCGCCGGTGGTTTCTATCCTTCGGGAGCCTTTTTGAAGTTGCAGCTTGATCGTATTTGGATGATGAATGGACGAATTTCCAATGGATTTAAAACTGTAGTTCAAACCAGTTTGACTAGCTATTTCTAAGGCATCTTTGATTCGAAGATCATCAGTTTTGAAATCCATCAATCCGCCTAAAATGGCGCGATCACTGCCATGTCCTTCGTACGTTCTTGCGAAGGAATTATAGAAAGTGATTTTTGCTTCTTCTGGAGTTCCTCCCAATACACGAATGGAAGCTCTGGCTATTCGAATTACGCCTGCAGTATGTGAAGAAGAGGGTCCAACCATGATCGGCCCAATCATATCAAATACACTGCTTTTATTTGCCATAAACGATTCAGCTCCAAAAATGATGCTAAGTAAAAAATCGACCCAATTTTACGGCTTTTGTTTGAATAAATCGCTAGTTGTCCTTGAAATTAAGCGGTTTGACCCTATTTATTTTCTAATTCTTGTTAAACAATTTTACGAATTGAACGAATATGAACAGTTGTCTGTACGTATGTGGTACACTTCGTTTTCACATCCTGTTTATAGAGTCAGTTAAGAGTTTGTTAGTTTCTTAATTGGCATATCTATGGATTGGATTTCATTTTCTTAACTGGAGTTCCATTCAAATAAAAAATTTAGATTTTACTTGAATTGATCTTCAATCCTGTGTGCAGCTTTGTAACAAACCTTTATATTTAACACCTGTAAACCAGATAAACCCAAGTTTTTTCTAAAACAAATTCTGCAAATAACCTATCCCAACCACTAGTTATGCTCTTAGAAACCATTGATTTAGTAGTCTTTTTAGGCTATACCTTCCTGATTATTGGGATGGGTTTTTTTGTCTCCCGCGAAAAGAAAGGCCACGTAAAAAACTCCTCTGACTATTTTCTTGCTAGTAAAGCCTTGCCTTGGTGGGCTGTAGGTGCCTCTTTAATTGCTTCTAATATTTCGGCAGAGCAATTTATTGGGATGTCTGGTTCAGGATATGCTTTGGGTCTGGCCATTGCTACTTACGAATGGATGGCAGCGGCCACGCTTTTAGTGGTTGCTATTTTCTTTTTACCTGTTTATTTGAAAAAAGGGATTTACACCATGCCTGGCTTCCTTTTTGACCGATACGATGCACGTGTACGGACTACCATGGCAGTGTTTTGGTTGCTTTTGTATGTGTTTGTGAATTTGACTTCCGTGCTCTACCTCGGAGCATTGAGCTTGAATACGATTTTAGGGATTCCTCTAACGTATGGGATCGTGGGCCTTGCTTTATTTGCAATGCTGTATTCCATTTATGGTGGATTAAAAGCAGTAGCTTGGACGGATGTCATCCAAGTGGTGTTCTTGATTGGTGGTGGACTAGCCACTACTTACATCGCCTTGGGTATGGTAGGAGATGGGGACGCCTGGCAAGGATTAGCCATTTTAAGAAATGAGGTTCCAGGTCATTTTTCGATGATCTTGTCCAAAGGAGAGATGATGGTGGCCGATGGAAAGGGAGGGACCCGAGATGCTTACCTGGATCTTCCTGGATTGTCTGTATTGATCGGGGGGATGTGGATTACAAATCTTAGCTATTGGGGATTTAATCAATACATCACCCAGCGTGCCCTTGCTGCAAAGAACTTAGATCAAGCACAAAAAGGGATGATTTTTGCTGGATTTCTAAAGCTACTTATGCCACTTATTGTAGTGGTTCCAGGAATTGCTGCCTTGGTAATTGTGTCGAATGGCACGGATCTTGGATTTATTGAATCGATGAAAGATCCGGTTACTGGTTTGATTAAGTCCGACCGTGCTTATCCTTCCTTGCTTCAAATTTTGCCGACCGGATTGAAAGGGCTTGCTTTTGCTGCCTTGACGGCAGCTATTGTTTCTTCCCTTGCCTCCATGGCCAACAGTACGTCCACTATTTTTACCATGGATATCTACTCCAAGTATTTTGGAAAAGATAGTTCTGAAGCGAGCAAAGTACGAATAGGTAGGATTACTGCAATTGTTTCCTTTGTAATTGCAGCATTTGTAGCACCGGCTTTAGGACAATTGGATCAGGCTTTTCAATTTATTCAAGAATATACCGGTTTCATAAGCCCTGGGGTATTTGCCATTTTCTTCTTTGGAGTTTTCTGGAAAAAAACCACCTCAAATGCAGCACTTGTGGGTGCATCCCTCAGTATTCCACTCTCAGTGGTCCTCAAAATTGTATTCCCAGCTTTGCCTTTTATCGACCGAATGGGTTGGGTGTTTGTGGTACTTGCAGTCCTAATGATTGGAATATCTCTTGTAGAAGGCAAAGGGAAAGACCATCCCAACAGTATTGATGTTTCAAAGGAATTGTTCAAAACAAGCACTGGTTTTAAGATTGGGGCGATTCTGATTGTTGGTATTATTGCTGCACTTTACACTATCTTCTGGTAATATGCGTAAGTTACTCCTCGGTATTGATCTAGGCAGCTCTTCTGTAAAAGTCTGCCTTTTAGATGCAAAAACTGGTAAATCTATAATTGCTAAAGCTTTTCCAGCTGTAGAAATGCCTATTCAATCCACCCAATCAGGATGGGCTGAACAGGATCCCGAGATGTGGTGGGGCTATGTAAAGGAAGGAATTGCATTTGTGCGTCAAGCAGCTGATGTGCAAGTCGGTGAATTAGCTGCTATTGGTATTGCCTACCAGATGCATGGATTGGTTTGTGTAAATAAATCTCACCAAGTTCTCCGTTCTTCTATCATTTGGTGTGACAGTAGGGCTGTAGCGCAAGGAGAAAAAGCTTTTCAAAGTTTGGGGGCGGAGTACTGCCTTCCGCACTTGCTCAATTCTCCTGGGAATTTCACTGCATCCAAACTACGGTGGGTAATTGAAAATCAACCGGAGTTAGCCGAACAGATTTATAAAATCATGCTTCCAGGGGATTTTATCGCCATGAAGTTGAGTGGGGAGATCCTTACCTCAGAAACAGGACTTTCTGAAGGTATCTTCTGGGATTTCAAACAAAACGGACTCAGTGAGCGGTTGCTCGCGGAAATGCAAATTCCAAAAGATTGGATTCCTGAAGCAGTTCCTTCTTTCTCTCTTCAAGGGAAAGTTTCTGCATCCGCATCCGCTGAAACAGGCTTGGAAGCTGGAATACCCATTGCTTACCGAGCTGGAGATCAGCCCAATAATGCCTTTTCATTGCAAGTACTTCATCCGGGCGAATTAGCAACTACCGCAGGAACTTCGGGTACAGTGTATGGGGTGGCAAACACGCCCGTATACGATCCCAAATCTCGTGTGAACACCTTTGTTCATGTAAACCATTCTCAACGTACGCCTTCTTATGGAGTGCTCCTTTGTGTCAATGGTACTGGTATCCTCAATTCTTGGCTCAAAAGAATGCTTGGAGGAAATTCACTTCGTTACGAGGACATGAACACACTTGCTAGTAAAGCCCCTCTTGGGGCAGATAAGCTAACTTTTTTACCCTTTGGGAATGGTGTGGAGCGTATTTTACAAAATAAGCCAGTAGGTGCTCACCTGCTTGGCTTGGACTTACTAAAGCACGAACAAGGCCATCTCCTTCGTGCTGCTCAAGAAGGAATTGTATCTGCTTTGACGTATGGGTTTCGAATTATGAAGGACATGGGGATGACTCTAGCTACGGTAAAGGCAGGTCATGCCAACATGTTTTTAAGTCCAATTTTTCGAGAGACTTTTGTGCAAATGAATCAAGTGAATTTGGAGCTTTATGACACCGACGGAGCACAAGGGGCAGCACGAGGCGCAGGTTTGGGCGCAGGTATATTTGCTAGTGAAGAAGAGGCATTTCTTGGATTAACCAAACTCCAAACTTTAGCTCCAAATCCTGCAATTGCGGATCGCTACGAAGAAGTATACCAGGTGTGGCTTGCTCGATTGGAACAACTTACTGCTAATCCTGAATCCTATTAATTGAACCTATTTCTTAACCTATAATCAATAACCTTTATAACTATGGCTAATTCATTTTTTCCCAACATTGGGAAAATTCAATTTGAAGGCAAAGAAAGTGACAATCCCATGGCGTTTCGCTATTATGAACCCAATAGGGTCATTGCTGGTAAATCCATGAAGGAACATTTTAAGTTTGCAATCGCTTACTGGCATTCCTTCTGTGGTACGGGAGGGGATCCCTTTGGTCCAGGTACCATCAAACATCCTTGGGATGTAAGCGCTGATCCCATTCAGCGAGCGAAAGATAAAATGGATGCGGCTTTTGAATTCATGACCAAAATTGGTGCAGAATACTACTGCTTTCACGACATAGATCTAATCGATGAAGGACCTACCTTGGCCGAATACGAGAAGCGAATGCAGATCATCACAGATTATGCCGCTGACCATCAAAAGGCTAGTGGAATCAAATTGCTTTGGGGTACTGCCAACGTGTTTAGCAACCCTCGCTACATGAATGGAGCCTCTACCAACCCAAACTTTGATGTGCTGGCTTTTGCGGGTACCCAAGTGAAAAATGCCTTGGATGCAACCATCAAATTAGGAGGTGAAAACTACGTGTTCTGGGGCGGTAGAGAAGGCTACATGTCTTTATTGAATACCGATATGAAGCGGGAGAAGGAGCACCTTGCTCGATTCTTGACCATGGCTAGAGATTATGCGCGTAAAAATGGATTCAAAGGCACCTTCTTTATTGAGCCGAAGCCGATGGAGCCGACCAAACACCAATACGATTACGATTCGGAAACGGTGATTGGATTCCTAAGACACTTTGGATTGGACAAGGATTTCAAATTGAATATTGAAGTGAACCACGCGACACTTGCAGGACATACTTTCCAGCATGAACTCCAGGTGGCTGCAGATACAGGCATGCTTGGATCTATTGACGCCAACCGGGGAGATTACCAGAATGGTTGGGATACAGATCAATTTGCGCTCAACCTACAAGAACTAGCAGAATCTATGTTGATTATCTTGGCTGCCGGAGGCTTGCAAGGTGGAGGGGTCAACTTTGACGCGAAAATCAGACGAAACTCGACCGATCCTGAGGATTTATTCTTGGCGCATATCGGCAGTATGGATGCCTTTGCCCGTGGCTTGATTATAGCTGCTGAGGTTCTCGAAAAGTCAGACTACTTGGCGCGACGGAAAAATCGCTATGGAAGCTTTGATGCTGGAAAAGGCAAGGCCTTTGAGGAGGGTAAATTGACGCTTGAGGATCTTCGTTCTTATGCCTTAGAAGTGGGAGAGCCAACCCAAATCAGCGGGAAGCAGGAATACTTCGAAAATCTAATCAACAGATTTATCTAAAAAAAATGGGAGGCTTTAACCTCCCATTTTTTTGTATTTATCCAAATTAGTCTTGCTTTTTAAAAGGGATGCTGTCCAGCAATTGGTTGGCCTTAGTCATTTGCTCCACTTGCTGCTGGTAGGCAGGATTGGCAGGAACCTGGGTAACATTCTCTAAGAAATCTATGGTTTGAAATAATACCGTCTGCCAATCTTGAGAGGTAATGGAAGATGCGATCACGTGATCTCCAGTTTTTGGAAAGGCCATTTCCTTTTTCAGTGCAGGGGCTGTACCCAATTGTCCAAACATTTCTTGCATTTTGGAAACGGATACGACCATGTCCTTTTCCTGGTCATTCTTGTAATAATAGCCCATAAATACAGGTTGCTTCACCTTGGCAAAGGTTTCTTCATTCATTTCGCTGTACAATAGCACAGCCAAACTCTGGTACCCATTGGCATGGTATTCTTCAGACCAGTAATCTCCCTTTTCTCCCTCACGCGGCTGGTTCATGACTCCATCTTCCAAGAGTGTCTTCTTCAAGACCCAGAAAACCCAAGGAGAAAAAAATCCTTCAAGCATCCTTGCTTCATCACGGATGGCAGGTGAATAGAGTACCAGGGCTTGGATATCCGCTTGCTGACTGGCAAGCAGAAGGCTTAAGGAACCACCCATGGAAGTTCCCACAACAATCACTTTTTCACCTAAACTTTTACCTATTTGATACGCCTCACCCGCAGCATTGGCCAAGTCTTGGGCGGTCAAATATTCCATTCCATTTTTCCGACTGATGCCATGTTCGGGTAGGCGGGTTACAAATAAATTGGCGCCAAAATGAGCCGCCAAGAATCGATGCACAGGATCCCCTTCCATGGGGCTAGCACCAAATCCATGAATGTATACAATGGAATACGGAGTTTTTTGCTTGTTTAGGGAATCTGCCCAAATGAGGTAGGCTTCGTTTCCGGGCTTCATTCCCTTGACAGAATCCTCCCTTCTGGAAAGATATTCCTCAAGTGCCTCCGCATCAGTTGGGACTTCTGGGAAGGCAATGGTCAGGCGCTGGGTTTTTACTTTAGGACCCAGCATGTATACGATTGCCAAAATCATGGCGGTAGCAAAAAGGCCTAGGAATATTTTTTTTACCATGGGATGAGGTGATTAGCAGCCGGTAAGCCAGAAGTGAAAAGCTTTGTTGCAAATATCTCAGATTTTACGGGTTTGCAAGCGATTATATCGTTCCAATGGCCATAATTTATGGTTATTGGAACCTGTTTGTAATGTTATCGTTTACCTTTGCCAAGCTAATCCTAAGTTACCCATGAAAAAACTGGTCCTGCTTCTCGCTTTTTTTGTTCTAAGTTTAACCGGCTTCGGTCAAGATAAAAAAGTCCCTCATCAGTCGGTATTTGTGGAGCTTGGAGGTTCTGGTTTAGCCTATAGCTTTAATTATGATTTCCGATTTGATGACAGTCGAATTGACTCATGGGGGATGCGTGTAGGTGCTGGGGGATACAAAATAGGACAGGATTCTTTTTTTTCTTTGCCTATTTTAGTCAATAAATTGTATGGGAAAGATGAGCGGTTTTTTGAGTTAGGCTTGGGAATGACTTTTTTCGGAGTGAATAACGAGTCCTATTCCTACTGCCAATCTTTCGATGCGAATGGAAATTGTATAGGTCCTCTGGTAACTGAGGAATCAGATGTTAATTTCATCCTTCCAGTGGATGGATCTCCAAGTTTAATGGGAACCATGAATATTGGCTATCGAAAAATCCCAGAAAATGGGGGCTTCACCTGGAGAGTAAACTTGACTCCGATATTCAACAACAATGGCTTCTGGCCGCTTTTTGCCGGAATAGGCTTGGGCTATGCGTTTTAAGCGATCGAACTACTTGTTTTTCTCCCTAGCCAACAAATGAAGCGTCAGTAGTTGTGCTTGTTGTTCTAGGTCAATTCCTAATTCTTCTCGAGTAACGCGTACTACTTTTTCTCGCTCGGAAACAGGCAACCCGCTGTAGCCATACCAAGCGCCCAGGATTCCACCAGCTAGTGAAGCAGTTGTATCATTGTCTCTACCGTAGTTTGTCAGGAAGATCAAGGTATTTTTGAAATCAAAGTCTGCATAAAGCATAGCGGTTAGACTTTGCAGATATATTTCCCCTGCATGGAAAGGCATGTCCTGCTGACGGCGATCCAATTCGGAGTATGCATAATTCAAGGCAGGATTTCCCAAACTCAATGGGGTTGGGAGTGAATCAAGTTTTTTTGCTTCACGGACAATACCCAAGGCATCTTTCAGTAATTTATGGGAAGTGCGACCAACCAGCCGACTTTGGAAATATCCCGCTGGGTCCAAGCGAAGGGTGGCCAAAATACTGTCTTGACTTGCTCTTGGCGTCATCCCAGAGGCAGTCATGGCTGCTGCTAGTGCTGTTAAATCACGGGCATAGCCAAGATCAAAAAATGAAAGTTTGTAGGCTTCCAGGTAGGCTTTTTTCGGATTTCCAGGATAAAATGCGCCCAAAGCAGGAGAATATAAGAGTCCTGCACAGACCATCTCTCCTCCATAAAACTTGCTTAGCGAATCTATATAGCCTCCCAAATTGGCATCTCGATAGGGGGTAGCTACCTTGGCCCACTCTGAAAGCCAATTTGCTTCTTGCAATGCATTTTCAAAAGGCTCAACGTCGACACCTTCCGTATTTTTCAGTTTGGTTAAACTCCCTTCGTAGGATTTCAAAATATGGGAAGCAAAGTCTTTGGGTTCCAGGGATTCGGTAGTTTGGCTGAGCAAGTAGTCCACAGCTAGACTTTTCCATCGCGTATCGTCCGTGGTGCCTCCTGCAGGTAAGTTGGCCTTCCAAATTCCTTCCGGAGAAACTTCACGAACCATAGAGTCTAGCCCTTTAACAAATCCGTATTCGAGTTGGATCGCTTCTCTGGGCCACATTTCTGTAGGTGCCCCCATGGCATCCCCGATAGCGGATCCTACCAGCATACCCAATATTCGGTCGTACAATTCGGCCTCTGTAAACCCAGAAATAGTCAGGCTTTCCGTTGAAAAAGTGAGTGCTAAATCTTCTGGAGCCTGTTTGCTGCAGGAAAAAGTAAGTAGCGTAAGTAAAAAGAAGGTTAATTTTTTCATTTAGGATAGGAGGTAAGTTCGTGCTCGTGCAAGAAGCGTTTTTTTAGCTTCCAAACTTAAAGATACCGGTAGTTGGGCAATGCCAATCAGTCGTCGGAGGATTTCCACTCCTCGGTATTGTTGGACCAAGGACCAATCCGCCGGGAGGGTATACTGTTTTTGTACGAGCGAGCTTAATTCTTCCGCTTGTTCCGAAAGATCTAGATGAGCTAGGAAAATGCCTAGATCAAATTCTGCATCCCCTAAGCCACCAAATTCCGGGTCAATAATTTTTATTCCAGAAGGAACCTGTAACCAGCTACCTGGATAAAAATCTCCATGCATTAATCCCTTTCCTTCAGCTAAATAGCGAATGCCTAAAGCTTGGATACGTTCCTTGAGCAGCGGGTCAGTCTTGTAGGGTATGCTTGCCTCTTGAAGACCAGATTGTACGCTATCCAAGTTAAATCCATTTTCCTTTAAAAAAGGAAAATTAAAGATATGTTCGTGATTCAGGGATCGCATGGAATTAGTTGGAGGAAAGGTTGGTGCCTGAAGTTGATGCAGGTGTAGTAAGTAGTCCACCAATTGTCTGATTTCCATTCTATTGAGCATTCGATTTCCTTCGTAAAGAGCGAGGTAGTCGCTACCCTCCCCAAGATCTTCCAAGAGCATCAGGTGTTGATGTGCATCGTACTGCAATACTTTTGGGGATAGGGAAGCCAAGAATGAATTATCCTCAAGCTGCTTTAAAAATTGGTATTCTATCTGAATTCGAGAGATGGGAGCCAGAATATGAGGATATTTTCGAACGTAAGGTTTGGCTTGCTTGAGAATATAGCTTCTCACGTTGGTCTTAATTCGAAGTACCAAATTCATGTTGCTTTCTCCAGGAATAGAAATTTGGCTAATTTTTTCTCCTGGCAGCCAAAAATCTAAGCTTTGGAGTAGTTCTATGGGGGAATTTTGCTGGATATCAATCATTTTTTAAGAAGTCCTCAAATTTAGCCTTTCGGGAGAAAGAAGGAGTAGATTTAAACGAGAATATTCAATTTGAATGAACGATGTTGGTAGTTGTCCTAAGTAATTTTCTATTTTTGAAAGGTGCTATCCTTCTTACCAAGATTTAATATGGATTAATCGGGTAAGGAAGAAAAACAGCTGATTTTGAGTAAGGCTAGTACCTTGGAAACGGTTAATTTGATTATACGCAGTGATTCAAACTTATCTTAAGCTCTTGACATAATTACGGATAATCATACCTATTAAAATTGCAGACTTGATTCTTGTCGATACCCAACAATTTTAAGTAATTGAACTTTTATTAACACACCCAAAATAGTAAACAGATGAAAGACTTTCCTTGGTTTCAATTTTATCCACCTTCCGTACCTAAAGAAGTGGATCATACCGCATATTCCAGTGTCGTAGCTCTTTTTGAGGAAAGTGTGCTCAAATATGGTTCGTCTGTGGCCTACGAATGCATGGGAAAGACGCTAACTTTTCAGGAATTGGACCGATTAAGTGCGCAATTTGCATCTTACTTGACTAAGGAACTTAAGCTTACTAAGGGTACTCGAGTGGCCATACAAATGCCCAACGTTTTGCAGTATCCAGTAGTGATGTTTGGAGCACTTCGAGCAGGTATGGTGGTCGTAAATACCAATCCGCTGTACACCCCTGCTGAAATGAAACATCAGTTCAATGATGCTGGAGCCGATGTGGTGGTCATTGTAGCCAATTTTGCATCCAATCTCGAGAAAATCAAAACTGAGATTCATGCCAAACATGTCATCGTCACTGAATTGGGGGATTTGCTTGGAGGACTTAAAGGCACTCTTGTCAATTTGGTGGTAAAGCATGTCAAAAAAATGGTCCCTGCCTACCATCTTCCCGAGGCGGTTGGTTTAAAGAAGGCATTGGCTTTAGGTGCCAAGCATACTTTTTCAAAGGTAGCTATGACCTTGGACGACCCAGCATTTTTGCAATACACGGGTGGCACTACTGGGGTGTCTAAAGGTGCCGAATTGAGCCATGGAAATATTGTAGCCAACATGCAACAAATCTCTGCCTGGATGAAGCCCAAGTTGGTAGAGAGCCAAGAGATTGTGATTACTGCTTTGCCCTTGTATCATATTTTTGCTTTAACGGTAAACTGTCTTGCAATGTTGAAAATTGGTGCGCATAACGTGCTGATTACCAACCCAAGAGACATGAAAGCTTTCATAGGAGATTTAGCAAAAAAGAAGTTTACAGTCATCACTGGAGTCAACACGCTTTTTAATGGCTTATTGAATCAAGAAGCCTTTGGTAAGTTGGATTTCTCTGGTTTGAAGATTGCTGTAGGAGGGGGAATGGCGGTACAAAAAGCAACTGCCGAAAAATGGAAATCGGTCACTGGTGTACCCTTGGCTGAAGGCTATGGCTTAACAGAAACAGCCCCTGTAGCGACCTGTAATCCCATCGATGGAACCGAGCGAATAGGGACGATAGGTATGCCTTTGCCAAACACCGAGGTGATGATTGCCGATGATGCGGGCAATCCAGTAGCCCTTGGGGAGCGAGGTGAGATTTTGATCAAAGGTCCGCAAGTGATGCGGGGCTATTGGAATAGACCTGAAGAAACCGCTCTGGTAATGCATGGAGATTGGTTCAAATCTGGTGATATCGGTGTGATGGATGCAGATGGATTTACCAAGATTGTAGACCGTAAAAAGGAAATGATCTTGGTTTCGGGATTCAATGTGTACCCCAATGAAGTAGAGGATGTAGTGGCTTCTTGCCCAGGTGTTTTGGAAGTAGGGGTAATCGGCATGCCCGATCCGAAATCCACCGAAAAGGTAGTTGCGTATGTCGTCAAAAAGGATCAGACGCTTACCGAGGAGAAAATCATTGCGCATTGCAAGGAATCTTTGACCAATTACAAAGTTCCTAAGGAGGTGTATTTTACCGAGGAACTTCCTAAAACAAATGTGGGAAAAATCCTTCGCCGAAAAATCAAGGAAGCTCACCTCGAAAAGTTGGGCTTAGCCTAAAGGAATTTGTCTTATTTCATTTAAAAACCGCGATTTCGCGGTTTTTTTTCTTTTTTTGTCCTCCCATTTCTATCGTATTCGAATTGGGTTCATCCTTTCATAAATTTTTATGACCTGGCAACTGATTAAAGACGCGCTCTTGGGTAAGGAGCAAGATTTTACCCGGCTTCCTTTGAAGACTGCCATTTTTCTTCTTGCCTTGCCCATGATCTTGGAAATGATGATGGAGTCCTCATTTGCTCTTGTGGACATATTTTTTGTAGCCCAATTGGGAGAATATGCCATAGCTACTGTGGGATTGACTGAGTCAGTGATCGTGTTGACCTATGCGCTTGGTTTCGGCTTGAGTATGGCTGCTACCGCATTGGTATCTCGACGATTTGGGGAGAAAAATTACGAAGATGCAGGGTCAGTTACCTTTCAATTGCTTTTGGTCGGTGCCCTTGTTTCCATTGTGCTAGGGGTTTTGGGTTGGACCTTTGCTGGAGACTTGCTTCGCCTGATGGGGGCCGAGGAACAATTAGTTGAATCAGGGTCAAAATATGCCAAGATTGTATTTGCAGGCAATACAGCCATTCTTTTGCTTTTTTTATGCAATGGAGCCTTCCGAGGTGCAGGTCAAGCCCACCATGCGATGCGTTCTTTAATGATTTCGAATGGGTTGAATATCGTGCTGGATCCCTTGTTGATTTTCGGCATAGGATCATGGGAGGGATTTGGATTAGATGGAGCTGCCATAGCCACTACTTTTGGCAGAAGTGTGGGGGTACTTTACCAATTGTACCACCTCTTCAATGGCAAGCACAAACTTAAAATCCTCAGAGAAAACATCGCCTTAAGTTGGGAAACCATCAAAAAGATTGTTGAATTGTCACTAGGGGGAATGGGGCAATCTTTGATTGATTCCTTCTCCTGGGTGGCCTTGACTCGGATGAATGCTGAATTTGGTTCGGCGGCATTGGCAGGTTATACCATTGCTTTTCGAATTTTAATATTCACCATTTTACCTGCTTGGGGACTTTCAGGTGCTGCAGCCACGTTGGTGGGACAAAATCTTGGGGCACAAAAAACAAAACGTGCAGAGCTGGCGGTATGGCTTACTGTGCGCTACAACGTGATCTTTATGGCGTCGGTCACCGGGATTTACCTGCTGTTTAGTAAGCAATTGGTCGGCTTATTTACGGATATCCCTCATATTCAAGAAGTAGCTTCGCAGGGCTTGTGGGTGATTGCCTTGGGCTATGTATTTTTCGCCATTGGCATGGTGCTTACCCAAGCCTTCAATGGGGCAGGGGATACGAAGACTCCCGCTTGGATCAATGCAATAGTGCTCCTGTGTATGGAAGTTCCCCTTGCCTACGTACTTGCCTTCCCGCTAGAATTGGGTTATTTGGGGATATTCATAGCCATTGCTGCTTGTCATTCCCTACATGCGCTTGTTTCCCTTTACTTTTTCAAGAAAGGCAAGTGGAAGTTAAACAAGGTGTAATTTTTAGGATTTGGGAAAATCACTAGGCAAACTTGAATCCCTGAGGTGTTACCGTGCTCCTTCGGCATGGTCTATTTTCTGCCCATTCACATTCAGGTAACTAGCCATGGCATCCGCAGTCATGCAAGAATGAATGGGTAAAATGCCCAGCAAATCCCCAACTTTAACCGTATTTAATAACTCCTCAGAAGCTTGAATAATCCCATGTTCCTGGGAAATGCTTTTCACAAAGGAGTAATGGCTTGGTAAATCCCACCCTTTTTCTGTTAACAGGACTACCTCTCCAAAATTCTTGGTTCCATCGGGCTGAATAAGCACATCCTTGGCTAAATGTACCCCACCACCATGGATCAAAATCTCCTGACGATCCTTGCGGATATCCACTACGGGTACGGCCAAGCAAACAGCGATGTCCTCTCGAAGACAACTTCCCAATTGCACCTGCATCAAATCGAAAAATACAAAATTGCCTGGACCGAGCTCATCGACATCTCCAAAATCCTCCATCGCGGCACAGCCAGGTGTATCACCCAATCGAGTTACCAAATTGGGATAGCGGTCCGAGTATTTAGCTTTCATTCGCGCCAATTCGGCTTGACTCTCCTCGTGAATTTTTTGGGTGTTTTTTCCGTAGTAAGTATGTCCAGGATGAATGTAAAACCCCTTGAATTTGAGATGTTGAGAATGACTAGCATGGGTCAAAATCTCTTCTAACTCCGCTTCATCCGATGCTTGAATCCCCGTACGGCCATACCCTGCATCCAATTCGACAAAAAAAGAAACATCTTCAGTTAGTCCTTCAGCCAAGGCTTTGGCGGTAGATGCATTGACCACTTGCACCGAAATGTTCTGATTTTTTGCAAGTCGATTGAGTCGTGGAATTTCGCGGATATTAAAAGGAAAAGCGATGTGGATGCTCTCCCAACCCTCACCACAAAGGTATTCCGCAAGGGAAATGGAGGAGGCAGTCACTTCATGAATCCCATAGTCTTTTGCCCAGTCTCCTATCGTTCGGGATTGGGCAGTTTTCCAGTGTGGCACTAATTTTTTTCCTAACCGCTGTGCTTTGCTAGCCATTTTTTCAAGATTGGCTCTAGTGATTTTTTCGTCAATAAGAAGCGTTGGTGAGGCAATTTGATCGAGGTAGGACATGGAAAAGGGGTTAAGGAAACGAATATAAACAGAATCTTTTGTTTTCAGTTTCTCCAATCGTTCTCCCAGTTGGGATAAATAATTCCTAGGAATAGAGGAGTAACCTTTTTGTCAAAATCTCAAATACCTGTGCATAAGCCAGCCAATTCTATTAAATTTGTCACTTGTATTTTGCTCAATTTTGCCAAATGCACTCCACCTAGTATTTGCCACTGTACCGACTATCTTCCATGGAAGCCAAAAAAATCAGAAGTACGTTTATTGAATTTTTTCAATCCAAACAGCATCAATACGTTCCTTCTTCCCCTATTGTAGTAAAAAATGACCCCACCCTGATGTTTACCAACGCAGGGATGAATCAATTTAAAGATGCGTTTTTGGGTAATGAGATTGCCAAATTTTCACGTGTGGCCAATTCACAAAAATGCCTTCGTGTAAGCGGTAAGCATAACGATTTGGAAGAAGTAGGGGTAGATACCTACCACCACACCATGTTTGAGATGCTGGGCAATTGGTCTTTTGGAGATTATTTCAAGAAAGAAGCGATTGAGTGGGCATGGGAATTATTGACAGAAGTTTATGGCCTTCCCAAAGATTTATTGTACGTCTCTGTATTCCAAGGTGATGCAGGGGACAACTTGGCTATGGATCAGGAGGCTTACGATCTTTGGAAAGGGATCGTTGCAGAAGATCGAATAATCATGGGTTCCAAAAAGGACAACTTCTGGGAAATGGGAGATACCGGACCTTGTGGTCCTTGTTCGGAGATACACGTAGACTTGCGTTCTGCTGTTGAGCGAGCTGCTGTGCCTGGTCGTGAATTGGTCAATAACGACCATCCTCAAGTGATCGAAATCTGGAACCTGGTATTTATGCAGTTCAACAGATTGTCTGATGGAAGCTTAAATCCACTCCCTGCCACACACGTGGACACAGGAATGGGTTTTGAGCGTTTGGTACGGGCGATCCAACGCAAGTCATCCAATTACGATACGGATTTGTTCATGCCGTTTATCCAAGCCTTGGAACTGAAGTCTGGTAAAACCTATGGCAAAGACGAGCCTACAGATATTGCCTTCCGTGTAATAGTAGACCACATCCGGGCAATATCCTTCACCATTGCCGATGGACAGATTCCATCCAACAACAAGGCAGGGTATGTAATTCGAAGAATCCTGCGGCGAGCAGTTCGCTATGGCTATACTTTCTTAGGTTTTCAAAAACCATTCTTACACGAGTTGACCCCTTTGATCGCTTCAAATTTTGGAGATATTTTTCCAGAGGTTCGTGCTCAGCAGGAGTTTATTGCAAAGGTGATTCAAGAGGAGGAGGCCTCCTTCTTGCGTACCCTTGACAATGGACTTCGCATGCTCGATGGGATCAAAGCAGAGTTGATTGCTAAAAATGAAGGGGTTATTTCTGGGAAAACTGCCTTTGAATTGTATGATACGTTCGGTTTTCCATTAGACCTTACTTCCTTGATTGCCCGTGAAAATGGGTTTTCTGTGGACGAAAAAGGCTTTGTAGAAGAAATGGAAAAGCAAAAGACACGATCTAGGGCTGCTTCCGAACAAGAAACAGGAGATTGGGTGATGGTCCATGAAGATGCAGGAGTGGAGTTTGTCGGTTACGATACGATGGAGTGCTATGCGCAAATTGTGAAATACCGAACCCTTTCGGATAAGAAAGGAGATCGATTCCAATTGGTATTGGATAAAACACCCTTTTATGCAGAAAGTGGAGGTCAGGTAGGGGATACAGGTTGGTTGAAAACGGAGTCTGAACAGATTCGTGTTTTGGACACCAAAAAAGAAAATGACCTCATTGTACATTTTGTAGAAAAACTTCCTCAGCATCCTGAAGCTCAGTTTTTTGCAGAAGTGGATAGGGAAAAGCGTCAGCGAACGATGAATAACCATACGGCTACGCACTTATTGCAGTCCGCCTTGAAATCCGTATTGGGCGATCACATTCAGCAGCGTGGTTCCTTGGTGAATGAGCAATTGCTTCGTTTTGATTTTTCACATTTTGGAAAAATGACCGAAGAAGAGTTGGTAGAGGTCGAAGCCATCGTCAACGGCAAAGTACGCGAAAACATTGCCTTGGTAGAGCAACGCAATGTGCCCATAGAAGAAGCTAAAAAGCAAGGCGCTACAGCCTTGTTTGGCGAGAAATACGGAGACTTTGTTCGTGTAATCACCTTTGGGAAGGATTTTTCAGTAGAGCTTTGTGGAGGCACACACGTAAGTCAAACCAGTCAAATCGGATTATTCAAAATTAGTAGTGAAGGGTCTATTTCTTCAGGCGTACGTCGAATCGAAGCGATTACGGCTACTGCTGCAGAACAGTACTTGCAGGATCAGGAGAAACTAGTAAAGGAATTGCAAGCCCTGTTTAAGAATCCTAGGGATCTCGTTAAGGCAGTAGAATCGCTGTTACAAGAAAGAAATGACTTGCGAAAAGAAATAGAACAATTACACCTGAAACAGGCTGCCGGAGTAAAAGAACAGTTGAAAGGACAATTTATTGAGAAGGAAGGGAAGCAAATACTTATTGCTTCCGTTGAATTGCCCAATGCGGATTCCTTGAAAAAGTTGGTTTATGAGTTAAAAAATGAGGTTTCCAAAGCATGCATTGTTTTGGCAGCTAGCATAAGCAATGCCCCACAAGTAGCCGTATTTATTGACGAATCATTGTTGGAGTCCACTGCGCTACATGCAGGAAACCTAGTGCGTGAGTTGGCAAAAGAAATTCAAGGAGGTGGAGGTGGACAGCCTTTCTTTGCTACAGCTGGAGGTAAGGACCTTGCTGGATTACCCAAAGTGGTAGCCAAAGCGAAATCCATTTTGTTGTAATTGATCCTCCTACCAAATGGAAACTCAGGAATTAACAGATAAGTACCAATTGGTGGTGGGCTTAGAAGTTCATGCCCAGCTGGCAACTGCAAGTAAACTATTTGCTGCAGATGCGAGCAGTTTTGGTGCGAAAGCCAATACCCAGGTTTCTGTAATTTCCCTAGGTCATCCAGGCACTCTCCCAAAGGTAAATTTACAGGCAGTTAACTTTGCTGTGCGCATGGGATTGGCCTGCGCATGTCGGGTAAATAGAGTTTCTAGCTTTGATCGTAAAAATTATTTCTATCCAGATTTACCCAAAGGATATCAAATCACTCAAGATAAAGCCCCGATTTGTTTGGGAGGCCAGGTTGCGGTAACTCTAGAAGATGGTTTGGAGTGTCTCGTACAGTTAAACCGAATTCATTTGGAAGAGGATGCCGGTAAGCTGATCCATTCACCTGAGCGAGCAGAAAGTTGGGTTGATTTTAACCGAGCTGGAACAGCTTTAATTGAAATAGTCACAGAACCTTGCATCCGTTCTGCAGAAGAGGCGGTCGCATTTTTGGCTGAAATCCGAAAATTGGTTATGTACTTAGGTATATGCGATGGGAATATGGAGGAGGGATCGCTTCGCTGTGACGCCAATATCTCGGTGAGACGTCAAGGAGAGACCACCCTAGGGAAGAAGGTAGAAGTTAAGAACATGAATTCCTTTAGGAATTTAGGGCGTGCCATTGACTTTGAATTCGAGCGACAAGTAAACATGCTGGAAAAGGGGGAGGAGATTATTTCTGAAACGCGAACTTTTGATGCAGATGGCTGCTTCACTGCAAGTATGCGAACCAAAGAAGCTCTCAACGATTACCGTTATTTCCCAGACCCTGATTTACCCCCATTGGTCTTGTCGGAGGAGTGGATAAAGGAGGTTGCTGAACAAATGCCCACTTTGCCTCGTGTCTTGTATCGTAAGTTCATGGAAGTCTACCAACTGCCAAGTTACGATGCCGCTTTATTGACTGAAACTAGAGAGATGGCGGCTTGGTATGAATCACTATGCAAAAGTTCAAAGCACTTCAAAGCTGCATCGAATTGGATCATGGGTCCTGTACGGTCCTATATGAATGAGCATGGAATTGACTTTTCCAATTTTCCTTTGGCCCCTGAATCACTTGCTCAATTAATTGACATGGTTGAGGATGGGCAAGTTTCGTTTTCTAGTGCTTCTCAGAAAATTTTCCCTGAACTAATTCTTCGCCCTGGGGTTTTACCTAATGCAATTGCTCAGCAACTTAACTTGATTCAAGAAAGTGATGTAAGTTTCTTGGTGCCACTAGCACAAGAAGTTTTAGCGAAAAATCCTGAGAAAGTTGCTGAATTCAAATCTGGAAAAAAAGGGCTTTTGGGCTTTTTTATGGGTGAATTGATGAAAAATTCAAAAGGAAAGGCAGATCCAAAAGTAGCTACCCAACTATTGAATGAATTATTAGCGAATTAAACTATGAAAAAATTTATGTTAGGAATTTTGTTGAGTGCCACCCTTGCGCTGTTCTCCTGTGGAGGCCCAGATTCTACGAATGGCAGTGTACGCATCACAGGGAATCTTCAAAATGTCCCCCAAGGAATTGTGGTACTTTCTCAATATACCGATAGTAGGCCTAAAGTGTTGGATACCCTTACTATTCAGCCAAATGGAGATTTTTCTTATGAGCTAGATTCTATTTCTACTCCTACTTTTTACGAATTAAATCTTTATGGACAACGCTTGGTAAAATTGGCACTTTTTAAGGAAGATGTGTCGGTGAAGCTGAACCTCTCTGATCCAACTAGTCTTCAAATTGAAGGTTCCCAAGACAGTAAAGAAATGTTGAAGTTGGAAAAATTGATGGAAACCTATCAGCTTGACGTCAATCAACTCAATGAGCGTTATTATGCAGCAATGGGTAAAAACGATACCGAAGCTATTCAACAAATTCAAATGGATGCGATGGCTTTGGAGTCGCAACAAGTAGGAAGGGTCAAGGAAATGATTGAAAGCATGGGAAGCTCATTTGCCTCTTTGGCAGCAATAGGCTTATTAAACCCACAAAATGATTTTCCATTTATTGATGAGTTAATAAATAAGCTAGATGAGAGGTACCCTGGTACAATTTCGATCTTACAAATGAAGCAGCAATTGAATGAAATGAGGGCATTGGCAGTTGGGCAAGAAGCTCCCGATATTGCGCTTCCTGACCCGAATGGAAAACTCACCAAGCTTTCTGATCTACGCGGAAAATATGTTTTGATTGATTTTTGGGCAGCTTGGTGCAAACCATGTAGGCAAGAAAATCCCAATGTAGTTCGCCTGTATAAGCAATACAACGCAAAAGGCTTTGAAGTTTTTGGGGTATCATTGGATCGAAGTAGGGAAGATTGGATCAAAGCAATTGCTGACGATCAATTGGCGTGGACTCAAGTTTCAGATTTGAAGTACTTTAATTCTGTTGCTGCAGAATTGTATCAAATCCAAGCGATTCCAGCTACCTATTTGCTTGATCCTGAGGGACGAATTATTGCGCGTGATTTGAGAGGGCCTAGTCTTGAGGCTAAATTGGCTGAGATTTTTAATTAATCTACTTAGATTTTAATTCGGAAATAGCCTTTTTCTTAGAAGGCTATTTTGCGTTAAAGTTTAAAGTAAAAGAAGGAAAAAATTACTAAAGAGTCCTTCCTATAAAAATAGCTTGATTAAAAAAAGAAATTTTAAAAATTTTATCACCCGTTATAAAACTAATAAAAAAATTACTATTCAAAAATATTTTTAAATAAAAATAAATATAAAAAATTGCATTATTATTATATTTTAAAGTTAAACCAATCCAATTGTTCAAAGTGGGATTGGTTTTTCCGATTGGATTAGTGATTTCTGCTTTTTTTTCAAACTATTAATTCTTAGAAAAATTCAAATAAAAAGTGGCTTGGCACTTATTTTCTTTTGGATTTTTCTTTTTGTAAACCTCTTAAATACTAATTGGAGTCAGAACTCAAAAGTCATGGGCTCAATTTTCCCAAGATGTTCTGATAAAATTTTACATTTGTATCTGTTACCTCACGTTTAAATGCCCAAAATTCTTTTAATTACTGCTGAGCCATTAACCTTTAGGACAATCCTTTCTGGTTTCCCCAACTATTTGAAAAAGGAGGGTTGGGAAGTTCTTTTGGTAAGCAGAGATGGGAGGGAAGTGTATTCTATGTGTCGAGCGGAGGGGGTATCCCACGAAGCAATTTCTTTTTCAAAAGGGGATAATTTTTTTGATGATGTCGCCACGTATTGGCATTTGTTTCAATTGATTAAAAGAGAAAAACCTGATCTGATCCATAGTTTTGGGGCTAAGGCGGGGTTTTTGGGGACGCTTGCCGGTAAACATGCAGGTATTCCGAATCGAATTCACAGCATAACCGAAATGCCTGTTACGAAATCTGCTACGCTTACTCGAAAGGAAAAGTGGACCATTTCGAATGCAACAGCCCTTTGGGTAAATTCTTCAGGGATGTATTCTTTTTTCTCTGGCCTTTCTGATCTTGATTTTTCGAAGTTTCGGATAATTGGAAATGGATCAACCTTAGGCGTTGATTTTGATAAGTTTAACCGGGAGTCCTTGAAGGAAAATCATTTAGTGGCTGCAACCATGCGAATGTTGCCGAGTGAAAATGATTTTATCATTTTGGCAGTGGGGAAACTTTCTACCAAAAAAGGGATGGAAGAACTAATACATGCTTTTTTGAATTTTAAGTTTCTTTCTACCTCCAAACTAGTCTTGATTGGAGAGCATGATTTGGAGGAAAATCGACTAGCCCAAGAGACGTTGACCACCATCCGAGAACATCCGCGTGTGGTGCAAATTGATTGGACGGATCATGTAGCGCACCACCTGGCACTTGCAGATGTAGTGGTACAGGCCTCTCATACAGAAGGTTTTTCCAATGTGCTTCTAGAAGCTGCTGCTATGCAAGTTCCAATAATTTGTTCCAATTGTGTGGGGAACTCCTCATTTATCCAACAACAAAAGACAGGGCTGATATTTCCTGTGGGCGAACATGCTATCCTTCGAGAAGCCTTGGAGTTTTCCTATGTGAAAAGGGATGTAATGGCCAGTTTTGCAGATGCACTTTACAAGGAGGTGAAAGATAATTTTGATCGGAAGAGGTTAAGTCAACTTTACCTGAGAAGCTACGAAGAGGCAATAACGAATTGAGGATATGGCAAGTGATAAACAACTTAGAAATTTAACTTTAATTCATACCTCATGAAATACTTGGTTACCGGTGCAGCTGGTTTTATTGGATTTCATGTAGTCCAGGACTTACTCAGTCAGGGAGCAGAAGTAGTTGGGTTAGATTCCATTAATTCTTATTACAGCATTGATTTGAAGTATGCTCGCCTAGCTGAATCTGGCATTGCCTCAAAGGATGTTGTTGCAGGTGTTTTGACGCAATCAACTACACAAGCCAACTACCGATTTATTCAGCTTGATCTGGTTGATAAGGATGGGTTACTCCAGATTTTTGAGCAGGAGAAATTTGACCTAGTGATTCATTTGGCAGCTCAAGCAGGTGTACGAAATTCAATTTTACATCCTGAAGATTATTTACACAGTAATTTTTCTGGGTTTTTAAATCTGTTGGAATGCTGTCGATTCCATCCTGTACAGCATTTGGTTTTTGCTTCATCAAGTTCTGTATATGGTAGCAACACCAAGATGCCTTTTTCTACTTTAGATGGGGTAGATCATCCTATTTCCTTGTATGCAGCTTCCAAAAAAGCAAACGAGTTGATGGCTCACAGTTACAGTCATCTTTTTGGTATTCCGACAACTGGTTTACGCTTTTTTACGGTGTATGGTCCATGGGGAAGACCGGATATGTCTTATTTCCTTTTTGCCGATGCGATACGAAAAGGTGATCCCATCCAGGTGTTTAATTTTGGGAATATGAAACGAGATTTCACCTATATCTCGGATATTGTGGATGGAATTATCCGAGTAGCAAAAAAGCCGGCCTCTCCCAACTTAAATTATGACTCTCAGCAGCCAGATCCATCGAGTTCGACCGCGCCTTACAAGATTTACAATATTGGCAACTCCTCTCCAGTTTCTTTGCTTCTGTTTATTGAAGAGATAGAGAAAGGACTTGGGCAGAAAGCCAAGAAGGAATTATTGCCGATGCAGCCAGGGGATGTGGTAGAGACCCATGCTGATGTTAGCCCTCTTGAACGTGATTTCGGGTACCAACCGAGGACCACGGTGCCTCAGGGTGTCGCAGAATTTACAAAATGGTACCTTAACTTTTATCGATAAAAAAATGTCAAAATCAATTTTAATTACTGGTGGAGCTGGATTTATTGGCTCTCATGTAGTCAAACTTTTTGTGACTACCTACCCTCAGTACCGAATAGTCAATTTAGATGCCTTGACCTATGCGGGTAACTTGGATAACTTGACTGAATTGGAAGGTGCGCCCAACTACTTTTTTGAAAAAGCAGATATTCAAGAAGAACAAGTCTTGGAAGCAATTTTTGAAAAGCATTGCATTACGGATGTCATTCACTTGGCGGCAGAATCTCATGTAGATCGTTCTATTTCCGATCCCCTCGCTTTTGTAAGGACCAATGTGTTTGGTACAGTTAATTTGCTGAATGTGGCTAAAAAAGCTTGGGAAGGAGCATTTGATCAGCATTTATTTTACCATGTTTCTACAGATGAAGTTTATGGATCTCTGCACGATGGAGGGTTTTTTGTAGAGACTACAGCTTACGATCCACAATCACCATATTCGGCATCTAAGGCAGCATCGGATCATTTTGTGCGTGCTTATGCAAATACGTACAAGATGAAGACGGTAGTATCTAATTGTTCCAACAATTATGGCCCCAATCATTTCCCTGAGAAGTTGATTCCGCTGTGTATCCATAATATTAAAAACAACAAACCCTTGCCTGTTTATGGAAAAGGAGAAAATGTGCGGGACTGGTTGTTTGTGAAGGACCATGCGCGTGCAATTGATGTGGTTTTCCACAAAGGGAAACCAGGGGAGACCTACAACATTGGAGGCTTTAACGAATGGAAAAACATAGATATTGTCCGCCTATTGTGCCAAAAGATGGATGTGAAGCTAGGCCGTGAGCTAGGGGCCTCTGAAAAGTTGATTACCTTCGTTCAAGATCGTGCAGGGCATGATTTACGCTATGCTATCGATGCCACAAAGATCCAAAAAGAATTGGGCTGGGAGCCTAGCTTGCAGTTTGAAGAAGGAATTGAATTGACAATCGACTGGTACCTCGAAAATGAGGGTTGGTTGAACCGAGTTACTTCTGGAGCTTATCAAACGTACTACGAAGAGTTGTATGGAGATAAATAAAAAAAGCCCTCCAGGGCTTTTTTTATTCTAGCACTTAATAGAGGGTTCTGAATCGGATGGTGCCTGGGATATTTTTTAAAGCTTCAATTGCCTCGGCATCGTAAACCTTATCAATATCCGTGATTACATAGCCAATTTTTTCATTCGTTTTGAGGTACTGTCCTACAATATTGATTTGGTAATTGGCGAGCACCTGGTTGATTTTGGCCAATACTCCGGGTTCGTTTTGGTGAAGATGAATGAGTCGGTGAGCTTCTTTCAAAAAGGGCAGTTGGATATTGGGGAAGTTTACAGAATTGTACGTGTTTCCTGTATTGACGTATTCCATGATCTTACCAGGAACGAATCGGGCAATATTTTCTTGTGCTTCTAGCGTGCTACCTCCGATATGAGGGGTAAGGATAGTATTCGGTAATCCGATGAGTTCTGATGTGAAAGGTTCCTTATTGTTTTTTGGTTCCTCAGGAAACACGTCTACTGCACATCCACCGATATGTCCGGATAGCATTGCATCTCGAAGTGCAGGGATATCTACCACATGACCTCGGCTAAGGTTGACCAGTAATGCCCCAGGTTTCATTTTGGCTATCTTATCCTTATCGATTAAGCATTTATTTTCTTTTCTACCGTCGACATGTAAACTGATGACATCACAGGTGGCTAATAATTCCTCCAGGGAGTTTAACTTGGTGGCATTTCCGAGTGCCAATCTTTCAATAACATCGTAGTAGAAGACATTCATCCCTAGATTTTCAGCCAAAACAGAAAGTTGCGCACCGATATTTCCGTACCCAACAATTCCTAATTTTTTACCGCGAATTTCGAAGGATCCTGTGGCTGACTTATCCCAATTTCCTTGATGCATTCCGACAGACTTATCTTGAAATCTACGCATCAAGAAAATGATTTCCGCAATAGCCATTTCTACCACCGAACGGGTATTGGAGAAGGGTGCATTGAATACTGCAACTCCTCTTTTTTGGCATTCTTCCAAGTCAATTTGGTTGGTGCCTATGCAAAAAGCACCGATTGCTAATAGCCGGTTGGCATGTTCAAGGACCTTTTTGGTGACGTTAGTTTTGGAGCGAATTCCTAAAATTGAAATACCACGTATTTTTTCACATAATTCTTCTTCACTTAGGGCTCCAGACGCAACTTCTACTTGATACCCCTCTTCTTTGAGTAGTTCTAAAGCAATTGGATGTACATTTTCAAGTAGGAGAACCTTGATTCTGCTTTTGGGATAGGAAAACTTGGTATTTAGCTTGTTGATGTACAAAATCTCATCAAAGCTTGGTGCAATGTGATCTGCCTGACTTGTGACTTGGGGGCGATTTACATTTTCAGTGAATGCATAAAATTTATTAGCAAGTCCTGAAGCTTTAATTTCATAATCGGTATATCCGTCGCCAATCACGTAAATATCCCCCTCCAAATTGATGGATCGAAGGGTTTCAGATTTCCCCTTGTTCTTGGATAGTGGATTTTCTCTATTGAAATCAATAATCTTTCCGGTTGGATCGTAAACAAAATCATTGGCAAAGACATTTTCTTCTTTGATGCCGTATTCGGTTACGATGGGAATTATAAAATCCTTAAAGCCATTCGAAATGATAAATACATCGGCAGCATTGTCTTTTAGCCAATCACGATTGCGTTCAAAAGATTTAGATACTTTTTGCTTTAGGGCAACAATCAATTCCATGATCTGGCTTTTGTTGGCTTGTAAAATTTGGAGTCGCTGCTCCAAACTTTCCCTGAACGTTAAACTGCCGTCCATTCCTTTGTCGGTAATGTCTTTAATGGCCTGAAGTTTTTCGTTTCTCTTAGGGTCATTGGAAAGACTTATTTCGCCTAAAATGTCTAAGGCTTCCACCCGAGTAAAGGTGCTATCAAAGTCAATAATGAATTTCTTGATTTTTGGCATGGAATTGCTAAAAGTTTATCCAGTAAAATTAATAGATTGTCAAAAAAATTGGCCATTTATTCCCGAATTTGTTACAAATCTTTTTTGTTTTTGTAAAGCTGTAAAAGATAGTCCATTTGATCCTTCTATCCAGAAGTTGCGTATGTATAAGGAACTGAATTTATTCAAAAAGATAAAGTAGGTGCACATAGAAGTGGACAGAATAATGCACAAGACTTCTTCAACTAAGCTTTTGTGGCAAGGAGTTTTCCTTTACTTTTGGTAGGCTGTTTAAATAAAGGGTTATTTTTTTCACTATTTGAGCATTCCTAGTTTTAAAAGAACTAACACGTGGGACTAATGAATAAAAAATTGCTTTTCGGATACTTCGTTTTGATTTTTACTCTTTTGGGATGTAAAAAAGTTGAAGAAACTAGGCTAGTGATCACCTACGAGCAAATAGGAGAGGCCACGGTGGTAGAGGGAAATTATGGGGACTTAGTAGAAGAAAAAAATATACTTCCTCTGGTGTCATTGGTTGATGCGGTAGAAGCTTCAGGTTCCTTTACAGGTAAGGTTTCAGGAAAAATCAAGGAAGTGTGTACTAGCAAAGGCTGCTGGTTTTCCATGGAGTTACCCAATGGGTCAAGTATGCGAGTTACGTTTAAGGAGTATGGATTTTTTATACCGACCAATTCTCAGGGATTTCCAATTACCATTGAGGGAGTGGCTACCCTAACAGAAACTGATGTTGCGACCTTGCGCCACTATGCCGAGGATCAAGGAAAAACGAAAGAAGAAGTTGCTGCAATCCAAACTCCAAAAAGGGAAATTTCCTTTGAAGCTATAGGTGCGTTAATCAAATCTAGATCCTGATGCCACTCGCCTTAGATAATCTTCGAGTAGGGAGAATTTACCGATTGGTCAACCAGGGAGAAGTACGGAAAATTGAAGTGATGGCCAGGCTGTCTGGAGAAGATTTTTTTGTCAAAGATTTGGATACCTTGGAGTACTACACCTTGTATGAATTGCTACAGTGGGGAAAAGGAAAAGATTACGACTTGGAGGAATTGCGATAAAATTAGTTTTTCTGATTAGCCGCAAACTTACAATAGGTAAAAAATTGTTTGAATTACTGCGGATAATCATCGATAGGCCACGGCCCACAGGCAGACGATAGTCCTCAGTCCACAGCTCATACAAATGAACTTCAAACCTTTTTTTTCTTTGGTTATTGGTGACATAGCGGATAATCAGATTATTTTAAGCTCAAGTGGAGGTTGGTTAATCGGTAACCAAAATCACTGATAAATGAATTTACTCAAATTACTTTTGTCATTTAGTTGATTGATTATGCCGAAAAGTTTAGTATCAGCCATTACTCAGGCTAAATGTCCCAAATGTCGAGAAGGGAATATGTTCCCCGTTTCTCCTTTTAGTTATAGGAAATTAGCGGTGATTCATTCACGATGTGCAGTTTGTGACGCTAATTTGGTTCCTGAGCCAGGATTTTACGATGGGGCGATGTACATCAGTTATGCTTTTTCAGTGGCACTTATGATTACTTCATTGGTAGCGATAAATGTACTTGTGAATGAGCCTGAGTTATGGATGTACCTCAGTACAGTAGCAGGACTTACGGTAGTATTGCTTCCAGCTATGCTTCGTTATTCCAAGACGCTTTACCAATATGGAGTAGGAAAATTAAAGTACAGGGGCTTTTGAACTCCTATTAAGAGGGAGCTTCCTTTCTTTTCTGTATCTTTTCAAGTACAAACTAGATAGGATGAAAAGAAATTTCCAAAGAGCATTTACTTATTCACTGGCCTTATTTTACTTTTTTGCAGGGCTTAATCACTTTTTTTCTCCAGAATTTTACCTACCACTTATCCCTCCATTTTTCCCTAAACCAGAGTTAATCAATTTGATATCCGGTGTATTAGAGATTTTATTGGGGGTGGGAGTAGGGTACTTTCCTACCCGGAAGAAGGCTGCTTGGGGTATTTTTATGCTTTTGATCTGCTTTATTCCATCCCACATTTACTTTATTCAATTAGGTTCATGTATTGAAGGGGGATTGTGTGTCTCCGAATGGCTAGGTTGGACTCGTCTACTGATGATTCATCCGCTACTTTTGTACTGGGCTTTCTGGGTCCAGAAAAATTCCAAGTTTTAAAAATTTCATGGATAGATTTTTTTGTTTTAATAATTCGATAGTAGGATAGACTCATAAACTTTTTGTTATTAATACTAACAAAAATGATTGATAAGCAAACTTTTGCTTCTTATCTTTCGTTATCTCTTCAGATTCGACAAATAACCATGGATTCAATAGTTAAGAAGATTAGAGTTGAGGTCAATAGTAGCTTGTTTCTTAAGGATCCTTTTAGCTCAGAACTAGGGATTTTGATAGTTCAGGAAGGAGCGCGCTTAATTCAAGAGTTGGGAATGGAGCATTTCACATTCAAAAAATTAGGCGCACAAATTGGGAGCACAGAAGCTGCCATTTATCGATATTTTGAAAATAAACACAAGTTGCTTTTGTACCTGAGTGCTTGGTATTGGGCTTGGTTAGAACACAATCTGGTATTTGGAACAGCAAATCAAACGAATCCTCAGGATCGATTGACACTTGCTATTAAACTGCTAGTAGAAGGTCCTATTTATACTGAAAATGAGTATTTGGACCCTAAAATTTTACAGAATTTAGTCATTAATGAATCTATTAAGGGGTTTTTAACCAAGGAGGTTGATTTAGAACACGAATCTGGCATCTTCTCCCAAGTGTATAAGTTTGGCGATAGAGTGACTTCTATCATTTCAGAAATTAATCCAAACTACTGTTTTCCAAAAACCTTGGTATTTACCATTCTTGAATCAAGTCTACTACAAAATTTTAATTCTCAACATTTGCCCGGAATGTTGGATGCTGGACCGGATAGTTCCAACCGCTTTCAATTCTTTTATCAACTCGTGACCAAAGCTATTCAGTGATGATGCAGCCCGAATTCGGTTTAACGCCCACTAAGCGATTTTTCAACATTCTTAAGGAAGAGAAAAATCAGGTATATGCCATTTATTTCTATGCAGTCCTAAATGGCTTAATTACCTTGTCTCTCCCATTGGGGATTCAAGCGATTCTGAACTTTATTTTGGGGGGTAGAATTACTACTTCTTGGATAATCCTAGTCATTATTGTGGCTGCAGGGGTGATTTTTGGAGGCTTCCTTCAAATCTCACAATTGCAAATCATGGAAAAATTTCAGCAGCGAATTTTCTCCAAATCTGGACTTTCCATTGCCTATCGATTACCGAGGATAAAGACAGAAATCCTTCACGGAAAATATGCTCCTGAAATGGTCAATCGTTTCTTCGATACGGTCAGCCTTCAAAAAGGGCTTTCCAAGATCTTAATCGACTTTTCAGCAGCATTTCTTCAAGTAGTTTTTGGGCTTCTTTTGCTTTCTTTCTACCATCCTACCTTTATTTTGTTTGGATTAGGCCTATTTGCAATTTTAGGAGTCATATTTTATTTCAGTGCTCCAAAGGGAATGGAAACAGCCATCAAAGAATCCTCCTACAAATACAAAACTGCTTTTTGGTTGGAGGAAGTCGGTAGGACTTTAAACTCCTTCAAACTAGTTGGAAATACGTCTCTTCCCATTTTAAGAGCAGATAAACTAATCCAGAAATACATTGAGTTTAGGTCCCAACATTTTAATGTGCTAATCTTCCAATACAAGGTGATGGTCGGATTTAAAGTTTTGATCGTTACCAGTTTGCTCCTAGCAGGTAGTTTACTTCTGATCAACGATCAAATTTCGATTGGTCAATTTGTAGCTGCTGAGGTGATTATTGTATTGGTGGTCAATTCAGTAGAAAAATTGATTCTTTCCTTAGAGACGGTGTACGATACCTTGGTTTCAGTGGATAAATTGGGCACGCTGATGGACCTTGATTTGGAACACCATGAGCCACATGAAAAGGTGGTTGATCCTACTAGTGAAGGATTAAAATTTAGCATGGAAAAAGTGGTTTTTCAACCGCAAGATGCACGATCTCCCATTCTATCGGATGTAACCCTTACCATTAATCCTGGCCAAAAAGTGGTAGTTACTGGAAAAAGTGGCAGTGGTAAAAGTGCGATGATGGCTTTGTTTTCTGGTCTTTACGAGCAGTATGAGGGAAAAGTATGTGTCAATGACTTGTCTTTGGATTACATTAATCTTGAAAAATTCCGAGGGATGGTTGGGGATTTTTTAACTCTCCAACAAATTTTTCATGGGACTCTACTGGAAAATATCTGCATGGGAAGAGATTATGTAAAATCACAATTGGAAGAAATTATCGCCCTTGTTGGCTTGAAAGATTTTGTCTACCAATTGCCACTCGGTTTGGAAACCGAATTGCAGCCGGAAGGAAAAGGGCTATCGAAGACCATTGCTCACCAAATTCTTCTTGCAAGAGGATTAGTAGGTTCTCCCAAAGCCCTCATTATGGAGGACATCTTTAATGATGTAGATTCAATCGTTAAGGCAAAGGTGATGGATTATGTCATGAAAGGCCCTTGGACTTTGCTGCTTGTTTCGGACGAAAAAAACGTACAGCAGCTTGCCGATGAAATCATTCTTATGGATCAAGGCAAACTAGTTTTCAAAGGAAAGTACGACGATTACCTTACTTACAAAAAATAAAAGGCCATGTTGAATATTTCAAATAACACCATCAAAGATGTAGCGTCTTTCAGCGGTGCCAAAAGCTTGGAAATCACGCTGCCGAAAAAAGAAAGTAAACGAAGGTTAAAAATTCTTCGTTGGGTAATTGCCGTATTTTTTCTCCTCTTATTTTTACCCTGGACCCAAAATATTCGTTCCAAAGGATTTGTGACTGCGCTTCGTCCTGACCAAAGACCGCAGACCATTCATTCGATCATTGCAGGACGGATTGAAAAGTGGTACGTCGCAGAAGGAGATTATGTAGCCGCTGGAGATACTATTTTAAGAATTTCAGAAATCAAGGACGAATACTTTGATTCCTTGCTTCTTCCACGAACGCAACAGCAGGTAGATGTGAAAACTCGTGCTGCACTATCGTATGGAGATAAGGTGGGGGCATTGGAAAATCAAATTGAAGCTCTTGAACAAAATAATATCCTTAAACTCCAGCAGGCGCAAAATTACTTGACCATAGCCTCTTTGAAAGTGCAGTCGGATAGCATGGAACTAGTACAAGCGAAGGTTAACTTTGATATTGGTAAATATCAACTGGAAAGAGCAGAGCAACTTTTCAAAGAGGGGTTGATATCAGTGGTATCCCTAGAAGGGAGAAGGTTGAAATTTCAGGAAGTTCAAGCCAAGCTAATTGGAACAGAAAACAAGTTTCTGAGTAGCAAAAATGAGTTTATAACTGCAAGAATAGACTTAGGTGCCATTGATAATGAATTCAAGGATAAGGTTGCCAAAGCAAAGTCAGAAATGTTTACAGCGATGTCCTCTCAATTTGATGCAGAGGCTACTGTAGCCAAACTTGAAAATCAATATTCCAACTATGCTCAACGCTCTGAATACCGCTATATTTTAGCACCTCAAAATGGATTTATTGCCAAAGCAATTCAAGTGGGTATCGGTGAGACGGTTAAAGAAGGGGCAGAGATTGTCAATATAGTGCCAGCAAATGCCGAATTGGCTGTAGAAATGTTTGTTCAACCGGTGGATTTACCCTTGATTAAGCCTGGAAATAAAGTTCGATTTATCTTTGATGGCTGGCCAGCAATTGTTTTCTCTGGCTGGCCACAATTATCAAATGGAACATTTGGGGGGGTAGTTATTGCGATAGATCAATTTGCAGGACCCACCAACCAGTACCGTGTGCTGGTTACCGAAGACCCTGAAGAAGAGGGATGGCCTGATTTGCTGCGTATGGGTTCTGGTGCAGATGGAATTGCCTTATTCAATGATGTACCTGTTTGGTATGAGCTTTGGCGACAACTCAATGGTTTCCCGGCAGATTATTATTCTCAAGAAGAAAAAGATAAAACTGCATCCTCCAAAAAATGAAAACAGGATTACTAGTTCTTTTCGGTGTGGTTTTTTCAGGTTCACTTTTGGCTCAAGAAAGGCAAGAATTGAGCTTTGAAGAGTACATGATATGGGTAGAAGCGTACCATCCCATTGCTATTCAAGCGGACCTCAACCTTCGCCTTGGACAAATGGAAGTGCGTAAAGCCCGAGGTGGATTTGATCCCATGCTATTTGGTAACTTGGATAAAAAAGAATTTAAGCAGTCTACTTATTTTGAAAAAAGTGAGGCAGGAGTGTTGGTGCCCACTTGGATGGGTGTAGAGTTGACGGGAACTTTTGAACAGAATAACGGGGCGTATCTCAATTCGGAGAGTGCGGTCCCTAGTAACGGATTGCTTTCCGCTGGAGCTGCTGTTAACCTAGGTCAGGGATTGATCCTGGACGATAGACGTGCTACACTTCAAAAAGCGCAACTCTATGAGCAAGCGACGGAGGTAGAACGCCTTAAATTTCGAAATGAATTGAATCTTGAGGCAACAAGTGCGTACTGGAAATGGGCTGCAGCCTATGAAAATAAATTGGTGCTGGAAGAAGGAGTCAAGCTAGCAAAAATCCGATTTGAAGGAGTTAGGAGGAGCTATGAACTTGGAGATCAGGCGGCCATTGATACTGTAGAAGCTCTATCCCAATTGCTCAACCGCCAATATAGATTGCAACTTGCGGAGAATACCTTTTTTGAGAATACGCAAGTGCTCAATACCTTTCTGTGGGATGATTCACGTTCACCTATGCTTTTGGATGAGGACGTAATTCCTCAACCACTTTCTCAATTTTTGAGTGTAACTCCGGAGGTGGAAGACTTACGAACCCAAGTAGGAAGACATCCTGATTTGCTTCTCACTGATTTTGATTTGGCAAGTTTGAATGTGGAAAAGCGTTTAAAAACGCAAGAATTACTTCCAGTAGTCAAGCTTAAGTATAACTTCCTAACTGAAACTGTTGCTGATGCTCAGCTTTCACCCTTATTTGAAAATAATTACAAATGGGGAGTGTCTGTCTATACACCTTTATTATTGCGCAAAACTCGTGGAGACTTGGGCAGTACCAAAGCTAAGATTGAGATCAAGCAAACAGGTAGAAATTTGAAAGAGCAGCAGCTCAGAACGAAGTTAGAGACTGAACTCAACTCTTGGAAGGTATTGAATCAACAGGTGCGCACGCTCGCAGAAAATGTTAAAAGTTTAGAAGCGTTACTTACTGGAGAGACGCGACGTTTTGAGATAGGAGAAAGTAGCTTGTTTTTGGTTAATGCCCGAGAAGTAGCTGCTTTTGATTCCCGGCTCACTCTAAATGATTTATCAGCCAAACTTTACATCGCCTATGCGAAAGCAAGGTTTGCAGCGGGTTTGGGATTTGTGGCTGATTAGGAAGATAGCTCCTTCATTAGTTCGTCGTACGCCGAAGTCAAAGATGACTCATCCATCAAGTCATACAATTCTTTTCCTGCGCAGATGATTTTCTTTAGTTCAGAATCGGTACTTTTTCGGAGATTCTCAAAATACTTTTTCGTTTCTTCAGAATCCTTCATTTGATCAAAAAAGCGCAAATGACAAAGCAGTAAGGCGACCAATCCCTTGGATATTTTTGGTGGTAATTCCCCGTTTTTCTCGCTGTAGTGTAGGCAAATAGGGAGCAGCCGACTTCTAAATTTAGAAATTGATTGCAATGATATTGACAAAAGGGCATGGGCTAGGAACGGATTTTTGAATCGTTCAATAATCTCAAAACCGTATTCTTGAAGAGATTCCAAGGGTTGATTTAAGTAGGGGAAAATCTCCTGCTCGAGTAATTGATTTATTTCTATTAATCTACTGTAGTCCTGTACATATTCCTGAACAGTTTGAATTCCTTTTAACATTCCTACTGCTGCGAGGTAGGTATGGAGTCCATTCAAAATACTGATTTTTCGTTGTGCATAAGGAAGTAGTGATTCGGTCACCACCACCCCTTTGCAGTTAGCGAAGGGGATTTCTTCCGCATCTGTGAGAGTTCCTTCAATACCCCAAAAGAGGTAAGGTTCTGCCTGCACCGCGTTTGGGGTTTGTATTTCTTTGAAATTACTTGGAAATCCAGGCACGATACGATCTACAAGAGTGTTGAAAAATCGGCAATGGGTAGTGAGCCAAGCCAAAAATTCAGTACCAAGGTTCCAAGCAAGCGCATGTTTTCGAATGATTTCTTCCAGAAATTTACCGTTGCTAGGGACTAGTTCACAAGGAAGAATTGTGGTCATTAGACTTGGAGCATTGGTATATCTCCAATGTAACCACTGTGTTAATCGTCCTCCAAAGGACACTGCATTTTGGTTTTTTGAGCCTTCATTTTGCCAAGCGATACCAGCTTCCGTGACGTTTGAAATGACCCATTTCAATTCAGGCTGAAGGGCTAATGAAAGAAATTTGTCATACTCCTGGGGTAAAGAAAGTCCATCCTTGATGCAGGTTATTTTTTGGGATTGTTCCATTACCTCCCCTTGGTCAATACCGGTCAGGTGCAAGGAATACTGAAAATTTTGGCTTCGTAGCGCTTCCAATGTACTGCCTTGTGTACTTTGGACAAGGTATACCTGTAGTGATTTCCCTTTTTGATTTACTTCCTCGATTAGAGGTTCAATAAATCCACGAAGAAAATTTCCTGTACCAAATTGTAAAATATGTATGGTTTCCATGCTTAGGAACTGTTAGTTTGCCTTAGTAAATCAACTAAAAATAATTATGCCTGCCTACATGCTTGTTGAAGTAGCTATTCATTCTCCTGAATTATACGAAGAATACAAGAAAATGACGCCTACAAGTTTGCTTCCCTTTGATGGAAAATTCTTGGTAAGGGGGTTGCCAGTAAAAGTCTTGGAAGGAAGTTGGGATCATGATCGTTTGGTGATTTTGGAGTTTCCATCAAAAGAAAAAGCCCTTGCTTGGTACCATTCGCCTGAATACCAAGAAGCAAAGCAGGTACGGGATTGTGCTGCATCCGCAAGATTCTTGTTGATAGGTGACTGACGGGATTCCATTGAGGGAGCAATTAGTCTTTTAAAGGGAAACTCCTCTTTTCCATGGAATAAAATCAAAGTTCCGATTCAAATCAGCCTTAGTTTGAATGGTTCCGCTTGCAACTTCAACTAGAAGCTCCATCAACTTTTCTCCTGCCGAATGCAGGCTATCCTCACCCGAAATGATGGTCCCTGCATTAAAATCTATGATATCTGGCATTCTTTGGGATAAGGTAGTATTGGAGGAAACCTTGATTACAGGACTGATGGGATTTCCAGTAGGGGTTCCTAATCCTGTCGTGAACAAGATAAGGTTGGCTCCACTTCCTGCCAATGCGGTCGTACTTTCTACATCATTACCTGGGGTACAAAGGAGGTTAAGGCCTGATTTTTTGATGTATTCAGGGTAATCCAATACATCTGAAATAGGGGATGTCCCCCCCTTTTTTGCAGCACCACAAGATTTTATCCCATCAGTGAGTAAGCCATCTTTTATATTTCCAGGACTAGGGTTTTTATCAAAACCACTACCTACTCGGCGGGCACTTGCATGGTAGGTTTCCATAAGTTGTATAAATCGCCCGGCAATCTCTTTGGTTTGACAACGATTTAATAGGTCTTGTTCTGCACCACACAGTTCGGGAAATTCTGCTAAGATGGCTGTGCCTCCCAATGCTACTACTTGATCAGAAACGTACCCAAGTGTAGGATTAGCAGAAATCCCAGAAAAACCATCCGAACCACCGCATTCTAAACCAATAACTAACTTATTCAAGGGGGCAGGTTTTCGTTCATATTCATTGGCGAGCTTGAGGCCTTCCATGGTTTTTACCACCGCTTTGGATAGCAATGCATGCGTAGTTCCTTCCTGCTGTTGCTCACAAATAAAGACAGGTTTTTTACAGGCTAAGGCGGCAAGCTTCTCTTGTAGAAGTGCTACTTGTGCATTTTGACAGCCAAGGCTGAGCACGGTAGCCCCAGCAACATTTGGATGGTGAATGTACCCAGCTAGCAATCCACAGAGACTAGATGCATCGTCTCTAGTGCCTCCACATCCAAGTGAATGCGTTAAAAAGCGGATGCCATCCACATTGGAAAATACTTGCTTCCTTAAAGTAGATCGGGCCTTATTTGCGAAGGGCATAGCTTCCCCATTTCCAGCCAGCAATTGGTTAATTTGTTGTTCGTATGGATTTGGTACACCAAATCCCAAGGCGTTTTCAAATGCTTCTTGCAATAGTTTAATGTTGGTGTTTTCACAAAAAACCAAAGGAAGAACCAACCAATAATTGGCTGTTCCTACTTGTCCATCTGATCGATGGTATCCCAAAAATGACTTTCCTTGCCATGCTTCAGTATTGACTTCTTTTTTTAGATTACTTGATGCGGGTAGTTGATAGGTACTAGTTTTATGTTGGATATTCATTAAAGTAAGTGCAGCGCCCTTTTTGATTTTCTGCGTCACTTCAGCTACAATCGTTCCATACATAAAAATATCATTTCCTGCTTCAAGGTCTTGAAGAGAAAATTTATGTTTCGCAGGAATAAAATCGAGGAGTTGAATTTTTTCGGTGCCAATTTGAACCTCCTCGCCAGGTTTTAGGTCGATTAAGGCTACGGCCACATTGTCCGAAGAATCTAGCAGTAAAGCGTTACTATAATTCATAATTATTCCCTATTTTGGGCAAATTAGAAAAAATACCTTCTTCTATGAAGAAAATAATTACAATTGGTGAAGTGATGCTTCGCCTTAGTCCGCCGGGTAATCAGCGTTTTTTTCAAGCAGGCCAACTGGAAGTTGAATTTGGTGGTTCTGAGGCTAATGTAGGAGCTGCACTTGCTTATTGGGGTGCCCATGTTAGCCATTTAACTGCCTTCCCAGACCATGAAATTGGCTGGGCTGCAGCAGGTAAACTCCGTAAATATGGAATAGATACACAATTCATCTCCTTTTTACCAGGCAGAATGGGGGTCTATTTTCTTGAAAATGGTGCTATGCAGCGTAGTTCACAGATAATTTATGACCGAACAGATTCCGCTTTTTCCAAATTTACGGGAGAAGGCTTGGATTGGGATCGACTTTTGGATGGAGTCTCCTGCGTGCATTGGTCAGGGATTTCACCAGCTATATCAGAGGAAGCTGCTCAATTGACCTTACGCTTGCTTCAAGAAGCCAATGCACGAAAAATCCGAGTTTTTGGAGACCTAAACTACCGAAGTAACTTATGGAATTATGGGAAAGCACCTCATGAAGTGATGCCTCAATTGATGGAGTTGACACAGGTAATGATTGCAGGAACTCGAGATTTCAAACAATGTCTAAAGGAGGAATTCGGGAGTTTTTTAGAAGCCAAACGCAAAGTTTTTAGCCGCTTTCCTGCCTGTGAATATTTGGTGAAGACAGATCGGGTATCTCATAGCTCTTCTGCCAATGGGATTTCAGCTAGTTTACATACTTCTAAAAAGGTGTTTTCCTCTAGGAGTTATGAAATGACGCATATTGTAGATCGGGTAGGAACTGGCGATGCCTTTGCTGCCGGATTGATTTATGGTTTGCTTCATTTCAAACCAAAAGAAGCCATTGAATTTGCCATGGCTTCCGGAGTAATGAAACACAGTGTTCCAGGAGATGTACTCACCTGTTCCCTTCAAGAAGTTAAAGAATTAATGGATGGAGGAGGATCTGGAAAAATAAAAAGATGATACGAAATCCAAGTCCATTTATTCAGCGCATGCATGCAGGAGGTATGATGCCAATATTTTTCCATCCGGAGGAACAGGTATGTTTGGAGTTAGTAAAAGCAGCCTACGAAGGGGGTGTTCGCGTCATTGAGATGGTTAATAGAGGGAAAGAAGTAAAGGCTATTTTCCCAAAGGTCAAGGAGCTGGTAGGCCAACTTCCTGGAATGTATTTAGGTGTGGGTACCATTTACCATCCTGAAGAGGCTCAATTGTTTTTGGATCTGGGTGCAGAATTTATCGTTGCTCCAGTGATGAATCCTGCTTTAGGCAAGTATTGTGCAGAAGTAGGGGTTCCTTGGATTCCTGGTTGTGGAACCGTCTCGGAAATATTTTTTGCACAAGAACTTGGGGCAGAGCTGGTCAAGATGTATCCTGCCAATTTGTTGACACCTTCTTTTATATCCGCTGTACATGCAGTGATGCCCAAAATAGAATTAATTCCAACTGGAGGGGTAGAACCTACGCTGCCTAGTATTAAAAGTTGGTTTGATGCAGGTGCCCTATGTGTGGGAATGGGTTCCCAGTTATTTCGAAAAGAAGACATTGCCGCTGGCAACTATTCAAAAATCAGTGAGACCATTGCCCAGGTAATGGCACATATCGCATCCTTACGAAACCTTACCTAATGCAGATGTCCAGAAGAAATGTTTTCGTTTTCCTCGTGTTGATTTTAGCTCTTGGGGGTTGCCAATTGGATACAAATGTAAAAGTCATCAAGATGGGACATGCCCAAGTGGTGTCGCATCCAGTTCACAACGCGATGGTCTTTTTAGGACAACGGCTGGAAGAAAAATCAGGAGGACGGATAAAAGTGAAAGTTTATCCCAACCAACAGCTGGGTACGGAAAGAGAATTAGTGGAACTCCTACAAATAGGAAGTTTGGGAATGACCAAAGTTTCTGCAGCCTCTCTTGAAGCCTTTTCACCTGAGATTAGTGTATTGGGTTTGCCCTACTTATTTCGTGATGATGCTCATATGAATCAGGTACTAAAAGGGGAGATTGGGAAAGAATTACTCGTCAGTACCGAGAAATTTTGGTTGCGAGGATTGTGTTTTTATGATGCTGGAAAGCGAAGTTTTTACACGAAGTCCAAACCAATTGCCAATCCAGAAGATTTAGCTGGGTTGAAAATTCGGGTTCAAGAGTCCAAAATGGCAATCAATATGGTACGTGGCATGGGAGGATCTCCTACACCGGTGGCTTATGGGGAATTGTATACGGCGTTGCAGCAAGGTATTGTAGATGCAGCAGAAAATAATCCCCCTAGCTTTTATAATTCACGACATTACGAAGTTTGTAAGTTTTATTCCATAGATGAGCATACGGCCATACCTGATGTGGTACTTGTAAGTACCAAAGTTTGGGAGAGTCTAAATTTGGAGGAACAAAATTGGTTGCAAGAAGCGGCCAATGAATCTGCAGTGTACCAAGAGGGACTTTGGAAGGAAGCTGTTGAAGAGGCACTTCGCGAAGTAATAAAAGCGGGAGTTGAGATAAGTTACCCATCAAAGGAACCTTTTTTTGAAAAAGTTTCGGGTGTATATGAGCTGGTCTTCAAAGAGCAGCCTCAATTGGAACCATTGATTCAACGAATTCAACAGGCGAAAGAATGAAATTAAAGCAGGGGTTAGACCAATTTTTAAGGGTCAGCATAGCATTATTAATGGGGGTGATGGTCCTAAATGTCACCTGGCAAGTCTTCTCAAGGTACGTACTTGGGGATCCCAGTTCGTTCACAGATGAATTGGCTAGATACAGTATGATTTGGCTTGGACTTTTGGGTGCAGCATATGTTTCTGGAAAAAATGGGCATTTGGCAATTGATGTCTTTACGGCTCAACTTCAAGGAAAAAAGCTGAGAAACTTACAGCTATTTATTCATGGGATGGTTATTTTTTTTGGCTTAGCGGTATTGATTTGGGGAGGGGGAAATCTGGTATTTATTAGCCAATTGCTTCAGCAAAAATCTGCGACCCTTCAAGTTCCACTTTCTTGGATTTACGGGGTGGTACCTGTTTCTGGGCTATTGGTTGTTTTTTACCATGGATTTCATATTTCAGAATTATTAAAAAATAAAGAGTAGACATGGAGTGGATTAGCATACTTATTTTGATTCTAAGTTTCCTGGTATTATTACTAATTGGGATGCCTGTGGCATGGAGTCTTGGTCTATCGAGCTTCTTCACTTTGATAGTTACGGTTGCTGCTTTGCCTGCTGCTACGACCATAGCACAGCGAATGGCTACCGGTTTGGATAGTTTCTCTTTATTGGCCATTCCGTTCTTTGTATTGGCGGGAGAAATAATGAATAAGGGAGGCATTGCAAATCGATTGATAGATTTTGCAAAGGGCTTAACGGGTAAACTTCCTGGAGGCTTATTGTATGTTAATGTGATAGCTTCCATGCTTTTTGGCGCAATAGCTGGATCTGCAGCGGCTGCTGCTTCTGCCCTTGGAAGTATTTTAGGAAAGCGAATGGATGAAGAGGGGTATCCTAAAACACTTGGAGTAGCTGTTAATGTCACTGCCTCTACCACAGGATTAGTAATTCCTCCATCCAATGTGCTGATTATTTATTCTTTGGCTAGTGGTGGGGTTTCTATTGCCGCCTTATTTGTGGCGGGTTACCTACCTGGACTCCTCTTGGGTTTGGTGTTGATGCTCTGTGCTGCGTTTTTTATCAAAAAAAATAATTTACCTCCAGGGGAGACGATCCGTTTTTCTTTTTTGGTTAAATCATTCTGGAGAGCATTACCTAGTTTGTTTTTACTTTTTTTAGTTATTGGAGGTATTGTTGCAGGTGTATTTACGGCAACAGAAGCTTCGGCTATTGCAGTAGTTTACACCTTGATACTTTCATTTTTGTATCGAGAATTAAAACTTTCCGAACTCCCTGGTATTTTGGTTCGGTCGTCCGAAACTACAGCCGTAGTATTGCTTTTAATTGGTACCTCCATGAGCATGTCTTGGGTAATGTCTGCGGAAGACATTCCCCAATTGATTAGTGATTTCATGCTTACCTTGAGTGATAATAAGTGGGTTATTTTACTGGTAATCAACCTTATTTTATTGTTTATAGGAACATTCATGGATATTACTCCCGCTGTATTGATTTTCACTCCCATTTTTTTACCTGTGGTCACTAAAGTCGGGGTGGATCCCGTGCATTTTGGAATCATCATGGTAGTTAATCTTTGCATAGGATTGTGTACACCACCTGTGGGCTCCTTGTTATTTGTGGGGGTGTCCATTGCTAAAATTTCTTTAACACAGGTTTTAAGGCCACTGCTGCCTTTCTTTTTGGCAATGATCGTGGCTTTGGTACTATTGGTTATATTTCCAGAAATTACGCTAGCCCTTCCTAGATTATTTGGATTAATTTAATTCCAAAGGAGCTGTAAAATTAATTAGGCAAGAATTACGCTGCTGAATTGTATTTCGTGTATGGAGAAGGGAGTACTTCTTGTTTTTCAAAAAAATGAAAGTTTGGGTAGTGTAAAAACACGCCTTGCAGCTCAGGTAGGGGATGTTCAAGCCTTAGAAATCTATCGACAGCTTGTTCGCACCACGTACAATTCCTTAGTAGGTCTTACTTTTCCAATTTGGGCTTTTTTTTCAGATTTCATTCCGAAACATCCAGATTACTCCCCTACGAAATCTTTTTTGCAAAGGGGCGAAGACTTGGGTGCACGAATGAAGAATGCCTTTTCGGATGCCTTCAAATTAGGGATTGAAAAAGTTATCCTTATCGGAACGGATTGCCCTGAATTAGATTTTAATAGCATCCATCAGGCATTTGCTAGCTTGGATACTGCAGACCTCGTCCTTGGTCCTGCGGAAGATGGAGGGTACTATTTAATTGGAATGAAAAAACAGTCGGATTTTTTATTTGAGGGAATTACCTGGAGTACGAGTTTGGTTTTTTCACAAACCATAGCAAAAGCAGAAAATCAAGAAATGATCGTCGCACGATTACCTGTTTTGGCTGATATTGATACTCTTGAAGATTGGCTAAAACATAGCCAAGGATAGGTAAGGGATACTTCGACGGGATTGATTTTTTGGTTACCTTTTCAGTAAATAATTAATAAAACGCTTTTATTGTTTCATGAATAGCTATGCAATCACTTTGGAGACTGTTTTTCCACCTTTTATTTGTCGGCTTGTTCTCTCTAAACTTTTCTTCGAATGGATTTGCTCAATCCCAACAGGAGGTAAGCAACTACGAGATTGTGGTTTTGGGATTAAAAATTGGGAAGCTCAAAGCATCAAAAACAGCTGGCTTAGATACTATCCAATATTCGGTTGAAAGCGAAGTGAAATTTTGGTTTTTTGGGGATGTTGAACTCCAGTTTTTAACACGTTCTAGTTTTAAGCAAGGAATGGTTAGCAGGACCTATTCCCATTCCAAAACCAATCGCGGTAATTTTGTTTCCAAGGTAAATTGGAAGGATAACGCATATCAGGTAAATGCCAATTCCTATAAATACACCAATAAAAAAGCTGTAAGCGGGCCATTGTCTTGGTGTAGTAGCAAGTTATTTTTCCAGGAGCCTACTGGTCAAGAAATTTTTATTTCAGAGGTGTATGGGGTTACGGCTCCAATTAGGAAAACAGGGCCGGGAGAATACACGGTTTCGGTAGAAGGAAATACCAATCGCTATTACTACCGGCAGGGGAAACTGGTAAAAATTGTCGTTGATAATCCGATAAAAAATTACCAAGTAAGACTTGCGAATTGAGGTCAGGGTTTAGCTATTTTTTTTGCAAGTTCAACCAGGCGGTTGGCATAGCCAGATTCGTTGTCGTACCAAGCTACTACCTTGACCAAATTGCCTTTTGTAGACGTGAGAGCTTCATCTAAGATGGCAGAATGGGTATTTCCCAAAATATCCATGGATACGATTGGATCTGCTTCTATTTCCAGATACCCTTTCAAATTAGTTTTTGCAGCCTTTTTAAAGGCTTCGTTTACTTCACTTGCGGTGACTTCCCTAGAGACGGTTACTATCAAATCAGTGAGTGATCCATCTGGAACAGGGACTCGCATGGCGGAGGCCTCAATTTTACCAGCAAGAGAAGGAACTACTCGGTCTAATGCATTTCCCGCATTGGTGGTGGTAGGAATGATGGAATAGGCCGCCGCTCTTGCTCTTCTTAGATCCTTGTGTGGAGCGTCATGTAGGTTTTGATCGTTTGTATAGGAGTGCACGGTAGAGGCAAAACCTTGAATAATCCCAAAATTTTCATCCAGTACTTTTACCAGTGGAGCTAGACAGTTGGTGGTGCAGGAGGCGTTGGAGACAATGGTTTCTAGGCCAGAGAGGGTGTGATCATTGACACCCAAGACCACCATAGGGATAGTATTCTCCTGAGAAGGGGCAGAAATAATTACTTTTTTTGCACCTGCTTGCAGGTGTTTTTGTGCATCTTTTTTGAGCGTAAATCGTCCTGTGCATTCAAAAACTAAATCTATTTGTAGGTCTTTCCAAGGAAGATTTTCAGGGTTTGATTCGGAAAAAAGCACAACTTTTTGATTGTCTACTTGAAGAAAATCTTCCGAAAGACTGATGTTGGACTCTGATTTTCCGTGAACTGAATCGTATTTGAGTAGGTGTGCGATAGCTTTTGGCTCAGCCAAGTCATTGATAGCCACTAATTTAAAATCAGATCTATGGAGTAGAAGCTTGGCCGTATACCGGCCAATCCTTCCAAAACCATTGATAGCTACACGTAAGGCAGGCGCAGTTGCGGTCATATTTTTTTGTTTGCAGTGAATTTACAGAAAAACGTGTTCAACAAGTAAAGCAAATTTTTACTGCTTTGGTTCAAGGTATTATCTAGGTTTGAAAAGAAATTTTCTACCCATTTTGGGATTATTAATTCAAGCGGCTATATTTGCACAACCTTTGAAAAAGCCACCTTTTTGTGGGTCAAATGGTCCGTTCGTCTAGGGGTTAGGACGTATCCCTTTCACGGATAAAACACGGGTTCGATTCCCGTACGGACTACAGGGTTTGTTCAATTAGAACAAATCCATTTGATTTTTCTTAAGGTCCGTTCGTCTAGGGGTTAGGACGTATCCCTTTCACGGATAAAACACGGGTTC